>CAZYVT010000033.1:11580-39099 GCA_964651335.1 uncultured Enterobacteriaceae bacterium | reverse complement strand
CGTGCACGCCGAAACCTCGACCGGCTGCCAGTCGGATGCGAAGCTCCTCACCGAGATCGCGCACCAGCGCGGTGCGCTGGTGATCGTGGACGCAGTCACTTCGCTCGCCGGCACTGCGGTGAAGGTGGACGAGTGGGAGATCGACGCGATCTACTCGGCGAGCCAGAAGTGCCTGTCGTGCACGCCGGGGCTCTCCCCGGTCTCGTTTTCCGACCGCGTGGTCGAGCACGTCAAGAAGCGCAAAGACCGGATTCACAGCTGGTTCATGGACATGAACCTGCTGCTCGGCTACTGGGGCGCGACGACCAGGACCTACCACCACACTGCGCCGACGAATTCCCTGTTTGCGCTGCACGAGGCGCTGCTGCTCATCCGCGAGGAGGGGCTGGAGAACTGCTGGGCGCGGCACCACCGCCATTACCTCGCGCTCAAGGCGGGCCTCGAGTCGATGGGCCTGAAATTCCTGGTGGCGGAAAAACACCAGCTTCCGCAGATGAACGCGGTGCTCTGTCCCGAGGGCGTGGACGAGGCCGAAGTGAGGAAGACCCTGCTCGGCGAGTTCAGCCTCGAGATCGGCGCCGGCCTAGGGCCGCTCAAGGGCAAGGTCTGGCGTTTCGGCCTGATGGGCTATTCGTGCCGCCCGGACAACGTGATGCTGTGCCTTGCGGCGCTCGGCTCGGTGCTCTCCGACATGGGCCTGCCGGTGCACGTGGGCGACGCGGAAGCGGCGGCGCACGGAGCGTACTCGCAGATGCATGCCAGGGACGCACAGCGCAAGAAACGCGCCGCCTGAAGGCGTAGCCGTTGCGCGATCCGTGACACCAGCGGCGCGCGCGCGACGCTCAGAAGTCGTGCAGCCGCGCCTCGAACGCGTCATCGGCTCCGAGCACGTAGGTCCCGAGTTCATCCAGCACGTCGTGGGTGAATTCATCGAGTGGCAGACGAACGCGGTACATGCCGTGACGCCTCACGTTTTCCAGCTCCACGACGAAGGCCAGCTCCTCGTAGTCGCCGCGGATGGTCGCTTTGCACGGAAACGGGCCGCTGACCGCAAATGATGCGTGCGAGCTGCCGCTCAGATCGCTCATGCGCCCGGAATACTTGTACTTGCTGCCGAGCGCGTCCAGCCGCTCGCGGAAGCGCTCGATCTCGGGTCCCTGGAGCGAGATGGTCACGGGTTCCGTGGCGTTGAACTTGTACTTGAACGTGACGTAGGCAAAGCGCGGCTTATCGTCGACCTCCTGGGTCCGGTAGTCGGTGAACCCGTCCGACAAGATGGCGCGCGGCGCTTCGGCGAGGTAGACCATGCCGTACGGGCGGTCGGTCTCCGGGTGCGCCGTGTTCAGTTCGCGCGCAAACTCGGACAGGTAATGAAACGCCGCGCGCAGGCGCTCGTCGATGTGGGCGACAGCCTCCGCGCGTCCTGTCTTGACCTCCGGTGCGGGGCGCTGCGTGGACCGCTTCCTGAGCAGCTCCAAGGCGGCGCTGCTGCGGGTGTTT
The DNA here is from genome assembly GCA_964651335.1 of uncultured Enterobacteriaceae bacterium. Lineage (GTDB taxonomy): Bacteria > Pseudomonadota > Gammaproteobacteria > Burkholderiales > SG8-39 > 2-02-FULL-66-14. The sequence goes on along the minus strand of CAZYVT010000033.1, from coordinate 37,599 downwards.
TCCCCGCCGCGCGCGATGGCCTCCTGTTGGCGCGCGAACTCCTCGCGGGCCTTGGCCTGCTCCTGCGCCCAACGCTGCAGCTCGTCCTGCTTGCGGCGGCTTGCTTGCTCCTCGACCTTCAGGCGCTCCTGCTCCGTCTTTTCATAGGTCTTGGCAAAATCTTCCAGATCGGCGATGAGCTGGGCCTGCGGGCGCTCACCCGCGGGCGCAGCCTGCGGCAGCGTGAAACTGGTCGTCGGGCTCAGCACGGCGGGGTCGGAGCGCCACGGCGCGCGGCCCGCCGGAATCGTTTCCTCCGATGCGACGATGCCTGCGGCAAGCGACTCGATGACCTTGCGCAGGTCCCTCGCCATTTCAGCCGCGCGCTGGTAGCGGTCTCCGGGTTTCTTGGCGAGCGCCCGGTTCAGGATCACGTCGAAAACGCGCGGGATCGTGGGGTCCAGATGGGAGGCCGGCCGATGGTTCTCGCCCGCGATCCGGTGCAGCAGCGGGTAGATGTTCGTGTCGCCGGGCTGCTCGAACGGCGTGCGGCGCGTCAGCATCTCGTAGAACACGACGCCGAGTGAAAAAATGTCCGACCGTGGATCGATCGGCAGCCCGAGCACCTGTTCCGGCGACATGTACTTGGGCGAGCCGAGCGCCTGCCCGGCGTTGGTCATGGACGAAGACGGCATGTACGCGACGCCGAAGTCCGTCAGCTTTGCGCGCCCGGACGGCGACACCACGATGTTGGCGGGTTTGACGTCACGGTGCACGATCGCGAAGTTGTGCGCGTGTTCCAGGCCCTCCGCGACCTGCGCCGCGATGTCGGCGCTCCTCTGCAGCGGCAGCCGGTCCGGATCGCGGAGCATCTCCAGCAGCGTGCGGCCTTCGAGCAGCTCCATCGCGATGTACGCGACGCCGTCCTGCTCGCCGACGTCGTAGATCGCGACGATGTTGACGTGGTTCAGACGGCCGGCGGATTTCGCCTCGCGCAGGAACCGCACGCGCACCTCCCCGGCGATGTCGTCGGGGAGGTTCTGGTTCAACGCTTTCACGGCGACCTCGCGCTCGATCAGCGGATCCAGGGCGCGATAAACGGTCCCGATCGCACCGCGTCCGAGTTCCCCTAGCACCCGGTAGCGGCCGAACATCATGGCGGGCTCACACGGCTGCCGCAGGCGCCGCGCCGGCGGGCGCTGCTGCCTATGCGCTGAGAAAACGCTGAGACATCGGAGTTCACGAGTTGCGCTTCGGCCAGAACGGTTCGACTTCCTGTGCCCTACGCCTTATACGAGGCGCTCGGGACGAAGTCAAATTCGCCGCCGCAGCGCCGGCCGCGCCCCCTTATCCCGCTACATGCTCGTCCAGGATTTCCTTCAAGGCGTGGAACAGGTCGACCGAGGCATCGATCTCATCTTTGTTGATCGATACGCTTTCCACGTTGATGCCGAGCGGGATCCCGCCCAGGTAGTCGTGCTCGAGGATGCGGCGCAGGTTGCCGCGGCAGATCTCGATCGACTTGGCGAGCGGGCTCGCGGCGCCGAGGATCGCGCGGGCGGTCTCCACGGGTACCTTGACTCCCAGCCACTGAAGAAAATCCAGGGTCTTTTCCCTGCCTGCCGGAGAAAAGGTGAGGATCATACGGCGCGGCTCGACGCCGGCGCCGCGGCAGTCGCGCAGGTAATCGCGCAGCAGCCGTTCGGTCGCGTGTGCGTGGTACACGGTCTGCGAGATGAAGTAGGCGCAACCCTGCAGGCTTTTCGCCAGCATGCGCGCCGCTTCGCTGCGCTCCTCCGTATGGCGCTCGGCGATTACCACGCCGCCGACGCTGAAGCGCCCGCGGTGCTCGGCGGCAAGCCGGATCGCCCGCGACAGTGGCAGTGGGTAGCCTGCGCCGGAGGCGGGCCGGCCGACGATCGACAGGAACCCGATGCCGTAATCACGCGCAGCCTCGGCGAGCCAGTCGCCCCACGCCGCCTCGTCCATCGTGCCGACGCACTTGTAATTGATCGCCGGTTTTCCCGTCAGTTGCGCAAGCAGCCGCGAATACTCGCGCGGATCGATCGTTCCGGTGAACGCAAACGGCCGCGGCGCGGTGATGCGTCCGGATTCGTCCTGGATGTCGTAGACCACGACGCCGTCGATTGGCAGGCGCGCGAGCCGCTCGACCAGCTTGACCACCACCGAACGCACCGCATCCTCGGTCGACCCGGCGCGCGGCGGGGTAGTGCCATAGAGCAGCACCGCGTGCCGCGGGTCGAGCAGTTTCGCGTTCAGATCCACCCGGCACCCCGTTGCCGGGTCAGTAGCGGTAATGCTCGGACTTGTAGGGCCCTGCCTTCGGCACGCCGATGTAGCGCGCCTGCTCATCGCTCAGCTCCGTGAGCATCGCGCCGAGCTTCGCGAGCTGCAGCCGCGCCACCTTCTCGTCCAGCGCCTTGGGAAGGATGTACACGCCGACCCGGTACTTCGACGTATTATTGAAGAGCTCGATCTGCGCCAGCACCTGGTTGGCAAACGACGAGCTCATCACGAACGACGGGTGCCCGGTGGCGCAGCCGAGGTTCACGAGCCGCCCTTCGGCCAGGAGGATGAGCCGCTTGCCATCGGGGAAAATGACATGGTCCACCTGCGGCTTGATGTTCTCCCACCTGCAGTTTTTCAGGCTCGCGATGTCGATCTCGTTGTCGAAGTGGCCGATATTGCACACGATCGCATTGTTCTTCATGCGCTGCATGTGCCCGCGGGTGATCACGCGGTAGTTGCCGGTCGCGGTGATGAAGATGTCGGCCTTGTCTGCTGCATAATCCATCGTGACGACCTTGTAGCCCTCCATCGCCGCCTGCAGCGCGCAGATCGGGTCGATCTCGGTCACCCACACCTGCGCCTGCAACCCGCGCAGCGCCTGCGCCGAGCCTTTGCCGACTTCGCCGTAGCCGCAGACGACGGCGACCTTGCCCGCGACCATCACGTTGGTCGCGCGCTTGATGCCGTCCACCAGCGACTCGCGGCAGCCGTAGATGTTGTCGAACTTGGACTTGGTCACCGAGTCGTTGACGTTGATGGCCGGGAACAGGAGCCGGCCTTCCTTCGCCATCTGGTAGAGGCGGTGCACGCCGGTCGTGGTTTCCTCGGTCACGCCCTGGATGCCCTGCGCCATCTTCGAATACCAGCCCGCTTTCGCGGCGAGGCGCTTGCGGATCGAGGCGAAGAGAGAAGTCTCTTCCTCGCTCGTCGGCGCGGCGATCGCGGAGGCATCCTTTTCCGCGCGCGACCCGAGATGGACGAGCAGCGTCGCATCGCCGCCGTCATCGAGGATCATATTCGGGCCCTGCTCGCCGAACTCGAAGATGCGGTGGGTGAACTCCCAGTACTCGTCGAGCGATTCGCCCTTGTAGGCGAAGACGGGCGTGCCGCCCGCCGCGATCGCCGCGGCCGCATGGTCCTGCGTCGAGAAGATGTTGCACGAGGCCCAGCGCACTTCCGCGCCGAGCGCCTGCAGCGTTTCGATCAGCACCGCGGTCTGGATCGTCATGTGAAGCGAGCCGGCGATTCGCGCGCCTTTGAGCGGCTTCGCGGCGGCGTACTCCTCGCGGATCGCCATCAGCGCCGGCATCTCGGATTCGGCAATTGCCATTTCCTTGCGTCCCCAGCCGGCGAGCGCGAGGTCGGCGACGCGGTAGTCGGTGAATTTCGGGTTGGGTGCGTTCATGTCCATGGCTCCTTGATTGTTTCGCGGGGCCCCCAAAAAGCAAAGCGCCCGCACCGTTTCCAGTGCGAGCGCCGTTGATTTCGCTGAGCCTGACCCCCGAAAGGTTCGATCGGGGGACGCAACGCCCCTCAGCGAAGAGAATTCTAGCCCAAGACCGCCTGCGCCGCCACCGCCCCCGACGAAGGGCCGAGGATGGCAGCCTCGATCTCTGCGCCAATGCGCTGCCGGCGCTCCGACGCCTCCCGTCTGGCTTCGGTGGCCTTGCGCCGCGCGTCTTTGACCGCTGCAAAGAGGAACTTCTGAACATCGAGCACGGTATCGGATGTCATCAGGAGTCAGCGTCAGGCGCGCTTCACTTGCTGGTAGACCCTGGCGAGGCGCGCGTCGAGGGTAACGAGCGGCAGGCGCTCGCGCAACGCCACGTCGAGGTAGGCAGCGTCGTAGGCGCTCAGGCCCCAGTGCCCGGCCAGTTCGGGCAGTGCGTCCCAATCCGGTTCGGTGGTGCGCAAGTCGAGATCGCGCAGCAGCCGATAGCGTTTGAGCGTAACGGCGGCATCGGCGGAAGCCCGCCGCAGCTTGGTGAGGCAAAGGTTGGCGAGCTCGTAGCGGATCAACGACGGTGCGAGGAGTTTCCCGCGGACCGCCGTCACGAGCGGCGCCGCCTCCGGCTCCTCGAAGACGACTGCGGCGACCGCGGACGCGTCAACGACCGTAACGCTCATCGCGCATCTTGCGGATGATCGCGGTCGATTCGCTCTTCGAGGGCGGCCCGATCCTCTTCGACAGCTCCCAGAGCTCCGCCAACGTCAGCCTGCGGCCGTGCATCGGCAGTTCCGCAGTCTTTGCGCGCCGGGTTCTCCGCAGCTGATAGGCGGCTTTGGGCTGTTCGAGCTTCGCGGGCGCCTCCAGCGCCGCTTCGAGCATCGCCATCAGCTCGCCCTGCAATGAGCGGTGGTTGGCCGCCGCGCGCGCCCGAAGGCGCTCTGCAAAGCGGTTGGGAACCTGCTTGATCGTCAAGGTAACGGGCACCGAGTATCCATTATGCATCCATTTCGGATGCTCGCCAAGAACAAAAAAGCCGGCCCCTGGCCGGCTTTCGGAAGATGGTTCGAATAGCGGTCTAAGCGGCCTGCTTGAGCGCCAGCGCCTTGTCGGTCGCTTCCCACGTGAACTCGGGTTCTTCGCGGCCGAAGTGGCCGTAGGCGGCGGTCTTGCGGTAGATCGGGCGCAGCAGATTGAGCGCCTGGATGATCGCCTTGGGGCGCAGGTCGAAGTTGTTCGCCACCAGCTTCGAGAGCGAATCATCCGACATCCTGCCGGTGCCATAGGTGGTCGCCATCACCGAAACCGGCTTCGCCACGCCGATCGCATAAGCGACGTGCACCAGGCACTTGCTCGCGAGCCCCGCCGCGACCACGTTCTTCGCCACGTAGCGCGCGGCATAGGCCGCGGAGCGGTCGACTTTCGATGGGTCCTTGCCCGAGAACGCGCCGCCGCCGTGAGGCGCCGCGCCGCCGTAGGTATCGACGATGATCTTGCGGCCGGTCAGGCCGCAGTCGCCCTTGGGGCCGCCGATCTCGAAACTGCCGGTCGGGTTGACGAAGAATTTGATCTCGCCCTTCACCATGTTCTTTGGCAGCACCGGCTTGATGATCGTCTCGATCACCGCTTCGGACAGTGTCTTGTGCCCGACCTCCGGCGCATGCTGGGTCGAAAGCACCACGCTGTCGATCGAGTCGGGCCTGCCGTTCACGTACCGGATCGTGACCTGCGACTTGGCGTCCGGCCGCAACCACGGCAGGCGCCCGTCGCGGCGTACCTCCGACTGGCGCTCGACCAGACGGTGCGCGAGGTAGATCGGCAGTGGCATCAGCTGCGGCGTCTCGTCGCACGCGTAGCCGAACATGAGGCCCTGGTCGCCGGCGCCCTGATCGAGGTCCAATCCCTTGCCTTCGTCCACGCCCTGCGCGATGTTGGGCGATTGCTGCCCGTACGACAGAAGCACCGTGCAGGTCGAGGCATCAAAACCGAGCGCGGGGTCGTTGTAGCCGATGTGCTTGATCGTGTGGCGCGCGACTTCGGCGTACTCCACGCGCGCATGCGTCGTGATCTCGCCGGCGAGCACCACCAGGTTGTCCTTGACCAGCGTCTCGGCCGCGACGCGCGCCTTCGGGTCCTTCGCTAGAATGGCATCGAGCACCGCGTCGGAAATCTGGTCCGCAACCTTGTCCGGATGCCCCTCGGAAACCGACTCGGAAGTAAACAGAAATTCACTCATGGGGTGGCCTGAAAAACGGGGATGCAAGGATACCAGATGTCGCGCGTTCTGATGCGTCTCGCGGCGCGCATTCCGCTTCGCCTGGCGCATGTGCTGGGCTGGGTTCTCGGATGGGCGATCTATGGGATTTCGCCCACCTACCGGCGGCATTTGCGCGAGAATCTCGAGCTTGCCGGCTACCGTGAGGCGCGCACGCGCCGCGCCGCGATCGCCGAATCCGGCAGGATGCTGGCGGAGCTTCCCGCGATGTGGTTCAGGCCGCACGCCGCGGTGGTCGCGCTCGTGCGCCGGATCGAGGGCGAGGAAGAAGTCTGGGCCGCGGGCGCGCGCGGCGAGCCGCTCCTGTTTCTTGCGCCGCACCTCGGCTGTTTCGAGATCACCTCGCAGTACATCGCAACACATGTGCCGCTCACGGTGCTGTTCCGGGCGCCGAAGGCCGGCTGGCTCGAGCCGCTCATGCGCGAGGGACGCGAACGGCCGAACATCAAGGTCCTGGCGGCGGACTATTCGGGCGTGCGCCGGATGATCGCGGCGCTCAGGCGCGGCGAAGCGATCGGATTCCTGCCCGACCAGGTGCCGGGAGAGGGCGAGGGCGAATGGGCCGAATTTTTCGGCAAACGCGCGTATACGATGACGCTTGCCGCGCGGCTGGTAGAACGGGCGCGCCAAAGCTGCTTTCTCGTCTACGGCAGGCGCCTGCCGCGAGGCGCGGGCTACGTCGTTTCGTTCCGGCGCCTGCCGCCCGCGCTTCCGGGCGAGAGCGCGGCGCGGCGTGTGAACCGCGCGCTCGAGGCGCTCATCGGCGAATGCCCGGAGCAGTACCTCTGGAGCTACAACCGCTACAAGGCGCCGAGGGGCGCAGTGCGACCGAATGCGTGAAGGAGTGAAAATCTGAGCCGGATCGTGTTCGCGCTGATGTGGCTCCTGCATTTTCTGCCTCTCCGCGCGATCGCCGCGGTGGGCGGCGCGCTCGGGAGCGCGCTGTTCTGGCTGATTCCGGAGCGGCGCCGCGTCACGCGCGTCAATCTCGAGAAGTGCTTCCCGCGCATGGAGTCTCGCGAACGGGAGCGAATTGCGCGCGCCCACTTCCGCGCCTTGTGCCGAAGTTTCGTCGAACTCGGCTTGGTCTGGTGGGCGCCGCGCAAGCGCCTCCGGCGCCTGGTCCGGATCGAAGGGCTCGAGCACCTGCGGGCGCTCGGCGACACCCCGGCAATCTTGCTCGCGCCGCATTTCGTCGGGCTCGACATCGGCGGCGCGCGCCTCGTTGGCGAAGTGAATGTGGTGTCCATGTATTCGGTGCAGAAGGACCGCGAATTTGCCGAGCTGCTCGCGCACGGGCGCAGCCGGTTCGGGGAGCCCAAACTGGTTTCGCGGCAGGAGGGGATCCGTGCAGTCCTTGCCGGAATGCGCGAGGGGCGTCCCTTCTACTATCTTCCGGACCAGGACTACGGCCCGCGCGATGCGTTGTTCGTACCTTTCTTTGGCGTGCAGGCGGCGACCGTGCCCGGGCTCTCGCGCATCGCCCGGCTGATGGGCGCGAAAGTGCTGCCGTGCGTGACCCGGATGCTGCCCGGCGGCGCAGGATACGTGCTGACGATCGAGCCGCCGTGGGACAATTTCCCCACCGCGGACCTCTGTGCCGACACCCGTCGGATGAACGAATACATCGAGCGCAAGGTGCTGGAGATGCCGGAGCAGTACCTGTGGATGCACAAACGCTTCAAGACCCGCCCCGAGGGTGAGCCGCGGTTCTATTGAGACGGTCATCGAGCAAATGAAAGCAACATTGCGCGCGGCCGTGATTGGAGTCGGATACATGGGGCGGCTCCATGCGCAGAAGCTTGCCGCGTGCGCAGGGGTGGAACTCGTCGCCGTCGTCGACAGCGACGCGTCGCGCGCACGCGCGATCGCGGCAGACCTGGGTTGCGCCGCAGAAACCGATTACCGGCGGATGCTGGGCGCAATCGAGGCAGCCGCGGTCGCGGTACCTACGGAGAAGCACTACGAAGTCGTGCGCGCCTGCCTCGAAGCGGGGGTGAACGTGCTGGTGGAAAAACCCCTTGCGCGCTCGGTCCGGGAGGCGGACGAACTGCTCGAGCTTGCGCGCGCGAAAAAGATGGTGCTGCAGGTGGGGCACCTGGAGCGCTTCAATCCCGCGTTCCGCGCCCTCGCCGCGGCTGCCGAACCGCCGTTGTTCATCGATATCGAACGGCTGGCCCCGTTCACGCCGCGCGGCAGCGATGTCAATGTCGTCCTCGATCTGATGATCCACGATCTCGATCTCGTGCTCGCACTGGCGAGCGCGCCGGTCGAGCAGGTGAGCGCCTGCGGCTTTCGCGTGCTGACCGATGCAATCGACATCGCCAATGCCCGGATCGAGTTCGCGGACGGATGCGTGGCGAGCGTCTCGGCAAGCCGCGTCAGCCAGTCGCCGGTGAGAAAGCTGCGCGTGATCCGGGCGAACGAATACGTTTCCGCGGATCTGCAGGGGCATCGCCTGCGCTACGTCCGCATGGGCGAGGCCGGAATCGTCGAGACCGAGCGCAGCTTTGAGCGCACCGACGCCTTGCACCTGCAGGCCGAGGCGTTCGTGCGCGCGGTGAGGGAACGCGACGCGCCGGCGGTGGGCGGCGACGAGGGGCGGCGCGCGCTCGAGCTCGCGCTCACGGTGAGCGAGCTGGTGCAGGCGCGGCTCGCCCGGTACGGTGCGTGATGCTGGCGGCGGCATGACCCGAATCGCGTTCACCAAGATGGAGGGCGCGGGAAACGATTTCGTCGTCATCGACGCCACAAAGGAGCCGTTTCGGCTCTCTGCGGCGCAACTGCGGCGCCTTGCCGACCGGCACTTCGGCGTCGGCTGCGACCAGGTCCTGCTGGTCGAACGCCCCGCGAGGCCCGACGTCGACTTCCGCTACCGGATCTTCAACGCCGACGGCGGCGAGGTCGAGCAGTGCGGCAATGGCGCCCGCTGCTTCGTGAAATTCGCGCATGAGAAAGGGCTGACCGCCAAGAGCGAAATCAGGGTCGAGACGCTGGGCGGCGTGATCGCGCCGCGGCTGGAGGCAGACGGCGAAATAAGCGTGAACATGGGGCCGCCCGCGCTGGAATCCCCCCTCCTGCAGCCGCTCGACGTGAATGGATCGCGGGTCGCGCTTGCCCTGCTCTCCATGGGCAATCCGCACGCCGTGCAGGTGGTTGCAGACGTGGCTTGCGCTCCGGTGGCAAGCCAGGGGCCGCTGATCGAGCGCCACGCGCGTTTTGCGAACCGCGTGAACGCGGGCTACATGCAGGTCCTCGATCGGCACGCAATCCGCGTTCGCGTCCACGAGCGCGGAGCGGGAGAGACGCTCGCCTGCGGCACCGGCGCGTGCGCCGCCGCCGTCTCGGGTATCGTGCAGGGACTGCTCGACTCCCCGGTCAGCGTCGCGACGCGCGGCGGCACGTTGACCGTGCGCTGGGCGGGCGGCGACAATGCCGTCTGGATGAAAGGCCCCGCGCGCACCGTGTTCGACGGCACGATCGAGGTATAAGGGACAACAACGATGCGCGGCGGCGCAAGGACCGGCGGCGCCGCCCCGCGAAACGTTCGGAAAGGTCGATGAACACAGACGACGTCGCGCAGTTCCTTCGCACCCATCCCCAGTTCTTCGACCAGCATCCCGAGCTGCTCGAGTCGATCCTGGTGCCGCACCCGCACGGCGGACGCGCGATCGCGCTCAGCGAGCGACAGATGCTCGGACTGCGCGAGAAGGTGAAGCTGCTCGAAGGGAAGCTCGGCGAGCTGGTCCAGTTCGCCGAGGAGAACGATGCGATCAGCGAAAAGGTGCATCGCCTGTCGCTGGCGCTTCTCGGGGCACGCGACTTTGCCTCGACGGTGCAGGCGCTCTACTTCCACCTGCGCGAAGACTTCGCCGTGCCGCATGTTGCGCTGCGCGTGTGGGGCAAGACCCTGCCTGACGGGGCGCCGGAAGGTTCACCGGTGGAGGACGGGTTGCGCGGCACGGTCGAGGCGCTGGGCGCGCCGCAGTGCGGTCCGGCGGCGGGCAGTCCGTTCCTGCCCTGGTTCCGCGAGGCGCAGGATCACGTGCGATCGGTTGCGCTCGTTCCGCTCGGCCAGACCCGGTGCTTCGGCCTGCTTGCATTCGGCAGCGAGGATCCGCAGCGTTTCTATGTCGAGATGGGCACCCTGTTCCTGCGCCGCATCGGCGAGCTGGTCGCGGGCGCGCTCGCCTCGAGACTGTAATGGCGACCCGCGTGGCGGATCCGGCAGCAGCCACGCATCCCGATGAAGACCTGGTGCGGGAGTACCTCGATGCGCTTCGGCACCAGCGCCGGCTGTCTCCCGCGACTCGCCGGAACTATGGCCGGGCGCTCGGCCTGCTGCTTGCCCTGACCGGCGGCGCGCGGCTGAACTCGGTCGAAACGGCGCAGGTGCGGCGCTTCGTCGCGCAGCTGCATGGGCGCGGCCTTTCCGGGCGCACGCTCGCGCTCACGCTGTCGGCTTGGCGCGGACTGTATCGCTGGCTTGCCCGCCAGCGGCGCTTTCGCGCCAATCCGGTACAGGGGGTGCGTGCGCCCAAAAGCCCGAGGCCGCTGCCCAAAGTGCTTTCGGTGGAACAGGCGCAGCGGCTCCTCGATGTGGAGCCCGGCGGCGCGCCGGAGCTTACGCGCGACCGCGCCATGTTCGAGCTGATGTACTCCTCCGGCCTGCGTCTGGCAGAACTCGTCTCGCTCGATCTCGATGACGGGCGGCTCGATCTGCGCGAGGCGCAGGTGACCGTCACCGGCAAGGGGGGTAAAACACGGACCGTCCCGGTGGGCGCGAAGGCGCGCGAGGCCTTGAATCGCTGGCTTGAAGCGCGCGCCCGGCTCGCGCGGCCGGAACAGCGCGCCCTGTTCGTCGGCGCTCGAGGCCGCCGCATTTCCCCTACGACGGTGAACGTCAGGCTCAAGGCGCTGGCGAAACGGCAGGGCATGGTGACGCCGATCCACCCGCACATGCTGCGCCATTCGTTCGCCACGCACGTGCTGCAATCCTCTCAAGACCTGCGCGCGGTGCAGGAAATGCTCGGTCATTCGAGCATCTCGACGACGCAGGTCTATACGCACCTGGACTTTCAGGCGCTGGCAAAAGTCTATGACGCCGCACATCCGCGGGCGAGGAAGAAGTGATCGTCCTCAAGCGCGGGCGCGAGAAGTCGCTCAAGCGGCACCATCCCTGGATCTTCTCGGGGGCGCTGGAGCGCGTGGAAGGTAACCCGGACAGCGGCGAAACGGTGGCAGTGCGCTCGGCCGACGGCGAGACTCTGGCACTTGCCGCCTGGAGCCCGCAATCGCAGATCCGCGCCCGGGTCTGGAGCTTTGATCCCGGGGCAACGATCGATCGCGATTTCTTTCAGGCCAGAATCAGGCAGGCAGCGGCGCTGCGCGCGGCGCTTACGGCATCGCGGCACACGAACGCGCTGCGGCTGGTCCATGGCGAGTCCGACGGCCTCCCGGGCGTGGTGGTGGACCGCTACGCCGATGTGCTGGTCGCGCAGTTCCTGTCCGCGGGCGCAGAGCGCTGGCGCGGGCAGATTCTCGACGCGCTTTCCGACGCCACCGGCTGCGAGGCGATCTACGAGCGCTCGGACGCCGAAGTGCGAACGCTCGAGGGGCTCGCGCCGCGCACGGGCTTTGCGCGCGGCAATCGCGACGCGCGGCGCTGCCCGATCATCGAGTACGGGCTCAACTTCCGCGTCGACGTCGAGCAGGGGCAGAAGACCGGGTTCTTTCTCGATCAACGCGAAAACCGCCAGCGCGTGCGCGCACTCGCCACCGGGCGCGAGGTGCTCGACGCCTTCAGCTACACCGGCGGATTCGCGATCGCGGCGCTCGCAGGCGGCGCGAAGCGCGTGCTCGCGGTGGAAAGTTCGGCGCCCGCGATCGAAGTCGCGCGCGAGAACCTGGCCGCGAATCCGCTCGACGCTGCGCGGCTCGAACTGGTGCAGGCAGACGTGTTCGCGCACCTCCGGCTGCTGCGTGATCGTGCCGCGAAATTCGACCTGGTGGTGCTCGATCCGCCCAAGTTCGCGCCCACCGCGGCGCAGGCGAAGAACGCGGCGCGCGCCTACAAGGACATCAATCTGCTCGCACTGAAGCTGCTTGCGCCGGGCGGGCTGCTCGCGACCTTCTCGTGCTCGGGCGGGGTGCCGAAAGATCTCTTCCAGTCGATCGTCGCCGGCGCCGCGCTCGACGCGGGGGTGGACGCCAGGATCATCGAACGCTTCGGCGCGGCGGCCGACCATCCAGTCGCTCTCAATTTTCCGGAGGGCGACTACCTGAAGGGCTTGCTGGTGTTGCGCGCCTGAGCGCCATCATGTCGGGGTGAGCGCGTCGATTGACCGTGGCTCGCTTCGAAGATAAACTCAAGTTGAACCATGGATCGGACGATCAACGCAAAGCAATTGCGGGCTTCGCTGCCCGAAACCGTACGCCGCGTGCGACGCGGCGAGCGCTTCACGGTCCTCTATCGGAGCCGACCCGCTTTCCGCATCGTGCCGGTCGAGGAGGGGCTCGTCGAGACGACGGCGCCGTTGGCGGAGGACCCCATCTACCGCGCGCGCGCGGTGGGCCGATCGAGCGACGGCCGGGCGTCAAGGGATCACGATCGGATCCTCTATGGCGCGCCCGGCGCGCGGAAGCGGTGAGGGCGCTGTTCGTCGATACGGCGGGCTGGACGATGCTCGCGGATGAGAACGACCCGCGGCACGCAAAGGCCCGCGCTTTCCGCGATGAATGGCTCGCCAGCGCGGGTGTGCTGATCTCGAGCGACTTCGTCATGGACGAAACGCTGACCCTGATGCGGGTTCGCCTGGGTCTGGACGCCGCCGAACGCTGGTGGGACCAGGTCGAAGGCAGCCCGCGGGTTCATTGGGAGTGGATTGACCCGGCGCGCGCCGAGAAAGCGCGTCACTGGTTCTTCCGCTGGCGGGACAAGGACTTCTCCTTCACGGACTGCTCAAGTTTCGTCGTCATGAAGGAACGCCGGATCAGGGCCGCCCTGACCAACGACCGTCACTTCGTCCAGGCCGGTTTCCAGACCTATCCGCAGGAGTAAAGTCCGCTACTCGCCATGGACTCCAGCGTGAGATCGTGGCCGAAGTCCGGCGGCTGCGGCTTCCAGCGATCTCGTCGCTGACGGGGATCGCGGACGAGGGCTTGCTCATGACCTACGGTGTCAACGTAATCGAGGCATTTCGCTACAGCACAAAATACATCGACAGGATTTTGAAGGGCGCGAAGCCCGCCGATTTGCCGGTGGAGCAGTACCCGAAGTACGAATTGGTGGTCAATCTCAGGACCGCCCGGGAGCTCGGCCTGAAGATCCCGCAATCGATCCTCCTGCGCGCTGACCGGGTGATCGAATGATGAGCCGAAAGTCCGGACGTTATACAATCGGGATACATTGTACTACGATCGTAGTATGATGAGACTATGGCGCTCAACGCCTCCGGCATTGATCGGATCGGTGCCGCAGTGCGCGCGGCGCGCAAGGCGCGCGGCTGGTCGACGCGCGCTGCCGCCGGGCGGCTTGGGCTCTCGGTGCGGTTCCTGAACGAGCTGGAGCGCGGCAAGGCGACCGCGCGTCTCGACAAGGTCGTGCAGGCGCTGGAGGGGTTCGGGCTCGAGATCGCCGTGGTGCCAAAGCCGCTCGCCGGCCTGCGCGATCAGGTGCTCGCCCGCAAGCCGCTCCTGCGCGCGATCGCAGTTGCGCACGGTGCGCGGACGCTTTCGCTCTTCGGCTCGGCGGCGCGGGGCAAGGCGCAGGCAGAGAGCGACCTCGATTTCCTGGTCGAGCTGGAGGCGGGGCGCTCGCTGCTCGATCTCGTCGGCGTCAAGCAGGATCTCGAGGCGCTTTTTGACCGCAGCGTGGACGTATTCACTCCCGATTCGCTCAAGCCGGAGGTGCTCGCAAGCGCGCGCGCCGACATGCTGAGGGTGCTCTGAGCGATGGCGCGCCGTCCGGACGAGTACATCATCGACATCGTGCAGGCGATCGCCGCCGTACGTGCCTACACGCGATCGGGGAGAAGCGCCTTCCTGCGCAGCGCCATGGCGCGCGACGCAGTGATCGCCCGGCTCATCCAGATCGGCGAGGCGGTGAAGGGCGCGCAGGCCGGCGGCACCGACTTGGCGGCGCTCGCACCGGACGTGCCGTGGCGGCAGATCGCCGGCATGCGCGACATCCTTTCGCACCAGTACTGGCGTACGGATCCGCGGATCGTTTGGGCCGTGGTCGAGAAGGATCTGAAGCCGCTGGAAGCCGCTGCAAGGAAGATCCGGTTGGCGCGCGGCGCGTTGAAGCGAAAGAAATAGGGGTCTGCCCCCTTTTTCCGCGCTGTACAATTCCGCCCTCTTTCACGGAGCCAGCATGCAGCAGGAAAAAATGGTGCCGGTGACGATCCTCACCGGCTTCCTCGGCGCCGGCAAGACGACGCTGCTCAATCGCATCCTCAAGCAGGACCACGGCCACCGCATTGCGGTGATCGAGAACGAGTTCGGCGAGGTCGGCGTCGATAGCGAGATCATCGAAAGCAGCGACGAGCAGATCGTCGAGATGAACAACGGCTGCATCTGCTGCACCGTGCGCGGCGACCTGATTCGCATCCTCGGCAGCCTCAGGGACAAGCGCGACCGGGGCGCGCTCGCCTTCGACCGCGTCATCATCGAAACCACCGGCATGGCCGACCCGGGGCCGGTGGCGCAGACCTTTTTCAGCGACGAGGAGATCGGCAATTACTACCTGCTCGACTCGATTCTCACGGTGGTGGACGCGAAGCACGCCGGGCATCAGCTCGACGAATTTCGCGAGGCGCAGGAGCAGGTCGGCTTCGCGGACCGGATCCTGCTTTCCAAGACCGACCTGATCGCCGAGCAAGAGGCGCAGAAGCTCATCGACCGCCTGCGGCACATGAACCCGCGCGCGGCGGTGAAGAAGGTGCATTTCGGCGCGGCTCCGATCGAGGAGATTCTCGACATCCGCGGCTTCAACCTGAACGCGATCCTCGAGCTCGACCCGGAATTCCTCATCGATGTGCATCACGAGCACCACGACGAGGTCGAGTCTTTCGTGTTCCGGTCGCCGCAGCCGTTCGACGGCGACAAGCTCGAGCAATTCCTCTCCGGCATGATCCAGGTCTATGGGCCGGACCTTCTTCGATACAAAGGGGTGCTGTGGATGAAGGGCAACCCAAGGCGCGTCGTGTTCCAGGGCGTGCACATGATGATGGGCGGGGACCTCGGCAAGCCCTGGGCGAAGGGCGAGAAGAAGGAGTCGGTGATGATCTTCATCGGCAAGAAGCTGCCCAGGGACCTTTTCCTCGCCGGCCTGGAGCAGTGTCTAGCCTGAGGCTTGGCGCAGTCCGCCACCGCTACGGCGCGCACGAAACGCTGAGGATCGAGCGGTTCTAGGCAGCCGCGGGCGAGCACTGCGTGGCTGCGGGTCGCGTCGCTCGCAGGCGGCATCGTTGCGGCGCTCGTGTCGGCGTGGCGCGCCTACCGCACCGATGTGGCCCCGGTGCTTGCCGAGGGGTAGAATCCGCGGCCACCATGATGCGAACCGGACAAGCGCTTGCGTGCGCACTTGGCTTCTCGATCGCGGTCCTGAAGGACGATCCGACCGGCGTCTACGACCGCCTGACGGACGCTCTCCCTGCGAAGTGAACCCATGGTGCTGGCGCGCGCGGCGCGATTGCTGATCGCAGTTGCGTTGCTCGCCGCGCAGCACACGGCGCTCGGGCACCAGATCTGGCACCTTGGCGCGAGCGCCTCCGGGAACGCCGTTCTCGCGGCGGGGAAAGACGATCCTTCGAAGCCCGTGCGGGAGCCCTTGTGCGATCTGCACGCGGCGCTCGGTACCGTTGTCGGCGCGCTCGATTGCGCATCGACCGGCGTCGCTTTTGCTGCGGCAGATCATATTTCGTGCCGCCGCGTAGAACTGCGGACGGCCGCGGCGCCCCGCCTTCCTCCCGCCTCAAGAGGTCCCCCAGCGCTTCTCTGAAATGATTTGCACGCGCGCGTTGCCACGAGTGGCGCGCATCGCAATCCTTTTTGAGGAGTGTTTTCATGTTTCGCAGCGTTTGGTGTGCCACGGCGCTGGCCGTGGCTGCGAGCGCAGCGCTTCCGGTCCGCGCGCAGGACGCGGAGCTCGCGAAGATCCGCGAGGAAATCCGGCAGCTCAGGGAAGTCTACGAAAGTCGCATCCAGGCGCTGGAAAGGCGGCTCGCCGAAGCCGAGGCGCGAGCCGGGAAGGCTGAGCAAAGCGCCGCGAATGCCGAGACTGCCGCAGCCCAGGCGGGCATGCGCCCGGGCGGCGAGAACGCGTTCAACCCCGCGATCTCGCTGATCCTGCAGGGCACCGCCGCGCGCAGTTCGCGGGATCCGGAAACCTACCGGATCAGCGGATTCGCGCCCTCTGGCGGGGAAGTCGCGCCCGCGAGCCGCGGTTTCAAGCTCGCCGAGTCGGAGTTGGTCGTTACGGCGAACATCGACCCGTACTTCCGCGGCCAGTTGATCGCCGCCCTGACCCCCGATAACCAGGTCGAGGTCGAGGAGGCGTTTTTTCAGACGCTTGCGCTCGGCCACGGCCTGACGCTCAAGGGCGGGCGCTTCCTTTCCGCGATCGGTTACCAGAACGAAACCCACCAGCACTTCTGGGACTTCCAGGACGCGCCGCTCGCCTACAAGGCGTTCCTCGGCGGGCGCCTGAACGACGACGGCGTGCAGCTCAAGTGGGTGGCGCCGACGGACCTTTTTGTCGAGCTCGGTGCCGAGCTCGGCCGCGGGCGCAGCTTCCCGTCTACCGTGCGCAGCAGGAACGCCGCAGGCGCGTGGAGTCTCTTCGCGCACGTTGGCGGCGACATCGGCACAAGCACCGCATGGCGCGCGGGCCTGTCGCATTTGCGGGCGTCGCCCCGCGACCGCGCGTTCGACGACGCCGATTCGCTCGGCAATCCGGTCACGCAGTCGTTCAGCGGCAGAAGCAGGCTCTGGATCGCCGATTTCGTGCTGAAGTGGGCGCCAGCCGGCAATTCCACAGTCACGAATTTCAAGCTGCAGGGCGAGTACTTCCGCCGCACCGAATCGGGCTCCCTGACGTACGACGACTCGGCGCAGGCCCTCCCGCAGTTCGGCGCGCCGGTCACCGGCGGCTACACGAGCCGGCAGTCGGGCTGGTACCTGCAGGGCGTGTACCAGGTCATGCCGCGCTGGCGGGTCGGCTACCGCTACGATCGATTGAATGCCGGCGCGGTGGCGAACGGCATCGTCGCCAACGGCCTCGGGCCGGCGGCGGCCGATTTTCCGCTCCTCATGACCGGCGACAACGCGGCTCGGAACACGCTGATGTTCGACTGGAGTCCGACCGAGTTCAGCCGCATCCGTTTGCAGGTCGCGTCCGACAAGTCGCGCTTCGGGTTGACCGACCACCAGGCGCTCATCCAGTACATCTTCAGCCTCGGCGCGCACGGCGCGCACAGGTTCTAGGAGCACGGTCATGAACCGGTTCAAACTTGTCCTTGCGGTCCTGTTGCTTGTCTTGGCGCTGCCGGCGGCGGCGGCGCTCAACATCTTCGCCTGCACGCCGGAGTGGGGCGCGCTCGCGAAGGAGCTCGGCGGCGAGAAGGCAAGCGTATACACCGCGACGACCGCCCTGCAGGATCCGCATCGTATCGAGGCGCGGCCCAGCCTGATTGCGCGCGCTCGGAGCGCCGACCTCGTGGTGTGCACGGGTGCCGAGCTCGAGATCGGCTGGCTGCCGCTAGTGCAGACGCAATCCGGCAACCCGAAGATCCAGATTGGACGGCCGGGCTACTTCGAAGCGGCGAACCATGTCCCGCTGCTCGAGAAGCCGGCGCGCATCGATCGCTCGATGGGCGATGTGCACCCGGCGGGCAATCCGCACATCCACCTGGACCCGCGCAACATCGCAAGGATCGCCGTGGCGCTTGGCGAACGCATGGCGAAGCTCGATCCGGCGGAGGCCGCGTACTACGGCGGACGCGCAAGGTCGTTTCTCGAGCGCTGGCGCGATGCGACCGCGCGCTGGGAGAAGCAGGCGGCGCCGCTCAAGGGCCTTCCGCTGGTGGTCTACCACAAGAACCTGACGTACCTGATCGAGTGGCTCGGCATGCGCGAGGTCGCAGCTCTGGAACCGAAACCCGGGCTGCCGCCGACGACTGCGCATCTGAGCGAGCTGCTGGCGAGTCTCCGGCAGGACCCGGCCAGGGCGATCGTGCGCTCGGCCTACAACGACCCGCGCGCCGCGGAGTGGCTTGCCGAACGCACCAAAATCCCCTCCGTGCTGGTGCCATTCACGGTCGGCGGCACGGACGCGGCGAAGGACCTGTTCGGGCTGTACGAGGACACCCTCGCGCGCCTGCTTGCGGCGGCCAAATGAACGCGTCCGCGCTCGACTTCGGCATCGTCTGGCCGGCGTTCCTCGCCGGAGTGCTGGTCACGGCGACGCACGTGCCGCTCGGCGTCCAGGTACTCAACCGCGGAATCGTGTTCATCGACCTCGCGGTGGCGCAGATCGCCGGGCTCGGCGTGATCTTCGCCGACTGGCTCGGGTTCGAGCCGCAGGGCGCGGCGGTCCAGGCATCGGCGCTCGCGGCCGCGCTCGGCGGCGCGTTGCTCCTCAACTGGACCGAGAGGATCTGGCCCGAGGTGCAGGAAGCGGTGATCGGCGTCGCGTTCATCCTCGCCGCCAACGGCGCGATCCTGCTGCTCGCAGCCAACCCGCACGGCTCCGAGCACCTGAAGGACCTGCTGATCGGCCAGATCCTGTGGGTGAATCCGGGGCGCCTGGCGCTTGCTGCGCTCGTGTACGCCGCCCTGCTCTGGATCTGGTTCGGCTTTGGCGGGCGCATCGGCCGGGCGGGCTTTTACCTGCTGTTCGCCTGCGCCGTGACGCTATCGGTTCAGCTGGTCGGGCTGTATCTCGTATTCACCACGCTCATCGTGCCGGGGCTCGCCACGCGCCGCTTCGTGCGTTGGCGGATCGCGGCCAGCTATGCGCTCGGCGCGCTCGGTTACGCGGCGGGGCTCGCGCTTTCGCTGGCTTCCGACCTCCCGGCGGGACCGCTGATCGTCTGCACGCTGAGCGGACTGGGGATCGCGCTCTTCGCGCTCGGGCCGCGTCGGGCGCCAGTCTAAAATAGAATTTTCCCGGGAAGGCAAATTCATGGAGCAGTGGCACGGCACGACCATCCTGTCGGTTCGCCGCGGGGCAATCGTCGCGCTCGGCGGCGACGGCCAGGTGACGCTCGGCCAGGTCGTGATCAAGGGCGGCGCGCGCAAGGTGCGGCGGCTTTATCACGAGCGCATTCTGGCCGGGTTCGCAGGCGGCACGGCGGACGCATTCACGCTCTTCGAGCGCTTCGAGGCGAAGCTCGACAAGCACCAGGGCAATCTCATGCGCTCGGCGGTCGAGCTTGCCAAGGACTGGCGCACCGACCGCATTCTCAGGCGCCTGGAAGCGATGCTCGCGGTCGCGGACCGGGAGCGCTCACTGGTGATCACCGGCATCGGCGACGTGCTCGAGCCCGAGCATGGCATCGTCGCGATCGGCTCGGGCGGACCCTATGCGCAGGCCGCTGCGCGCGCGCTGCTCGAAAACAGCGAGCTTTCCGCCCGCGAGATCGTGGAACGCGCGCTCGCGATTGCCGCCGACATCTGCATCTACACCAACCAGCAGCGCACGATCGAGGTGCTGGAGTGAGCCGATGAGCAGCATGACGCCGCAGGAAATCGTCCACGAGCTGGACAAGCATATCGTCGGCCAGGACCGTGCCAAGCGCGCGGTGGCGATCGCGCTCAGGAACCGCTGGCGCAGGCTGCAGGTCGCCGAACCGCTGCGCCAGGAGATCACGCCCAAGAACATCCTGATGATCGGCCCGACCGGCGTCGGCAAGACCGAGATCGCGCGTCGGCTGGCGCGGCTTGCGGACGCCCCCTTCGTCAAGGTGGAGGCGACTAAATTCACCGAGGTCGGCTATGTAGGCCGCGACGTCGACGCGATCGTCCGCGACCTGGTCGAAATCGCGGTGAAGGGTGCGCGCGAACAGGCGACCCGGCGCGTGCGCACGCGCGCGCAGGACGCGGCGGAGGAACGTATCCTCGAAGCGCTGCTGCCGCCCGCACGGGGCGTGGGTTTTCAGGAGCCCGCGGCCGAGGACGGCGCAACGCGCCAGAAGTTCAGGAAGAAGCTGCGCGAGCGTGAGCTGGACGAGCGCGAGATCGAGATCGAAGTGGCGGCGGTGTCCCCGCAGATGGAAATTCTCGCCCCTCCCGGAATGGAAGAGCTCACCACGCAGATTCAGGGAATGTTCCAGAACCTCGCCGGCGGCCGGCGCCGCACTCGCAAGATGCGCATCCGCGAGGCGATGCAGGTGCTCACCGACGAGGAAGCGGCGAAGCTCGTGAGCGACGAGGACCTGAAGGTGCGGGCGCTCGCCAACGTCGAGTCGAACGGCATCGTGTTCCTCGACGAGATCGACAAGATCGCGAGCCGCGCCGAAATCGCAGGCGCGGATGTTTCGCGGCAGGGCGTGCAGAGGGACCTGCTGCCGCTGGTCGAAGGCACCACGGTCTCCACCAAGTACGGCATGGTGAAGACCGACCACATCCTGTTCATCGCCTCGGGCGCGTTCCATCTTGCCAAGCCTTCGGACCTGATCCCGGAGCTGCAAGGGCGCTTTCCGATCCGCGTCGAGCTCGACGCGCTCGGGGTCGAGGACTTTGTGCGCATCCTCACCGCGACCGACGCAAACCTGATCCAGCAGTACCAGGCGCTGCTTGCGACCGAGGGCGCGGCGCTCGAATTCGCGCCGGAGGCGATCCGGCGGATCGCCGAAATCGCGCACGAAGTGAATGAACGAACCGAGAACATCGGCGCGCGCCGCCTGTACACGGTGCTGGAGAAGCTGCTCGAGGAAATTTCGTTCGCAGGCGGCCGGCGCGGCGCGCAGCAGGTCGCGATCGATGCCGCCTACGTGAACGCGCGCCTCGCCGAGCTGGCGAAGAACGAGGATCTAGCGCGCTACGTTCTTTGAAGCCTTGAGCTCTTCCTCCAGGCAGGCGCGGCACAGGCAGCCGCGGCCGGGCGTCGGCTCGATCGGCGGCAACCTGACGCACCAGCAATTCTCCACCCCGGTCTGCATCCCGCAGTAAAAGGAGGACCTGCAGCGGCTGCAGTGCGCGGTGCCTGCCTGCTCAGCGCTTTTCTTCTTCTCCACGCTCGGCGAGCCGGCGCATCGCGCGCCGCAGGAAGTCGATTTGATGGTTCACGTTGCGGCAGCCCTCGCAGATCGCGAAGTGCAGGCGCAGGGCGACGCGCTCGCCCAGCCCGAGCGCGCGATCCTGCCGCTGCGACACCAGCCTGGTCACTTCCTTGCAAGAAAGCATGCTCATTCCTGTTTTGCCCTGGCCGCCCCGAACCAGTTCGCCTCGAGGCACAGCCGAAGGGCCATCCGGGCCCGATACAGGAGCACCCAGCAGTGCGTCGAGGTCACGCCCAGTTCCTTACAGATCTCGCCGGTGTCGAGGCCCAGGTGCTCGCGCATCATGAACGCCTCCGCGGTACGGGCCGGCAGCCCGTGGAGGCATTTCTCGAGTGCCACGAGAAACTGCTTCTGCTCCAATGCCCCGTCCGGGCTTTCCCATGCGTCGGGCGTTTCGCGCCAGTGCCCGCGCTCATCGAACAGGGTGTCGAATTCGCCAGTCTCCGCGTCCGGGTCGGCCGCGTCGACGGGGCGCTCGCGGCTCGAGCGCCGGATCGAATCCACGATCTTGTGCTTGAGGATTCCGGTGAGCCAGGTGCGCAAGTTGGAGCGCCCGGCAAAGCCCGCCTCGCCGGTGAGCGCCGCAAGCAGCGTCTCCTGCACCACATCCTCGGCCGCGTCCGGGTTGCGCAGCTGCATGCTGGCATAGCGCAGCAGGTAAGGGCGCTGGCTCTCGACCTGGGAACGGAAATCCGCGGACATGCGAGTGGCGGCAGGGGGCTTGAAAGCGTTCTTTCCGGCCCCATTCTAGCTTCACGACATTTCAATGGAGGCAATCATGGCCAACATTACCCGGTATGACCCGTTCAACGAGCTGGTGGATGATCTGTTCAAGGGCTTCTTGGTTCGCCCGATGGCGTTCGAGGGGCGCGCCGAGCTGCCGCGCATGAAGGTGGAGGTCGCCGAGAAGAACGGCGCCTACGTCGTCACCGCGGAACTTCCCGGCGTGAAGAAGGAGGACATCGCCATCGCGATCGACGGCGCGCAGGTGACACTGAGCGCGGAAGTGAAGCGCGAGAAGGAAGTCTCCGAGAACGAGCGCGTGCTGCACACTGAGCGCACCTACGGCAAGGTGAGCCGCAGTTTCGCGCTGCCGCAGGAACTCGACGAGGCGAAAGCCGAGGCGAAGTTCCACGAAGGGGTATTGGAGCTGCTGTTGCCGAAGAAAGCGCTCGCGTCGCGCAGGAGCATCACGATTCAATAACCATTCGCGCGGACGCGAGAGCGCCGCGCGCACCGTTCGTGTTCGAGCCGGCTTCGCGCTGCGAAGCCGGTTCAACGCTCGTTCGGGGCCGGCAGCACCGGCCCCTTTTCTTTTAGAATCGGCTGCCATGGGAGAGAACCACCAGGCGGCGGACAAGGCGCGCATCCTCACCGAGGCGCTGCCCTACATCAAGCGATTCCACGGCAGGACGATCGTGGTCAAGTTCGGCGGCAACGCCATGGCCGACGGCGATCTGAAGGCGAGCTTCGCGCGCGACGTCGTGCTGCTGAAGCTCGTCGGCATGAACCCGGTGGTCGTGCACGGCGGCGGCCCGCAGATCGAGCAGGTGCTCGCGCGCCTGGGCAAGAAGGGCGAGTTCGTGCAGGGCATGCGCGTCACCGACGCCGAGACCATGGACGTGGTCGAGATGGTGCTCGGCGGGCAGGTGAACAAGGAAGTGGTCGAGCTCATCAACCAGGCGGGCGGCAAGGCGGTGGGCCTCACCGGACAGGACGGCGCTTTCATCCGCGCCCGCAAGATGCTCCTGCCCTCGAAGGACAACGCCACGATCGACCTCGGCCAGGTGGGCGAAATCGAGTCGATCGACCCGGAAATCATCTCGACGCTCGAGCAGGGCGGCTTTATTCCGGTGGTGGCCCCGATCGGGACCGGCGCCGACGGCACGACCTACAACATCAACGCCGATCTCGTCGCCGGCAAGCTCGCGGAAATCCTGCACGCGGAAAAACTCGTCGTGCTCACCAATACTCCGGGCGTTCTCGACAAGAACGGCAAGCTCCTCACCGGCCTCACGCCGCGCAAGATCGACGACCTGGTCGCCAAGGGCGTCATCTCCGGCGGGATGCTGCCCAAGATCAGCTCGGTGCTCGACGCGGCGCGCGCCGGAGTGCGCTCCTGCCACATCATCGACGGCCGCGTGCCGCACGCGCTGCTGCTCGAAGTGCTGACCGACGAAGGCGTCGGCACGCTGATCCGCAGCAAGTAGGAATGCGCATCGCCCGCTTGCCGCCATCGAGGCGGGTGTGGATCTTCGACCTCGACAACACGCTGCACGACGCGCGGCCGCACATCTTCCCCTCGATGCACGCGCAGATGAACGATTACCTGATGCGCCACTTCGGGCTCGACCACGAGGGAGCGAACGAGATGCGGCGCTTCTTCTGGGAGCGCTACGGCACCACCCTGCGGGGCCTGGTGCGCCATTATGGGCACGATCCGAAGCATTTCCTGCGCGAGACGCACCAGTTCGCGGACCTTGCCGCGATGGTGGTGCGCGACCACGAGCTCGATCACGCGCTCGCGCGCCTCGCCGGCATGAAGCTGGTGTTCTCCAATGCGCCGCTGCATTACGTCGAGGAGGTGGTGCAGGCGCTCGGCGTGGCGCGCCACTTCGATGCCGTGTATGCGATCGAAAGCACGCGCTACCGTCCCAAACCCTCGCTGCAGGGCTTCCAGGTGCTGCTGCGCGCCCACAACCTCGATCCGCACCGCTGCGCGCTGATCGACGACATGCCGGAGAATTTGCGCGCTGCGAAAAAGCTGGGCATGTCCACGGTCTGGGTCAGCAGCGAAGCGCGGCGCGCGCCGTTTGCCGACCTGCGCGTCAGATCCGTCACGGAACTGCCGCGGCTCGTGTTCCGCCACTCGCATTGACGGTTCCGCCGGTGTGCCCGGCGGGCGAGATGCAGCGTAGAATTTCGCCATGCCGCGCGTCAAGGGAGAGCGGCGGCTCGAGATCCTCAAGGCGCTGGCCCAGATGCTCGAGCAGCCGAAGTGGGGGAAGATCACGACCGCAGCGCTCGCCGGGAAGCTCGATGTCTCGGAGGCCGCGCTGTATCGCCATTTCGCCTCCAAGGCGCAGATGTACGAAGGGCTGATCGAGTTCATCGAGAGTTCGGTGTTCACGCTCGCCAACAAGATTGCCGCCGACGAGGCCGACGGCCGCAAGCAGGCGGTGAAGCTCCTTGAGATGCTGCTCGCCTTCGCCGAGAAGAACCCGGGCATGGTGCGCGTCTTGACGGGCGACGCGCTGGTGGGCGAGCACGAGCGCCTGCAGGCGCGCATGAACCAGTTCTACGAGCGCTTCGAAGCCACCCTCAAGCAGGCGCTGCGTTCACCCGGCGACGGCGGCCAGAAGGCATCCGACGCCGACGTCTCCGCGCAGGCCGGCATGCTGGTGCGCTACGCGCTCGGCTGCCTGCACCAGTACGCGAAGTCCGGCTTCGCCAAGAAACCCACCGAAAGCTACGCCGCGCAGCGGCACTATCTCGCGGCCTAGCCGCAGACCGCGCAGGCCGGGTCTTTCTTCACACGCACCGTACGCCACTCGGACTGCTTCGCGTCCAGCAGCAGCAGCCGGCCGTTGAGCGTCTCGCCCGCGCCGGTGAGAAGTTTCACTGCCTCCATCGCCTGCAATGACCCGACCACGCCGGTGAGCGGCGCGAAGACGCCCATGGTCGAGCACTGCACTTCTTCGATCTCGCCGTCTTCGGCGTACAGGCAGGCGTAGCAGGGCGCGTCGGGTTTTCTCAGATCGAACACTGCGACTTGCGCGTCAAAGCGAATTGCGGCGCCGGAGACGAGAGGTTTTTTTAGCTGCACGCAGGCGCGGTTGAGCGCGTGGCGCGTGGCGAAATTGTCCGAGCAATCGAGCACGACATCGACATCGGCGAGCAGCGATTGCAGGTCTTTCGCTTCGAGTCGTTTTTGCAAAGGGAAAATCTTTACATCAGGATTCAAAGCCGACAGTGCGTTACGCGCCGCTTCGACTTTCACCGCGCCGACCGAATCGGTGCGATACAGGATCTGCCGCTGCAGGTTGGTGAGGTCGACCTTGTCCGGATCGGCGAGCGTCAGTTTGCCGATGCCGCTCGCGGCGAGGTAGAGAGCCGCGGGGCAACCCAGGCCGCCCGCGCCGACGATGAGCGCGTGCGCCGCGCGCAGCCGCTGCTGGCCCTCGATCCCGATCTCGCCGAGCAGGATGTGGCGGCTGTAGCGGAGGAGCTGCTGGTCGTTCAAATCGGTAACCCTGGATTCCCGCTTTCGCGGGAATGACAACACCGAGCTAACTTAGAATTCTCTCAGTTCGGCTTGGTCGCCGGCTTGGTCGCCGCCACCGAGGACGGCTGTCCCTTCACCGGCTCGCCCTTGAGAAAGGCGAGCGCCTGCTGCAACTGGAAGTCGTCCTTCGAGCCGAGCTCGAGCGGTTTCGGCTGCTCGGCCGGCGCCGCCGGTGCGGCACCCGCGGCGGGCTTCGCGCGCTG
Source organism: uncultured Enterobacteriaceae bacterium (assembly GCA_964651335.1). Classification (GTDB taxonomy): domain Bacteria; phylum Pseudomonadota; class Gammaproteobacteria; order Burkholderiales; family SG8-39; genus 2-02-FULL-66-14. The sequence continues at coordinate 11,816 of CAZYVT010000033.1, read as the reverse complement.
CGCCGCCTTCTCCGCGTCCTTGTCCTGGCTGTTGCCCAGGTGCCGCTGCAGGTCGGCTTCGCGTACCCGCGCCAGCGGCACCGCGCCCGGTTCCTCGACGATCACGTCCGGGGTGATGCCCTTGGCCTGGATCGAACGGCCGCTCGGGGTGTAGTAGCGCGCCGTGGTCAGCTTGATCGCGGTGTTGTTGCCCAGCGGCATGATGGTCTGTACCGAGCCCTTGCCGAAGGTCTGGG
>CAZYVT010000033.1:760-11545 GCA_964651335.1 uncultured Enterobacteriaceae bacterium | reverse complement strand
AGCGCGCCGGCGACGATCTCCGACGCCGACGCCGAGCCGCCGTTCACCAGCACCACCATCGGCACCGTTTTCACGGCCGGCGGCAGGTTCTTCATCATGTCGTCCCTCACGCCGCGCAGGTAGTCCTCATTGGTGGCGTAGAACTTCTTGCGCGCGTCCTCGGCGCGGCCGTCGGTCGAGACCACCAACACCTTCGCAGGCAGGAACGCCGCCGAGATCGCCACCGCGCCGTAGAGCAGGCCGCCCGGATCGTTGCGCAGGTCGAGCACCAGGCCTTTCACCGGCCCTTGCTTGAACAGGTTGGTGACGTGGCGCGCGAGGTCGTCGGCGGATTTTTCCTGGAACTGCGAGACCCGCACCCAGGCGAAGCCTGGCTCGATAAGCTTGGACTTGACGCTTTGCACCTGGATCTCGGCGCGCGTCAGCGTGATGACGAGCGGCTGCGCTTCGCCCTTGCGCAGGATGGTGAGCGTGATCGGCGTGCCGGCCTTGCCGCGCATGCGCTTCACGGCGTCGTTCAGCGTCATGCCCTTGACCTGCGTGTCGTCGAGCTTGATGATCAGGTCGCCGGGCTTGACGCCGGCGCGGTAGGCGGGCGTGTCCTCGATCGGCGAGATCACCTTCACCAGGCCGTCCTCCATGCCGACTTCGATGCCGAGGCCGCCGAACTTGCCCTGCGTTCCGACCTGCAACTCCTTGAAGGCTTCCGCGTCCAGGTAGGCCGAATGCGGGTCGAGGCCGGCGAGCATGCCGTTGATCGCCTCGGTGATCAGTTTCCTGTCCTCGACCGGCTCGACGTGATCGCGCCGAACACCTCGCTGAAGGAGCGCAACTCCTCGACCGGCAGCGGCGAGCGCACGGCGAGCTGGCCGATCGCCTGGAAATTCAGGCTGACCAGGATGCCGGCGATGGCGCCGACGAAAACCAGACCGAAGCTCTTGATTCTGCCGCTCATTTGAGTTTTACCCAGCGCAAGGGATCGAAAGGCCTGCCCAGATGCCGCAATTCGAAGTATAGACCCGTTTCCTCGTTGCCTCCGCTCTGGCCGACCGTGGCGAGAGTTTCGCCCATCGTAACCGCATCGCCCGCCTGCTTGAGTAAAGATTCGTTATTGCCGTAGATCGACAGGAACGCCTCGCCGTGGTCGACGATCAGCAGGTTGCCGAAGCCGCGCATCCAGTCCGCATACACCACCTGGCCGGGGGCGACGGCGCGGACCGGCTCGCCTTCCGCGGCACGGATGAATACACCTCTGGCGGAGGTACCGCCGCCTGAGCGTTGACCGCCGAAGCGTCCGGCTAGTTCCCCGCGTACCGGCAGGCGCAGGCTGCCTTTCAGTGTGGAAAACAGGACCCCGGCGGCGACCGACCCGGCCTCAGGTAAGGCAGTGACACGTGCATAACCTGCGCCAGGCCGCGCCGCCAGCAGCTTGCCAATCTCCTCCACCAGGCGGGCGAGGCGCGATTCGTCGGCGAGCAGCACCTGGATGCGCTTTTTCGCCCTGCCGATTTCGCCGGCGGTGCGCTCGAGCAGGCGCCGGTGGTCGCGGCGCTCCTTCAGCAGAGAATCGCGGTCGCTGCGGCCGCGCGCCTCGATCGCCGCCAGTTCGCGCGCTTTGCCCTCGGAGTCGGACTTGAGGCGCGCGAGTACGGCCAGCCCGGCGCGGTGGGACTCGATCATGCGCGCCGCGTCCCTCGATACGTAGCTGAGGTAATGTAGCTTGCGCGCCGCGTCCGCCAGGTCTTCGCCCGACAGCGCGAGCCGCACGAACTCCGGCGCGCCGCCCGAGAGGCCCGCCACCGCGCGCGCGGCGAGGATCCTGCCGAGCGCTTCCTGCTGGGCTGCCAGCGCGCGCTCCTGCGCGCTGCGGCGCGCGCCAAGCTGCGCGATCGAGGCGCGCGCCGCGCGCGCCTCGGCCTCCACCGCGTGCAGCGCCCGGTTGGCATCGGAAATCGCGACTTCGGAAGCGCGCAAGGCGTCGCGCGCCTCGCGCCGGTCGGTTTCCCGGCCTTCGAGATCGCCGCGCAGCGATTCGATGCGCGCGCGCAGCGCGGCAAGATCCTCTTCCCGTGCAGTACCGGCGCTTGCGCCGGGCGCGCCCGGCGCCGCTGGCGCGGCGAGGGCGAGCGCAAGGAGGAACGCCCGAATCAGGCTTTGGCCTTCCCCTGCGCGGCCATCGCCGCGACGCGCTTTGCCACTTCGGCCTCATCGCCGAGGTAGCGGTGCCCGAGCGGACGAAGATTTACGTCCAGTTCATACACTAGCGGCACGCCGGTCGGCACGTTCAGGCCCAGGATGTCGGCATCCGAAACATCGTCCAGGTGCTTGATCAGCGCGCGCAGCGAGTTGCCGTGCGCCGCGACCAGTACGCGCTTGCCCGCGCGAACCGCCGGCGCGATCGAACTCTCCCAGCAAGGAATCACGCGCGCCACCGTGTCCTTCAGGCATTCGGTCTTCGGTACCGCGACGCCCTGGTAGCGCGGGTCGCGCGCCTCGTAGCGCTCATCGCCCGCGGCTAGCGCCGGCGGCGGCGTGTCGTAGCTGCGGCGCCAGGCAAGCACCTGCGCCTCACCGAACTTCGCCGCGGTTTCTGCCTTGTTGAGGCCCTGCAGCGCGCCGTAGTGGCGTTCATTCAGGCGCCAGTCCTTTTGCACCGGGATCCAGAGCTGGTCGAGTTCCTCGAGCGCCAGGTGCAGGGTGCGGATGGCACGCTTGAGCACCGAAGTGCAGGCGAGATCGAAGGCGCAGCCTTCGGCCTTGAGCAGGCGCCCGGCCGCGCGCGCTTCCTCGACGCCTTGCACCGACAGATCGACGTCGGTCCAGCCGGTGAAGCGGTTTTCGCGGTTCCAGCCGGATTCGCCGTGCCGCAGCAGCACGAGCCTGTGCATGCGCTGAATTATAATGCGGCGACGCAGACGAACATCCGCATGGAATTCATCCTCAAGAACTGGCCCCTCGTCATGATCGCCGCGCTCTCCGGCGGCATGCTGCTGTGGCCGCTGCTGCGCCAGGGCGCCGGCGGCCCCTGGGTCAATACGCTGCAGGCGACGCAGCTGATGAACCGCGAGGACGCGCTGGTGCTCGACCTGCGTTCCGCGGAGGACTACGCCAAGGGCCATATCCTCGGTGCGAAGAGCCTGCCGCTGGCCGAGCTGGAGCGGCGCGCGGGCGAACTGGAAAAGCACAAGGCCAGGCCGGTGATCGTGCATTGCGGCGACGGCAACCGCGCCGGCGGCGGCGTCGCGCTGCTGCGCAAGAGCGGCTTCGCCGCCTGGCAGCAGGCCGGCCTGCCGGTGGAAAAGAAATAGGCCTGGCGAGCGAAGGAAGACCCGTGCCCCGCGTGCTCATGTACTGCACGGCCGCCTGCCCCTATTGCCAGGCCGCCGACCGCTTGCTCGCGCGCAAGGGCGTGCGCGAGGTCGAGCGCGTGCGCGTCGACCTGGAGCCGGCGCGGCGGGAAGAGATGATGCAAAAGAGCGGCCAGCGGACGGTGCCGCAGATCTGGATCGGCGGCCGGCATGTCGGCGGCAGCGACGAATTGCACGACCTGGAGCACTCCGGGGAACTCGATCAACTACTCTCGAAGGCAACATGAGCGACGCAGCGCAACCCACAGGCTCGGAACCTGCGACCGAACCCGCGGCCGGGCAGCCGCCGGTATTCCAGATCGAAAAACTCTACGTCAAGGACCTCTCGCTGGAGGTGCCGAATGCGCCCCAGGTTTTCATGCAGGAGCAAAGCCCGCAACTGGAGATCCAGGTGCGCAACGAGGCGTCGCAGTTCGCCGACGGCCTGTTCGAGGTCGCGGTCACCGTGACCGTGACCGCGCGCGCGGGCGAGAAGACGGTGTTTCTCGCCGAGGCCGTGCAGGCGGGCATCTTCACGGTGCGCGGCATTGCGCAGGCGGATCTCGAGCCGCTGCTCGCCATCGCCTGCCCGACGATCCTCTATCCGTACGTGCGCGAAGCGATATCCGATCTGGTGACGCGCGCCGGCTTTCCGGCGGTGCTGCTGCAGCCGGTCTCCTTCGAGCAGCTGTACATGGAGCGCCGGCAGCAGGCCGCCGATGCGCCGCGCATCGAAGTGACGCAATGAAGCGGATTTCCTTCCTTTTGCTTGCGGTTTCGTTCGGCGCCGGCGCAGCTGAGTTCCGCTCGGTGCAGGAGAGCGCCGCGGTGCTCTACGACGCGCCCTCGCGCGCGGCGACGCCGGTGTTCGTGGTGCAGCGCCACTACCCGCTCGAGGTGATCGTCAACCTGGAAGCCTGGGTCAAGGTGCGCGACCACACCGGGGCGCTGACCTGGATCGAGAAAAAAGCGCTCGGCGACAAGCGCATGGTGCTGGTGACCGGGCCTGCGGCCGAGGTGCGCCTGCGCCCGGAAGACGGCGCGCCCGCGGCGTTCGTGGCGGCGCAGAACGTCGCGCTCGAGCTGGTCGAGATCGCACCGAACGGCTGGCTGCGCGTGCGCCACGCGGACGGGGCCGCCGGCTTCGTGCGCGCCGCGCAAGTCTGGGGCGACTGAGGGGCCCGCGGTGGCTGCGCTCGCGGTGCTGGGCGCAGGCGCGTGGGGCACGGCGCTTGCCGTAGCGTTGTCGCCACGGCACCGCGTAGCGCTGTGGGCGCGCGACCCGGAACAGGCGAAGGCAATCGCAGCTGCGCGCAGAAATCAGCGCTACCTTCCTGAGATCACGCTTCCTGAATCGCTCCAGGTTGGCTCTGACCTGGAGAAAGCAATTTCGCATGCCGAGCTGCTCATCGCCGCCACGCCCGCGGCCGGATTGCGCGACCTGCTTGGCAGACTGCGCGGCGGGAATGTCCCGCTGCTCTGGCTGTGCAAGGGCTTCGAGCAGGAAAGCGCGGCGCTGCCGCATGAAATCGTCGCCGCTTCCGGACTAACGGCGCCCAGTGGCGCGCTTTCCGGCCCCTCGTTCGCGCTCGAAGTGGCGCAGGGCCTGCCTTGCGCCCTGACCCTGGCATCGGCCGATGCCGCATTTGCCGGCTGCACGGCCGCGCTGCTGCACGGCGGGCGGATGCGCGTCTACCACTCCGATGACCTGGTGGGCGTCGAGATCGGCGGTGCGGTAAAAAACGTGCTCGCCATCGCGGTGGGCATCTGCGACGGGCTCGGCCTGGGACAGAACGCGCGCGCGGCGCTGATCACGCGCGGCCTCGCGGAACTCGCGCGCCTGGGCGTGGCGCTGGGCGGCCGCGCCGAAACCGTGATGGGCCTCACCGGCGCCGGGGATCTCATCCTCACCGCCACCGGCGACCTGTCGCGCAATCGCCGCGTCGGCATGGAACTGGCGCGCGGCAAGCCGCTCGCGGCCGTCGTCGCTGAGCTCGGCCACGTTGCCGAGGGCGTGCGCTCGGCGCGCGCCACGCTCGCGCGCGCCGCGCGCTGCGGCGCCGACATGCCGATCACCTCTGCGGTAGACGCAGTGCTCGAGGGCCGCCTCACCCCGCCGCAGGCGGTGGAGCGGCTGCTCGCACGCGATCCCAGGGGAGAAACCTAGACTTGCCATCGCGCTTCCTCTCGGCCAGCTCAGTCTTAGCGGCTGAGAATTGTTCCTGATCGGGAACAATGACCGACCCCTGGCGAGTCAGCCCGCCAGCACTCGCAGGCTGAGCCCCAAAACGCGCAGCACCGCGTGGACCTTGTCCAAGCGCAGCGTCGGCTTGCCGCGCTCCAGGTCGTAGATGAACCTTCTGCCCACGCCGCATTGCCGCGCCAGTTCGGCCTGGCTCAGTCCTCGCGCCTGCCGCAGGGTCTGCACCAGGGGCCCGAGCGCGCTCGGGGAATCGAGATCGAGAAAATCGGCCGGCGCGGACGGGCGCGGAATCGGTGGCGGCGGGGGTTCGGCGGGCGGCATAGGATCGGGCCAAGCTTACCAATGTTCCCGATCGGGAACAAAACCAGGTTGCACCGGTGTCCTGTCCAAACGTCCAACCAAGAATGAGGAGCGTGGCGGGCGCGATGGGGGAAGGCAAGTGCAGGCTCAGGCGCCTCCCGGAAAACCGAGTTGCCGCCAGGCTTCGAAGATCGTTACCGCAACCGCATTGGATAGGTTCAAGCTGCGGTTGCCCGGGCGCATCGGCAGGCGCAGCCGCAATTCGGGTTTGAACTGGTCAAGTATTTCCTCGGAGAGTCCGGCGGTCTCGGATCCGAATACGAAAACGTCATTCGCCAGAAATCTCACCTCGTAAACGCTGCGGCTGCCGCGCGTTGTCAGCGCATACATCCTTCTTCCCGAGAGCACGCCAAGGCAGGCCTGCCATCCGGCATGAACCCGCACGCTGGCGAGCTCGTGATAGTCGAGCCCGGCGCGCTTCAACTGCCGGTCGTCCATCGAGAAGCCGAGCGGCTCCACCAGGTGCAGGCGCGCGCCGGTGTTGGCGGCGAGGCGAATCACATTGCCGGCATTGGGCGGAATTTCCGGCCGGTAGAGGACGATGTCGAACATCAGAGCGGGAAAGTGGTTTTTGCAACCACCCAGTTCACCACGCGAACCGCGCCGGCACGCTTTAACGTCGCCGCGATCTCGTCGAGCGTCGTGCCGGTGGTCATCACGTCGTCAAGCACGGCAATTTCAGCGCCACCCAGAAGACGCGTACACTGAAATGCGCCCTTCACGTTTTTTTGTCTTTCTTCCATTGAAAGTCCGAACTGAGGCGGGGTATCGCGCGTGCGCTCGCAAAGTTCCTGCGCTATGGAAACGCCGGTGCTGCGGGCCACGTGCCGTGCGATCTCAAGGGCTTGATTGAAGCCACGTTCCCGCAGGCGCGCGGCGGAAAGCGGTACTGGCAGGAGGAAGTCGACGCGCTTGGTCGCAGATACATTCTCAACAACGAATTGTCCTAGCAGCGGCGCGAGCGATAGTTCGCCGTGAAATTTGAGTTGCTGGATCAGCACGTCGGCCGGAAAACCGTAGGCGAGCGCGGCGTGCGTCGCGTCGTAGGCCGGCGGCTGCGTGAGGCAGCGGCCGCAGAGCGCGCCGGCAGGCGAGGCGAGCGCGCAGCGCGGGCAGAGTTCCGGGCCGAGGCGCGGCAGATCGGCATCGCATGCAGCGCAAAGGATGTGCTCTGCCGCTCCTCTGCACAGAAAGCAGCTTCCGCCGAACAACAGATGCGCGATGCGCCGCCCGGTTTGCGCCAGCATGGAGAATATTGTGCGCTAGACTGCTTGCCGCATGTCTTCCCCCTGGACCGTCGAGGCGCTGGCACGCGATCTTGCAGCAGGCAGGACCAGCAGCCAGGCGCTGGTCGAGGAGGCGCTCGCGCGCATCGCCGATCCGGCGGGCGAAGGCGCGCGAGCGTTCATGAAGGTCTACGCGGAATCGGCGCGCGCCGACGCCGACCACGCGGACCGCCTGCGCAAGGCGGGCGTCGTGCGCTCGGCCGTGGACGGGCTGCCGGTGTCGGTGAAGGACCTGTTCGACGTCGCGGGCGATGTGACGCGCGCCGGGTCGAAAATCCTCGCCGACGCGCCCGCGGCGGCCGCCGATGCGCCCGCGATCGCCAGGCTGCGCGCGGCGGGCGCGGTGATCGTCGGCCGTACCAATATGGTCGAATTCGCATTCGGCACGACCGGCCTCAATCCGCACTACGGCACGCCGAAGAATCCCTGGGACAGGAAAACAGGACGGGTTCCCGGCGGTTCGTCATCCGGCGCCGCGGTGTCGGTGGCCGACGGCATGTGCGTGATGGGCCTTGGCTCGGACACGCGCGGCTCGATCCGCCAGCCGGCGGCGCTGTGCGGGATCGTCGGTTTCAAGCCGACGCAGCGGCGCGTGCCGCGCGATGGCGCGTTCCCCCTGTCCTTCGCGCTCGATTCGATCGGCCCGCTCGCAAACAGTGTGGTCTGCTGCGCCGTTTACGATTCGATTCTCGCCGCCGAGCCTCCGCAGGCGCTTGCGCGGCTGGACGCAAAAGGGTTGCGTTTTCTGGTGCCGCGCGGCTCCCTGATCGAGGATCTGGACGTTGAGGTGGCGCGCGCGTTCGAGACCAGCCTGGGCCGGCTCGCAGCGGCGGGCGCGCTAATCTCGCGATTTCCGGTGCCGGCGTTCGAGCGCCAGACGGAGTATTTCAGGAGCGGCGGCTTTGCCGGCGCCGAGGCCTACGCGATCCACCGTCGCTGGTCGGACCGGATCGCTGAATACGATCCGCGCATCGGCAAGCGGATCAATATGGCAAAGGACTTGAGCGCCGCGGATTACGTCGATCTGGTCCGGCTGCGCCAGTCCTACATTGCCGAGGTCGCATCGGTTCTTGCACCCTTCGATGCGTTCCTGATGCCCACCACGCCCTGCATCGCGCCCACGATCCAAGAGGTGGACGCAAACGATGAAGATTATTTCCGCTGGAACATGCGCATCCTGCGCAATGTAGGCGTGGTCAATTTTCTCGATGGCTGTGCGGTCACGCTGCCGTGCCAGACAACCGGTACGGCGCCCGTCGGACTCTCGGTATGCGGCCCGGCGCTCGCGGACCGGCATATCCTCGCGGTCGCGCGCGCGGTGGAAGGGGTCGTTGCCGGGCGTGCCTGAGCCGGAACGTGGCTGAACCGCGGGTCGATGCGCGCGCCGCGCGGCGCCGTTTCGAGCGCGCTGCCGGCAGCTACGCGAAGGCATCGCGGCTCGAGGCCGAGATCGGCGCGCGCATGCTCGGGCGCCTCGACTATGTGAAGCTCGCGCCGCGCCGCGTGCTCGACGCCGGCAGCGGCCCGCTGCGCGAGGCGCGCCTGCTGGGCAAGCGCTACCGGGGCGCGAAAGTGCTTGCGCTGGACTTTGCGCGCGCGATGCTGCGCGCCGGGCGGCCGCGCTGGCGCTTTTTCCAAAGAGATTCCCCCTTGTGCGTCAATGCGGATTTCGCCAGGCTTCCCCTCGCGGCGCAATCGGTCGAACTCGTCTGGTCAAACATGGCCCTGCATTGGGCGGCCGACCCGCTCGCCGCTTTGCGCGAATTCCATCGCGTGCTCGCGGTCGAAGGACTGCTGATGTTCAGCACGCTCGGCCCCGATACGCTAGCCGAACTGCGTTCTGCGGCAGGCGCGGCGCGCGTGCATCCGTTCGCCGACATGCACGACCTGGGCGACATGCTGGTCGCGGCGGGTTTCGCCGAGCCGGTGATGGACATGGAGCGCGTCACGCTGGTCTATGCCGATGGCGATGCGTTGCTTGCCGACCTGCGCGCGAGCGGCCAGACCTGCGCGCTCACCGGCCGCGCGCGCGGCCTCGCGGGGCGCGGCTTTCTTGCGAATCTGCAAGCGCGCCTCGCCGCGCAGCAGCACGGGGGCAAGCTGCCGGTCAGCTACGAGGTTGTCTACGGCCACGCATGGAAGGCAGCGCTGAAGCGCACTGCGGACGGGCGCAGCGTGATAAAGATTTTCTGAGCAATTTCATTGCCTTCGTTCTTGAGCGGGCGGCGCGGCTATGGTAACTTGCCCGGCAGACCAGGAGAGGACTGAAAGATGAAGTCAGGCAAGTCGGCACGCAGCATCGCCACCCGGGCGATCGCGCTCCTCGCCGCGTTCTACGGCATCGCGTTCTCGGCACAGGCGCTGGCGCTGGAATGGAACCTGCAGCCCGCGGGCAGCAAGCTCGCCGCCGAGATTCACAGCCTGCATGAATACGTGATGATCCTGTGCACGGTGATTTTCGTCGGCGTGTTCGGCTTCATGTTCTGGGCCTGCTACGCGCACCGCAAGTCCAAGGGCCACAAGGCCGCGCATTTCCATGAAAACACCACGGTCGAGTTCCTCTGGACGGTCATCCCGATGTTCATCCTCGTGATCATCGCTTGGCCCGTGACCAAGACGGTGATCGCGCAGAAAGACACCGCCAATGCCGACATTACCGTCAAGGTCACCGGATACCAATGGAAGTGGGGCTACGACTACCTGAAGGGAGAGGGCGAAGGCATCAGCTTCATCTCCACGCTGTCGACGCCGCGCGAACAGATCGAGGGCCGCGCGCCGAAGGGCGAGCACTACCTGCTCGAGGTGGATAACGAGATGGTGGTGCCGATCGGCAAGAAAGTGCGCGTACTGACCACCGCCGCCGACGTGATTCACTCGTGGTGGATGCCGGCATTCGGCGCCAAGCAAGACGCGATTCCGGGCTTCATCCGCGATCTCTGGTTCAAGGCGGACAAGACCGGCACATTCCGCAGCCAGTGCGTGGAGTTGTGCGGCAAGGAACACGGGTTCATGCCGATCGTGGTCAAGGTGGTGACCCAGGACGAATACCGCAAATGGGTCGGCGACAAGATGAAGCTGATCGCCGCGGCGGCCGATGACCCGAACAGGCAGTACGCGCTGGACGATCTGAAAAGGCGAGGCGAGCAGGTCTACGCCAAGAACTGCGTCGTTTGCCACCAGGCGACGGGCAGGGGCGCGCCGCCCGCGTTCCCGCCGCTCGACGGCTCGAAAATGGTCATCGGACCCAAGGAAAAGCAGATCGAGACGGTGCTGAACGGCGTCGTCAAGGACGGCACGCCCACCGCGATGGCCGCGTTCGGCAAGCACCTGAACGATGTCGAACTGGCTGCCGTTATCACCTTCACGCGCAACAACTGGGGCAACAGGACCGGCGAGGCGATCCAGCCCGCCGATGTCAAGGCTCTCAGGAAGTAGGACAGGAGACCAGCCATGAGTGCAGTCGTAGGCAACCACGCCGCCGGAATTGACGCGGCCCACGCCGGGCAAGGGCACGACCAACACGGCGGGTACCACGGCGCGGGCGGCGTGATGCGCTGGATCACGACCACCAACCACAAGGACATCGGCA
>CAZYVT010000033.1:0-750 GCA_964651335.1 uncultured Enterobacteriaceae bacterium | reverse complement strand
TACCTGTGGTTCAGCTTCATCATGTTCATGGTCGGCGGCGCGATGGCGATGGCGATCCGCCTGGAATTGTTCCAGCCCGGCATCCAGTTCTTCAACCCGGACCTGTTCAACCAGTTCACCACCATGCACGGCCTGATCATGGTGTTCGGCGCGATCATGCCGGCGTTCGTGGGCTTTGCGAACTGGCAGATTCCGATGATGATCGGCGCGCCGGACATGGCGTTCGCGCGCATGAACAACTGGAGCTTCTGGATCCTGCCGTTCGCCGCGTCGCTGCTGATGCTCTCGTTTTTCATGCCGGGCGGTGCGCCGGGGGTGGGCTGGACGATGTACGGCCCGCTTACGGTGCAGATGGGTATGGGGATGGATCTCACCATTTTCGCCGTCCACCTGCTTGGCATGAGTTCGATCATGGGCGCGATCAACATCCTTACCACCATCCTCAACATGCGGGCGCCCGGGATGACCCTGATGCGCATGCCCCTTTTCTGCTGGACCTGGCTGATAACCGCCTACCTGCTGGTGGCGACAATGCCGGTACTCGCCGGGGCGCTGACCATGACTATCACGGACCGCCATTACGGCACTTCCTTCTTCAACGCCTCGGGCGGCGGCGACCCGGTGCTCTACCAGCATATCTTCTGGTTTTTCGGCCACCCCGAGGTGTATATCATCGCGCTGCCCGCCTTCGGCGTGATCTCGCAGGTGATTCCGGCGTTCTCGAGAAAACCCCTGTTCGGCTACGCCTCG
>CAZYVT010000032.1:0-39574 GCA_964651335.1 uncultured Enterobacteriaceae bacterium | reverse complement strand
CCATCCCGGATCTCGGGTGAACGAAGCACGTCGACTGTCTCGTAGCTCGGCAGCAGCTCGTCGAGGATCTGCACCACCTGGGCGGAGAAGCCGCACTGCGGCATCCGCGGGGTACCCTTCATGAAGAGGACGACCCGGTTGCTTGCCAAGAGGTCGGTGATCTGCTTGCGGAGAGATTCACTCAATGCCATGGTTGTTCCTTTCCAACGTAACGTGTCCAGGTCGTTGTTCTATTCGCCGTATGTCGAAGCTCAGCGCAGGGGGCCACGGGGTTACCAGTAGGCTTCGACAGTAATCTGCCCAGGGTCGTTACGGCGGTTCTTCTTGAAGCCTCGGGCTTCCAGGTCGTGGCGGGTGTCCTTCACCATCTCGGGGTTGCCGCAGATCATGACTTGACTGCTGGCGGCGACGAGCGAGACGCCGGTGTGCGCCTCCAGCCGCCCGTTCTCGATCGCCTGAGGCACGCGGCCCCGGATGGCGAAATCGTGGTCCTCCCGGCTCACAAACGGAACGTAGACGAACCGCTCGCCGCGAGCGGCCGCGATCCCTCGGATGGCGTCCTGATAGCTAAGCTCGCTGGCGTAGCGCACCGCATGCACCAAAACCACATTCTTGAACCGCTGCCAGGGCTCATCCGTCTTGCAGATCGACAGAAACGGGCCAATCGCCGTTCCCGTGGAGAGCAGCCACAGGTAGTCCGCGGCGGGGATGTCGGCGAGCGTCATCAAGCCCGAGGCTTGGGGGGCGATCCAGATGGCGTCAGCGGGCTTCAGGTTCGCCAAACGCTGGGTGAGCGGCCCGTCGCGTAGCACGATGAAGTAGAACTCGAGCGGGTGTTCCGAGGGCGCATTCACGAACGAATACGGGCGCGCGATCATCTCGCCATCGTGGGGCAACGCTAGCCGCCCGAACTGGCCGGCACGAAACGGCTTGACCGCCGCCTCCACCTGGATCGAGACCAGGTCCGCAGTCCACGGCGTGAGCCCAACGACGCGGCCCTCGACGAACTTGCGCGCCGACGAGACCCCAGAACTCATTGTGCTACCTCTGGACGCAGCACGGGGCCGGGGGACGGCTGGCCTGCCGTAACAGGCGCACGATGGTGGGCGTGCTGCGATCCCGTAGATTCCGTACTTCAGCTTCCTCTTCTCGTGACAGCCCCCAGTGGGTTGCTGCTACGCTTCGACCTCGATGTCGGTTCCCGTCACGCGAATGCCGTAGCGCGTAACGGCTCGCTGGGGCGGCGGACCCACGACCTCGCCCGTCCGGAGGTCGAACCTGCCTTGGTGCCAGGGGCAGGTCACCACGTGGCCCGAGACCTCCCCCTCGGCCAACGGGCCGCCCTTGTGCGAACACGTGTTGTCGATCGCGAAGAACTGCCCCTCGACGTTGAAGAGCGCGATCTGTTTTCCATTCACCTCGACCAGTCGCGCTCCTCCTGGCTCAATCTCGGCTGTTTTCGCTACCTTTACAAACTCGGCCATGGATACCTCCTGTTTAAGCGGTCTCCGCGAGCAACTCTCGGGCGCGGCGCGGCCCAGCCCCGCGCTTGCGGGTGATCGAACGCCCGCCTTCTTTTGCAGGCGGCCACGTCTTCTGTTGCTGGACCGACGTCTCATCCATGAACTCCTTCAGCATCGGCGCACAACGTGGCCCTCGCAGCTGCTCCAGCGCCTGGGCTTCGATCGGGCGGACGCGCTCGGGCGATACCCCGAGCGCGCGGGCAAGGTCCGTCAGCGTATGGTCGTCACCCGTTCCGATGCTGTAGCGCATGCGCAGCACGTATGCCTCGCGCGGCTCGAGCCCGGCCAGCGCATGCCGCACGCTGTCTGCCAGCTCCTGACTCATCACGGCCTCGAGAGGCTGGAGAATCTTTTCGTCAGCGAGGAATTCTTCGAGCATGGCCTCGCCGGTTCCATTCTTCACCGGTGCGTTGAGCGAAATCGCATCGTCCTCTCCTCGTTCGGACAGGTTTCGCCCGCCGATTCAGTACTTAAGAAAGTACATTCTTTCCTTATAATTTGTCAAGTATGTCATTTTGAAACTTGCGAAACTAGAGGAAATTGACTACACTCCCAACATGAGTACTAATGCCCCCGGCTCCGGAAGGGAACGGGTCCTCTTTGTCCTCAAGACCAAGGGACCCCAGACCGCGGCACGGATGGCCAAGCGATTGAGTGTCACGGCGATGGCCGTTCGCCAGCATCTCGCCGTCCTGCAAGCAGAGAAGCTGATCGACTTCACAGACGAACGGCGCAAAGTCGGCCGCCCCGCTCGGGTGTGGCAACTTACGCCCAAGGCGTACGCCCGGTTTCCCGATCGCCACGAGGACCTCGCGGTCGGGATGCTCCAGGCCGTCCGACGCGCCTTCGGTGACGAAGGCCTCGAGCGGCTGACCGCGGCAAGAACGCGTCAGCAGGCCGACAGCTATCGCGCACGGATGGCGGGCTCAGATGCTCCGATCGAGGAGCGTGTGGCCACCCTTGCCCGGATCCGGCGCGAGGAAGGTTTCATGGCCGAGTGGCGACGTCGGCGCGACGGATCGCTCGAGCTCGTGGAGAACCACTGCGCCATTTCGACGGCGGCGCGCATCTGCACGAAGCTGTGTGGTGATGAGCTGCAACTCTTTCGCGCCGTGCTGGGGGAGGACGTCTCCGTCGAGCGGACCGAGCACATCCTCTCGGGAGACCGGCGTTGCACCTACTGCATCACCGAGCGACTCGGCGAACTGCATCGGGCGGGACCCCATAGCGCCGCCCGGCAGCACCGGAGCGGTTCCGCTCGTTGAACGAATCGGGGCCTGCCCGCAAGCTGGGGCTGTCGGTCGAGGTGCTGAACCCTGGCAGCAAGCAACAAGGCGTGACCAGCAAAGAACGATCGAGTGAGTCCGTCGGATCTTGCGAGCATGGCGTCATGGCATTCATAGCAGAGAACTTCGCCGCGACGACGAACGTCGATGGCAAGACGCGTCAGACGATCGCTCCACGGCTTCGGGAGCACCTTCAAAAGATCGCCGAGCAGCGGGTTCCGATCACCTATCGGGAGCTTGCCAAGGCTCTGGGGCTGACACCCCCGAACACCATTCATCAGGTGACCGAGGCGTTGGAGCATCTCATGGCGGAGGATGCGGCGACCGACCGCCCCTTCATCGCGGCCATCGCCATCAGCAAGGCGCGGAGCGGGCTCCCGGCCCCAGAGTTTTTTGATTGCGCCCGGCGGCTCGGACGCTTTGCCGGCGATGACGCAGGACCCGAAGCGTGGGCCTTCCATGCGCAGGAGTTCAACGCCGCGGTCTCGTTCTGGGCGGCAACGTCAGCTACTGGCCGGTTGCCGCTATCTCCAGAACCAACCAGTGTATGAGAATGCGTGGCGGGCGCGCCATCACGCCAGCGGCACGGCCAATTCCCAGAAGTGCCCAGTTTTGCTTTGGTCGGGGAGCCACTTCAGATCGGGCGCCGAGCCCTCGCTTCATCCGCATACGCGTTGGCCGCGGGCTTCGTTCCGCGAATGAAAGCGCTCATGAACTTGCCGTCCACGTGGGGAGCGATCAGGCTCACGTCGATGCCCTTGCCGGCCAGGAACGCCTGCGCATCCTCGACCCGATAGATTCGTGTGGGCTCGATGTCCACGTTACGGAAGCCGGCGGCGGCAAGGCTGGCGCGGTATTCGCCCTCTTCCAGCGCCCCGGCCACGCACCCCACCCATAGCAAAACGCTGCTGCGGATTTCGGCAGGCACCTCGCCGCGCGTCACCACGTCGGATACGGCGAAACGGCCACCGGGTTTCAAGACCCGGAACGCTTCACGCAACACCCGGCCCTTGTCCGCGGAGAGGTTGATTACGCAGTTGGAGATGATCACGTCTACCGAATTGTCCGGAAGCGGGATGTTCTCGATCTCGCCCTTCAGGAACTCGACGTTCTGCACTCCGGCCTTGCGCTTGTTCTCGTTGGCAAGCGCGTGCATCTCATCGGTCATGTCCAGGCCGTAGGCCTTGCCCGCAGGCCCGACGCGCTTCGCGGAAAGGAAAACGTCGATGCCGCCGCCCGAGCCGAGATCGAGCACCACTTCCCCCGGCTTCAATTCCGCCAGCGCGGTGGGGTTCCCGCAGCCGAGCGACGCGAGCACCGCGGTGTCCGGCAGGTGCTCGGTCTGCGCTGCCTCGTATAGATTGCCCGTAATCGGATCTGCGCACTGACCGGCGCCCGGCGCTCGGCTGCAGCAGGACTCCTGTGCGCCGGCCGTAACGCTCAACGCCGCCCGCGCGTACCGCTCCTTGACGACGCTTTTGATATCGGTATCTTCCATGGCTTCTCCTATCCAGAAGCGCTGACGATTTTTTTGCGGCTGATCGCCTTACTGCGCGTACAGCACTCGGAATACAGAAAGGCCAGCAACTGCTGCAGGCCGCCGACGTTCGCCCGGCACCGCAGATACGTGCCTTCCCGCTGCACCTGGACCAAGTGTTCGTTCTTCAGCTTGTCCAGGTGGTGAGACAGGTTCGATCCGGAAAGGCCCAGTTCTGCCTGGATCTCGCCGACCACCATGCCCCCGGGATGCGCTGAGAGCAGCAGCTGCATGATCCGCAACCGCGATTCGGTTCCGATCGCCGCAAACATGTCGGCGTAGCGAATGATCTGCTCCGGGGTGGCTGCTTTCGTGTGATCCAGTGCCTGCCTAATTTCCATACTTCAATAATAATGGAATTATAGAATCTGTCAAGCGGCAAATTTCTGCACGAATCGTCTTCCGGGATCACCGTCCTGGCGCGCGCACCAGCAGTACGGGCACAGGCGAGTTGCGCACCACCTGCTCGGCATCGCTGCCCATCACGGCCCGCCGCACGCCACGGCGGCCATGGGTCCCGAGCACGATCAGGTCGGCTTTCCACTTGCGTGCTTCCCTGACGACGACTTCGGCCACCGGTCGCGTGATCGATTCGACCAGCACAATGCGCGGTCGCAGACCCTGCTTGCGCGCGGCTCTCTCCGCCCTCGACAGGATGCCGCGCCCGCTTTCGCGCAGGGTCCGGAACATGTCCTCGGCATAGACGAACGCCTCGCCCGCCTGCGTGATGAAAAACTCATCGACCACGTGCAGCAGACATACCCGCGCCTTTCCGCTCTTTGCGATGCGCAGCGCTTCCTTCAGCCCCCGCATGGACGTGCTGCTGCCGTCGATTGGCGCCAGGATCCTCTTGTACATGGGTATCGTCTCCTTCAGCGGCCAGTGTACGCCCCGTTCATTGCTCGACGCGGCGATCGCGACAATCTGCGCCGTACTTTCGTGCGCTGTCTCTTGCTCCAGGTCAAGTTCGACGTTGCCACCCGCGATACCGTAGGTCAACCTCGGGAAGGAACGACAGCATGGAAACAATCGGCCATCCGCCTCAGGTCGGAGCGCTCGATCCGGAGCGGCGGAATTCTCCCATTCTGGATGAAGACAGCGCCACCGAGGACGATCTCTCGGTCGATCTCGAACCGGAAACAGGCGTGTGCTACTTCAATGGCCAAGCCTACGCCATCGGCGAGTATGTCTGCAGCGGCAACGAGCTGCTGCACTGCGAGGAACGCGGCGTGTGGGTGCGCAAGGGCTCCTGCCGCCAGGTCTGAGTCGGGATCCGGGGGCGAGCGCCCTCCTCACCGACTTCTACCAGCTCACGATGCTGCAGTCGTATTTCGACTGCGGCATGACGGAAACCGCAGCATTCGAGTTCTACGTGCGCAAGCTTCCCCTGGTGCGCAACTTCCTGGTGGCTGCGGGACTCGAGCAGGCGCTCGAGTTCCTGGAAAACCTGCACTTCACCGGCGACGAACTCGATTGGCTGAGGCAGCGCCCGGGGTTCGATGACCGCATCCTCGAGCAACTGTCGCAACTGCGCTTCACGGGGGACGTCGACGCGATGGCCGAGGGCACGGTTTTTTTTCCGGACGAACCGATCCTGCGGGTCAGCGCACCGCTGCCGCAGGCGCAGCTGGTCGAGACCCGGCTCGTCGCGCTGCTGCACTTCGAGTCCCTCATCGCCTCGAAGGCCGCGCGTTGCGCGCTCGCCGCACCGGGCAAGCTGCTGGTCGACTTCGGCCTGCGGCGCGCGCATGGCGCCGAAGCCGGCCTGCTCGCGGCACGCGCTTCGTACCTCGGCGGCTTCTCGGGCACCGCGACCGTGCTTGCGGGAAGACGCTTCGGCATACCCGTATACGGCACGATGGCGCATTCGTTTGTCCAGGCGCACGACAGCGAGATCGCCGCGTTCCTCGATTTTGCGCATGGACATCCCGACAACACGGTGCTGCTGATCGACACCTACGACACCGAGGCGGCCGCGCGCAAGGTCGTATCGCTGGTGCCCGAACTGAGGGCTGCGGGCATTCAGGTGCGCGCGGTGCGGCTCGACTCCGGCGACCTCGGCGCCCACGCGCACAAGGTGCGGCACATCCTCGATGCCGGCGGTTGCGGCGATATCGGCATTTTTGCGAGCGGCGGTCTGGACGAGTACGAACTGGCGCGGCTCGCCGCCGCGCCGATCAACGGCTTTGGCGTGGGAACAAGTCTGGTCACTTCCTCCGACGCGCCCGGCCTCGATTGCGCCTACAAGCTGCAGGAATACGCCGGCCGCCCGCGGCGCAAGCGCTCGGAAGGCAAGGCCACCTGGCCCGGCCGCAAGCAGGTGTTTCGCGTTCTGAACGCGGACGGAAAATTCGAGCGCGACATCCTGGCGCTCGAATCCGAACGCCATCCGGGAACCCCGCTGCTGCAACCGGTGATGCGCAACGGCCGGCGCGTCGATCCGGCGCCGGCGCTCGAGACCGTGCGCGCGCACGCGCGCGCGGAACTGGACCGCCTGCCTGAACGCCTGCGCTCGCTCGAACGCGCGGAGCCCGGCTACGCGGCTGAAGTGACGCCGGCACTCATCGCGATGGCGCATGAAGTCGATCGGCGTCAGGATGAACAGGCCGAGGAAGACCGCGTGCGCCGCAGCGCCGCGTCGGCCACGAGCGTTCGCGACGCGATCAAGTGACCGCAGATGCGCTGCCGCGGCAAGTGCGCCGTCCCTTCGCCGCGCTGCGCCGTCGGTCGGGTCTTTCTCAGCGTGCTGCTGCGCGAATCAGCAGTACCGGCGCGGGCGCGTTGCGCACGACCTGCTCGGCGTCGCTTCCCATGACGACGCGCCTCATTCCGCGTTGCCCATGCGTGCCGATCACGATCAGATCGGCTTTCCATTTTCGTGCCTCGCGCACGATCACGTCGGCCACCGGCATCGCAATGGACTCGACAAGCACGGTGCGCGGTCGGCTTGACTTGCGTCAATACGAGCATGCATCGCGGTCCCCACACTGAACGCGCAAGGAGACCGGACATGACGATCAGACCGTCCATCGACGTTGCGACTCGCGTCAGCGCCGAGCTCTCGGTCCTGCTCGCGAAGCACGTGGCGGACCCGGACCGGGAAACGCCGCCGACGCTCGGCGACGTGCGCGAGCGCCTGCTCAGGAGCGGCACCCATGACTCGCGCCAAACCGAATTTCTCCATCCCAAGGACAGGGACTCGCTGCTGGTCGAGCTCGATCAGCTGATCGAGGAGTTCGGGCCCGAGGCGCCGGCGATCGATTTCGTCGCCGCGAGTGCAAGCGAGGGACTGTCGCGCGTCATCGACGCGGCGCTCCACGATCCGGGCCTGCCCGACGAGCCGACGCTCGGCGCAGTGCGCGACGCCATGGCGGGCGGCCTGATCGCGCGCCTGGTCGGCAGCGGAACGATCGACGAGGACGACGACACTGCGTTGCTCGCGGAGACCGACGAGCTGATCCGCTGCTTCGGCCGGGGCGCCCTGGCCGAGACGTTCATGCGCTTCGAGTAGAGACCCGGACGGCCGTGGTCGTCGGTCTGACGGCGCTAGGCTGCTTCCCGGGCCTGCGGCTGCGAGACTGTTGGGGCGGCGTAGAACTGCCGGGTCGTTTCCTGCCACCGCTTGTACGCGGTATCCATCATCTCCAGCAGCGTGCCCTGGGATGCGTCCGAAGCGGCGGCTGCCTGCGGCGCGAAGGCCCCTGCCTGCTGGGACAGGCAATCCGCGACGCACGTCCCGGTGTCGACGGCGGTCTTGCAAAGGCCCTGCCAGCACGAGAGCGATCTCTCCAGATTGGCAGACATCCATTCGGACTGAATCCTCCAGAGTTCCTGCGCATCCCCCGTCTTCGCGAACAGCTTGCGCGTTGCCTCCGCGCGTGCATGCGCCTCGATCGCCGCCTCGAGCTGCGTCTCGCACATCTTTCTCGATCCTTCGACGATCGCTTCGACCACGCGCAGGGCGGCGTCGAGCTGGCGTTTCCATTCGGTGAGCGCCAGGTTGTCGGGTTTCGCTGTCATGTCAGTCTCCTTGAACGGACTTCCACACTAGCCCGACCGGTGCAAGACCGCTTGACTTACCTCAAAGTTCAAGCGGGCGTCGCGGCGATCGCCTGAGCCACTTCCTCGGCTCCATAGACGTCCCCGACCGTCAAGTCGATGCTCGATACGCCACCGATCAGGCCGAGCATTGCCTGCGCCGAATGCAAGGCCACATCGGTATTTCGCTATCGGGGTTTCTCGCCCGGCGCCAGCCGCAGCACGGCCGCGGGCGCCGGCGCCCCGGCAAGCGGCTCGCGCGCAAAGCGTGCCTGGCAACGAAAGCGCGCGCGGCAGGCGGTCGAAACCGCTGAAGTGGTCCATGTGCGCGTGCGTCACGAAGACGTCGGTCACGCGCAGGATCTTCCTGGGCGGCAGCGCCGCGAGATCGCCAAGGTCGAAGAGCAACTCCCGACCCTCGAACTTCAGATCGATATATAAGGTCGGATCGCCGAAGACGCCGCTGACGAGCTCGGGGCTGCAAATCGGACGCATAAGATGAAAATCGCTGTCGAATGCTATGCCGGTTACCGTGGCGAGGAGGAGCCGCGGGCGTTCACGCTCGGGGAGCGCCGGCGCGAAGTGCGCTCGGTCCTCGACCGCTGGCTCGCCCCGGATTATCGCTACTTCAAGGTCGCGGCCGACGACGACAACACGTACATTCTGCGCCACGACGAGGTCCGGGACGAGTGGGAGCTGGGCGCATTCCGCAGGGGAACGCGGGATGGCGCGTGACCGCGGCGCTTGACCTTCGTCAAGAGCGCCGCGCCCCGGCCGCGTAGGCTGAGCGGTGAATCGTCCGCGCGTGCGGTGGTGGCGGCCGGACAGGCTGAAAGGAGCGACCCGCCATGAACGTCGATCGAATCTATTCACGCAATCTGGTGCGCACGGCCCAGTCCTCCAGCCTCGAGCAGGCTGCGGCGCTGATGAGGGATCATCATGTCGGCGCGCTTGTCGTTACCGAGGACGGATCGGGCGGCGAGCGCGAAATGCTGGGCATCGTCACCGACAGGGATATCGTCCTGCACGCGGTCGCCGAAGGCATCGCGCCGGCAGAGGCCGCTGTCGGCGACGTCATGACCCGGGCGTTCGCCACCGTGCCGAAGACGGCGGACCTTCACGAGGCGCTCGAGGCGATGCGCGGGAGCGGCGTGAGGCGGCTCGGGGTCACCGAGGCGGACGGCACCCTGGCGGGAATCGTGTCGCTGGACGATGTCGTCGACGCGCTCTCGGTCGAGCTTGCGGGCCTTTCGGGCGTCATCCGCTCCGAGCGCGAGAGGGAGATCGCCAGAGAAAGCGACCGCGGCGCCTCGAGCGATTGAGCGCTTGCGCCCGGCACAGCTCGGCGCAGATGAACGATCCCGAGTGCGTGGCGCTTCTGCAGTGGGCCCTGCCGCATCTCGGCCTGCGCTGGTCCGGATTTCGCAGATTCCGCAGCCAGGTGTGCAAGCGCATCGGTCGCCGTCTGCGGGAGCTCGGCCTTTCCGACGCGACCGGCTATCGGAGCCATCTCGAAGCACATTCCGAGGAATGGGAACAGCTCGCAGCCCTTTGCACAGTCTCGATCTCGCGCTTCTACCGCGACCGCGGCGTTTTTGACGATCTGACGGCGCACGTGCTCCCCGATCTCGCGCAGGCGGCGCTCGCGCGCGGCGCTGCAAGGCTCGAGTGCTGGTGCGCCGGCTGCGCTTCGGGCGAGGAAGCCTACACGCTCGCCCTCCTCTGGCGCGTTGCGCTCCGGCCGCGGTATTCGGGGCTCGACATTCGCGTATTCGGCACCGATATCGATGGCGCCTTGCTCACGCGCGCGCAGGCGGCGTGCTACAAACCGAGCAGCTTGAAGGAGCTGCCGGCGGAATGGCGCGCGCAGGCGTTCGAGACGCAGGGCGAATATTTCTGTCTGCGCGAAATGTTTCGCAGCGATGTCGCGTTCGCGCGGCAGGATCTGCGCTCAGAACTCCCCGAGCGGCTGCACGACGTCATTCTCTGCCGCAACCTCGCATTCGCCTACTTCGACGCGCGGCTCGCAAGCGAAACGCTCGACCGCCTGCTCAGCCGGTTGCGCCCGGGAGGCGCATTGGTCGTCGGTCTCCACGACCGTCTGCCCGCGTGTGCGGCGCGGCTCGTCGCGTGGCCAGGTTGCCGCGCGACGTACCGTTACGAAACACCGCCATGACATTACCGGACACGATTGACCCGTCCACGAAATGCGTCTCAGTGCAGCTCGATCCGGTGCTCCGCGGATCGCGCCAGCGAGGTTCCGAAACGCCGGCTTTCGCGCCCGAGCATCGCGCGCAGCCAATCCACATCCGCCGGCGCGGCACGCTGCACGCGGAATCGCTTGAGCTGCGTAGCCACCATCTCCAGCCTCTGCAGCTTCCCGCGCTCGGCGTCCAGTGTGGCGAAATACATCAGCCCGAGGCCATTGCGAAAAGTTTCGTGGCCGCCGATTCCCTCGTAGTCGTTGATGAGGTCGCCGCAGCCGTAAAGGATGAGCTTTCCGGCGTGCACCTCGATCGCCTTGGGGTGGTGCGAGGAGTGGCCGTGGACCAGGTCGACTCCTGCCCGGTCGATCAGCCCATGAGCGAACTCGATCTCGTCGCGCGAGATCGCATAACCCCAATTTCCGCCCCAGTGAATCGAGGCGATGACCAGATCGCCCCGCTCGCGCGCAGCGCCGATCCGTGCGGCGATTTCCTCGACGCGGCGCTGCGAAAGATCGGCGAGGACCTCAACTCCCGGCGCATGCTCGCTCGCCGCCCAGTCCGTCGGCACGCCGCTCGAGACGGCCGCGAACGAAAAGACGAGCACCCGTCGCCCCCCGCCGACGCCGATCACGGCGGCCGCCACGGCCTCGGCGCGATTCGCTCCTGCACCGGTGGTCTTCAAGCCTGCGGCGTGCAGCGTGGCCAGCGTCTCGAGCAGGCCGGCGGGTCCCCAGTCGAGCACGTGGTTGTTCGCCAGCGCGCAACAGTCGATCTTCGCCGCAGTGATGCAAGCGACATTGCCTGGATGCATCCGGTAGTTGATGCCCTTGTCGAGCCAGCTCCCGCTGCGGGTGACCGCGGTTTCGAGGTTGACGATCCGCGCATCGGGCCTCACCCGCTCGAACTCCTCGAGCACATCGCCCCAGACGTAAGCGGGGCCCGCCGGACGCGGTATGGGCCCGTTCTTCTCCTCCGCGATCCGTACGTAGTCGGTCGCGCTGCGCATGCAGACCTCGCGGATGGCGGGCTCGCTCGGATGCGCGAGGATCTGGTCGATCCCGCGCCCGGTCATGACGTCGCCGCAGAGAAAGAGAGTGAGCTGCGTCATCCCCTGAGGTGGCGGCCGAACCATCCTGCGGCGAGCCGCGCTACCTCGTCGAGCGCGCCGCGCGCGAGGAACCGGGCCGCGTCGGTCAGCCGTTCGCTCAGGAGCGCGATGTCGAAGCGCGTCTCATGCCTGGCGTCCTCTTCCGGGGTGAGCAGGTCGATCAGAAGCGTTCCAAGCCGCGCCTCACGCAGCTTGCGTGCCACGAACAGATTGCGCGGCGAGTGCCGGCTCGAGCCGCTGCCGTGCGCGAACAGCACCACGCCGACGGACGATGCCGGCAGTTCCAGCGCGCCCTCGAGCTCGACCTCGCCCGACCGCACTGCGACCATGGAATCGGCTTGCGCCTGCGTCATCAGCCCGCCCGCTTGGCGCGAAGCTCCTTGCCCAGCGCGAGCAGCGCCGCCACCTCGTCGTCCTCGACCTGAGGAAAATCGCGGTAGAACTGACCGACCGCGTGGAAGTTCGCCGGCGTATCCAGGCACACGACCTCGTCGGCGTGCGGGGAAACCTTCGCCAGGCTGTCGGGCGCGGCGACCGGGACCGCACAAATCAGCCGCGCCGGTTTCTTCGCACGCACGGCGTGCAGCGCGGCGATCATCGTCGCGCCCGTGGCGAGACCGTCGTCCACCACGATCGCGATGCGCCCCGCAGGATCGGCCGGGGGTCGCGCCGGCGTGTATTGCGCGCGGCGCTTGCGCAAGGTTTCCATCTGGATCCGCTTCTCGCGCGCAAGATACGCTTCATCGGCGCCGGCCTCGGCGGCGTAGTCGACGACGTAGGCCCAGCCGCTCTCGTCGATCGCGCCGACCGCGAACTCGGCACTTTCGGGCGAACGGAGTTTTCTCACCAGGACCACGTCGAGTTCGCCTTCGAGGGCATCGGCGAGCACCTTGCCCATCCGCACGGCGCCGCGCGGGATCGCGAGCACCAGCGGGTTCTTGCCCCGGTACCCCGCAAGCGCCCCCGAGAGCCGCTGTGCGGCATCGATCCGGTCGCGGAAAATCACTGTGGCTCTTTCAACGGCCCCGGGTTACACAATGTGCAGAATTAGCCCGCGAGCCCACCGTGCTTGCCCGCGCTGACCCGCTTCGCTTGCCGGCCTTCGCTCGCCAGATTCTCGATGAACTGCACCGCGGTTCCTGTCTCCAGCTGGTCGAAGGATGGCTCGACCACGTTGTCGCGGCTGAAGTACAACTCGCGCCCGTCCGCGGTTTCGATGAAGCCGTAGCCCTCGGCAGGAAAGAGCCGCGCCACCTTGCCGTGCTGCGGCACCTCGTGCACCTTGACGTCGCCGCGCTGCAGCCGTGCAACGTCCTCGAGCTTTCTTGCGGCGGCATCAAACGCGTCGCGAACCGCCACGTACACGTCCTCGTGATGGTCGCGACCGACAAAGACCTCGTGGCCGGGTACGCGCAGGTCGATGCTCACGGTGAACTGCCTGCCCTGGTGATGGTGCCGGTGGCGCTCCTCGACGACGATGCGGCAGCTGGTAATGCGGGGATAAAACTCCTCGAGCTTTGCCGCCTTGTCGCGAATGCGCGTATCGAGCGCGTCCGAACGGGCAATGCCATGGTACGTGATCTGGAGCGGGACTTGCATGACGGGCCTTTTCGATCTTTGCGGGTCGCGTGGACGCCTACAGGCTAGCTCCCGGCGGGTGGTCACGCTTGATCCCGATCAATCGCGCACGCTGACCCGCGTGCAGCTCCCCGCCGCGGAGGTCTCGAAGCGCACCGGAAGGAACTGCTCGATCAGCCACATCGCGGTGCAGGCGTGGCTCGTCAGTGCGCGCGTCGTGAAGCTCGACTCGCCGCCCGCGAGCGCGAGGTAGACGAGCATCTGGTCGGCGGCGTGCACGTCGAGCGCAGCGCCGGCGGCGAGGTCCTCGCCGAGCTCGCGTCCCGCTGCTTCCCCGAGCGTCTCGGCCCGCACGCCGCGCTCGGCGACGCGGCCGGCGCCGAGCGTCGAGTTTTCCAGCTCGGCCCAGAGCACCACCGCGCCTCCCTGCCCGGCAGCCTGTCCATCCTCCAGAAGCGCGGTCTCGATTCTTGGCTTCGCGGTGCCGATCGCAAGCTGCCGCGCGGCGGCGTCACGCATCCGTTCCGCAACCGACACGGGCAGGCCTGCAACATGTGCGAGGCCGCCGATCCGCAGCAGGCGGCCCGGGACTTCAAGCTGGATCGGATGCAGCTTCGCCGGCGCGACCGATAGCTCGACTTCGCCGCCGCCGCGAGGGTAATAGCCGCGGCGCCGGACGTTCAGCGCAACACGCGCGCCCATGCGCCCGATCAGCGGCAGGAGCATGTGTTGCAGGTAATCGATCGACGGAGCGCCGCGTACGTCGGTCCCGCCGCCGATCGTCACGCGGCATGGCGCAGCCCCGGACACGGCGACCGGGATCAGCGCCTGCAAAACGAGGCAGATGCTGCCCGCGGTGCCGATCTCGAACCTGAACGCTCCGCCGGATCGCCGGCCGGGCCGGAATTCGATTTGCGAGGATTTCAGCGCAAGATTCTCCACGCTCCCGCCGCAAAGACCGGCGACGGCGCGCACCGCCGCCACGTGCTGGGCGGCGAGGCCCGGTTTCGAACGACCGGCACGAATGTTCGAAATCCGCACCGGGCGCCCGGTGACCGCCGCAAGCGCGACTGCCGCGCGCACGAGCTGGCCTCCGCCCTCCCCGTGCGCACCGTCGATCTCAAGCATGACGAATCATTTGAGGTGCATCAAAGTGCCGGTCCCCGAAGCCGGAAAGATGTTTCCATCTGCGAACCGGAGGACCCATCATGGCAATCGGCGAGATCTGCACCCGCGAAGTCGTGATCGCAAACCGCGACGTGACGGTGAAAGTCGCCGCGCAGCTCATGCGCGAGTACCACGTCGGATGCATCGTGCTCGTGGACGAGCAGAGCGGCAAGCGCAAACCCTGCAGCATTCTCACCGATCGCGACATCGCGCTGGCGGTAACTGCCCTCGGCCTCGATCCGGATGTGATCCGTGCCGGCGACGTGGCAGCGAAGGAGGTCATCGAGATGAACGAAGACGCGGGCGTCGCGGAAACCGTGGCGGTCATGCGCATGAAAGGCGTGCGCCGGCTGCCGGTGGTCGACAAGGAAGGCATGCTGATCGGGATCATCGCCGCAGACGATATCGTGACGCTGCTCGCCGAGGAGATGTCCGGGCTTGCGACGATGATTTCGCGCGAGCACAAGAAAGAGGCTGCCGAGCGACGCACGTTTGCTCCAGACCGCGACTGACAACTCATACCGCGCGCGCCGCGAAACGCTGTACGGCCGCAGCCGCGTGTCCCTCGACGCGAATCGGAAGTAGCGCCTCCTAGAGCTTCGGCTCGCCCGGGTGGGCGAAGGTCTTCTCGTGGACGCGCTGGCACGCCACGCAGCGCGCTGCGGCAGGATTCGCCCGCAGCCGCTCGAACGCGATCTCCAGCCTGCAGTCGGCGCAGCGGCCGAAGCTGCCCTCCTCGAGCCGCGCCTGCGCCGCTTCGAGCTCTCGCACCTCCTTCAGGTCGCGCGAGACTTCGGCGTTGTCCAGGTCGGAAAGCAGGTCCGCGACCGCCTCGTCGGCCGAATCGACGACCGGACCGGCGATGGCGCCGAAGGATTCGTCCCGCGCACGCGCCACGTCCTCGTGCATTTCAGCCAGCAGGGCGTCGCGCCGCTGCTCGATCGCGCACTGCAGTTCCCCGAGTTGTTCTGTCGTCAGCGCCATCCCGGAAAGACTTTATCGGCCTCCCCGGCGGCGCGCTTGACGTGGATCAAGCCAACGCACGCCGAATTTACGCCCTTCTTCGAGCAGCAGCATCGCGGCAGCAAACGGCAGCATGAAGAGCCACGCTTCGAGGGCGAGCGGCGCGGTGCCGAACACCGCCTGTCCAGGAGGCGTGTAGACGATCGCGGCGATGAGAGCGAGCTCGACCGCGACCCCGGCCAGCAACAACCGGTTCGTGCCGAGCGCGAAACTGAATGCGCTGCGCACCGGATCGCGGCACAGGAACACGTTGACCACCTGCGTCACAACAATCGCCGCAAGGCAGGCGGCGGTGGCCTGCAGGTAGAGCGGGTCGTGCGCCGCGACCGACTCGCCGAAGTGCCAGCCGCCTCGATCGAGCACGAAGAAAAATACAGCCATCGCCGCCACGGCCTCGAGCGGCCCGAGCCAGAGGTAGGCGCGCGCGAGCAGCGGCCAGGAAAGCAGCCGCGCGCCGCGCGCGCGCGGCGGCCGCTGCATGATCTCCGGCGCCGGGCGCTCGGCGCCGAGCCCCAGCGCGGGCACCATATCCGTGCCCAGGTCCACTGCCAGAATCTGCATGATGGTGAGCGGAAGCGGAATGCGCGCGAGCACGAACGCGAGGTACGGAACGATCTCCGGGATGTTCGAGGTGAGGATGTAGGTGAGGAACTTGCGGATGTTTTCGTACACCGCGCGCCCCTCCTCGATCGCCGCCACGATCGAGGCGAAGTTGTCGTCCAGCAGCACGATGTCGGCGGACTCGCGCGCGACGTCGGTGCCGATGCGGCCCATTGCGATACCGATGTCGGCGCGCCGTAGCGCGGGCGCATCGTTCACGCCGTCGCCGGTCACCGCCACGACGTGGCCCTTGGAGCGCAGCGCTTCGACGACCCGGAGCTTCTGCTCGGCGCTCGCGCGCGCGAACAGGATCTCCGGCACATCGAGCACGAGCTGAAGCTGCGTGTCGGAGAGGTGCGCCAGCTCGTCGCCCGTCATGACGTGCGGCGCTTCGCCGGTCACCAGCCCGATTGCGCGTGCCACCGACAATGCGGTGCTCGGGTGGTCACCCGTGACCATGATGGCGCGGATGCCGGCCTCGCGGCAGGTGCGCACCGCCTCCGGCACCTCGGCGCGCGGCGGATCCTCGAGCCCGACCAGGCCCGCGAGCACAAGATCATCCTCCCAACCGCCGCGCTCGAGCCCTTCCGGGATCATCCTCCAGGCGAACGCCAGCACTCGTTCGCCGCAGGCCGCGATCTCGCGCTCGGAGGCGAGGAATCGCTCGCGCAGTTCGTCGTCGAGCGGAACAGGAGCACCCTCGCCGGCGTGTACTCGGGTACACAGTGGAAGCACGGCCTCGAGCGCCCCCTTGCAGTACAGGATGCGGCCCTGCGCAGAGCGGTGCAGCGTGGACATGCGTTTGCGGTCTGCGTCGAACGGCAGCTCGTCGATCCGTTCCAGCGCCGGCGCGCCGGAGCCGGCACGCTCCGCCATCGCCACCAGGGCGGTTTCGGTCGGATCGCCGAGCCGCACGGTGGTCCCGTGGTCGGCCACTTCATGCAGGCTGTGGCAATTGCGGGCCACCTCGAAGAAACGGGCGCGCGCTTGCGCGGTCGCCGGGGCGAGCGCCTCGAGGTCGAACCGGCCGTCGGGGAAGACCACGGACTTCGCGCGCATCGAATTCTCGGTGAGCGTTCCGGTCTTGTCGGTGACGATGACCGTCGCCGAGCCGAGCGCTTCCACCGCGGGCAGATGGCGCACCAGCACGTTGCGTGCCGCCATGCGCTGCGTCGCCATGGCGAGCGCCAGCGTGACCGTGGGCAGCAAGCCCTCGGGCACGTTGGCGACGATGATGCCGATCCCGAATATGAAACTTTCGCTGAACTGCAGACCGAGCAACTGGCCGGCGGCAAAGAACGCGGTCCCGAGCCCGGTCGCGAGAACCGCGACCAGGCGCGACACCCGGGCGATCTCGCGCTGCAGGGGCGTGCGCACTTCGTCGGCAGTCTGGGCGAGGCGCGCGATGCGCCCGAACTCGGTGCGCATGCCGGTCGCGAAAACCACCGCGCGTCCTTCGCCCGAAACGATCGCGGTGCCCGCGAGCAGCACGTTTTTTGCGCGCAGCGGAACATCTTCCTCGACGGCATCCGCGATGCGCGCCACGGGCAGCGCCTCGCCGGTCACGGTGGCGAGATTTGCACGCAGGCCCCAGGATTCGATGACGCGACAATCCGCGGCAACGTCGTCGCCTTCCTCGACCAGGATCACGTCGCCGGGCACCAGCGCCTCGACACCCAGCCGGACCGCGCGACCGTCGCGCAGCGCGGTCACCTGGTGCGGCAGGAGCTTTTGCAGCGCGACCATGGCGCGCTCGGCGCGATACTCCTGCCAGAACGAAAAAGCTCCGTTCACCGCGATGACCGCGATGATGGCGGCCGCGAGCACCGCCATTCCCTGTCCCGGGTTGCGCCATTCGGCGATCCATGCGAGGCCGGCCGCGGCCCAAAGAATGAGCGCGAAAAAATGCGTGAACTGGCGCGCGAATCGGAGCCACAGTGGCGCGCGCATCAGCGCCTCGAGGCGGTTGGAACCGTATTCGGCCAGACGGCGCGCGGCTTCGTCCGCAGACAGTCCCGCCCTGCTGCTCCGCAGGCTGGCGAGCGCCTCTTCAGCGCTGACTCGGGTGATGCGCAGTCAGTGTCTCCTCAGCTTTCCCCCAGCGGGCCGGGCGAAGTCTTTCACGCGATCGTCGATGCTCATGATCTTCACCACAGTGACAGCTTGCCGTCGACCGCTTCGCGCCAGAGTTGCGGCAGGTTCGCAAGCCGGTCGCGCACCAGCTCCTCGATCTGCGGCGCAGATGACGCGATCGCGGCCGGTTCCGTAAACCGCGCCTTGATGTCTGCGACCTGCGGCTGGGTAATCGGCTGACCGATCTGGCTCACCAGTACGCACTGGGTTTCCTGGACGCCTGCCACTTCCGCAACCACCGCGTGCGCGATCCGGTTGGCGACGATGTTGTAGAGCTTGCCGACGTGGGTGACCGGGTTCTTTCCTGCCGCAGCTTCCAGGCTCATCGGCCGATACGGCGTGATCAGGCCGTTAACGCGATTGCCGCGGCCGACCTGGCCGTCGTCACCAGCTTCGGCGGAAAGCCCGGTCACTGTGAGGTAGATTCCTTCGGCGGTTTCGCCATCCGCGGTGTTGACCTCGGCTGTGCAATCGAGCCCACTCGACTCGCGCGCCGCGGCAAGCGCAATGTGTCCGATCCGCGCCTTCTTCGCGCCGTAGTCGGCGAGATCGCTGACGTGGCGGCCGACGAGCGCACAGGCTACGGTCAGCAGGGCCCACTCGCCGCGGCGCACGCCCATGACCTTGACGTCCTCGCCGATCTCCGGGTGCGCGCGTCGGATCGCATCGGCACCGAGCGCGCGTTCGGCGGCGAGCACCGCGCGCTCCAGCGGGTCGAGCGGTGCAAATCCGGCCCCGATCGAGGTGTCGTTCGCAAGCGGTACACCGGTACGCGGCCGTCGCAGGAACAATGCCGCGAGGTCGGGCGATGTAGGCCGGATCTTGGGTACGATGCGCACGTGCCTGCGCGCATCGAGGTGTCGCAGGTTTGCCGCGAGCCACTGCAGGCTCAGTTCGATGGCCAGTTCGTCCACGGGGATCGCGACACCCTGAAATTCGCGTGTCGCACGCCCGGCGAGGATGATCTCGATGGGTTCGAGCACGTCGCCGCCGCCGAACGCCGGGCGCGCGGCACCGCCGACGAGCAGCGCCTTGTCAAGGTTGTGGTGCAGAATAGTGCCGAAGCGCTCGACATAAACCCGCCCCAAGCCCGTGCTCAGGTTCTCCACCAGCGCGTCGCAGATCGTATCGGGATGACCCAGTCCTTTGCGCTCCACGATCTCGAACGGCAGCGACCCGGGCGACGGCAACGGAAGCGCTGTAACGCTGACGTCCATGCCTATATGCTGTTGCCCTGAAGGCCCAGCCCGGTTGATCTGCCTCAAGAATGCGGATCGCACGCCGCATAGCATGAAATCCACAGACAAGGAGCAACCATGAGCTACAAGACGATTCTGGTTCACCTCGACAGCGGCAAACGGGCGGCGGAGCGGGTGGAGCTGGCGCTCGGGCTTGCCGAGACCTACGACGCGCATCTGGTTGGACTGTTCGCGCTCAGCGCACCGCACATACCGTCCTACGCGCTCGCCGAGGCGGGCCCGGTGGTGGTGGAGGCCGAAGCGCGCTACCGGGCGGAAGCGGCGCGCGCGGCCGAGGCAATTTTCCGGCGCGTCACGGCGCGGCTCGCACGGAGCGCCGAGTGGCGATCCACAACGCGCGACGCGCTCGCCGCCGCGCAGCTGAGCGCCCGCTATGCCGACCTCGTGGTCGCCGGGCAGCGCGATCCCGATGACGGCACGGGCATTGCACTCAATTTTGCCGAGGAACTCGTTCTCTCCGCAGGCCGGCCGGTGCTGTTCGTGCCCTACGCCGGACACTTTGCCCACGTCGGCCGCAGGGTGCTGGTGGCG
This sequence comes from uncultured Enterobacteriaceae bacterium, assembly GCA_964651335.1. Classification (GTDB taxonomy): domain Bacteria; phylum Pseudomonadota; class Gammaproteobacteria; order Burkholderiales; family SG8-39; genus 2-02-FULL-66-14. The sequence continues at coordinate 19,584 of CAZYVT010000032.1, read as the reverse complement.
TGGAACGCGGGCCGGGAAGCGGCGCGGGCAGTCACCGATGCGTTGCCGCTGCTGCAACGCGCGAGCTTGGTGCAGGTCATCGCTTTCGATCCCCGCAAGGGCGGCGCGGACCACGGCGACATACCGGGTGCCGACATCGGCCTGGTGCTCGCGCGCCATGGGGTGAAGGTTTCGGTGGAGCAACAGCGCAGCGACGAGGTGGACGTCGGGAACCAAATCCTTTCGCGCGCCGCGGACCTCGACATCGACCTGATCGTCATGGGCGCCTACGGGCATTCGCGCGTCCGCGAGCTTGTGCTGGGCGGAGTCACGCGAACCCTGCTCGACACCATGACGGTGCCGGCGTTGATGTCGCATTGAACACTCCCTTCTCTCCGGCCGCGCTGCAACCGTATCTCGAGTCCGTGCACGGGCGCGGCGTGCGCGACGTACAGGTCTCGCCGCTTGGCGGAGGCGCGCAGGGCGACAAGGCGTACGGCTACGGCGTGCCCTTGCGGGTGGACTACCTGCTGGAGGGAGAAGCGCGAACTGCAGTGCTGGAGACCGTGCGCGCCGGGCCGTTCGGTCACGAGCACAGGGCCGACCGCGCGCAGCTCCTACTCTGGGCGCACGATGCGTTCGGGCGGTTGCCGCAACACGTGCCGGCGCTGGACGTGGGGGCGGTGCGCAAGGACGGCGTGCTCGTGCCGCTCGGCGCGACGGAGGAATTTTTCATCGTCACCGAGTTCGTCGAAGGCGCAGAGTACGCAGCGGACCTGCAGCGGTTGCGAACTGGCGCAACGCTCGCCGCGCTCGATCTGGCGCGGGCCGACGCCTTGTGCGATTACCTTGCGGGAATTCACCGAACTCCGGGACCCGATCCGGGACTGTATGTGCGCCGCGTGCGCGAGCTCATCGGTCACGGCGAATGCATCTTCGGCATCGCCGACAGCTATCCGGCGCGCTGCGGCTTCATCACGCCGGAACTCCTCCAGGAGGTCGAGCAGCGCTGCGTTCCGTGGCGCTGGAAGCTGAAGACCCGCACGCACCGCCTGCGCCAGGTGCATGGCGACTTCCATCCGTGGAACATCCTGTTTCGCGAGGAGACGGACTTCACGGCGCTCGACCGTTCGCGCGGAGAATGGGGCGAACCCGCCGACGACGTTGCCTGCCTGACGTTGAATTATCTTTTTTTCAGCCTGCAGCGCTCGGGGAGGCTCGAGGGCGCGTTCGAGACGCTGTTTCGCCGTTTCTGGGATCGGTACCTGGAGCGCTCCGCCGACCGCGAAATTCTGGAAGTGGTGGCGCCGTTCTACGCATTCCGCGCGCTGGTCGTCGCGAGCCCGGTCTGGTACCCGGGTCTCGAGGAGCCGGTGCGGCGACGCATCTTCAACTTCCTGCTCGCGGTCCTGGAAGAGGCGCGCTTCGACCCGGCGCGCGCCAACGCATACTGCGGGACTTGAGGTGGAGCCGGCGTTCGCGGTCTGGTTGACCGGGCTTCCCGCCTCCGGCAAGAGCGCGATTGCGAATTCCCTTTTGCAGCAGTTCCGGGAGCGCGGCGTAGACGCCGCCGCGCTCGAATCCGACGTGCTGCGTACGCTCATCACCCCGCGCCCGCGCTTCGACGAGGCCGAGCGCGAGTTGTTTTACGCCGCGATGACGCATCTTGGAAGCTTTCTCGTCGAACGCGGCGTGCCCGTGGTGTTCGATGCGACGGCGAACCGACGCGCCTATCGCGACGCGGCGCGCCGGCAAATCGCGCGTTTTGCGGAGATCCATGTCGATTGTCCGCTCGACGTGTGCGCAGCGCGCGATCCCAAGGGCCTCTATCGCCGCGCGCGGGAAGGACAGACCACCAACCTGCCGGGGCCGCAAGCCGGTTACGAGGCGCCGGAGCATCCCGATCTCGTCGTGCGCGGCGACATCGCGAGTCCGGCGGAGTCGGCGCGCGACATCGTCGCCTTGCTGCAGCGTCGCGGCTGGCTTTGAGTTCTGTTAATCTTACGAGCGTGAAAAACCCGAAGCGCCGGGGAACGCCCAGGCCCCCGAGCGAGGACGATCGAGTCGTTCTCATCGAACGTCCCGACGGCGTGTACTGGCGGGCAGGGAACGGGAGCAAGGAATACGGTCCGTTCAAGAGCCTGGCCGAGGCGCAAGCCGACGCGGAGGCATTCGAGGTGACCGACTTCGAGCCCGGCGAATCGGTCGAGGAAGCGGAAGCCGAGATCGGCATTGCGGAGTGGGTCGATCCGGACACCGGGGCCCCTGCCGAGGAATCGATTCCCCGCCTCGAGGATCACTGACGCGCGATTGCTTGCCGCACGCCGGCGGGCGACCGGATGCGCATCGCTGCCCGAGGAAAGGAAGCCCATGGACAAGCGCAGTCACGAAGAACGGGCCCGGGACGGGCTGCAGACGCGGCGCGAGGTGCTGGGCGCGGACTACGTGGACAAGGCGATGGCGTCGGTGGACGACTTCAACCGCGAGTTCTCCGAGCTTCTCAACACGTACTGCTGGAACGACATCTGGAACCGGCCCGGACTCGACCGCAAGACGCGCTCGATGCTGAACCTGGCGATGCTGACCGCGCTCAACCGCGGGCCGGAGCTGAAGCTGCACGTGACCGGCGCGCTCAACAACGGTCTTACGAAGGAGCAGATCCGCGAAGTCTTTCTCCAGACCGCGATTTACTGCGGCGTGCCGGCAGCGGTCGAAGCGTTTCGCGCCGCACGCGAGGTATTCAAGGACAGGGGAGTCTGATCGAGGCTACGCGGCGTTGCGATTCAGTGCGGCGTGCCGCGATTCCATCTCGCGGCGCAGCCGGACGGCGCTGACGTTTGCGTCCAGAGCGACGTCCCGCCACCTGACCGGCTGCCCGGCCTGCACCGGCGCGAGCAGCTTGCAGCCGTGCGCGAGTCCGAGCGGAAGGCATCCTTGGGCGAGCGAATCTTCCGCCGGCATAAGGCGTCCCGCTACCGTGTACCCGCCTTCCCCGTCCAGAATCTCGCCCGCCTTGAGGTCCCTCTTCGCTGTAGCCACCGCATCGGCGCGCCATCCGGTCGCGCAGCCGGTCGGCTCACCGCGCAGGCCCACTGACGCGATCGAGATGCCGACTTCCAGACCGATCAGGTGCCAGCGCTTGTACATGCAGGCGTAGCGCCCGGATGGATCGGTCTGTACGCCATATTCCATGAAGCAGCGGCGCACGTATTCGGTTTCACCCTCGAACACGACCCACACGCCAAAGCGGATGTCGTAGGGAATCGCGCGGCCGTCGCGTTCGAGCGACGATGCGACCTCGACCTGTCCCCTGTGGTGCAGGCAACCCCCTTCCTCCTTGGGGCGCATCACGCTCGGCAGGGCGTCGATCGAGGCAGGCGGGTACGCGAGCCCCCACGGCGCGGGTGTCAGGCCGGTTGCGTTGCACACTGCGGAGGTCTCGATCGCCGGCTTCGAGCCGTCGAGGAAAGAATTGAACATCTTCGGATTGAGGCCGCCGATCCTCGCCTGCTCCGGCGACAGCCCGTAATAGCCCCAGACCGTCTCGGGCGTGGAGCGCGCGAAATGCGGCAGCCATTTGTGGCCGCGCCCTGCGGCGACTACGCTGAATCCCGCGGCGCGCGCCCAATCCACCAGGTCGCAGATGAGCGCCGGCTGGTCGCCATAGGCGAGGCTGTACACGACTCCGGCGTCCTGGGCGCGCTGCGCAAGGATGGGTCCGCAGAACGCGTCCGCTTCCACCGTGACCATGACCACATGCTTGCCATTGCGGAAGGCGGCAAGGGCGTGGTCGACCGCCGCAATCGGGTTCCCCGTCGCCTCGATGATGATGTCGATCGCCGGGTGCGACACCAGCGCCTGCCAGTCGTCGCCGACGTGCGTGCGCCGATCGCTGAACGCGGTGTCGAGCGAAGGCGCCGCGTGCCGTTCGGCCTTCCAGCCCACGCGCTCGAGATTGGCGCGTGCGTTGGCGGGATCGAGATCGGCGATTCCGGCGAGGTGCACTCCCGGCGTCTTCGGCACCTGCGCGATATACATCGTCGCGAACTTGCCGGCGCCGATCAGGCCCAGTCTGAGCGGCTTTCCCTGTGCCTCGCGCTGCTGCAGCAGCCGGTGAAGGTTCATCTCAAGCCGCTTTGAGCGCGCCCTGCAGCTCCTCGGCCGGCGCGCCGTCTTTCCAGGGAAGGGGCACGTCGTAGTGCGTGAGCAGGCAATCGTCGGGCAGGCACTCGATCGGCGTGAAATCGCGATGCGCGATGTACCCTGGGCGCTTGGTCAGCACCATGGTCGACCCTCCACCCGGCTAGCCTAGCACACGCTGGAACAGGTCGAGATCGATATTGCCGCCGGAAAGGATCACTCCGACCTTTCGGCCGCGCATCGCCTCGCCTTCCTTCATGAGGGCGGCAAGCGGCGCCGCCCCTGCCCCCTCGGCGAGATTGTGCGTATCCGCATAGTAGGCGCGCATCGCGGCAGCGATTTCGTCTTCGCTCACGGTGACGATCCGTTCGGCGCCCCTGCGGATGATTTCGAATGCCTCTGGGTCGGGCACTCGCGTGGCGACGCCGTCGGCAAAGGTATCGGCGGACTCTGTGGTAACGACGCGGCCCGCCGCGAACGACAGCGCGTAAGAGGGCGCGCGCTCGGCTTGCACGCCGACGACCTGCGCCGCGAGCCCGAGCAGATCGCGTGTCCGGATGACCCCGCAAATTCCGGAGCCCATGCCGATCGGCACGTACACGGTGTGCAGGTCCGGCACTGCACGAAACAACTCAAGCGCGTACCCCGCGACACCGAGAACCAGGTCCGTGTGAAAAGGCGGAACGACGTCCAGCCCGTGTTCCTTCGCCAACCGGTTCGATTCGACCCTCGCCTCCTCGTAGTCGCTGCCGTGCTCGATCAGCGTGGCGCCGAACGCGCGCATGGCGGCGTTCTTCTCGATGCTGTTGCCACGGGGCACAACGATCGTGACCGGGATCCCGGCGCGGCGGCCGGCATACGCGATGCTCTGCCCATGATTGCCGCGGGTCGCGCTGATCATTCCTTTTGACGAGCGGCGCTGATCGCAGTACACCAGTCCGCCCCTCACCTTGAAGGCTCCGGTCGGCGTATGGTTCTCGTGCTTGACCCAGACTTCGCAGCCGGTGCGCGCCGCAAGGAGCGGCCAGGCGTACTGCGGGGTCGGCGGCATCGCCGTGTACACCAGGCGCGCCGCCCCTTCCAGCTCGCGAAGGGTGAAACTCACTGCTGTTGCGGCTGCGCCGGCGCCTTGCTTTCGACGATCTGGAAGAACAGCTCATCGTGCCGGACCATGCCGAGCTCGTAACGGGCCCGCTCTTCCACCGCCTCGAGCCCCTGCTTCAGGTCGCGCACCTCGGCGGCAAGCCCGGCATTGCGGGCCTCGAGCTGCGCGTTCCGGGCGCGCTGGGTCGCTACCTGCCGGTCGACATCCCACACGCGCAGCCATCCGCCCTTGCCGAGCCACAGCGGATACTGGATCGCGACGATCAATGCCCCGAAGATGCCGGCCAGAATCTTCACGTCATTTCACGTGCGCGAATGCGTCTCGTCCGGGATAGGCGACCGCATCACCGAGGTCCTCCTCGATCCGCAGGAGCTGGTTGTACTTCGCGGTGCGGTCGGTTCGGGACAGCGACCCGGTCTTGATCTGCAGCACGTTGCTGCCGACCGCGAGGTCGGCGATGGTCGTGTCCTCGGTTTCGCCCGAACGGTGCGAGATCACGCAGCCGTAGCCGGAGCGCTTGGCAAGCTCGATCGCGGAAAAAGTCTCCGTCAGGGTACCGATCTGATTCACCTTGATGAGAATTGCGTTCGCCACGCCCTGCCGGATTCCCTCCTTCAGGATGCGCGTGTTGGTCACGAACACGTCGTCGCCGACCAACTGGAGTTTCGCGCCGAGCCGCTCGGTCAGCAGGCGCCAGCCTTCCCAGTCGTTTTCCGCCATGCCGTCTTCGATGGAAACGATCGGGTAGTGGTCGGCGAGGCTGGCGAGGTAGTCGCTGAACTCGTCCGAGGAGAGCGAAAGCCCCTCCGATGAAAGCACGTAACGCCCGTCCCTGAAGAATTCGGAACTGGCGCAGTCGAGCGCCAGAAGAACGTCCTGCCCAGCGGTGTAGCCTGCCGTGTCCACGGCCTCGAGAATCAGCTCGATCGCCGCGGCGTGCGAAGCCAGGTCCGGGGCGAAGCCGCCTTCATCCCCCACCGCGGTCGACATCTTGCGCGCGTCGATCAGCTTCCTGAGCGCCTGGAACACTTCCGCTCCGCAGCGCAGCGCCTCGCGGAACGACAAGGCGCCGACCGGGACGATCATGAACTCCTGCAGATCGAGACGATTGTTGGCGTGCGCCCCGCCATTCACCACGTTCATCATCGGCACCGGCGTCTGCATCGGCCCTGCGCCGCCGAAATAGCGATACAGCGGCAAGCCCGAGTCCTCCGCCGCCGCCTTGGCCACCGCCATCGAGACAGCGAGCAGCGCGTTCGCGCCAAGGCGCGATTTGCTTTCCGTCCCGTCGAGATCGATCAGAGTGCGGTCGACGAAGCATTGTTCCGAGGCGTCCAGCCCGACGATCGCCTCCGAGATCTCGGTATTGACCGCCTCGACGGCCTTGAGCACGCCTTTTCCGCCGTAGCGCTGCGCGTCGCCGTCGCGAAGTTCGATCGCCTCGCGGCTGCCCGTTGAAACCCCGGAAGGAACCGCGGCGCGCCCCATTACGCCGGATTCCAGCAGCACGTCCGCCTCCACGGTCGGGTTGCCCCGTGAATCGAGAATCTCTCTTGCGACCACATCGACGATGGAGCTCATGATGTCTTCCCGGCGTTGGCGTTACGCTTCTTGTGAGGTTTTGCGCGACGCGGCGGCGGAACGCTGCTGCGCGGCGCGAGGTGGTTCTTTGTTCAGCAGATTTTCCGCAAGATCGCGCCGTTTGACCTGGCGGTCAAGCTCGACCAGGGTTTCCAGCAGCGGCTCGACCAACCCGAGCGGCCAGGCGTTGGGTCCGTCCGACAGCGCGCGCTCCGGCGCCGGGTGCGTTTCCATGAACAGGCCGGAAATGCCGCTCGCCACCGCGGCGCGCGCAAGCACCGGCACGAACTTGCGTTCTCCCCCCGACGCGGAGCCCAGCCCGCCCGGCAGCTGCACCGAGTGGGTGGCATCGAATACGACGGGGCAGCCGGTCTCCCGCATGATCGCGAGCGAGCGCATGTCCGCGACGAGATTGCCGTATCCGAACGCGTAGCCGCGCTCGCAGACCAGTACGTTGTCCTGGCCGCTCGCCTGGCGCGCCTTTTCGACCACGTTTCGCATCTCCTGCGGGGACAGGAACTGGCCCTTCTTGATGTTTACCGGGCGTCCCGCCGAGGCCGCAGCGCGAATGAAATCGGTCTGCCGGCACAGAAAAGCGGGGGTCTGCAGCACGTCCACGACCTCGGCCGCCGGCTTCACTTCCTCGATCGCATGCACGTCTGTGAGCACAGGCACGCCGACTTTCTTCCTCACCTCGGCGAGGATCGCGAGTCCCTGCTCCTTTCCCGGCCCGCGGAACGACTTCCCCGAACTGCGGTTCGCCTTGTCGTAGGATGACTTGAAGATGAGCGGGACGCCGAGCCGGCCGCAGATCTCCTTCAGTCGCCCGGCGGTCTCGATCAGCAGCTCGCGCGACTCGACGACGCAGGGACCGGCGATCAGGAACAGCGGCTGATCCAGGCCCGCATCGAAACCGCAGAGTTTCATGCCGCCACCACACTCAGCGTCCCGCCCGGGGAGGAACGCTTCGCGCGGAAGCGGTACTTGAGCCCGGCCATGACGAACGCGCTGAACAGCGGGTGACCCCTGCGCGGCGTCGAGGTGAACTCCGGATGGAACTGCACGCCGACGAACCACGGGTGCCCGGGCAGTTCGACCATCTCGGCAAGATTCTCGTTCAGCGACATTCCGGAAAAGCGCATCCCCGCAGCGCTGAGCTGCGCCAGATAAGTGCTGTTGACCTCGTAGCGATGCCGGTGCCGCTCCACGATCTGGTCCTGACCGTAGACCTCGCGTGCCAGGCTCGCCGCCTCGATCCGGCATTTCTGGCCGCCGAGCCGCATCGTGCCGCCGAGGTCGGACCGCTCATCGCGCTTCTGCACCAGGCCCTGCTCGTCCTGCCACTCGGTGATCAGCGCGATGACCGGGTGCGGCGTGGATTTCTCGAATTCGGTCGAGTGCGCGCCCGCCAGACCGGCGACGTTGCGAGCGTATTCGATGACTGCGCACTGCATGCCCAGGCAGATGCCGAGGTAGGGGATCTTGTTCTCGCGCGCGTGGCGAATCGCGGCGATCTTGCCCTCGATGCCCCGCTTTCCGAAGCCTCCGGGCACGAGCACGGCATCCATGGCCGCGAGGCCGCCGACGCCGTCGCGCTCGATGGCCTCGGAATCGATGTAATGAATGTTGAGACGCGCGCGTGTGTGGATCCCGGCGTGGATCAGCGCCTCGGACAGCGACTTGTACGAGTCGGCGAGGTCCACGTACTTGCCGACCAGCGCAATGTCCACTTCCTGCTCCGGATGCTCGAGCGATTCCACGATCTTGCGCCAGGCGGAGAGGTCCGCTGCGCGCGCGAGCACGCCCAGCTTGTGGCACACGATCTCATCGAGCATCTGCTCGTGCAGCATCATCGGAATCTTGTAGATGGAGTCCACGTCCCAGGCCGAGATCACCGCCTCCTTCTGGACGTTGCAGAACAGGGCGATCTTGCGCCGCTCCTCCTCGGGCAGCGGCCGGACGGTCCTGCAGAGCACGACGTCGGCGGAGACCCCGATTTCGCGCAACTCCTTCACCGAGTGCTGGGTCGGTTTGGTCTTGATCTCGCCCGCCGATGCGATGTACGGCACCAGGGTGAGGTGGATGTAGCACACGTTGCTGCGCCCGAGCTCCAGGCCCATCTGGCGGATCGCCTCGAGGAACGGCAGGGATTCGATGTCGCCCACCGTTCCGCCCACCTCGACGATCGCGATCTCGGCGTCTCCGGCTCCGCGCTTGATGAACAGCTTGATCTCGTCGGTGATGTGCGGAATGACCTGCACCGTGCCGCCCAGGTAATCGCCGCGGCGCTCCTTCTTGATGACCGACTCGTAGATCTGCCCGGTCGTGAAGTTGTTCCAGCGCTGCATCTTCGAGCTCTGGAAGCGCTCGTAATGCCCGAGGTCAAGATCGGTTTCGGCGCCGTCCTCGGTGACGAACACCTCGCCGTGCTGGAACGGCGACATCGTGCCGGGATCGACGTTGATGTACGGATCCAGCTTGATGTTGGTGACTCGGATGCCGCGCGATTCGAGAATCGCGGCGAGGGACGCGGCGGCGATGCCCTTCCCCAGACTGGAGACGACGCCGCCGGTTACGAAGACATATTTCGTCATTAACGCCGATGGGGCGTGGATGGCGGAGTTTACACGGAACCGGCGCGCGCCTCAAATCCACGCGCCGGCGCGCGATTGCCGCGACTTCGAAAGGACGGGCAATCCCGCGCTTCTCGCGATCAATGGACCGGCGGGCGCGACTCGCCGGGATCACGCGAGCGCCAGATCACGTCACGCACCCCCGGCACGCCGACCACGACCTCAAGCATTGCCAGACGCTCGTCGGTCTTGAGATGCGCCCCGGACAGGGTTACGCGGCCGGACTCCGAGGACACGTCGACATTCTTGCCGCGCGTTTCGGCGGAAACGCGCAACGCCGCGCGCACGCGGGCCGCCAATGCAAGGTCCTCGAGCCGCTGCCGCGACGCATCGGTCTCGGCGAATTTCGGCAGGCGCACCAGGTTCAGCACCCCGTCCACGCACTCATCGACGCTCACGCGCCTGCTGTTGAGCACCACATCGTAGTGTTCCGGATCGGTCCACTTGATCCCGAAATGGCGCCGCATGATCGCCGTATGCGCCTCGTCGTTGCTCTGGATCTCGGCCTCGATCATCGTGGCATCGTCCGTGTTGAGCCGCTCCATCATGCGCCGCGTCCGCACCTCGAACGGTGCGCACACCCTGGTGCAAATGACGTGCGGCACATCGTGCAGCAGATGTGTCGCTCCCCAACCGCGGATGATGGCACCCTTGCCTTGGCGCGCGAATTCGATCACCTCTTCGGCGGAATGAAGGAACAGGCTGGTCTTGTCGGCGGACAGCCGTTCCAGCAGGCCCGCCTTGCCGTCCAGCAGCCGCACCACGTGGCTTCTGCGCACCCGCATCCGGTCGGCAAGATGGTCGATGATCTCGTGGTAGATCACGGGAAGCCCGAGCGCCTCGCCCAGCCCGGTGGCCACGTCCTTGCCCAAGGTTCCCATCTCGCGCGTGATCGCCACAATCGCCATGGCCGCCCCAGGTGACGAAAAATCGGAATTCTAGTTTAGACTTTTGCGGCCAAAGGGCAATAGGGACAAAGGACTCACTCACATGAACGACAGCGTCGCGCATCTTCGCTCACGCTGGACGCCGGAGCTGACCGCTGCGGCGATCCGGTTTCTGCAGGGGAACCCCACCGACGTCGACATACCGACGATGGAGCTCGACGGGGAGACCTACCTCGACCTGCGCGGGATCCGGATCGAGCAGACCCAGCTCGACGGGATGCTGATCCGCAAGGTGAACCTGCGATGGTCCACGATCCGCGACGTCGGCTTCAAGGGCGCCAAGCTGGTCGGCTGCAACCTCAGCCAGGCGAACTTCTCCGAGTGCTACTTCCGCCGCACCGTCTTCCAGAAATGCGATATCGTCAATTCCAAATTCGATTCGAGCGACTTCTCGAACGCGCGCATCGACGCCAGCCGGCTGGACTTCGCCACTTTCCGGAATTGCGAGATCCACCTCGCAAGCATCGCGTTCCTGCAGGACGCGAATCCGCAGGTATTGGCGCGTGTCTGCCACAATCTGAAGCTGAACGCGATTTCCATGGGCCACTTCGGCGACGCGAGCGAACTCGCGTACATGGAAAAGACCTACGAGCGCCATGTCCTCTACCACCTGGCGTTCACGCGTGAACGCGACTCCGTGGGCAAGCGTTTCAAGGGGATTGCGCGGTGGCTCGACGCGATCATATTCAACTGGCTCTGGGGATACGGGGAGAAACCCTGGAGACTGGCGATCGGGATGCTGATCGCCATCCTCGTCTTCGCGACACTGCAATACGCGCTCAACGGCATCCCTGGCCGGGGCTGGTGGGAGCACGTCTATTTCAGCGGCATCACGTTCGCATCGATCGGCTACGGTGATCTCGTCCCGGCCGAGCCCATTCCCCGCGTGCTGGCGGTGGTGGAAGGCATCCTCGGCGTCACCTTTCTCGGCATGCTGATCGCTTCGGCAACGAAGAAGATCATGAACCGCTGACCGACGGCGAATCGTTCCTGCGTTCCGGCGGCAGGAGATTAGTAGGCCGTATTCGTTTCGGCGCCAGTGCCGGAATCCGAAGTTGCAGAAGCCGGACTGCCTCCGCCGGGCGTTTCGCCTGCGCCGCGCGATGCGGCATCGGCAACAGCAGCAAGCGTCGCGGCCGCCGCGACGCCACCGATGATCCGACCCGCCTGATCGACACCGCGCCCGCCGCCCTCGCCGCCCCAGCTCCCGCTCGCGCCTGCGCCTCCGGATTCCCCTCCCTTTCCCTGGAACACGTTGCCACCGGAGCTTGTCTGAGAAGTCGAGCGCTCGTACCAGCGGTCGCGGTCGAACGATTCACCGTCATCGAGGGCGCGCTTCACCCGCCGAGGCGCACTTTTCATCAACTTTTCAAGGATGCTGATTTCGTCCAGCGGCGGCGCGAGCGGCTCGAGCATGGATTGCGAGAGCAGCCCGGTCTCCGCCGGGCGCCGCCAGAACTGCCACCACGAAGGCGCGCGCAATGGCTCCAGCCGAAGCTCCAGGTCGGCATCGGGTCCGAGCCGCTCGACGATCCTCTGCAGCATCCGATCGGTCAGGCGCACGCCGCCCTGCGTGCGCCGCAGTCGCCCCTCGCGACCGGTCGGGCCGCCGTAGACGAAAAGCGCGAGCCGGCCGAACGACTCCGCGTCGAGCGCAGCGCCCGATTCGGGCTCAAACAGAAGCAGGTGGCCGCCGTACTCCCGCGCCTCCTCCGCGGTCGCTGCAAGATGCGACAGCAGGCGGTACACGCCGAACGGCGGATGTCCCCAGGGACGCAACGGATCGCACACTGAATTGCCGTGTGCCGCGGCGATTGCCTGCGTGCTGGACGCGACTGCGGTGTCGGTTGCCACCCGTTTGAGGCCGTCGCGCAATTCCGCCACAGCCGTCCGGTCGCGCGTCTCCGCGACCTGCACTGTCAATCTCAGCATCTGGCCTCCCTCATGTTGCCGTGAACAGGGTCCGGTACGCCCGGACCATGCGTGTCATCGAGAAATGCCGCGCGACGTGCCGTTGCCCGCGCGTGCCCAGACGTCCTGCCAGCCGGGGATCGCCCAGAAGACGTGCCAGCGCAGCGGCAATCGCCCGCGGCTCGCACTCCCGCAACAGCAATCCCGTTGCGCCATCGACGACAAGCGCGCGCGTACCGCCGGAATCGTTGGCGACGACGGGCACGCCGCACGCGAGCGCTTCGAGCACTGAGTTCGGGCAACCCTGATGCTCACCGAGCACCAGGGCGACGCTGAACTCAGCCATTCGCTCAGGTGCATCGAATGCCGCGCCCTGGAGGAAGATGCGCCGCCCCAGCTCGGTCCCGGCGGTGTCGATCAGTTGCCGGAGGTAGGCTGCATGTCGCTTCTCGGCGGGTCCCAGAACGTGCAGTTCGGCGTCGTGGTGTGACGCCCAAAGAAGCGGCATCGCTTGCATCGCCTCGAGGACAAATTTGCTCGGGGCGATCCGTCCGCTCATGACGATGCGCGGTGCGGATCCGGCTCTTGCGCGGGCCACCGAAGCCGGGACCGGCACGCCGTTCGGAATCACGCTGACCCGACCGCGAAACGCCGGCGGGGCGTCGCCGTCGTACTTCAGCACCAGCCGCGCAAGGCCCGCGTAGTATTCCTCCTCCGTGAACGCGATCCACTGCTGGAACGAGCGCGTCGCCGTCATTTCCTCGAAGCCGTAACCGCCGGGCGAGACGTCGATCAGCCGGACGCGCGCCACGCCAAGCGCTTTTGCCAGCAGGAGTTTCACCTTTGCATCCACATTCCAGAAGCAGACGGTCGCAAAACGACCGTCCACGATGCGCGCCGTGATCGCCTCGGCGTGATCGAAGCAATCGCGCGTCCCGGCGCTGCAGTACGCGTGGACTTTCGCCCCCTCCAGGCGCCTGCTGAAGTAGTCGGTGGAAGAGTCCCCGCAGACGGCGATCTCGATGCGCAGAGATCCGTTCAGCGCGGTCGCGAGATGCACCAGCGAGCGCTGTGCGCCTCCGGCATTGAGATTGGCCGTTACGAACAGAACGCCCGGCAGCGGCTCGAAGGGGCGCAGAAGATGGAACAGCGTCCAGAGGCGAGGCGTCGCAAGGTCCCTCCAGGCAGGGGGCAAAGGGCGGCACCGAAGCGCAGCTTCCAGTGCCGCCACCCAGTCTGCAACGGGTGAATCCACCGGCATCAGCGTAACACCCGGCGCCGGCATCTCGTTCTGCCCGCCGACGTTGCTCGCGACCACCGGCAGTCCCGCCGCGAGGGCCTCCAGCGTTGCGATCGAAAGCCCTTCGTAGCGGCTCGTATTGAGGAAGACATCAAACGCGGCCATGCAATCGGCCGCGCCCGCGAGAAAGCCCGGTACACGGACCCGCTCCCTCAGGCCGAGCCGGATCGTCTGCGCCACCATGGCATTCCACGCGAGAGGGCCGTCGGCGCCGACCGGCCCCCCGACGATGACCAGATAGGCGTCGCACCGCTCCAGCAGCCCGGCGAACATCCGCAGCGCCCGCGGATACGCCTTCTGCGGTTTCACCGCGCCGATCATCCCGATTACAAGCGCGCGCTCCGGCAATGCCCAGCGCGCACGCCACTCGCATCGCGCGCCCGCACGCGCCACCGGTGTGCGCGGAACGTGATGGATGACCGCCACCGGAGCGCGGAATCCGGACCCCCGCAGTTCGCGCGCCGCTGCCCGCGATACGGCCAGGACGAACGGCGCGTCTCTTAGCGCTTCGGGTCCCTCCTGCCACCCTGCGGCGGAGTTGTGAAGTACCGGCACGGGGCATGCTCCGCCGCGCGCGAGCGCATTGCGCTCCGCTGCCGCGAGCATGTGGCAGAGCACCACCGGATTTCCGCCCGACGCAATCGCAGCACCGATTGCCGCCAGCTCGCGTTCCGGATCGCTCGTGCGCAGGCGCGTGAGTTCGACCCCGCGCGGCACGGGCCATTCGCTCGGCGCGGCGCGCAACACGACAATCCGGACGCGATAGCGCGCAGCGCAACGTGCCGCCCAATCGAGCGCGATCCGTTCGGCGCCTCCGAGGGCCAGCGTGCCGATCGCCACGCTCACCTCGCGGCGCCCGGGGTCTAGCAGCGGCGGCTGCTCCGGAGCCGTCTCTGCCGTTTCCGCGAACAGGGTCAGCCGTTCGTGCATTCGGCAAGCATCGCGCGCGCTGCGACGAGGATACGGTCCGCAAGGTGACGCGGCGTATAGGAGCCGGGAACGTCCCGCCGCGCTGCCGCCGCAAACGGCGCGCCGCACTCGCCGCAGAACTTCGTCGCCGCTGGGTTGTCGTGTCCGCATTTGGCGCAGCGGTGCGATGCCTTGGAGGTCAACGGACTCTTCACCGAGCGCGGCGAGAAGATCGGCGGATCAGGTCATGCAAATGACTGCGATCGGGACTCCGGCGCGCTGGCTAGGCAAAGCCCCTTCATGTAAAGCTCGCGATCGCTCGCCTTTTTTCAACGGATAGACCTTTCCGAATTGCTCGATCGGAGCACGACTCCAAGTGAGAGCGACGGATTATACAGGGCCCGATCAAGTGCCTGCTCGCTGCGCGCCGCAAGTTCGACCCGGCAAACCGCGCCGGATAAGGCAGTCCAGCTCCGGCGATTCGGCGTAAAGTAGCCCGAGATCGCGGCGCTGCGTCCGCTGTCGTTGCGTCGCGAATATTGCTGACCGCGTCAGGAAAAGCACGAATGGCGATCCCTCGCCCGCACCGCAGTGCGTCCCATCGACCCGCGATCCGCGCGTCGGCGTCGCTCGGCCTGCAGAAAGTCGATGTCTTCAAAGGACTGGACGCGCACACCCTCATGGCGATTGCCGACCAGTGCAAGTGGACGCGTTGCAAGCGCAATCAATACGTGATCCGCCGCGATGGAACGGATCGCGACGTTTACTTCGTCATTGCAGGCATGGTGCGCGTGACCGCGGAAGCAGGACGCGGACGCCGGATGACCTTGCTGGACATTCCGGCGGGGGAACTGTTCGGCGAGCATTCCGCGATCGACGGCCGGGCCCGCTTCGTCGACGTTCTCGCGGTGCGCGAATCGCTGCTCGCGTCGATGCCGCCGGAGGCATTCCGGGCGCTCCTTGCCAATCACGCCTCGGTGCGGGAGCGCGTGCTGCGCCGCCTGACGGGTTCCGTGCGCGAGCTGACCGATCGGGTCCTCGACCTGGGCGCCCAGCGCGTGCCGTGGCGGATCTGGGCCGAGCTGCTGCGCCTTGCGCGGCTTGCCGGCGTGGAGGCCAACACGGCGCGCATCGAGCGTCCGCCCACGCACCAGGAGATCGCCAGCCACGTTGGCACGTCCCGCGAGGAGGTGACGCGGGAGCTCTCCCGGTTGGATCGGGAAGGACTTCTCGAGCGCAAGGGCCGCGCTCTCGTGCTGCGTGACGTCGTCGCATTGGAGCGGCTCATCGCGGATTCGCGCACCGGGCAGCATCCCGCCGAGGAGATGTTCGCGGACGAGTCGCGCGAGTTCCTCGGCGCCTCTTCCCGGCGCCAGCGCCGCGCGGTGCTCGTCGCCGTCGCGCTGGATGCAGTCGGAATGATGGAGCACGATGAGGAACGCACCGTGAAGCGGTGGCGGGCGTATCTGGCGCACGCCACGTCGGACACGATTCCGACCCACGCCGGTCGCAGCTTCTCGAGGGTTCTGGAACACGGGTTCCTCGCCGAATTTCCGGACGGTATCTACGCGCTCAAGTGCGCCTTCGAGCTGCACCGCGCCCTCGCAAGGTTCAACGCCGAGGTCAGGTCACCGCCGCTCGGCATGCGCGTTGGCATCCACGTGGCGGACGTCATCGTGGAGGAGTTCAACGTGGTCGGCGACGGCGTGAATGTCGCGGCCGGGCTCGCGGAGCTGGCGAACTCCGGCGAGACCGTCGTGTCGGTTCAGGTGCGCGATCAGCTGACCAGTGGGGTCGACGGCTCGATCGAGGACCTTGGCGAGCAGCGGCTTCGCAATCGCGAGCGTTCGGTACGAGCATTTCGCGTGTGGCCGTCGGCGGAAACGGTGAGGCTGGCGCCGAGCGCGGCGGTGATGGCGCACGGCCGTCCGTCGGTCGCGGTGATTCCCTTCCAATTGAGATCGGACGATCCCCGCTTCGAGTTTGTCGGCGATGGCCTGGCCGAAGAGACGATCGGTGCGCTTTCCCGGGTTGCCGATTTGTTCGTCGTTTCGCGGCTTTCGTCGATGGCGTTTCGTCGGGCGCCGCTCAATCTGCGAACCATCGGCGAGATGCTTGGGGTGCAATACGTCCTTTCGGGCAGCGTTCAGACCGCGCACACGCGCGCCCTGCTCGTGGCGGAACTTGCAGACGCGCGCGACGGACGGATTTTGTGGAGCGAACGGTTTCAGTGCGACCTCGTGGACGCGTTTGCCTTGCAGGCAGAGCTGGCGCGCAAGGTAGTCGGGAGCGTCGCGCCGTTCGTGCGTTCGTTCGAACTGCGCCGCGCGCGAATCACGAATTTCGAGCAACTCGACGCCTATGAGATCACGCTGCGCGGAATCGGGCTGATGTACAGGCTGTCGCGCGAGGATTTTCTGTCTGCGCGCGGAGCGTTCGAGACAGCGATCGAACGCGATCCGGTTTCCCCCATGCCGCACGCATATCTCGCGAATTGGCATCTCATACGTATAGCGATCGGCGGAAGCGAGGATCCGCTCCGCGACAGCGGCGCGGCGACCGTGTGCGCCGAGAACGCGCTTGCTTGCGATCCCAACGACGCGCTCGCCCTGGCGGTAGACGGACTCGTCTCGGCCTGGTCGAGGCACGATCTGGACGCCGCCGAGCGGCGTCTGGCGCAGGCGCTCGCGGCCAATCCGAACGAACCCCTCGCCTGGCTCTGGAATGCGATGGTCCACGCGTGGCGCGGACGGGGCGCCGAAGCCGTGCAGTCCGCCGATCGGGCGCTGTCGCTTTCGCCGCTCGACCCGATGATCTATTACTTCAATTCGCTTGCGAGCACGGCCAATCTGGTCGGCGAATGCTACGAGCACGCGATCGAACTGGCGACCCGCTCATTGCGCGAGAACCGCTTGCATACACCTACATTGCGCGCACTCGCGGTCGGGCTGGTGCTCTCGGGGCGGATTGAGGAGGCGCGTGAGACGGTGCGCAGGCTGCGGCAACTCGAGCCTGGACTCACCGTCGGCGCGTTCCGGGCGCGCTACCCCGGGCGGGACAGTCCTCAGGCCGCCCGTTTCGCCGCCGCGCTGCTGGCCGCCGGGCTGCCTGCATAGCCGCGGGACGCGCCAATCGAGACCCCGGCCGATATCGCGAGAATCGCTGCGATCTCGGCGATTGAGGGGACCTCGCCCAGGAACAAGAGCCCCAGAACCACGCTCAGTGCGGGCACCAGGGCGACCAGAGCGCTCGAGCGCTCCGGGCCGAGCCGGGCAATGGCGTGATTCAGCGCGACGAGCGCGATGCAGCCGATCAGAACGCCCTGCCACAGGATCTGCCAGAGAAGCTCGAACGGCGCCACCTGCCAAAGCGCGCCGGACGCCGACCAGAGGTGCCACGGAACGACGACCAGTGCTGAATAAAGCGTTACGATCGCGGCGCCCTGGATGGCGCCGATTCCCCAGTTGCGCAACTGCAGCACGTAGAGCGATCCGAGCGCAGACGCCGCGACGAACATGGCGTCGCCCGCGAGCACGGACGGGTCTGGACCCGAAGCGCTCCAGGCGGCGAGCGTGATCACGCCGATCGCGCACAATGCTGCCCCCACGATCATCCTGGCGGATGGGCGCCTGGAGAACAGCAGGAACCCGAGCAGCGCGACCCAGGCAGGCGCGACGCCAGGGCCGAGAGCGGCGGCATGGTTGGCCGGCGCGAACTGCAAGCCGCAGATCACGAGCGCCGCCATCCCCGCGCCCTGGAACAGGGTGAGCGGAACGCCCTGCAGCCACGCGTCGCGGCGAATCGCGCGGAAATGCAGCATCACCCAAGGCAGAAAAAGCAGCGCGCCAACGCCGAAGCGCAGCAGCATCAAGTCGTGCGGCGCGAACGAGCCGGTCACGCCCGCGCGGGTCGCTACGGGATACGACGCCCAGATGAGCACCGCGACCGCCGCGGCACTGTAGCCGCTCAACTGCCAAGCGCGCGCCCGCAGGGCCGGGATGCGAATCAACGAGACGTTCCTGCCGCGCTCATCGGGCAGCCGCTCTTGCGCCGGCGCCGCACTGATGTTGCGTACGCCGCTACCGGCCGCCGCGCATCCAAGTTCGGCTTGACGATTGTCTGCTCGTAGCGCGACCACGCCTCGTCCGTAAATCCGGCCGGGTTCGCAATCAGGCCGAAGTCGTTTGAAACTTCTTCGGCGTAGGTGCTCCGGTGCAGAGGTTGAACCTGAATCAGCGGGATCTCGGTGCTGAAGTGAATCGGAACGTCGGTCTTGATCAGCCGGATGTTGGTGAACAGAGGGCCGAACCAGCGGTCCGTTTCAATGATTCCCTCGTAAAGGTCGAAGGCGAGATTTCTCGGCAGGTTGGCCGGAGGTCGTATCAGCACGCTCCAGTTTTCGGCGCTTTCAATCATCAACCCGGACCAGATCTGGACGATTCCCGGTTCCGTCACCGCGGTCAGAAACGGCGGAGAAAATCCCCGCAGGCGACTGGGTGCAACCCGATTGAATACCGCTTGGTAGCCGGGAAACTGCGCGCTGGCGAGCGGGTACCAGGTTTTTGCGCCGCGATAGGTCCAGATGACCTGCGATCCATCCCATTGCAGCGTGAAGTCGAGCGGCGGAAACACGTACCAACCGAAGGACGAGGCCACCCTGAGCGCCTCACAGTATTGAAAGCCGCGCGCGGGCAGAGTCCCGAGCACGGAGGGGTCGGCGCGCATGGGCGCCCGGCATCCCGGAATCGCCGTGTAAAAAGTCACCGCGGGGGCCGGCTGGCCTGTCGCATTCATGGAGGTCCGCTCCTGGAGGGAAAGGGGGCGAGGCTGGCGCACTGCTCGCGCAGCGCGCTCGCCTCCCCGGGGAATCAGCGTCGCGTCACTTTCTGAGGCTGGCTGGCGCCATGCCGTTACCGAAACGAATCGCGCCCGAATCGGAGATCGCCGCATCCGCAGAGCGGACCACTATTGCTGGCGCCATTCCATTTCCATAGCGAACTCGGCGCGAGTCGGCGATTTTCTTCGTGGGCTTACGTACGACGGGCTGAGTCTTCTGTTTCCTGGACATGTGCTTCTCCT
>CAZYVT010000031.1:0-40891 GCA_964651335.1 uncultured Enterobacteriaceae bacterium | reverse complement strand
CGCGGGCGCGTCAAGCGCCAGATGGAGAAGAGCCAGCGCGAGTACTACCTCAACGAGCAGGTGAAGGCGATCCAGAAGGAGCTTGGCGAGGGCGAGGAGGGCGCCGACCTCGAGGAGATGGAAAAGCGCGTGCGGCGAGCGCACATGCCGAAGGACGCGCGCAGGAAGGCCGAGGGAGAGCTCAAGAAGCTCAAGCTGATGAGCCCGATGTCGGCGGAAGCCACGGTCGTGCGCAACTACGTCGAAACGCTGATCAATCTCCCGTGGAAGAAGAAATCGAAGATTTCCAGGGACATCAAGCAGGCGCAGACCATCCTCGACGAGGACCACTACGGGCTGGAGAAGGTGAAGGAGCGGATCGTCGAATATCTTGCGGTGCAGAAGCTCGCGCCCAACAAGAAGGGCCCGATCCTCTGCCTGGTCGGCCCGCCCGGCGTCGGCAAGACCTCGCTCGGCCGGTCGATCGCGCGCTGCCTCGGGCGCGAGTTCCACCGCATCTCGCTCGGCGGCGTGCGCGACGAGGCCGAGATCCGCGGCCACCGCCGCACCTACATCGGCTCGATGCCCGGCAAGATCCTGCAGAACATGAGCAAGGTCGGCGTGCGAAACCCGTTGTTCCTGTTCGACGAGGTGGACAAGATGGGCACGGACTGGCGCGGCGACCCGTCCTCGGCGCTGCTCGAGGTTCTGGATCCGGAGCAGAACCACACTTTTACCGATCACTACGTCGAAGTCGAATTCGACCTGTCGGAGGTGATGTTTGTCGCCACGGCGAATACCTTGAACATCCCGCCGCCGCTGCTCGACCGCATGGAGGTGATCCGGCTCTCGGGCTACACCGAGGACGAGAAGATGAACATCGGCGTCCGCTACCTGCTGCCCAAGCATATGAAGGACAACGGGCTCAAGGAAGGCGAGCTGGCCGTGACCGAGTCCGCGGTCCGCGACATCGTGCGCTACTACACGCGCGAAGCGGGCGTGCGGGGGCTCGAGCGCGAGATCTCCAAAATCTGCCGCAAGGCGGTGAAGCTGCTGCTGACCGACAAGCAGGAAAACGAAGGCAAGGTGAAGCGCATCGCCGTGACGCCGCGCAACCTCGACAAGTCGCTGGGCGTGCGCAAGTACACCTTTGGCAGGGCCGAGAAGCAGAGCCAGATCGGCCAGGTCACGGGACTGGCGTGGACCGAGGTCGGAGGAGAGCTGCTCACGATCGAGACCGTCACGATGCCGGGCAAGGGCAAGACGATTACCACGGGCAAGCTCGGCGAGGTGATGCAGGAGTCCATCCAGGCGGCGCTGTCGGTCGTGCGCAGCCGCTCGCGCAAGCTCGGCGTCAATGAAGACTTCTACCAGAAGAACGACATGCACATCCACCTGCCCGAGGGTTCGACACCCAAGGACGGGCCGAGCGCCGGCATCGGCATTGCGACCGCGATGGTCTCGGTGCTCACCGGGATCCCGGTGCGCGCCGACATCGCAATGACCGGCGAGATCACGCTGCGCGGCGAGGTGCTGCAGATCGGCGGCCTGAAGGAGAAGCTGCTCGCCGCGCACCGCGGCGGCATTAAGACGGTGCTCATCCCGGACGAAAACGTCAAGGATCTTGCGGAAATCCCGGACAACATCAAGAACAGGCTGGAAATCCTACCGGTGAAATGGATCGACAAGGTGTTCGAAATCGCCCTCGAGCGCCGGCCCGAGCCGCTGCCCGAACCAGTCGTGGTGGTGGCGCTGCCCGGCGCGGAAGCGAAGCCGGACACGACTGCCATCACGCATTGAAGAACCACGACGCATTGCGCAGCGGCAGCAAGCCGCCGCAGTGCAATGCCAACCTGCGGAAAAGACATTGCAGCGGAGGCGTGCAGTGAACAAGGCGGCCTTGATCGAGCACATCGCGCAAGCAGCTGAAATCTCGAAGTCGGCGGCCGAGCGCGCCGTGGACGCGATGGTGGCGGCGGTAAAATCGAATCTGAGGAAGGGCGACGTGGTGACGCTGGTCGGATTTGGTTCGTTCTACGTTGGCAGGCGCGCCGCCCGCACCGGGCGCAACCCGCGCACCGGAGCGGAGCTCAAGATCAAGGCGGCGCGCGTGCCGAAGTTCCGCGCTGGAAAGGCACTGAAGGATGCTTTAAACTAGCGCCCCTTTTTCGGGTGTGCGGGGGTGCTTAGCTCAGCGGTAGAGCGCTGCCCTTACAAGGCAGATGTCGGGAGTTCGACCCTCTCAGCACCCACCAGAAGAACAACGATGCATTGCGAAGCAGCAACAAGTCGCTGCATTGCAATGCCAACTTTGGGAACAGCATCGAGGAGCGGTAGTTCAGTTGGTTAGAATACCGGCCTGTCACGCCGGGGGTCACGGGTTCGAGTCCCGTCCGCTCCGCCATCCTGCAGACCAGGGCCCCGCGGGGCCTGTTGCGTTTTTCATCCTATGTTCGACATCGTCACCAAGAACAAGCGCATCATCCAGATCATCATCGCGCTGACGGTCATCCCGTTCGCATTTTTCGGGCTCGAGTCGTACACGCGTTCGATGCGCGGCGGAGAGGATGTCGCGAATGTCGGTGGCGTGCCCATCACGCAGCAGGATTTCACGGAAGCAATGCGCCGGCAGCAGGATCGGCTGCGGGCGGCGCTCGGTCGCGGATTTGACTCCGCGGCTTTCGACACCCCCGAGATGCGCCAGGGGCTGCTCGAATCGCTGGTCACGCAGCGCCTGGTGTCCGCCGCGGCCCTGAACGGCGGCATTACGGCGAGCAACGAATCGCTGCAGGAGCTGATCCACGCGATGCCGGCGTTCCAGCGCGACGGCAAATTCGACGAGGCCACGGCGGACGCGACGATCCGCGCCCAGGGCATGAGCGGGGAGATGTTCGCCGCCCGGCTGCGCCACGACCTGGCGGTCGGCCAGCTCACGCACGCGATCGGCGAGACGGGGATTGCCTCGCGTACGGTGGCCGAAAGGGTGATGGCGCTGGAGAACCAGCGCCGCGAGATCGCCGAAGCCCGTGTCCCCGCGCAGCAGTTCCATTCACAGTTGAAATTCGACGAAGCGCAGATCAGGGCCTTCTACGAGTCCGCTGGCGCCCGGTTTCGTATCCCGGAGCGCATGCGCGCCGAATACGTCGTGCTGTCGGCCGAGGAGCTGGGGCGCGCGGAGGCCGTTACGGAGTCGGAGATCAAGGCCGCATACGATGCGCGCGCGTCCCAGTACGCGGTCGCGGAACAGCGCCGCGCCCGCCACATCCTGTTGCAGGCGGGACCGGACGCGAAGAAGAAAGCCGAGGAGATTCTCGCGGAGGTGCGGAAAGCTCCGACGCGCTTTGCCGAGCTTGCAGGCAAGTATTCGCAGGATCCGGGCTCCGCCGGGAAAGGCGGGGATCTCGGCTTTTTCAGCCGCGGCATGCTGGTGAAGCCGTTCGAGGAAGCGGTGTTCGGCATGCAGCAGGGCGAGTTCGCGGGGCCGATCGAAACCGAGTTCGGACATCATGTGATTGAGTTGACCGGTATCCAGGCCGGGAAATCCCGCCCGCTGGACGAAGTGCGCAAGGAGATTGCGGCCGAGCTTGCCAAGCAGAAGGGAGCGAAGAAGTTTGCCGAGGTTGCCGAAGGGTTCGGCAACATGGTCTACGAGCAGTCCGACAGCCTGAAACCGGCGGCGGAACGCTTCAAGCTGCGGATTGAAACGACCGACTGGATCTCGCGCAGCGGGTCCACGGACCTGGGGGTGGTCGGCCACCCCAAAGTCCTCGCCGCGCTGTTCTCTCAGGAGGCGATCGAGCGCAAGCGCAATAGCGACGCAATCGAGGTCGCGCCCAACGTGCTGGTCGCGGCGCGCGTCGTGGAGCATCAGCCGGCGACGCAGCGCAAATTCGAAGAGGCGAGGACGGAAATCGAAGCGGCGCTGCTGCGGCAGGAAGCGGCCAAACTGGCGCACAAGGAAGGCGCATCCAAGCTCGAGCAGCTGGCGAAGGGCGGCGATACCGCGCTCGCGTGGACGCAGCCCAGGGTCGTGAAGGTGCGCGACCAGGGAGCCGCCCCGCCCGATGCGCGGCGCAGTATCTTCGCCGCCGACCCGCACAAATTGCCCGCCTACATCGGCGCCGATCTTGGCGACGAGGGCTACGCAATTTATCGCGTCCTGCGGGCGCTGCCGCCCGAGCCCCGCAGCGATCAGCAGAAGACCGCCGACCTCGCGAATGCCCATCGCCTCGCAGGTGCGCAGCAGTTCGACGCCTGGCTCTCCGCCCTGCGCTCGCGCGCGAAGGTGGACATCAACCGCGCCAACCTGGAGCGGAAGTAGGTCCTAGTCGGGCGCGTCGCGCGCGATCGTCACCGAGGCAGTATTGAAGCCGCCGTCCACGTGCAGGATTTCCGCAGTGACGCCCGCGGCGAGGTCGGAGAGCAGGAAAACGGCAGCATTGCCCACGTCGTCGATCGTCACGTTGCGACGCAGCGGCGAAAATGCCTCTACATGCTTCAGGATTCTGCCGAATCCCGCGATGCCGCTTGCGGCGAGCGTCTTGATCGGCCCGGCCGAAATGGCGTTGACGCGGATTCCCCGGGGACCGAGATTCGCTGCAAGGTAGCGTACGCTCGCCTCCAGGCTCGCCTTGGCGAGGCCCATGGTGTTGTAATGCGGAACATGACGCTCGGCGCCGAGATACGTGAGCGTCAACATCGACCCGGAACGGCCGTCCATCATCGGCAGCGCCGCCTTCGCGAGGGCGGGAAAACTGTAGGCAGACACGTCGTGCGCCTGGCGAAACGCCTCGCGCGAAAGTCCGTCGAGCAGTTCGCCGGTGATGGCCTCGCGCGGCACGAATGCGATCGCGTGCACCAGACCGTCGAGCCCTTCCCAGCGCCCGCGCAGGCTGGCAAAGAGCGCAGCAATCTGCTCGTCGCTGGTGACATCGCAGGGCAAGACGATGTCGGAGCCGAACTCGTGCGCTATTTCGGCGACACGCTCCCGGAAACGCTCTCCCGCATAGGTACACGCGATCTCGGCGCCCTCGCGGCGCGCGGCGCGCGCGATGCCGTAGGCGATCGAGCGGTTGCTGAGGAGTCCGGTGACGAGGATCTTCTTGCCGGCGAGAATTCCCATCTTCCTGTCCTTGCGTAGCCGGGGCGCTGATTATACTTCGCGCTCCGCACGCGAAAGGACCGCAGTCGCTGCCGCCGCCGATCCGCCTAACGCTCGCCGAGCGCGGCCAGCAGCATCTCGTTGAGGTCGCTCGGAAGCGGCAGCAATTGCCGGCGCAGCAGATCGGCGAGCTGCGCGGCTTCCGCAGCGGGCAGCGCCGCGACCTGCGCCTTGAATTCCGCCGCAAGGCGCGCCTTTTCCAGCTGTGACAGGTTGGCGAGCCGGTCCCGCGCCTCGCGCACGGCGATCGCCTTGTGCGCGAAGTATTCGATCATCGGGCCCCGCACGGCCGCGTTCTTCGGATCTATCAGCTCGGCGTGCAGCGAGTCGAATACTTCCTGGCGCTGAGTCTCCGAAAGGTAGGCGAAGGCCTCGTCGATGAGACGCCTGACGTGCGCCGGCTCGACGGACGTACCCGGATATGTGGTGGCGGCGGCAGGCGGTTCGGAGGGTGCAGCGAGGCGGTCGCGCGCTGCGGCGAAGGCGATCTCGCGCGCCGCACTCAGCAGGAGCATCAGAATCGGGTCGGCCGCGATCGCGGGCATGGCGCAGCCGAACAGGAGCGCAAAAGAAACAACCCCGCGTCTCAGCCCACCCATGCAGCGATTCTAGTGAAACCCGGGGTGGACCGCTTCTGCGCCGCAGCAATAGTTCAAGAATCAACTACAGATATGTTTGATAACTCTATGAACGCTTGATGAATCTGGCAGGCTTGGTATTGCGCGGCTTGCCCGTGGGCTTGGATACGGATCTGGCCTTGTAGGCCGAGCCCCGGATGTGAATCGTGAGTTTCTGTCCGGTGGCGAGCCTGCCGATCCGATTCCAGCGTTTCAGGTCGTCCACGCTCACGCGATAGCGCTGCGCGATCGCGGCAAGTGTCTCGCCCAGCTTGACCGTATGCGCGACGGTGCGCGGCCCGGATACGGGAATCGGAGGCGCGTACATGATCGGCAGGGGACCGACGTCGGCTGACCCGTGCAGTGGGACGACCAGCAGCGCGGGCGTAGCGCGGGCGCGTGGCGCGATTCCATTCACCTCCTTGAGGCGCGCGAGCGTCAGGCCGAACTTTTTCGCGATCGCCTCGAGCGTCTCGCCTCGCCTGGGGTGGTACGCCTGCCACGAAACGAGCGAGGTCGCGTCCTGCTTGAGCAGGTTGGCGTGAAACGTCTCGACCTTGTCCGCGGGCAGGACCAGCCTTGCATTCACCGCGACCGGAATGAACGGCCGATTGAAGCCCGGGTTGAGGGCGACGAATTCCTCGACGGGCATCTCGGCGAGCCTGGCCGCGAGTCGCACGTCGATGTCGCGGGTCCTGGTGATCGTCGTGAAGTATGGCTCGTTCGGAATCGGGTCGAGATCGATGCCGAAGGGTTGCGGGTTGGCGATGATGTTCTTCAGCGCCTGGAGCTTGGGCAGGTAGTGTCGCGTCTCCGCAGGCATGGTGAGGTTCGAGTAATCGGACGGCAGTCCGGCGGCGCGGTTCCTCTCGATCGCGCGCGCCACCGCATTTTCGCCCCAATTGTAGGAGGCGAGCGCGAGCTGCCAATCGCCGTGCATCTCGTAGACATCGCTCAGGTAGTCGAGCGCGGCGGCGGTGGAGGCGACAATGTCGCGGCGCGCGTCAAACCACCAGTTCTGTGTCAGCTCGTAGCGCTTGCCGGTGCCCGGAATGAATTGCCACAGGCCGGAGGCGTGGGCGCGCGAGTACGCGAGGGGGTTGAACGAGCTTTCGACCATCGGCAGGAGCGCCAGCTCGGTCGGCAAGCCGCGCCGCTCGAGCTCTTCGATGATGTGGTGCAGATAGCGCCGGCTGCGCTCGAACATGCGCTTCAGGTAGTCGGGGCGCGCCGCATACCATGCCACCTTTTCGGCGACCAGCGGCGTATCGAGATTGGGCATCGCGAACCCGTTGCGGATGCGCTGCCACAGGTCGTCGGGCGGCGCCGTCAGGTCGATCTTGGCCACGCCGCGCAGCGGCTCGTGAACGTCCTGGCGCTCGCCTTCGAACACCGGAAGGCGCGTGGCATCGAGCGGTTTGAGACGCGCCGCATCCGGTACCGGGGCAGAGGGAGGCGCGATGACCACGCGCTGCCTCGGGGCCTCGAATACCGGGGAAGGCGCGGCAGCCGGCTCGGGCGCCGAAACGGGCGGTGCGGGCTGCGTGGCGCATGCTGAAACCAGTGCGCATGCGGCCCACCGCCCGCAACGCAGCGCCGCATCTTGCGTACTCGCGATGGTCTTTCGCGAAAGAATGACGTGACCCCGCTAGGACCTGTTCTTCCATTCCCGAATCGCCGCAAACACGCGCACCGGGTCGCAGATGCGGGCGCCGAGATCGTTGTTCGCCGAATCGATCACTGCAGGGTCGACCTTGCGCGCGAACTGAATGTTGGCGAGCGTGTATTCATGACCGCAATATACCTTCGTTTCGTCGGGCAGCACCGCAAGTTTTTGCAGCGAGGCGTACGTCTGCTCAGGCGTGCCCTCGAAGAGCTTGCCGCATCCGCACGCGAAGAGCGTGTCGCCACAGAACAGGGACCCTGCGCCATAATAGGCGACATGCGCACTAGTGGTCCTTGAACGCCGGTAGCGGAACGATCTCGAACATGGATCGCCAATCCTTTGTGCCGGAGAGCGCGCACAAGTATAACGGCACCCGCCGCACGTTCGCCGAATGGTTCGCCACCGACCAGGGCCGCTACGTGCTCGACTGGGAGCGCGCGCAGTTCGACCGCGCGACAGAGGACGTGTTCGGCTTTCGCGCCGTGCAGGCAGGACTGCCCGAGATCAATTTCCTGCGCGCCAACCGCATACCGTTTCGCTTTACGCTTGCGCTCGAGCAGGGTGCGGCGCTGACTGCCGACCCCCTGCAGCTCCCGCTCGCCGGGCAGAGCGTCGATTTGCTCGCCCTTCCGCACGCGCTGGAGCTCACGGCCGATCCGCGTCACGTGTTGCGCGAGGCGGAACGGGTGCTGATGCCGGAAGGGCAGATCGTGATCTCCGGTTTCAATCCGCTTTCGACCTGGGGGTTGCGCCATTCGCTGTTCGGTGAGCGCCGGCGCCGCGTCGTGGGCGCGCCCTGGGACGCGCGCTTCATCGGCCTGTTGCGTCTCAAGGACTGGCTGCAACTCCTCGGCTTCGAGTTGAACGGGGGGCGCTTCGGCTGCTATGCACCGCCGTTTCTACGCGCGCACTGGCTCGAGCGCTTCGGCTTCATGGAGAACGCGGGCGCGCGCTGGTGGCCGATCCTGGGCGGGGTGTACGTGGTGCGCGCCGTCAAGCGCGTGCACGGCCTGCGCGTGATCGCTCCTGCGTGGCGCAAGGAACGCGCGCGGCGCCGGGCGCTCGCAGCCATGCCGCAGCGCAACGGTCACGCGACGCGCACCAACGGCCACAGCCGTACGAGCGATGTCTGAGAAGGCGGTGGAGATCTACGCCGACGGCGCCTGCCGGGGCAATCCCGGTCCGGGTGGTTGGGGCGTGCTGCTCCGCGCGCGCGGTGCGGAGAAGGAGCTGTTTGGAGGCGAACCGGATACGACCAATAACCGCATGGAGCTTACTGCGGTGATTCGTGGACTGGAAATGTTGCGGCGCCGCTGCGCGGTGCAGGTCTATACGGACTCGCAGTACGTGCAGAAGGGGATCTCGGAATGGATTCACGGCTGGAAGCGCCGCGGGTGGCGCACGGCAGACCGCAAGGCGGTGAAAAACGCCGACCTTTGGCGGCGCCTCGACGATCTGGCGCGCGGCCATGCGATCGAGTGGCACTGGGTGCGGGGACATTCCGGGCACGCGGAGAATGAACGCGCCGACGCGCTTGCGAACAGAGCGATCGACGAAATGGAGGCGGCTTAGGTGGCGGCGAGACAGATCGCCCTGGATACCGAGACGACGGGGCTCAATGCCAGGCTCGGCGATCGGGTAATCGAAATAGGTTGCGTCGAGGTGCTCAACCGCCGCATCACCGAGCGTACGTTCCACCGCTACGTCAATCCGGAGCGCGAGATCGACGAGGGCGCCTCGCGGATCCACGGGCTGACCCGCGAGGACCTTGCCGACAAGCCGCGGTTTGCCGAAATTGCCCGCGAATTCGTCGACTACATCCGCGGCGCAGAGCTGGTGATCCACAACGCCGACTTCGACACGGAATTCCTCGACCGGGAACTGGCGCTCGCGGGACTGGGCGGCGTGCTCAAGCATGCGGCAGGAGTGGTGGACACGCTCGCGATCGCGCGCGAACTGCATCCGGGAAAGAAGAACTCGCTGGACGCTCTGTGCGAGCGCTACCTCGTGGACAACTCGCA
This sequence comes from uncultured Enterobacteriaceae bacterium, assembly GCA_964651335.1. Classification (GTDB taxonomy): domain Bacteria; phylum Pseudomonadota; class Gammaproteobacteria; order Burkholderiales; family SG8-39; genus 2-02-FULL-66-14. The sequence goes on along the minus strand of CAZYVT010000031.1, from coordinate 31,447 downwards.
CCGCACGTTGCATGGAGCGCTGCTCGACGCGCGCCTGCTGGCGGAAGTGTACCTCGCGATGACCCGCGGCCAGGAAAGCCTTGTGATGGAGCTCGACACGCCGGCGGCCGCGGCGATTGCGGCAGCGCGCGTCGATGTCGCCAGGCTCGTCGTGCTGCGTGCCTCGGCCGAGGAGATCGCCGCGCACGAAACGGTGCTCGACGGCATCGACCGGGAAGCAAAGGGCGGCAGCATCTGGCGCCGCCTGGACTCCCCGGCCTAGCGGCAGGATTGCAATTGGCTATACTCTGCGCACGATGAGCGCGAAGGCCAATTCCTACGAGCTGGACCTCGACAAGAACCCGGCCAACTACGCGCCGCTGACGCCGCTTTCGTTCCTGGAGCGCTCGGCCAGGGTGTATCCGGACGGGGTGTCGGTCGTGCATGGCGCGCGGCGGTTGACGTGGAAAGAGACATATGGACGCTGCCGGCGGCTTGCTTCGGCGCTCGCGAAACGTGGCATCGGGCTGGGTGACACCGTGTCTGCGATGCTCGCAAATACCCCGGAGATGGTCGAGTGCCATTTCGGGGTGGCGATGTGCGGCGCGGTGCTGAACACGCTCAATACGCGGCTCGATGCGGACGCGATCGCCTTCATGCTCGCCCATGGCGAAGCGAAGATCCTTCTCACCGACCGGGAATTTTCGGTAACCATCGAGGCGGCATTGAAAAAGGCCGGCCGCCCGATCACCGTGATCGACGTCGACGATCCGGAGTATTCCGGCCCGGGCAGGACGTTGGGCGAAAAGAACTACGAGGCGCTGCTCGCCGAGGGCGATCCGGAATGGAACTGGCTCTGGCCCGCCGATGAATGGCAGGCGATCTCGCTCAACTACACCTCGGGCACGACCGGCAATCCGAAGGGCGTCGTGTACCACCACCGCGGGGCGTACCTGAATGGCGTCGGCAATATCCTGGTCTGGGCCATGCCGCATCATGCGGTGTACCTGTGGACATTGCCGATGTTTCACTGCAACGGCTGGTGTTTCCCGTGGACCATGGCGGCGAACGCGGGCACCAATGTCTGCTTGCGGAAGGTGGACGCGGCGCAGATTTTCGACCTGATCAAGCGGCACCGCGTCACGCACTACTGCGGGGCGCCGATCGTCCACCAGACGCTGATCAACGCGCCTGCAGAGCTTCGGGAGGGAATCGATTGGACCGTGAATTGCCTGGTGGCGGGCGCGGCGCCGCCCGCGGCGATCATCGAGGGCATGGAAAGGATGGGCTTCTCGATCACGCACGTGTATGGGCTCACCGAGACCTACGGACCGGCCACGGTATGCGCCAAGCAGCCGCGGTGGCGGCACCTGCCGCTCGCAGACCAGGTGCAGCAGAACGCCCGCCAGGGCGTGCGCTACACGGTCGAGGAAGGCCTCGCGGTGATGGATCCGGAGACGATGCAACCGGTGCCCGCGGACGGCGAAACCATGGGCGAGATCATGTTTCGCGGCAACATCACGATGAAGGGCTACCTCAAGAATCGGAAAGCCACGCAGGACGCGTTCGCAGGCGGCTGGTTCCATTCGGGAGACCTCGCGGTGATGCAGCCCGACGGCTACGTCAAGATCAAGGATCGATCCAAGGACATCATCATCTCGGGGGGCGAGAACATCTCCTCGATCGAAGTCGAAGACGCCCTGTACCGGCATCCTGCCGTCATGGCGGCTGCGGTGGTCGCAATGCCGGATGCAAAGTGGGGCGAAACACCGTGCGCGTTCATCGAGCTGAAGGCGGGCGCCAAGGCCACCGAACTGGAAATCATCGAGTTCTGCCGTGCCAGCATGGCGCGATTCAAGGTGCCGCGCGCCGTGGTGTTCGGCGACCTGCCGAAAACCTCTACCGGCAAGATCCAGAAGTTCATCTTGCGCGAAAAAGCCAAATCGGCATCCGCGATCGATAGGTGAAGGAGGCGAAATGAGCGCAGTGCTGCAAACCGAAACCTCCATCCTGCTGCGCGAGGACCGCGACGGCGTGTCCACGCTCACGCTGAACCGCCCCGAGCAGTTCAACGCACTCTCCGGCGAGCTGCTCGAACGGATGCAGGCGGCACTCGACGCCATCGCGAAGGACACCAGTGTGCGCGTGGTGGTGATCGCGGCGCGCGGCCGCGGTTTCTGCGCCGGACACGACCTGAAGGAAATCCGCGCGCTCGGGACGCAGGACAGAATCGAGGCCTTGTTCCGCAGCTGCAGCAAGGTGATGACCTCGATCGTTGCGCTGCCTCAGCCCGTGATCGCCCGGGTGCACGCGACGGCGACGGCCGCGGGCTGCCAGCTGGTCGCGCAATGCGACCTGGCGGTCGCCGCCGACACCGCGAAGTTCGCGGTGAGCGGCGTCAACTTCGGGCTTTTCTGCTCCACGCCGAGCGTCGCGCTGGCGCGCAACATCGGGCGCAAGCAGGCGATGGAAATGCTGCTCACCGGAGAGTTCATCGACGCGCCGACGGCGAAGAGCTACGGGCTGGTCAACCGCGTCGTCCCGCCGGAGCAGCTCGATGCCGAGGTGGCGAAGCTCGCCGCGACCGTCGCGGCCAAACCGCAGGGTGCGGTGGCCTCGGGAAAGCGGGCCTTCTACCGTCAATTGGAGATGGGGCTCGAATCGGCCTACGCCCTGGCGAGCGAGGTGATCTCCTGCAACGCGGCGAGCGACGAAGGCCGTGAAGGGATGGACGCCTTCCTGGAGAAGCGCAAACCGAGCTGGAACCGCTGAACCGGGACGCGTCCCGTTACGCGCGCCTCCGCCGGACGGCGTACTCGCTCGGCGCCGCGGCGTTCGTGCTTGCGTTCTTTCACCGCCTCGCGCCCGGGGCGCTTGCCGCCGACCTGCGCGAGACTTATGCCGCCGGCGGGATGGCGCTCGGTTTCATCGCGGCGCTCTACTTCTACCCTTACGCGGCGATGCAGCTCCCGTCCGGCGTGCTCGCCGACTCCGTCGGTCCCAGGAAACTGTTCACGGCCGGGGCGCTCGTAGCGGGCGCAGGCTCGCTGCTGTTCGGGCTCGCGCCGGGCGTCGGCTGGCTGCTCGTCGGGCGCGGACTGGTTGGGCTCGGCGTCGCGGTCGCCTTCATCTCGGTGCTCAAGCTGATCGCGTCGTGGTTCCGCGAGCGGGAGTTCGGCACCTATACCGGGCTGCTCATGTTCGTCGGAAACCTGGGCGGCATGCTCGCTGCCTGGCCGCTCGCGTGGGTGATCCAGTACGTTTCCTGGCGGGACGTTTTCGTCGCCGCGGGAGGGTTGTCCTTCGCGCTGGCGATCGCGACCTGGTGGTGGGTGCGCGACGATCCGCGCGAGGCGGGCCTGCCCTCGGTGCGCGCGCTGGAAGGCCGGTCCGAGGTAGCGCGCAGCCACGAGAACTGGCGGCAGGGACTGGCGCAGGTGGCGCGCAATCTCCCGACCTGGGCTTGCTTCGCCGCGCAGTTCGGCGCCGTATCGTCGTACCTGTCGTTCACCGGGCTGTGGGCGGTGCCGTACCTGAGCGAAGGGCTCGGCATGCCGCGCTCGCTCGCCACCGTGCACGCCACGCTGGCGATCTTCGGATTGGCGGTCGGCGCGCTCGTCGTGGGCACCGTCTCCGACCGCATGGGCCGGCGCCTGCCGCTGCTGCGCGCGATGCTCGCGCTTTACCTGGCGTGCTGGCTGCCGTTGGTCGCCGGCTGGCGAATGCCGCAGGTGGCGTCGCTCGCGGTGTTTTTCCTGCTCGGGCTCGGGATGGGCGGGTTGTCGCTCACCTGGGCCTGCGCCAAGGAGCTGAATCCGCCCGCGCTCGCGGGCACTGCGACCAGCCTGGTGAACACGGCGGGATTCCTTGGCACTGCGCTGCTGCAGCCGCTGGTCGGATGGGTGCTGGACAGCAGCGGCGGCGATTATCAGCGCGCAGTCATGGTGCTCGGCGCATTCGCGCTGGCCGGCGTGGCGGCTGCCTTCCTGATTCCGGAAACGCGCTGCCGCAATGTGTACGTCGAGCCGGCGCGCTAGAACGACCGCGGCAGGCCAAGCACGTGCTCGGCGACGTAGGAGAGGATGAGGTTGGTCGAGATCGGCGCTACGAGGTAAAGCCGCGACTCCCTGAATTTTCGCTCCACGTCGTACTCGGCAGCGAAGCCGAAGCCGCCGTGCGTCTGCAGGCAGACGTTGGCCGCCTCCCATGAGGCCTTGGCGGCGAGGTGCTTCGCCATGTTCGCTTCCGCCCCGCACTGTTTCCTCTGGTCGTAGAGCGCCGCCGCCTTCCAGCGCATCAGGTTTGCCGCCTCGACCTCCATGTAGGCATCGGCGATCGGGAATTGCACGCCCTGGTTCTGTCCGATCGGCCGGCCGAATACGACGCGGTCCTTCGCATACTTCGTCGCCCGCTCGATGAACCAGCAGCCGTCGCCGATGCACTCGGCGGCGATCAGGATCCGCTCCGCGTTCAGGCCGTCGAGGATGTAGCGGAAGCCGTTGCCTTCCTCGCCGATCAGGTTCTCGGCGGGGATCTCCATATTGTCGAAAAACACCTCGTTCGTCTCGTGGTTCACCATGTTGCGGATCGGCCGCAGCGTCAGCCCCTTGCCGAGCGTCTCACGCTTATCCACGAGGAACACAGACATGCCGTCGGTCTTTTTCTTTACCGAGGCGACCGGCGTGGTGCGGGCGAGCAGGATCATGAGTTCCGAGTGCTGCAGGCGCGAAGTCCAGACCTTCTGTCCGTTGACCACATAGCGATCGCCCTTGCGCACGGCGACGGTCTTGATGCTGCCGGTATCGGTCCCCGCGGTCGGCTCCGTAACTCCCATCGCCTGCAGGCGCAACTCGCCGGCGGCAATCTTCGGCAGGTACTTCTTCTTCTGCTCGGGCGAGCCGTTGCGCAGCAGCGTGTTCATGTTGTACATCTGGCCGTGGCAGCAACCGGCGTTGCCTCCGCTTCGCGTCACTTCCTCCATGATGACGGTCGCCTCGGTGAGCGAGAGCCCCGACCCGCCGTACTCTTCGGGGATCAGCGCCGACATCCAGCCGGCCTTGGTAAGCGCGTCGACGAAGGCCTCGGGATAGGCGCGTTCCTCGTCCACCTTCTGCCAGTAGGCGGAATCGAAGGTGCCGCACAGGGAGCGCACCGCGTCCCGGATCTCCGGATGGTCCTGAGGGGCCGTCATTTTTCCTTCGGCTTGAGATGCGCGCTCGCTTCTTCTTCGGTGCGGAGCCAGACCTCCTCGGCGATCGGGTGGCGCGATTCCTCGAGGATGTGCCCGACCAGCCCCACCGCGCGCGCCATCACGCCCAGTCCGCGGCAGACCTTCCAGTCCAATCCCATCTCGCAGGCGAGCGCCGCGATCGCACCGGTCGCATTCACCGGAAGGCTCTTGCCCGTGGCGCGCTCGGCCTCGGACGCGACGAGCTCGATGAGCTCGACGTAGGGTCCGTGAAAGCTGCACTCGCGCGCGATCTCGAAAAGCCGCGGCGTGCGCGGATCCACCGGCTTGTGGATCGGGTGGCCGATCCCCGGGACGATCTGCTCGCGGGCGCGGAAATCTGCCACGATCCGCTTCGCCCTGGCCCTGAGGTCGATCTTCGCCTTCGGATCGGGCAGCGCCTTGAAAAGCATGCGCGCGCAGCCCTCGGTCGAGCCGACGAACACGCTCCCCAGCCCGCACAGGCCGGCTGCTACCGCGGCCTGCATCGCCTCCGGCGCGCCGAGGTACGTGAGGCGCGCGGCAAGCGCACTGGGCGTGATGCCGTGCTCCACCAGCGTCACCACCATGGCGTTGAACATCTTCGACTCATTTGCGCTCGGCGCGCGGCCGGTCAACTCGAGAAACGCCATGTCGCCAAGGTTGAAGTGCCCGAGGATCTCGCGCGGCAGGTCTTTACCGCGCACGGTGATCCGGTCGGCAGTGCTCCAGCCCAGGTCGCTCTGCAGCTTCTTGCGCGTCACTACTCCGCCTTCACGCCGGCGGTATGGATGACCTTCGCCCAGCGCGCGATCTCGTCGTTCAGGAATTTCGCCGCCTCCTCGGGCGTGCCGCCGCCCGGGAAGATGCCGAGCTGGTCGAAGCGCGCCCGCATGTCGGCCGCGCCGACCGCCTTGGCCGTTTCCTGCGAAAGGCGGTTCACGATTTCGCGCGGGGTGCCCGCGGGGGCGAGGAACATCAGCCAGGTCGAGGATTCTATCGCCGGGCCGCCCGCTTCGGCCATCGTCGGCACTTCCTGCGCGCCAGGCACGCGCTTCGAGGAGAACATGGCGAGCGCTTTGATTTTTCCTCCCCGCACGTGCGGCATCAGGGTGCTCGGAACGTCCACCAGGATCTGGATGTCGCCGCCCATCAGGCCTTGAAGCGCCGGCGCGGTGCCCTTGTACGGGACGTGCAGCATGTCGACGCCCGTGGTTTGCTTGAACAGCTCGGTGGTGAGGTGCGCCGCGGCGCCGATCCCCGAAGAGCCGAAGGCGACCTTGCCCGCGTTCTTCTTCGCATGCTCGATCAGCTCTATCACATTCTTCGGCGCAAAGCCGTTGTTCGCGGTCATGATGAGCGGCGCGACCACGGCGAGCGAGATCGGCGCGAAGCTCTTCACCGGGTCGAACGGCAGCTTTCCGGCGTAGAGCGTCGCGTTCGCCGCGTGGGCGGCGATCACGGTGACGATACTGTAGCCGTCGGGTGGGGACTTCGCGACCAGGTCGGCGCCGATGATCGAGTTCGCGCCGGGCTTATTCTCGATCACGATCGGCTGGCCGAGCGCCTCCTGGACCTTCTGCGTGACCATGCGGGTCACGTTGTCGGTGATGCCGCCGGGCGTGTACGGCACGATCCAGCGGATCGGCTTGGCCGGGTAGGTCTGCCCATGGGCGGATGCAGCCGCGGCGAGCATCAGGATGAAAATCAGCGATCTCGGTTTCATCAATCCTCCATGGCTCGAATATAGCCCCGTTCTCAGTGGTCCTGGGGCCTGCGTTCGCGAAACCGATCCCACACTTCCGGATTGACGAGGTGGCGCGGCGGCTCGCCGGCGAGCATGCGCAGCGTGTCCTCGGCGGCGAGCACGCTCATGCGGCCGCGCGAGTCCCGCGTCATGCCGGCCAGGTGCGGGGTGAGCACTGCATTATCCAGTTCAAGCAGAGGGTGCCCCGGCTCCAGACGGTAGTGCTCATAGACGTCGAGCATGGCTCCTGCGATGCGGCGCGCGCGCAACGCTTCGATCAAGGCGCGCTCCTCGACCACCGGACCCCGCCCGACGTTGATCAGCCAGGCATCGGGCTTCATCGCCGCGATGCGTTGCCGGCCGATCAGATGGTGGGTTTCGCGCGTCAGGGGACACGTGAGGACGACGAAATCCGACCGCGCAACCAGGTCGTCCAGCCCCGCGGGCTCGACGTCCTGCGGCAAGCGGTCGAGCCGCCGCTGGTTGCCGAGAACGCGCATGTCGAAGCCGCGGCGCAGGATGTGCGCGAGCCTGCGCCCGACCTCGCCCACGCCGACGATCCCCGCGGTGAGCCCGGCAATCTCGCGCGCATGCGCGCCGAGCGCGCGCGCCTCGTCCCACGGGTCGCGCCTGAGCGCCGTGGTGACCCTCGCAACATTGCGCGCCAGCATCAGCATCGCCATGGCGCAGTACTCGGCCACCGACTGCGCGTTTCCGCCCGGGAGGTTTGCTACCGCGACGCCGCGGGCAGTTGCCGAAGCGAGCGGTACGAGATCCGTTCCCGTACCGTGGACCGTCACCGCGCGTACGCGCGGCGCCGCTTCGAAGATGTCGTCGGGCAGCCTGCTGCGGATGATGATCGCGTCCGAGTCGTGCGCAAGGCGGCGAACGGTGTCGGCGGCGCCGTCCGGCGCGAGCACGAACTTGGCGCCGCGCTCGGCGAGCAAGCGTTCGCCCGCCGGGTCGATCGGATCGGTCAGCAGGACGCGAGCGGACATCGGCTCTGCTACTAGATCACTTCGGCTGCTTTCAACCGGCTGAGGTCAGCATCGGTCTTCCCAAGAAGATCGACATAAACCTCGCGGTTGTGCTGGCCGAGCAGGGGCGGCGCAAGACGGTATTCGACCGGCGTCCCCGACAGCCGCATCGGGCTCGCCACCACCGGCGCGTTGCCGCCCAGCGGGTGAGGGATGTTCACGCGCAGGCCACGGTGCTGCACCTGCGGATCCTCGAACACTTCCTTCATGTTGTTGATCGGGCCGCAGGGCACGGTGGCGGCCTCGAGCGCCTCGATCCATTCGTGCCGCGTGCGCGTTCGCATGATTTCCGCGATCAGCGGGATCAGCTCGGCGCGATGGACGATGCGTTGCGACATGGTCTTGAACCGCGCCTCCTCGGCAAGCTCTGCGCAGCCGGCAACTTCGCAGAAGCGCTGGAACTGGCCGTCGTTGCCGACCGCCAGGATGAGGTGGCCGTCGCTTGTCGCAAACACTTCGTAGGGCACGACCTGCGGATGGGCGTTGCCCCAGCGGATCGGCACCCGTCCCGAGCAGAAGTAGGACACGATCTGGTTGGCGTTGAACGCAACCATGGTGTCGAGCAGGGCGCAGTCGATGTATTGGCCCTGCCCGGTGCGCTCGCGGTGGGTGAGCGCGCCGCAGATCGCAAGGCTCGCGTACATCCCGGTGAGCACGTCGGTGATTGCGATGCCGACTTTCTGCGGACCGGCGCCGGGCTGGCCGTCGCGCTCGCCGGTGATCGACATGAGACCGCCCATCCCCTGAAAGATGAAGTCGTACCCGGGTCGCGGCGCATACGGTCCGTCCTGTCCGAACCCGGTGACCGAGCAGTAGATGAGACCGGGATCGGCGCGTTTCAGCTCTTCGTACCCGAGGCCATAGCGGGCGAGGGTGCCGACCTTGTAATTCTCGATCAGCACCTGGCATTTCTCGGCGAGCTGGCACACGATCTGCCGACCCTCCGGCTTCGAGATGTCGAGCGTGACCGATTTCTTGTTGCGGTTGACCGAGAGGTAATAAGCCGATTCTTTCGTATCCTTGCCCGCGCCGTCCTTTAGCCAGGGCGGACCCCACCCGCGCGTGTCGTCGCCCGCGCCGGGGCGCTCGACCTTGATCACCTCGGCGCCGAGGTCAGCGAGGTTCTGCGATGCCCAGGGTCCGGCGAGGACGCGCGAGAGGTCGAGCACGCGGATGTGGGAAAGCGGCCCTGCCACGATCGCTCCTAGAATTTGAACTGTTCCAGAAGGGAAGCTGCTTCCTGCGGCGAAACGGCGGTTTCCGGCAGCAGCGCTTCGGCGAATGCGCCTTCGTGCGCGGCGCGTGCCGGGCGCAGCGGATCGCGCGGTCGCAACCGGTGCTCGTGCACGAGCGCAGCAAGCAGGAGCCGCCTCGCGTCACCGCGCGCGGCAAGCCGCTCGCCTTCGTGCCAGAGCACCGCTGCGGCGACGGCGTAGTAGAGCCCCGTAGCCGCCTGCCGCGCGTGCGCCTCGTCCCGATCTCGCGCCGTGATCTCCGCGAATCCGGCGGCACGCTGCAATGCCTCGCGCAGCCAAGCCGGACCGGCGCCAAGCGCTGGAACGAGAGCGGTCAGCGCATCCTCGCGGCGGATCGCCCGCATCACGTCGAGCGCGACGACGTTCGAGGTGCCCTCCCAGATCGAGCCGAGGTGGGCGTCGCGCACCAGGCGCGGATCCGACCACTCCTCGATGTAGCCACAGCCGCCGCGCACCTCCATCGCGTCCCCGGTGGCGCGCCGCGCGTCGCGGCAGGCGCGGAACTTGATGAGAGGCGTGAGGACGCGCACCTTGCGGCGTGCGATCTCGTCGCCGGCGTCAGCCTTCTCCAGCTCGACGGCGGTAAAGAGCATTACCGAGCGCGCGGCTTCTGCGGCAAGCATGATCTTCATCAGCTGCCGGCGCATCAGGGGCAGGTCGATCAGACGCTTGCCGAAAGCGATGCGCCGGCGCGCGACGAACAAGGACTCCGTGAGCGCGCGCCGCATCATGCCGGCAGCGCGCATACCATTGCTCAGTCTCGACATGTTGATCATGTCGGTCATCTGCAGGAAACCGCGGTTCGGGTCGCCGACGAGATAGGCGAGCGCGCCCTCGAGCCCGATCTCGCCGCTTGCCATGTCGCGCGTGCCGAGCTTGTCCTTCAAGCGCACGATTCGGTACGTGTTTGACGAGCCGTCCGGAAGAATCCGCGGTAACAGGAAGAGCGCGAGCCCCTTGGTGCCAGCCGGGGCGCCGTCGGGCCGCGCGAGCACCATTGCGAGCCCGGCGTCGGCGTTGGAGCAAAACCATTTTTCGCCATATAGCCGCCACTCGTTTCCGTCCCTGACTGCGCGCGTGGTGACGGCGCCGACATCGGAGCCGGCGCCCTGCTCGGTCATGAACATGGAGCCTTGCGTGAGCGCGTCCAGGTCCTGCGCGGTAAGTCCGGGCAGGTAACGCGCCACCAGCGCCGGATCGCCGTACTTGCGCAGCGTGCGCGTCAGCGAGTCGGTCATCGACAGCGGACAGCAGACCCCGAACTCCGCCTGCACGTAGACGTACGTCAGCGCGTACTTGGCCGCCGGAGGCAGGGGTTTTGGCCACCCAAGCACGCCGCCGCGGTGCGACATCGCCGCCAGCCCGTATTCGGAGAATGCGACCTGCTCCAGCCGGCGGTAGGCCGGGTGCTTCTCGATCCATTGCTTCTCTTCGCCAGCGCGCGTGCGATGGTGCAGCACCGGCGGATTCTTGTCGGCAGCGAGGGCAAGATCCTCGAGTTCGCCGCCGGCCAGCGCCCCCAGGCGAACGAAATGCGGTTTCAGGTGTGAATGAAGACCGGAAGGCAGGTAAAGACCGAGCAAGGCATCGAACGTTGGATCTGCCGAGAAACAATTTGTTCCCCGACTGTCGGGGAGCACCGCTGCCGCAGGGACGATTTCGGGTTTCATGCTCAGATCGGATCCCACGAAAACACGTCCTGCGAGCGGTCCAGCGCATAGAACTGCGCGCGCAGCGCCGGAATCGCGGTTTCGCCGATCGCCTCGGGCGTCCAGCCTTCGGCGCGGTGCACCGAGCGCAGCGGCCGGTTCTGCGACATGAGGAAGATCTCGTTCGCGCGCACGGCGAAGATCTGGCCGGTCACGTCCTGCGAAGCGTCGCTCGCGAGGTACACCGCGAGCGGCGCGATCTTCGCGGTTTCCATGCGCTTGAGCTTCTCCAGGCGCGCCTTCTGGTCGGGGGTCTCGGCGGGAATGGTGTCGATCATGCGGCTCCAGGCGAACGGCGCGATGCAGTTCGAGGTCACCTTGTACCTGGCCATATCCAGTGCCATGGATTTGGACAGGGCAGCGATGCCGAGTTTCGCAGCCGCATAGTTTGCCTGTCCGAAGTTGCCGATCAGGCCAGAGGTCGAGGTCATGCTGATGTAGCGCCCCGAGTTCTGGCTCTTGAAGTGGGGCGCAGCGGCCCGCGAGACGTAAAAGGTACCGTTCAGGTGCACGTCGATCACGGCCTTCCAATCTTCAGGCGACAGGTTGAAGAAGAAGCGGTCGCGCAGGATCCCGGCGTTGTTCACCACCACGTCGATGCGACCGAAGGCGTCAATCGCGGTCTTCACGATGCGGTTCGCCGCCTCCCAGTCGGCGACGCTGTCGGTGCTGGCGACCGCCGCGCCGCCCTTCGCCCTGATCTCCTCGACCACCTTTTGCGCCGGCCCGACGTCCCTGCCTTCGCCGGAAACCGACGCACCGATGTCGTTCACCACCACCTTCGCGCTCCTGGCGGCCATGGCAAGGGCGAAATCGCGCCCGATGCCGCCCCCCGCCCCGGTGACGATGACGACTTTGTCTTTCAACACCACCTACTCCCTGTACGACGCATCGCTTCGATCCAGCATCCTCAACAGCGCCGGCCACTCGAGCGGTCCCCAGCGCCGGCGTGTCTCCGGACGGTAGAGGTGATTGGTCTTCTCGATGACTTCCTGCGGCGGGAAGCGCAGCTTCGTGTTGCAGGCCATCGCCGCGAGCTGCGCCTGGCACGCGCGCTCCAGCCAGAACATGTTCGTGAAGGCCTCCGCAACGCTCGCCCCGACCGCGAGCAGGCCGTGGTTCCTGAGAATCATGGCCTTCTTCGCTCCCAGGTCGCGCACCAGCCGCGCCTGTTCGTCGAGGTCGATCGCTACGCTCTCGTATTCGTGCATGCCGACGCCGTCGAAGTACATCGCCGTCTGTGTGATCGGCAGCAGGCCGCAGTCGAGAGCCGAGATCGCCATGCCGGCGATCGAATGGTTGTGGATCACGCAGCCGACGTCGGGACGGCCTTTGTGCACGGCGCTGTGAATCACGAACCCCGCCTGGTTGATGCCGTAGCCGGTCCCCGAGTCGAGCACGACCTTGCCCGCGAAATCGATCTTCACCAGGCTGGACGCCGTGATCTCCTCGTACAGCATGCCGTACGCATTGATGAGGATATGGCCTTCCTCGCCGGGTACCCGCGCCGAAACGTGGTTGTAGACCATGTCGCTCATACCGTAATGCGCGATCAGCCGGTAGCAAGCCGCGAGGTCCACCCGCGCGTTCCATTCCTCCGCGCTCACCTTGCTCTTGAGGGAGGCGATCCTGAGTTGCGAAAGGTCGCTCATAGCGTCTCCTGCGTTCCGACGTATCACTTTTTCGTGCCCGGGTATGGCTCAGCTCTCGATCGTCGCGGCCGCCTGGCCTTCTGCCACGACTTCGCCTTCGCCGACCAGGATGGCGGAGATGCTTCCGGCGCGCGGCGCGAGCAAGGGAATCTCCATCTTCATGCACTCGATCAGGAGAATCGTGTCGCCTGCGGCGACCTGCGTTCCCGGCGGGGTCTCGATGCGAATGATCCTGCCTGCCACCTCGCACTGGACCTGCCTGCTTGCCACCCGGTGTCCCCGACATGAAGGCGGCATTGTTGCAAAGACCGGCGCGTGCCGCACATGGAAAATTGAAACCCCGCGATATCATTGCATACTGCCGAACAGTCAGGATGGCCATTGCAGGGGAGCAGGGATCGAATGAAACGCGATGAGGCAACCGGAAAGGGTTGGTCGCCCGAACTGGACGAGCTGAAGGCCCGCAAGGCGCTCGCAGCGCAGATGGGCGGCGAGGACAAAGTCGCCCGCCATAAAGGCCTTGGCAAGCTCACCGTGCGCGAGCGCATCGACGCGCTGGTCGATCCCGGCAGCTTCCATGAGCTGGGGAGCATCGCCGGCAAGGCGCGCTATGACGAGGAAGGCGGTCTGGTCGGATTCACCCCGGCGAACCTGGTCATGGGCCGCGCGCGCCTCCAGGGCCGCACCATCGCGGTCGCCGGCGACGACTTCACCGTGCGGGGTGGAGCGAACGACGCGGCGATCCGCGAGAAGCTGGTGCTCGTAGAGCAGATGGCGCTCGATCTGCGCATCCCGATCGTAAGGCTGGTGGACGGGACCGGCGGCGGCGGGTCGGTGAAGAACATCGAGATCGAGGGCAGGACGCTGCTGCCGAGCATGCCGTTCTGGAAACTCTGCGTCGACAACCTGTCGCAGGTGCCGGTAGTCGCGCTTGCGCTCGGCTCGGTGGCGGGCCTGGGAGCGGCGCGCGTCGCGGCAAGCCACTACTCGGTGATCGTGAAGGACACCGCACAGATGTTCGTCGCCGGACCGCCGGTGGTTGCGCGCATCGGTCAGGTGGTGGACAAGAACGAGCTGGGCGGAAGCGCGATCCACACCCGCAACGGCGCAATCGACGACGAGGCCGAATCCGAAGAGGAAGCCTTTGCCATGGCGCGGGGCTTTCTCGCGTATCTGCCGAGCTCCGTGCATGAACTGCCGCGGCGCACGGCAAGCACCGACGAGGCGAACCGGCGCGTCGAGTGGCTGATCGACGCGGTGCCGCGCGATCCGCGCAAGGTGTACAAGATGCGTCCGATCGCCGAGGCGCTGGTGGATGAGGGCAGCTTCCTGGAGATCGGGCGCCGCTGGGGCCGCTCGGTGATCACGGGGTTCGCTCGGCTGGACGGCTGGCCGGTCGCGGTGATGGCGAGCGATCCGTACCACTACGGCGGCGCCTGGACAGCAGATGCCTGCGACAAGGTGATCCGGTTCGTCGACCTCGCCCAGACCTTCCACCTGCCGGTCGTGCATCTGGTGGACATTCCGGGGTTCCTGATCGGGCGCGATGCCGAAGAGGCGGGGACGATCCGGCATGGCGCACGCGCCATGCAGGCGATTTACCAGGCCACGATTCCCTGGTGCACGATCATCGTGCGCAAGGTATACGGCGTCGCGGGCGCCGCGCACATGAACCCAGCGCGATTCTGCATGCGCTACGCGTGGCCCTCGGGGGATTGGGGATCGCTGCCGATCGCCGGCGGACTGGAAGCCGCGTACAAGTCGGAAATCGCGGCCGCCTCCGATCCCGCGGCAAAGCTCGCGGAAATCGAGGCGCGCCTGAACAAGCTGCGATCGCCATTCCGCAGCGCCGAGTCGTTCATCATCGAGGAGATCATCGACCCGCGCGACACGCGGCGCATCCTGTGCGAATTCGCGGAGCTCGCTGCACCGCTGCGCACTCCCGGGCCGCCGAGTTTCGGATTCCGGCCGTAAGTCTTGCCGGGCAACTACTTCGGCTGCATCAGTTTCCTGAGGTCCTCGAGGTTTTCCTGAAACCGCTTGTTCAGCACCTCGTACGTCTGGGCTTGCGATTTCACCGCCATCTCGGCGAGTTCCCGCATGTTGGCCAATGCCCGGCCGAAGGCCTGGGTGGCCAGTTCCGTGCCTTTTGCCGCCATCTCGGCCGGGTTCTTTCCGGCCAATCCCGCCATCGCCCCCTGCCACTCGGACATGGTCTGCTGAAGGATCTCGGCTTCGCGCCTGGCGAGCGCCTGGATGCTTTCGTACGCCATCTGGTTCGCCTGCGTCAGCGCCTCGATGTCCTTGCGCCGCGCCTCGACGATGGCGTTCATGTCGATGCCGGGAATTTTGAGCTGCTCCAGCATCTTGGTGATGTCGGGGAAATTCATTCCGGAATTGCTCATGGGGTACTTCCCGATGGTGTAGGTGTCACGGGTGCGGCTCCCTGCCGGCGATTGGTGGAGCGCGGCCATCATACACTTCGGGGTCATGATGGGATTGCCGGGAGGCGTGCACGCTATAATTTGCCACCTTCCGAGTCCCGGTTGCCCGCATGAAAATCCTGTTGAGCGTCAAGCTAAACATCGCGGCGCAGTTCGGGATCGCGCTGCGGGGGCGTCGCGTGTCCGGATAGCCGGACGTGCCAAACGTCGCTCCTCCCGATCATCCGCAGCGCTTCCACCTCGCCGACGAGGTTCACGCGCGGCCGCTGCAGCCGCTCGCGGCGCCGGAGCGCGTGGCATACCTGGCAGTGCTCATCGACCCTTCGGATCGGCTCGCGGAGCATGCGCACCTCGCGGCGCTGTGCGAGCGCTACAGCGCCGAGCCGCTGCCCGCCGACGCGATTCATTTCGGCGCCCGGCTGGGCGACTTCCGGGTGCGCTGGGAAAAGCACGCCGAGTTCTCGAGCTACGCCTTCTACGGGGGCGGCGCGGTGCCCGCCGAATGGCTCGCTGCGATTCCCGGCCGCACGCTGGTCGCGACGCGCGCCGAACTGTTCGCGCGCAGCCAGCCGGTGCCCGACGCCGCGGGAATCGCCGCGCTGTTCGAGCGCAACGACGTCGTCGGCGCGGAGATCGGCGACGGCGCCGCGCACGTGTACACCGACTTCCGGATCCATGCCGACGGCTACGGCCGTCTCGCGCTGTTCGACCGCGGGCTCTCGCGCCGCCAGGCGGCGCGCACGCTGCAGCGGCTGTTCGAAATCGAGACCTACCGCATGATGGCGCTGCTGGCGCTGCCGGTGGCGCGCGCCGCCGCCCCGCAGCTGCGCGAAATGGAGAATGAGCTCGCCGCCCTCGCCGCGATGATCGCAGCGCACGCCGGCACCGACGAGCAGGCGCTCGAGGCGCTCACGCGGCTCGCAGCGCGCGTCGAGAAGACGATCGCCGACTCGCGCTACCGCTTCGGCGCGGCGCGCGCTTATTACGACCTGACGCTTGCGCGCATCGCCGAGCTGCGCGAGAGCCGGCTTCCGGGCACGCAGCCCCTCGGCGAATTCATGGCGCGGCGCCTGGCGCCCGCCATGGCGACCTGCGAGTCGCTCGCGCGGCGCCAGCTCGAGCTCTCCGAGCGGGTCGCGCGGGTAAGCAACCTGCTCTCGACGCGCGTCGGCATCGTGCGCGAGCAGCAGAACTCGGAGGTCCTCGCCTCGATGAACCGGCGCGCACGCCTGCAGCTTCGTCTCCAGGAGACGGTCGAAGCGCTCTCGGTCGTCGCGATCACCTACTACGCGGTGGGCCTGGTCGGCTACGCGGCCAAGGCGCTCGCGCGAGCCGGATGGGCAGTCGATCCCGAGATCGCCATGGGCGTTTCCATCCCGGTGGTCGCGCTGTTGGTCGCCCTCGGCGTGCGCTACGTGCGCCGCGCGATCGTCCGCGACGAGCGCGGCCTCGGCCGTCCGGGCTGAGCCGGCGTCTTGAGCACATGCAGCCACTCGGTGATCGGAAGTCGGGCCAGGTTCGGACCACGGTGGCGATCGCTTCACTTCTCAGTTCGAGCAAGTTCGCGCCGCCGCGCTGCGCATGATCGGCGAGCCCGCATGGGTGCCGCCGTCGATTCCGAAACGCGGCGAGCATACCGGCGCGGTGTTCCGGGAAATCGCGATTCGGGCAGCGGGGAATACATGACCGCGTCGCATCATCGCATCGCATTTTGGGCTGCCAACTGCGGTCGGGTAAGGGCGTTTGAAACACCTGAATTCACGGATCGGCACGCTATAATTTGCCACCCTCCAGGTTTCGGTCACCCATGAAAATCCTGGTCTGCATCAAACGCGTGGTGGATTACAACGTCAAGGTGCGCGTCAAGGGAGACGGCACCGGCGTTGAGACCGCCAACGTAAAGATGTCCATGAACCCCTTCGACGAGATCGCGGTCGAGGAGGCGATGCGTCTCAAGGAAGCCGGCGTCGCTACCGAGGTCGTCGTTGTCTCCTGCGGCATACAGGCCTGCCAGGAGACACTCCGGACGGCGCTTGCGATCGGCGCCGACCGTGCGATCCTGGTCGAGACCGGCGAAGAGCTGCAACCGCTGGCGGTGGCGAAGCTGTTGAGAGCCGTCTGCTCGAAAGAAAAGCCGCAGCTCGTGATCCTGGGAAAGCAGGCGATCGACGACGATGCGAATCAGACCGGCCAGATGCTTGCCGCGCTGCTCGGCTGGCCGCAGGCCACGTTCGCTTCGAAAGTGAAGATCGCCGACGGCAAGGCCGAGGTCACCCGCGAGGTGGACGGAGGGCTCGACACCATCCTGGTGAAGCTTCCTGCGGTGGTGACCACCGATCTGCGCCTGAACGAGCCGCGCTACGTGACGCTGCCCAACATCATGAAGGCGAAGAAGAAGACACTGGAGACGTTGAAGCCCGACACGCTCGGAGTCGATGTGACGCCGCGGCTGCAGACTCTCAAGGTGAGCGAACCGCCGAAGCGCAAGTCTGGCGTCAAGGTGCCCGACGCGAAGACGCTGGTCGAGAAGCTCCGCAATGAAGCGAAGGTGATTTGATGACCGTCCTCGTATTCGCCGAGCACGACAACAAATCGATCAAGAAATCCACGCTGAGCACGGTCGCCGCCGCGCAGAAGATCGGCGGCGAGATCCACGTGCTGGTCGCCGGCCACGGCTGCGCGGAAGCGGCCAAGGCCGCTGCGGGCATCGCCGGGGTCTCGAGAGTGCTGCATGCCGACGGCAAACCCCTCGACGACGAGATCGCGGAAAACGTCGCTGCGCTGATCGTCGCGCTGGCGAAGGGCTACAGCCACATCCTCGCTCCCGCAACCTCGAATGGCAAGAACGTCATGCCGCGCGCGGCGGCGCTCCTGGATGCGCAGCAGATTTCCGAGATCATCGCGGTGGAAGGGCCGGACACGTTCGTGCGCCCGATTTACGCCGGAAACGCGCTCGCCACGATCAAGTCCACTGACCCGATCAAGGTGATCACCGTGCGCAGCACCGGTTTTGACGCCGTCGCCGCAACCGGCGGCAATGCCACGGTGGAGGTCGTCGCGGCACCCGCGGACAGCGGGCTTTCCAGTTTCGTGGGCCGCGAGGAGGCGAAGTCCGAGCGGCCGGAACTGACCTCGGCGCGCGTCGTCGTCTCGGGCGGCAGGGGAATGGGCTCGGGCGAGAACTTCAAGCTCCTCGAGCCGCTCGCCGACAAGCTCAATGCCGCGATGGGCGCCTCGCGGGCCGCGGTAGATGCGGGCTTCGTGCCGAATGACTGGCAGGTCGGTCAGACCGGAAAGATCGTCGCGCCGGAGCTCTACATCGCGGTCGGGATTTCCGGCGCGATCCAGCACCTTGCCGGAATGAAGGACAGCCGCGTGATCGTCGCGATCAACAAGGACGAGGAGGCGCCGATCTTCCAGGTCGCCGACTATGGCGTGGTGGGGGACCTGTTCAAGATCGTGCCGGAACTGGTGGAGGAGCTGAAGAAATGAGTGCGTACGCTGCACCTCTCAAGGACATGCGGTTCGTGCTGAACGAGCTGGCCGGACTCGAGCACGTCGCGAAGCTTCCCGGCTGCGAGGAGGCGACCCCGGACACCGTCGATGCGATCCTCGAGGAAGCTGCGAAGTTTGCTTCAGAAGTGCTTGATCCATTGAACTATTCTGGAGATCAGGAAGGCTCTGTCTGGAACGACGGCGCGGTCACCACGCCGAAAGGATTCAAGGACGCTTACCGCAAGTACGTCGACGGTGGCTGGGGCGCGCTGCCCGTTGACGCGAAGTGGGGTGGCCAGGGACTGCCGAGGCTGGTCGCGACACCGGTCGAAGAAATGTGGTGCAGCGCGAACATGAGCTTCTCGCTTTGCCCGATGCTTACACAGGGCGCGCTGCACGCGATCGAGCTGCGGGGCTCGGAGGCGCTCAGGAAGACGTTCCTTCCCAAAATGGCGAGCGGCGAGTGGACCGGCACGATGAACCTCACCGAACCCCAGGCCGGATCGGACCTGGCGCTCCTGCGCACCCGCGCCGAGCGCGAGGGCGACCACTACCTCATTTCCGGGCAGAAGATCTTCATCACCTTCGGCGAGCACGACTACACCGACAACATCGTGCACCTCGTGCTTGCGCGCACGCCCGACGCGCCCGAGGGCGTGAGGGGGATCTCGCTGTTCGTGGTGCCGAAGTTTCTCGTGAACCCGGATGGCTCCCTCGGCGCCAGAAACGGCGCCACCTGCGCCTCGATCGAGCACAAACTGGGAATTCACGCCAGCCCCACTGCCGTGATGGTGTTCGACAAGGCCCTGGGCTACCTCGTGGGCGACGAGAACCGCGGCCTGGAATACATGTTCATCATGATGAATGCGGCGCGCTTTGCGGTGGGCCTCGAAGGCGTGGCAATCGCCGAGCGCGCGTTTCAGCGCGCGGTCGCCTTCGCGAAAGAACGGATCCAGGGACGCGACCTTGCCGCGGGCGGCAAAGCGGTGCCGATCATCCGCCACCCGGACGTGCGCAGGATGCTCATGCTCATGAAGTCGCAGACCGAGGCGATGCGCGCGCTTGCGTACGTCGCGGCTGCGGCTCTCGACGCGGCGCACCGCCACCCGGACAAACAGGCGCGTGAGCGCAACCAGGCGTTCGTCGATCTGATCATTCCGGTGGTGAAGGGTTGGTCCACGGAAACCGGGATCGAAGTGGCGTCGCTGGGCGTGCAAGTACACGGTGGCATGGGGTTCATCGAGGAGACCGGGGCGGCGCAGCATTATCGCGACTCCCGCATCACCACGATTTACGAGGGTACGACCGGCATTCAGGCGAACGACCTCGTCGGCCGCAAGATTGTGCGCGAAGCCGGGGCGACGGTGAGGACGTTGCTCGGCGAACTGCGCAAATTTGATAACGAGCTCGCCGCGTCGAAGAACGCCGATGTGCTGGCCCTGCGCGCTCCTCTCGCAGCAGGCGTCGCCGCCATATCGGATTGCGTGGATTTCATCCTGGCAAACGCCGGCAAGGACCCTCGCACCGCATTTGCCGGCGCAGTGCCTTTCCTCAAGCTCATGGGAATCACCTGTGGCGGCTGGCAGATGGCGCGCGCCGCCTTGATCGCGGAGCGCAAGCTGACCGCGGATGGCGACAAATCGTTCCTCGAGGCAAAAATCAAGACCGCGCGCTTCTTCGGCGACCATGTGCTCTCGCAGGCACACGGCCTGCGCGACGCGGTCGTCAACGGCTCCAGTGCCGTGATGGCGCTCGACGAGGAGCAGTTCCTCGCTGCGTAAAGAAAAAGGAAATTGGAGTCAGAGTAAGTTTTCCGTTGCCGCGCCCGATCTCTTCGGGCAACGAGACCGGAAAAGTTACTCTGACCCTTATTTCCGCAGCTCCAGCGTAACACGCGTGACGCTGGAATCTCCCGGATGCCGCGTCAGCTCGAACGAGAGCGTCTTCGCCAGATCGAGCATCGGGCGATTGGTCGAGAGCGTGTCGCCGTAGATCCGCCGCAGCGCGCGCCGTCTCGCCACCGCGACCAGCTTCTCGAGCATCTTTCTCCCGATGCCGCGTCCCTGCCAGGCGTCCGCGATCACCAGGGCGAATTCGCCACCTTCGCCGTCGGAATCAAGTGCGTAGCGCGCCACCCCAATCAGCGTTTCCCGGCCTTCGAGCATCACGGTCGCCGCGAGCGCCATGTCCTTTGCATAATCGACCCGGGTCAAACGCTCGAGGTACTCCCGCGTGGCGCGGATCGCGCCGCCGAGCAGTCGGCTCGCCCGCGTCTCGGGCGAGAGGCCTTCGACGAACGCGGTCTCGATGTCGATATCTTCAGGACGGAGCGGGCGCAGCGTGACCGGCGCCCCGATGACAGGCTGAAACGATTCGTCGAACTCTTCCGGGATGCGGGTCAGAGCTTGATCCTGCCGCGCAGGATCGCGGACCACATCACCCAGTCGCCGAGCAGGCTGTAGAAAGGGTGCGTGAAGGTGGCGGGGCGGTTCTTCTCGAAGACGTAATGACCGACCCACGCCCAGGCGTAGCCCTGCATGATTCCGGCGAGCAGCCACCAGAAATTCAAGGTGGAGAACGCGTGGGCGAGGAACCCAATCGCCAGAGTCGTGCCGACGAAATGCAGCCGCCGGCAGGTCCGGTTCGAGTGCTGCGAAAGGTAAAACGGATAGAAGTCCGCAAATGTCGTGTAACGCTGCGCCTGCGCACTCATGCCAGTTGCCTCGCGCAAACGAGAATTCCGTCTTCATCCGCATACAGCCATTCACCGGGCGTGAATTTCGCGCCGCCGAAGGCGACCGGGAGGCCGCGCTCACCGAAGCCTTTCTTTTTCGGGCGGGTCGGGTTCGAAGCGAGCGCCATCAGGCCGATGTCGATCCTGGCGCAGTCGGCGACGTCACGAACGCAGCCATTGATGACGTAGCCGGCGTAGCCCATGTCCTTGGCACGCTGCGCGAGGATGTCGCCGACGATCGCCGAGCGCAGGCTGCCGGCGCCGTCGATCACCATGACGCGGCCCTCGCCAGGTTCTTTCAACTGCTCGTGCACAAGCAGGTTGTCTTCGTACACCTTCAGCGTACAGATGGGTCCGCAAAAGCGTCTTGCGCCGCCGAAATGGCGAAACAAGGGCTCGACGACGTGGACCTCGTCGGTGTGGGCGTCGTACAGGTCGGCCGTCTTGAACATGGGGTCAGAGTGATTTTTCCGTTTCATGGGAGTAAGGTTTCAGCGACCGGGCGGAAAAATGACTCTGACCCCATGTTCACATGTTGGGGTAATTGGGTCCGCCGCCGCCCTCGGGCGTGACCCAGACGATGTTCTGCGTCGGATCCTTGATGTCGCAGGTCTTGCAATGCACGCAGTTCTGGGCGTTGATCTGCAGCCGCGGGCCGGCTGCCTCACGCACGATCTCGTAGACGCCGGCGGGACAATAGCGCTGCTCCGGCGCGTCGTACAGCTCGAGGTTGATGCTGACCGGCACCGATGCATCCTTGAGCGTCAGGTGCACGGGCTGGTCTTCGCCGTGGTTCGTGTTCGAGAACGAGACGTTGGTCAGACAGTCGAAGGTGATCACGCCGTCCGGCTTCGGATACTGGATCGGCTGCGTCTCTGTTTTTTTCTTCAGCGTCTCGTGATCGGCGTGCGCATGGTGCAGCGTCCAGGGCGCCTTGCCGCCGAAGACGACCTGGTCGATGCCGACCATCAGTGTGCCGAGAACCAGGCCCTTGGCCATCCACGGCTTGAAATTTCGCGCCCGCCACAGCTCATCGAAGAGCCAAGACTGCCTGAATGCCTCCGGGTACGCATCGAGCGTGTCGGCCGAGCGTCCTGCGGAAACCGCCGCATGCGCGGCTTCCGCGGCGAGCATCCCGGTCTTGATCGCGGCATGACTGCCCTTGATGCGCGAGGCGTTGAGGAATCCCGCCTCGTCGCCGATCAGGCAGCCGCCGGGAAAGACAAACTCAGGCAGCGATTGCATGCCTCCGGCCGCGATCGCGCGCGCGCCGTATGCGACGCGCTTGCCGCCCTCGAAAAAGCCGCGGATCGCGGGATGCGTCTTGTAGCGCTGGAACTCCTCGTAGGGGTTGAGGTAGGGGTTGGTGTACGCCAGTCCGACGACGAACCCGACCGCCACCTGGTGGTTCTCCAGGTGATACAGGAACGAGCCGCCGTACGTCTGCGAATCGAGCGGCCAGCCCGCGGTGTGCACCACGAGGCCCGCCTGGTGCTTCCCGGGCTTCACATCCCACAATTCCTTCAGGCCGATCCCGAACACCTGCGGGTCGGCGTTCCTGCGCAATCCGAATTTCACCTCGAGCTGCCTGCCGAGATTGCCGCGGCAGCCCTCGGCGAAAAAGGTGTATTTGCCGTGCAGTTCCATGCCCTGCTGGTAGCTCCCGGTCTTCTCCCCCTTGCGGTTGACGCCCATGTCGCCGGTGGCGACGCCTTTCACGCGTCCGGACTCGTCATAGAGCACCTCGGCGGCGGCAAAACCGGGAAAGATCTCGACGCCCAGCGCCTCGGCCTGCTGGCCGAGCCAGCGGCAGAGGCTGCCGAGGCTGATCACGTAGTTGCCGTGGTTCTTGAAGCAGGCGGGCAGCATCCAGTTCGGCGTGCGCACGGAGCCGCTTTCGGTGAGGAACAGGAAGCGATCCTCGCTGACCGGAGCGTTGAGCGGGGCGCCGCGCTGTTTCCAGTCCGGGATCAACTCGTCGAGCCCGCGCGGGTCCATCACCGCGCCCGAGAGGATGTGAGCGCCGATCTCGGAGCCCTTCTCGAGAACACAGACGGAACGGTCGGAGGAGAGCTGCTTCAGCCGGATTGCGGCGGCGAGGCCCGCCGGGCCGCCGCCCACAATCACCACGTCGTACTGCATCGATTCGCGGGTCATGGGGGATTATAGAATCCCGGCCCATGGACTCAAGCCGCAGGCTCGCCCACATCGAGCGCATTCCCATCCGCTGGGGCGACATGGACGCCATGGGGCACGTGAACAACACGACCTACTTCCGCTACATGGAGCAGGCGCGGATCAGCTGGTTCGACGCGCTGATTCCGGAGGTGGAGCCGTGGAAGTCGACCGGGATCGTAATTGCAAATGCGACCTGCAACTACAAGCGGCCGCTGGTGTATCCCGGCACGGTGGAGGTGAAGCTCTTTGTCGGCGCACCCGGCGGCTCGAGCGTACCCACCTATTATCAGCTTCACCTCGATAGCGACCGGCACCTGTATGCCGACGGCGAGGCGGTGGTCGTGTTCATCGACATCGCGAAGCGGAAACCCATGCGCATCCCGGAGCCGATCCGCGAGCGGCTGCTGCACGCGGAGGTCGTGCGATGAGTGAAAGCCCGCTCTGGCGGCCAAGCGCCGAGCGCGCGGCGCAGAGCGACTTGGCAAGGTTCATGCAAGGCGCGGGCAAGCGCGACTGGCCCGAGCTGCACCGCTGGTCGGTGGAAAAGAGCGAGGACTTTTGGAATCTCGTCTGGGATTTCTGCGAGGTCAAGGGGACGAAAGGGCAGCGCACATTGGTCGATGGCGACCGCATGCCCGGCGCAACCTGGTTTCCAGACGGCAGGCTCAATTTTGCGGAAAACCTGCTGCGCTCGCGAGGCGAGGGCGACGCGATCGTGTTCTGGGGCGAGGAACGCATCAAACGGCGCCTCTCGGGCAAGGAGCTTCACGCCCTGGTCTCGCGGCTCGCGCAGGCGCTGCGCGCTGCGGGCGTGCAGCAGGGCGACCGGGTGGGAGGCTATCTACCGAACATGCCCGAAGCAGCCGCGGCGATGCTCGCCACTGCGAGCCTCGGCGCGATCTGGTCTTCCTGCTCGCCGGACTTCGGCGTGCAGGGGGTGCTCGACCGTTTCGGGCAGATCGAGCCGAAGGTCCTGTTCTGCGCCGACCGCTACCTGTACGGTAGCAAGGAATTCGACCTGCGCGAGAAGAACTCGCAAATCCTCGCCGGGTTGCCGAGCGTGACCACGTCCGTGGAGCTTTCCTATTCGGACGGCGCCGCGGAGGTCATCCGCCGTTTTGCGCCCGGAGAGATCACCTTCGAGCAGGTCGAGTTCAACCACCCGCTCTACATTCTCTATTCGTCTGGCACGACCGGCGTTCCGAAGTGCATCGTGCACGGCGCGGGTGGCACGCTCTTGCAGCATTTGAAGGAGCATCGGCTGCACGCCGACGTGAAGCCCGGTGACCGCCTGTTCTACTTCACCACGCTGGGCTGGATGATGTGGAACTGGCTCGCTTCGGGCCTCGCCTCGGGGGCCGCGCTGCTGCTCTACGACGGTTCGCCCTTCGCAGGGCGCGGCCGGATCCTGTTCGACTTCGCCGAGGCCGAAGGAATGACGCATTTCGGCACTTCCGCGAAGTTCATCGACGCGATCGCGAAGATCAGCCTGAAGCCGCGCGAGAGCCACGATCTCGCCCGTCTGCGCGCCGTGCTGTCGACAGGCTCGCCGCTCGTTCCGGAAGGTTTCGACTACGTCTATGCCAACATCAAAGAAGACGTTTGCCTTTCGTCCATCTCCGGCGGCACGGACATCGTGTCCTGCTTCGTGCTCGGAAACCCGATCCTCCCGGTCTGGCGCGGGGAGATCCAGTGCAAGGGCCTCGGCATGGCGGTGGAGGTGTTCGACGAGAACGGAAAGTCCTTGCACGGCGAGAAGGGCGAGCTGGTATGCACCCGGCCGTTTCCTTCGATGCCGGTCGGCTTCTGGAACGACCCCGACGGCGCGAAGTACCGCGCCGCGTACTTCGACCGCTACCCGAATGTCTGGCGGCACGGCGACTGGTGCGAGGTGACCTCGCATGGGGGTGTGATCATCTACGGGCGCTCGGATTCGGTGCTCAATCCCGGAGGCGTGCGGATCGGCACCGCGGAGATCTACCGCCAGGTGGAGCAGCTCGACGAGGTGGTCGAGTCCATCGTCATCGGGCAGGACTGGAACAATGACGTCCGCGTAGTGCTTTTCGTCAAGCTGAAAGACGGCGTGCGGCTCGACAACGGGCTGGCGACGCGGATCCGGCAGAGGATCCGCGACAACACCACGCCCAGGCACGTTCCGGAGAAGATTCTCCAGGTTGCCGATATTCCGCGCACGAAGAGCGGCAAGATCGTCGAACTGGCGGTGCGCAATGTGGTGCACGGCCTCGCGGTGAAAAACGCGGAGGCCCTCGCCAACCCGGAGGCGCTGGAGCAGTTCCGCAACCGGCCGGAGCTTGCGTCCGCGTAGCCCGTTCCCGGGCGACGCTCGCCGAGCGTGCAGCGGCCCGGTTCAGGCCGTCTGCGCGCGCAGGAATTTCGCCGTTTCGTCCAGCGAGATTGGCGGACTGAAGAGATAGCCCTGCATCTGGTCGCAGCGCAGCAGGCGCAGCATGCGTGCCTGCTCCTCGGTCTCCACGCCCTCGGCGACCACTTTCAGCCGCAGCGCCTGGGCAAGCGAGATGATGGTGGAGACGATGCTCGTGTCGTTGGCGTTCTCGGTGACGCCGTGCACGAAGGCGCGATCGATCTTGACGGTATCGATCGGCAGCCGGCTGAGATAGGCGAGCGACGAATAGCCGGTGCCGAAATCGTCGAGCGCGATCATCATGCCCTTGTCGCGCAGCTCGCGCAGTTTGGCAATGCTTTCCTCGACATTCTCCATCAGCAGGCTCTCCGTGATCTCGAGATCCACGCCGCAGTTATCCGCCAGGCCGACCGCCGACCAGATGTCGCCGACGAACGAGCTCCGTCTGAGCTGGATCGAGGAGACGTTGACCGCGATGCGCGGCGCGTCGATCCCGGCGGCCTTCCACACGCGGTAGGCCCCGGTGGCCGCGGCGAGCGCCTGCTGCCCCGCTTCCAGGATGAGCCCGGTCTCTTCGAGCACCGGGACGAATTTGGCCGGCGAGACGAGCGTACCGTCCGGACCGGTCCAGCGCATCAGCGCCTCGAGACCGACGACGCGGCGCGTCCCGAGCTCGATCTTCGGCTGGAAGTGCAGGAAGAGCTCTCCCTGGTCCACCGCCCTGCGCAGACGGTGCTCCAGCTCGACTTGCTCCGAGACGCGCGCGTTGATGTGCGGCGCGTAGAACAGGTAGCGCTCGCCGGTTTTCTTGGCGCGCTTCAGCGCCGCCTCGGCGTTGCGCAGCAGCGTATCGGAATCCGCCCCGTCGTCCGGGAAGACGGCGATTCCCGCCTGGGCCGCGAGCCGGATGGCGTGCTGCTCGATCTGCAATGGCAGGCTTAATACCGTGGCCGCTTTCTGCTCGATCCAACGCGCCACTTCCTCCGCTCCGCTGATGCCCGGGAACAGCAGAGCGTACAGATTGCCGCCGAGGCGGGCGACGCGCTGAATGTCGCCGGCAACTTCCTGGAGACGCTGCGCCGCGCCCTGCAGCACGCGGTCCCCGACGTGCTGGCCCAGGGTGTCGTTGATCGCCTTGAAGCGCTCGAGGTCGATCAGAACCAGCGCCACGGAACTATGGCCGCGCCGCTCCGCCTTGATCGCCTGGGTCAGGCGTTCGTGGAACAGGGTGCGGTTCGGCAGCCCGGTGAGCGTGTCGTAGAGCGCGAGGTACGTAATGTGGTCCTGCTTGGCGATGAGCTCAAGGGCAAACTCGAGGTTGGCGACCATTTCCGAGAGCAGCGCGAGCTCCTCCTGGTCGAAGAAGTTGGGCTCGCGCGCGCGCAGGGTCGCCACGGCGACGACCCTGTCTTCAGCGCGCACCGGGAGGATGACCAGGGAATAGTTCCCGCGCTCGGTGAGCGCCCTCCGCAAAGGCACCCGCTCATCGTCGCGAACGTCATTCGACACAGCGAGTTGCCCGCTGCGGATGGCGTGCGCGAGCAGGCTTTGCGCATTCACCGGGTCACGGTTGTATTCGTCGATGATGCTCGCAAAGGCGCCGGGCGCATCCTCGGTGGTCGCGACGACGCTCGCCTTGCCCGAGCGGTCCAGCTCGACGACTCGCACGAGCACGAACCCGCCGCGCGAGACTGCGATGCGGCAGAACTCCTCGAACAGCACGTGCCGCTCCCGGATGCGCATGAATGCTGCGTTCGCGGCGCCCAGCAGGTCACGGATCCGGCCCAGGCGCGCCAGGCGTTCGCGCTGGCGCACCGCGTCGGTGATGTCGCGCGCCAGCCCATCGACGCGAATCGCGCTGCCTGAGGAGTCCCGGATCAGGCGCCCGCGATCGTTGATCCAGCGCAGCTCGCCGTCGGAGCGCAGGATCCGGTATTCGACATCGAACGGGGTGCCCTTGAGCAATTCCTGCCAGGCTGCGACCACCGCGGGCCGGTCGTCAGGATGGATCATATCCTGCCACAGGTCGCTTTTTGCCAGGAACTCGCCGGTGGGGCGACCGTAGATCTGCGCCACTGCGGGGCTGATGTACGCAGTGCGCAACGATGGCAGCTCGTGCGACCAGAGCACGTCGGGCAGCGACTCGAAGATGCTTTGCAGCCGCTCGCGGGTCTCCGCAAGCTTGCGCTCCGCGATGCCGCGTGCGCGGCGGTCGCGGGCCTCCTGCAGCGCGCGCTCGACCGCGGCCGGCAGGCGTATCAGGTTGGTCTTGAGCACGTAGTCCGTCGCGCCGTTCTTCAGCGCCCGGATGGCATATTCCTCGCCGATGGTTCCGGAGACGAACAGAAACGGGATGTCGGGGTGCAGCTCGCGCGCCAGCGCGAGCGCCGCCATGCCGTCGAAGTGCGGCATCGAGAAGTCCGAAATGATGACGTGGGGCGAGAACCGCTGCAGCTCGAGACGGAACGTCTCCTCGGTATCGACGAGGCGGTGCTCCACGGCGAGTCCTGCGCGCTTGAGCTCGCGCACCTCGATCTCGGCGTCGGTGGCGACATCTTCGAGCAGCAGGACGCGGACGTGCCCGGGCAGTGCCATTGCTACGTCCTGTCCTCGCCCGGCACCCGGTTGGTGAGCACCCAATACATCCCGATCTTCGCCACCGTGCCGAGGAAGGCGTCGAACTCGATCGGCTTGACGATGTAGCTGTTGACGCCGAGCCGATAGCTCTCCATCACGTCGCGCTCCTCGTTGGACGAAGTCATCACCACCACCGGAATCGATCGCGTGCGTTCGTCGGCCTTGATCCGGCGCAGCACCTCGATTCCGTCCACCTTGGGCATCTTGATGTCGAGCAGCACCAGTTTCGGCGTCAGGCCGGCCTCGCGGCCCGCGTACTCGCCCTGGCGAAAGAGGTAGTCGAGCGCCGCGGCGCCATCCTTCACCCAGTGGACCTTGTTCGCGAAATTGTTCTTGCGCAGCGCGCGCAGGGTCATCTCCGCGTCGCGCGGGTCGTCCTCGGCGAGCAGGATCTCGATCGCTTCATAGCCGCCCATCGCTCAACCCTCCGTTGGCAGTGCAAAGTGAAAGCAGGCGCCCGCGTCCGGTTTACCCTCGGCCCAGACACGCCCACTGTGTCGCGCAACCACACGCTGGACGATCGCAAGCCCCACGCCGCTGCCCTCGAACTCCTCCACACGGTGCAATCTCTGGAAAACCCCGAACAACTTTTCGCAGTACCGCATGTCGAACCCCGCGCCGTTGTCGCGCACCCAGTAGCGGCATTCGGTGCCGTCCAGGCGCCCGCCAATCTCGACCCGCGGGGACTCCCGCCGGGCGCTGTACTTGAGCGCATTGCCGATCAGGTTGGTCCACACCTGTCTAAGGAGTGCGCGATCGCCCACAGCGGAGGGCAGGGCCTCCAGATCGACTCTTGTCTTCGGGTACGCCCGGCAGAGCTCACCGACGACCTCGCGCGCCAACGCGCTCATGTCCAGCGGCGCCACCGCGAGTGGCCTGCGGCCGACCTGAGAGAACCTGAGCAGGTCGTCAATCAGCCGCGCCATCTGCGCCGCGCTCTCGCGAACCACGCCGAGCAACCGCCGGCCCTCGTCGTCCAGCCGGGCGCTGCAGTCCTCTTCGATCATCAAGGCGTAGCCGTCGATCGCGCGCAACGGCGCTCGCAGGTCATGCGAAACCGAGTAGCTAAAGCTTTCCAGCTCTTTGTTCGCGGCCTCGAGCTGCGCCGTCCGTTCTGCCACGCGCCGCTCCAGCTCGGTCTTTGCCTCCTGGGCTTCTTCCATCCGAACCCGTTGCACAAGCAGCCGGGTCGCGAGGTAGATTGCAAGCGCGCAAAAGGCGAGCAACAGCATGTACCCGATCACAATGCGTCTGAGCTGATTGTCGCGAGCGGCGAATGCGGCGCTCGCCGGTTGCTGCGCGACGACCGCCCAGCCGTGACGGCTGGCAACGTAGGCCGCAACATGGTCTTCGCCCTGATCGGGGTCGAACGCGACTTCGACTCCCTCTTTCCCCGCCAGAGCACGGATCACCACCGGGTTATGCGACAGATCGGCGATGCGGTCCTGCGCGCGGGGCTGCGGTTGATAGGCGGCCTGTCCCTTGCCGTCGATGACGTACAGGAACCCGCCCGGACCGATGTCCACGTCCGCGATCCAGTCGAAAAACTCCTCCAGATGCACCTGGAGCACCAGGATGCCGGCCGGCCGCCGATCACGGTCCTGGATCGGCACCGCCACGGCAAAGACGTATCGCTGCGGCAGCGCCGCCCTGCGGTATACGGGAGAGATGTACGGCTTCCAGTCCCGGGTGACTCCCTGGTACCACTCCCGGTCCGCGAAATTGCGTCCTCGCGCGCCGGCCAGCTCCGGCGCATCCGCCATCAGCGTGCCGTTCGCATCGGCGAGAAACACCCGCTCGATAAACGGGAAATCGCGTGGAACGCTGCGCAGGATCGCGACAGCGCCGGTCCAGTTTCCGGAGACGACCAACTCGCTGAAGCGCACACGGGTGGCGAGCGAAACTCCAATGTTGATCAAACCGTCGAACCGACCCGCCAGGCTCACCGCCGCAAGCCGCGAGATCGCGAGCCGCCGGGACAGGGCGGCGTCGGTGAGCTCGCGCTCCACGGATCGATAGCTATGCAGGGCGAATAGCGCATACGCCGCGAGGACCGAGCCGAAAATGGCTCCCAGCCATAGCCTTCTCTCGGGCGCGAGCAGCCGCGCGAGCACGCCGGCTCGCGACCCGACGGGTATCGCTTGCGCGCCGATCATGGTGCTGGTCGCGCCCCCGTCATTCGTCCCCGGGGACTGAGCGCCGGTCGTATCGGCAGGCGCCGCGTTTCAGGCGCCTCCGGTTCACGGTTGGATTCCGTAGCTGCAGCCGTGCAGCGCTTGACGGCGAATCCCGTTCCGCCGGTCACCTGAGCGAACGGCGCGAGCTTTGGCACGCTGTCGATCGCGGTACGCGACTCGAGCGGCGCAAACTCGACCTCGACCCGGTTGCCGGCCTCCGCGCCGCGCACCTCGACCACGCACCGGACCCCGGTTTCGGGGGTTACCTGAACGACACGTGCCTCGCGATCCATGAACAGGTAGCCGTTGGGCAAACCGATCGCCCAGACTTCCATCGGAACGCGCGCGCCGCCCTCGGCCCGCGCAAGGCCGCTTGTGGCGATCATCGTTACGAAAAGGAGCGTTCTCAGAATATCCTGCGACGTATCAATACGAACGAGAACTAAGTTAAACCGGATTCTTTGCACTGCATGAGCCGCCGGACAAATTCGTATCGCACATGTGCGTTTACGCACATGTTTTGAGCTAAACGGGCGGAATCAGGCACCGGGAAGCTCGGGGATGCGCGTCATGAGCGCATTCGCGCATCCTTTTCTTGCTGACGTTTCCGCATTCGTGCCGATTTCTCCCGGGCGAGGCAAACCTTCCATTGTTTCCTATGCCGTCGAGATTGATGAAGCGGGAGTTTGTTTGCGTTAATGATTTTCGCCCCCGCATCAGCGGGGGCGCGATCCGATCGTTTTCGACCAACTCTATCGAGGAGAAGCACATGTCCAGGAAACAGAAGACTCAGCCCGTCGTACGTAAGCCCAC
>CAZYVT010000030.1:0-42332 GCA_964651335.1 uncultured Enterobacteriaceae bacterium | reverse complement strand
TCCGCTTCAGCAGGTCGCGCACGATCTTGCGGTTCATCTCGTTGTCTTCGACGTACAGGATCGTCTTGCCGCTCATGCAGCGTTTCCCTCCCCTGCGCGCAGCGGAATCCGGAAGATGAAGCTCGAGCCCTTGCCGAGCTCGCTCTCCACCCAGATCCGGCCGCCGTGCATCTCGATGAATTTCTTGCTGATGGAAAGGCCGAGGCCCGTGCCGCCGTATTCGCTCGCGATCGTGGCGTCGGTCTGCTTGAACTCGGTGAACAGGCTGCCGATTTTTTCCGGCGGAATGCCGATCCCGGTGTCTGCGACGCGGTAGACGAGCATTCCATCCTCGATCTCGACCGAAATCTCGACCTTGCCGGCCCTGGTGAACTTGAGCGAATTGCCGGCGAGGTTCATCAGGCATTGCGTGAGCCGTCCCGCGTCGCCGTGGGCGAGCGGCAAGTCCGCCGGGACCGAGGTGATGAATTCGAGCCCCTTGTCCGCCGCAAGAGGCCTGAGCGTCGCGCGCACGCTCTCGACCGTGTCGTGCACCGAGTAGTCCGAGAGCGCGAGCTCCATGCGCCCGGCCTCGATCTTAGCGAGGTCGAGCACGTTGTTGATGAGGCGCAGCAGGTGCTTGCCGCTCGTCTGGATGTCGGCGAGCGGCTCCTTCATGTCGCCCGGCACCGTGCCATAGACCTCGGCCAGAATCATCTCGTTGAAGCCGAGGATGGCGTTCAAGGGCGTCCTCAGCTCGTGGCTCATGCTCGCAAGGAACTGCGATTTGTGCTGGCTCGCGACCTCGAGTTCCTTGCCCTTCTCGGCGATTTCGCGGAACAGGCGCGCGTTCTGGATCGCGAGCGCGGACTGGGTGGCGAAGGTTTTCAGGAGTTCGACGATCTCCGGTGCGAACGCGCCCGGGGACTTCCGGACGACCGACAGTGCGCCGATGATGTGGTCCTCGCGCAAGAGCGGCACCACCAACAGCGCCCGGTATCCCGCGCGAATGAGGAACTCCCGCCGCGGCGTCTGGTAACTGTCGTCGAGCATTTCCGGAATCTCGGTCGGATGTCCCGTGACACCGGCGCGCCAGACGGGGCCCTCACCTCTACGGATCGGCGTCTTGCGAAGCGCTTCGACGATCTCGGCGCTCAGGTTCTCGGAGGCGCGCAGGTGGTACTCCTCGGCCCGCTCGTCGTACTCGTGCATCGTGCCGCCATCCAGCCCCGTGAGGTGCAACGCGTGCGAGACGATCGTCGTCAGCACCGTCTCCAGGTCGAGCGTCGAGCTGATCGCCTGCCCCACCTCGCCCAGCGCCGTCAACTGCCCCACGGACTTCGTCAGCGCCTCGGTGCGCGACTGAAGTTCCTTGAACAAGCGCACGTTCTGGATCGCGATCACGGCCTGATCGGCGAAAGTCTTCAGCAACGCAATTGCCTTGTCCGCAAACGGTCCGGCCTTGGCACGCGAGACCCAAAGCGAGCCGATTCCCTTGCCTTCTAGTACGAGGGGGGCGTAGACGATCGATCGGGCACCGCCCACCCGGCAGCCGAGCTTCACCTCTTCGGGCACGTCGGGCGCTTCGGTGTCCGGGTAGTGCGCGACGGCCCGCCGCAGCTTGACCCGGGTACCCGCCCGGCGCGTCGGCGCCTGCTCGAAGTAGCGCCTAAGTGCGTCTGCGTTCGGTGACCGTACTGCGCTCAGGTAAAGCCCACCGCCTTCGTCGAGCAGATTGATTCCAATCAGGTGATCCGGGAACAGGCCCTGGCAAGCATCGACGATAGCCTCGAACACCGGCTGCGTATCGGTCGGCGATTCGCTGATGACCTTGAGAATCTCCGCTGTCGCCGTCTGCCGCTCGAGCGACTCCTTGGTTTCATTGAACAGACGCACGTTCTCGATCGCGATCACCGCCTGGTCGGCGAAGGTCTTCAGCAAATCGACCTGGTGATTGCTGAACTCCCCTGGCTCTCTGCGGGTGACGCTGATCGTGCCGGTCGTCACACTCTCCCGAAGCAAGGGAACGATCACGATGCTTCGAAAGCCTCGTACGCGCGCGAGCTCGCGCAGTGCCGATGCGGATTCGGGAAGCGCTTCGGTATCGCTTATGCACACAGGCGCGCCGGTACGAGCCGCCTTTGACCGGGCCACCGGCATGGGGAACGCGCTCTTCAGAGCCTCGTTCCCGGCCTCGCCCGTGCTCGAAAACGCCACAAGATGCAGCACATCGTCGAAGACACGCGCGACCGCCGTGGAGAATCCTCCGATCAGCCGATAGGCGCTCCTCGCGATCGCATCGAAAACGGGTTGCACATCCGATGGCGAACTTGCGATCACCTTGAGGATCTCCGCCGTCGCCGTCTGCCGCTCGAGCGCCTCCTTGGTCTCGTTGAACAGGCGCACGTTCTCGATCGCGATCACCGCCTGGTCGGCGAAGGTTTGCAGGAGCGTGATCTGCTTGTCCGCGAACGGCCTCACCTCGCGCCGGTAGATGACCACCGCGCCGATGACCGCACCCTCCTTGAGTAGCGGCACGGTAAGCAGCGTGCGCGCGCCCGCCTTCTCCACGGTTGCCACCCGCCGCGGGTCCCTGGACCGATACGCCTCTTCCTCCCTTGCGTCCTCGATGTGCACGGGCTGCCTAGTGGCGCGCGCCCGGCCCAGCGCGGTATGCGGCGCCGCGACCCTCGTTTCCCGGAACGCCGTCGCCACCGCAGCCAACGCCTCGCCTTCGAGTCCTCGCTGCGTGGCGAGATCGAACGCGTTGCCGTCGGTCGTGAACACGTACCCGAAACTCGCTTGGCACAGCCGCAGAGCGTGCTCCAGAATCGCGTCGAACACCGGCTGCACGCTCGTCGGCGAGCCGCTGATCACCCGCAGGATGCCCGTCGTGGCCGTTTGCCGCTCGAGCGCCTCCTTCGTCTCGTTGAAGAGGCGCACGTTCTCGATCGCGATCACGGCCTGGTCGGCGAAGGTTTGCAGCAGCGCGATCTGCTTGTCCGAGAAAGGCCGAACCTCCATGCGGCGGATCAGAATCGCCCCGATGGGGACACCCTCGCGCAGGAGAGGCGTCGCGAGCGTCGTCCGATGGCCGTCGCGTCTCGCGTCCCTACTGCCTTCGGGGAAGTCGCTCTCTTCTGCGGCGAGGTCATGGATGTGAATTGTCTGACGCTCAAATACGGCCCGGCCGGTCACCCTGCCTCGGTTGACCGGCAGCCCCTCAGTGGGGTGGCTAGTCGTCGGAATCCCCCCATAAGCGGCCACTTGCCGAAGCAGGCCACCCTCCAGGCGAAAAATCACAGCGTTATTTGCGTCGCATAAGCGCGCGGCATTCTCACCCACGGCATCCAGCACCGGCTGGATATCGGTCGGCGAGCTGCTGATGACCTTCAAGATTTCAGCGGTCGCCGTCTGCCGCTCGAGCGCCTCCTTCGTTTCGTTGAACAGGCGCACGTTCTCGATCGCGATCACCGCCTGGTTGGCGAAGGTGCGCAACAGCTCGATCTGCTTATCCGACAGCGGCCCGGGCGCGAGCCGAATAACGCTGATCGCCCCGATCGCGGCATCGCCGCGAATCATTGGCATGATGGTGACCGCGCGGTATCCGCTCGCGAGGAAATTCTTGACGCCCAGCGCGAACGGGCCAGCCGCGTGCGCTTCGGCGTCCGGTACGTCGATGAGCCTCCGGTCCAGGATCGCCGTTCCGTGCATGTAGTCACGACTGAGCGGATTCGGAAACCGGCCTTTCCATGCCTCGACGCGCTCGGGGTCCCGGTCGGCGATGGCGGCCGCCCGCACCTGATCGCCATCGGGAAGCGCAACGGCGATCGCGGCGCCCGGAAAGAGCCTGAGCCCGCTCTGCACGATGGCATCGAAAACCGGCTGCGTGTCGGTGGGAGAGCCGCTGATGACCTTCAGAATCTCGGCCGTTGCGGTCTGCCGCTCGAGCGCCTCCTTGGTCTCATTGAACAGCCGCACGTTCTCGATCGCGATGGCGGCCTGGTGGGCAAAGGTCTGCAGCAGATCAATCTGCTTGTCCGTGAACGGGAGAACCTCATGCCGGTTGACACCGATCACACCCAGCACTTCGCCCGCCCGGACCATGGGGATGGTCAGCACTGTACGAATGGGGTCGACCTCGTGCGCAGCCCAGCTGTATTCGGGGTCGGTCCGGACGTCGTGAACGTGGAGGGTGCGACCCTCAAGAGCGGCGCGCCCGGCAACGGTGCCGCGTCCGGGAGCGACAGGGTTTCGCTCGAGGAAGCTCCTGAGTTCAGCGGACGTGTTGCAACTGGCCACGACTCGCAGAAGTTGCCCGTCGAATCGGAAGATGAATGCTTGTCTGGCCTCACACAGCCTGACGGCGTTCTCGGCCAGCGTGTCGAAAACCGGCTGGAGATCGAACGTGGACCGACCGATTACCTTGAGCAGCTCGCTGGTCGCCGTCTGCCGCTCGAGCGCCTCCTTCGTCTCGTTGAAGAGGCGTACGTTCTCGATTGCGATCACCGCCTGGTCGGCGAAGGTCTTGAGCAGATCCTCCTGAACCTTCTGGATCGGTCCGGGCTCCGCCCAGCCGACGACGATGGCGCCGAGCGGATCACCGTCGCGCAGCATCGGTACCGCCAGGATTCGCCGCCAGCCTCCCGACACAGTAGCCGGGCTGTCGTAATCCGGATCGGCGAGCGCATCCTCAATGCGAACCACCGATTTGGAGAGAATCGCTCGTCCGCCCGCACGCGAATTGTCCGGGGGCCTCGGGTACCCGCGCGCCAATATTTCGGCCTGTTCTGGGGCGACGTGGTGGCTGCTTGCGAAATGCATCAGTTCGCCGTCGAAACGCGCCACGATCGCGTACAGACTGCCACACAACTCATGCGCATTGCGCGAGATGATGTCGAACACCGGCTGCACGTCGGTGGGCGAACTGCTGATCACTTTCAGGATCTCCGCTGTCGCCGTCTGCCGCCCGAGCGCCTCCTTGGTCTCGTTGAACAGCCGCACGTTTTCGATCGCGATCACCGCCTGGTCGGCGAACGTTTGCAACAGGTCGATTTGCTTTGCGGTGAAGCGCTGGACCTCCGATCGCCGGACCGTGATTACGCCGATCGCTTGTCCCTTCTCCAGCAACGGGACACTCAAAGTCGTCCGGAGTCCCAAGCGACGGGCTGCCGCGGCTCCCACCGGAAATTTGCGCCTTTCCGCCTGGACGTCGAGGACGTGGACCACTTTGCGCTCCACCGCAGCGCGTCCGGGCGGGGTGCCGCGCCCCATCGGGAGATCCTCGAACGGCAGCGCGCCGTGATGCGCGGCGACGCGCAGAACATCGCGGTCAAGGCGCCAGATGACTGCGTCTTTGGCCACGCACAGCCGCGTAGCGCTACTCACGATGGCGTCGTACACCGGCTGGAGGTCCGCAGGTGAACGGCTGATGACCTTCAGGATCTCGGACGTCGCGGTCTGGTGCTCGAGCGCTTCGGACAAGGACCTCCCGAGCGCGGCATTCTTCGCCTTGGCGCGGTCGAGCGACTTCCGCAGCCGCCGGACCTGGGCCGCAAGCTCAGCCTTGGTGGTCGCTGCCATCGCTCAGCCTCCCGGAGCGGCAAGGACCCGCAGAGAGTAGGTCAAGCGGCCAAGGCGGGCAAGGGCGGCGAGGCACTCGAGAGCGCCGCTGCGCACTGCGCGCGGTGTCGCTGGCTGGAGTCGATCGCCGAGAGCAGCCCGCTCGTGTCGAGCAGGATCAAGAATCCCCGAACCCGGCGAGCGTGTCGTCCGCCCGCCCCGCAAGCCGCGGCTTGCGGCTGTTGAACAGGGGCAGGCGGGGCCGCGGCGGCGCGGTGCGTGCGGTCAAAGCGCGCAGCGCCTCGCGGATCAGCTCGGCTTCGCTGCAGCCGCGCGTCGCAGCGGCCAGGGCAAGCGAACGCTTCAGGTCGTCCGGGATGTATACCGTCGTCTTGTGCATGCCATGCACCGTACCATGCGTTGGCTGTCCGGTTCGCCGGAGGAATATCCCGGGGCGTACGCACTGCGCGCCCCGTGCGACTGCAGACGCGATCGACCGAACCTGTACTATATAAGGTACAATCACAACCGTCATGCTGAACAAGCTTGACGCGATCTTTTATCGTACCGGCGCAGGCAATGAGCCCGTGCGCGAGTGGCTCAAGGCCATGCCGAAGGAAGATCGCAAGGCGCTGGGCGAGGACATTGCCTATGTGCAATACAAGTGGCCGATCGGCAAGCCGCGCGTGGACCATCTGCGCGGCCCCGTGTGGGAGATTCGCACGGCTCTCGGCGCCCGCATCGCGCGCACGCTCTTCGCCGTAGAGGGCGGCCGCATGATTCTGCTGCATGGATTCATCAAGAAAACCCGGCGCACGCCGGCGGACGAGATCAAGCTGGCCGAGAAACGATTCAAGGAGTGGCGCGATGGCGAAAAGCAATCCTCATAGCGGGACCGGTTTCGACGATTTCCTGAAGGAAGAAGGGATCTTCGAGGAGGTGCAGGCAAAGGCGCTCAAGCGTGCCCTTTCGGAGCAGCTCGAAGAAGGCATGCACGCCGCCAAGCTGACGAAGATCAAGATGGCCGAAAAGATGGCGACCAGCCGCTCTCAGCTCGACCGCGTGCTCGACCCCGACAATGTTTCGATTCAACTGGATACGCTGCTGAAAGCGGCGCGCGCAGTCGGCAAGACCGTCGAGATCAAGATCAAATCGGCGAGAAAGACAGCACACGCCTGACGGCGGCCTGCCGCGTCAGCCCCGAACCGGCGCCGGCGCGGCCTTGCGGCGGCCCCAGACCTCCAGCGCCGCGCCGAGAATGCCCTTCGGCATGTAGATGATGAACAGCACCAGCAGCGCCCCGTAGATCGCGAGATCGAGCGCCGGAAACTGCTTGAAGTGCTCGCCGAGCGCAAGGCGCAGCCCCTCGGCCAGCAGCAGCGTGAACGCCGCGCCTGCCGTGGGTCCGAGCATCACGTACATGCCCCCCGCGATCACGCCGAAGACCATCTGCAGGGAGATCCCGATCCCGGAAACGGTCTCCGGGTTGATGTAGAGCTGGTATTGCGCGTAGAGCACACCGCCGATCGAGGTCATGACCGCAGAGATCAGCGTCACGAAGAGCTTGGATTTCGTCACGTTGATCCCGATCGAAGCCGCGGCATCCTCTTCCTGACTGATCGCCTCGAGCGCGAGGCGGGTCATCGAGCGATCGACCCGGTGCCACACCCAGAGCGCCGCCAGCCAGAACACCAGGATCACGTAGAACCAGACCATCTTCGAGGAGAACTGCACTGCCGCGAGCGACACCGAGCCGCCCTGCGCCAGCGCGGTGTTCGGCGTGGCGCCGAGCGAGCCTCCGGTCTGGTCGCGCAGCGCGACGATGATCAGGCGCGTCACTTCCGACAATGCCAGCGTCACGAGCGCGAAATAATGGCCGACGATCTTGAAGCGGAAGCACGGGAATCCGATGATCAGCGCCACGATCACCGACACGATGACGCCAACGACCGCTCCGATCCAGGGCGACCAGTCGAAATGGTTCCACATCATCACCACCGCGTATGCGCCGATGCCGAGGAACGCACCGTGACCGAAGCTCACCAGGCCGAGCCGCCCCATGATCGACCAGCTGGTGTAGATATAGCCCCACAGCAGGCAATTGATCAGCAGATGCAGCGGATAGTTGCCGATTCCGGAAACCGGAACGAGCGCAAGGAGGGCAAGGCCGATCCAGGGCAGCGCGCGGCTCATCTCACCGGCTCCCCAGGATTCCCTGCGGGCGCCAGAACATCACCGCAATGAAGAATACGAACGCGATCACGTAGCCCCACTCGAGGTGAAAGAAAAAACCGCCGACCGAGATGAACTGGGCAAAGATGAAGGCGGCGATCAGGCCTCCGAGCATGTTGCCGAGGCCGCCGAGCACGCAGATGAGGAAGGTGATCGGACCGAACGAAAGCCCGATCGCGGGGTGGATGTCGTACTGCAGCACCAGCAGGCAGGCGCTGAGGCCCGCGAGCGCGCCGCCCAGCGCCGAGGTGATGACGAAGAGCCGCGTGGGGTTGGCGCCCATCAACGGCATGATCTGGCGGTCCTGGCTGATGGCGCGGATCGCGGTACCGACGTAGGTGCGCGTCAGGAACAACCAGGTCGCCGCAACGCCCGTGAGCGCGACCACGAACGCGATGATTCTCGGCAGCGAGAACGACATCTCGCCGATCGCCACCGGCGTCATCTTCACCCCCAGGTTGCGGAATTCGATCCCGAAGGCGAGCGTCGCCGCCGCCTGGAGGAAAAACAGCACGCCGCCGGTGACCAGCAGCTGGTTGATCGGCTCGGCGCTCAGCACCGGCCGGATGATGAAGTGGTGCAGCGCCGCTCCGAGCAGCGCAACCGACAGCACGCCCGCCGCCATCGCGGCGAACAGCGGCCAGTGGTACTGCACGTGCAGTACGTACACCGCGTACATGCCGATCATGATCAGTTCCGCGTAGCAGATCCAGACCACGTCGATCACGCCGAAGATGAGGTTCAGCCCGAGCGAGATCAGCGCGAGCAGGCCGCCGAGCAGGATGCCGTTCAGCACCGCTTCCAGCAGGAAGACGTCGAATACATCCATCGCTCAGATCCCCAGGTAGGCCTTTCTGATCTCGTCGTTCGCCAGCAGCTCGGCCGAGGAGCCGCTGGACTTGATGCGCCCGGTTTCCAGCAGGTACGCGCGGTCGACCACCTTGAGCACCTGGCGGATGTTTTGCTCGACGATCAGCACGGTGTAGCCTTCGCCGCAGATGCGCTTCACCAGACCGAAAATCGACTGCACCACGACCGGCGCCAGCCCGGCCGAGGGCTCGTCGAGCAGCAGCAGCTTCGGCCCGGACATGAGCGCGCGGCCGATCGCGCACATCTGCTGCTCGCCCCCGGACAGCGTCCCCGCGAGCTGCGCACGCCGCTCCTTCATGCGCGGAAAAAGCGCGTAGACGAACTCCAGCCGCTCGGCGAACCGGGCGCGCGCCCGCGGCAGGAACGCACCCATCCTCAGGTTCTCCTCCACCGTGAGCCGCGGAAACAGCCGCCGGTTCTCCGGCACATGCGAGATGCCGTGCGCGATCACTTCGTGCGACGGAACTTTGCGCAACGACCTGCCCTCCATGACGATGTCACCGCCGGAGGGGTCGATCAGCTTCGAGATCGCGCGCAGCAGCGTCGTCTTGCCGGCGCCGTTCGGCCCGATCACCGCGACCGATTCGCCGGCATTCACCTCGAGCGAAACGCCGAACAACGCCTGGAAAGTGCCATAACCCGCAGAGACGTTGGTGAGCGAGAGCATCAGGAGGTCCGCGCCGCCACCGTCTGCTGCACGTCCTGCGCGTCGGTGCCGAGATAGACCTCGATCACCTTCGGATCGTGCGCCACCTCTCCGGGCCTGCCGGCTGCGATCACCTCGCCGTGATCGAGCACGATGCAGCGATCGACCACGCGCATCAACACGCCCATGATGTGCTCGACCCAGATGACGGTGATGCCGCGCTCGCGGCGGATCATCGCCAGCGTGTCGGCGGCCTGCTCCATCTCGCTCGCATCCAGGCCGCCGAGCGATTCGTCGGCGAGCAGCAGTTTGGGCTGCGTCGCGAGAGCGCGCGCGAGCTCGAGCCTTTTCAGGCCGGCCGCCCCCAGCCCGTCGACGCGCGCCCCCGGGCCGCTGGGCAGTTTCACCAGTTCCAGCGCCTCGCGTGCCATGCGGTAGGCCTGCTCGCGCAAGGGATGTCCGCCGTGGCCGTAAAAAGCGGCCAGCGCCACGTTCTCCAGGAGCGAGAGTTTGCGGAACGGGCGCGGGATCTGGAACGTGCGCGCGATCCCGCGATGGCAGATTGCGGCGGGCGCCGAACCGGAGATCTCATCGCCGAGAAACCGGACCGAGCCGCTCGAGGGCGCGTACAGACCCGCGACCAGGTTGAACGTGGTGCTCTTGCCCGAGCCGTTCGGCCCGATCAGCCCCAGGATCTCGCCCTGCTCGAGACGAAACGAGACGTTGGAGACCGCGGTGAAGCCCCCGAAGCGCTTGGTGAGGCCGGTAACCTCCAGCACTTCAGCCTACTGCCCGTACCGATGGCCGCTACTGACCGTAGGGGTGCCCTTTCGGGAACGGGAACAGCGGATCGGTGGTGCGAATCGCCTTCGGCCACGCAATATAGGTCCGGCCGTTGACATATTGCATGACCACCATCGCGGAACGCTCGTTCTGCCCGGCCATCGGGTGGCCCGGCGGGAAGAACTTGACGCCGTAGCCCTGGATCGTGCCGCCCACCGGAATGTCGGTCTCGAGCGCGGCCTTGCGCAGCGCCTCGGGGTCGATGCCGCCGTGCTTCTTGATCGCGCGCGGCAGCACGTCGGTGAAGAAGATCCAGGACTGGTTGAAGCCCATCGAGGCGTGCGGCGGCACGTCGGCCGGGCCCTTGACCGCCTGGTAGCGCTTCACCATTTCCGTCGTCAGGTCGCCGAGATTGCCCTTGAGCGTCTTCGGGTCGAGCAACTGCGCCGCGACCGGATCGACGTTGAAGAAGTAGTTGACGTCGGTTCCGAAGGTCTCCATCAGCTTGCCGATCTGGCCGTAGCCGGCGCCGTGGCCGATGATGCCCTTGAACTTCAGCCCCTGTTCGCGCGCCTGGCGCAGGAACAGCGTGATGTCCGGGTTGTAGCCGGTGTGCAGCAGCACGTCCGCCCGCGCGCGCTTGAGCTTGGTCACGAGGCTAGACAGATCGGGGGCATTCGCAGCATAGCCCTCCTTCAGCACCACATTCATGCCGCGCGCTTTGCACACGGCCTCGTTACCCTGAGCCACGCCCGCCCCGTAGGGTCCATCCTCGTAAATGATGGCGACCTTGACGTTCTTCACTTCGGTGCCGAGTTTCTCCTTCGCGTTTTCGGCAATGAAGGAGCAGGAGGCCTCGCCGAACTGGTCGGAATGTACCTGCGGCCGGAACACGTACGACAGGTTCTTGTTCTTGAACACATCCGAGGCGATGCAGACGTTGGCCCACATGAACTTCTTCGCCGCGTTCACGCGCTGCGCCATCGGCACGCAATGCGCCGATGAAAACACGCCCATGATAAGGTTGACCTTCTCCTGCTCGAGCAGGCGCGTCGCTTCGTTAATCGCCACCTCGGCTTTCGATTGAGCGTCGGCGTAGATCGGTGCAATTTTGTAGCCCTCGACCCCGCCGCGCTCGTTCAGCATGTCGATCGCGATCTTGGTGCCGAGCCCGGCGGCCTCGGAGCCGCCCGCCGCGAACGCCCCCGTGTAGTCGTAGATCACCCCGACCTTGATCTCCTTTTGCTGCGCTTGGGCAAGCGTGGAAAGCGCGGCGAGAACCGCTGCAACGACAAATTTGCGACTCGTCATGATGTCCTTCCTCCTCGATCCGAGTTTATCAGGTCGGCTGCGTTTTCAGCGATGGCGATCACCGCGGCATTGGTATTGCCCGACACGACATGCGGCATGACCGAAGCGTCTACCACGCGCCGGCCGCCCAGCCCCTTCACGCGGAGCTGAAGATCGAGCGTGGCATCGGGTCCGTCGCCCATCTTCACGGTGCAGCTCGGGTGGTAGATGGTGACGCCGTACTTGCGGCAGTAGTCGAGCCATTCACGCAGCACTACTCGCGAAAGAGCGTCGCGTCCTTGAGGGCAACGGCCGGGAGCCTCGCCAGGGCGGGTGCGTTCATCCGATGATCTCCTTTGCTGAAGGCCTCATTCGCGTCAATTGCTTCGCCGCAATATGACTTCTCGGGGGCCGAAGAAGATATGATGCGCTCTCCCATTCGGAGGGGAAAATTCATGATCACGTTTGTCGTCAACGGGCAGGAGTCGAGCGCCGACGTCGCTCCGGACACGCCGCTGCTCTGGGTATTGCGCGACACCCTGGGGCTCACCGGCACCAAGTTCGGCTGCGGCATGGCGCAATGCGGCGCCTGCACCGTGCACGTGAACGGCAACCCGACGCGCTCGTGCATCACACCGGTCTCCTCGGTGAAGGGCCAGAAGGTGACGACGATCGAGGGCCTTTCCCCCAGTGGCGATCATCCGCTGCAGAAAGCGTGGCTCGCCGAGCAGGTGATGCAGTGCGGTTACTGCCAGTCGGGGCAGATCATGCAGGCGGCGGCGCTGCTCGCCAGGAAGAACAAGCCGACGCGCGAGCAGATCGTCGCGCACATGCAGGGCAATCTTTGCCGCTGCGGCACCTACAACCGGATCATCGCGGCAGTCGAGCGCGCCGCGCAAGGCGCATAGGGGGCGGCATGACGAACACTATCCGCAAGCAGCAGCCGCTGCCGGGATTCGAGAGCATCGCCTACCGGCCAATCTCGCGCCGGGCGTTCATTGTTTCCTCGGCCGGCATCGCGTTCGGCGTCGCGTTCGGCGCGCGGTTCAACTTCCGCGGCGCGCATGCGCAAGGGGCAAGCTTTGCGCCGAACGCCTGGATGAGCGTGGCGACCGACGGTACCGTCACCATCGTCTCCCCTTCGGCCGAGATGGGACAGAGCGTGATGACGGCGATGCCGCTCCTCATCGCCGAGGAGATGGACCTCGACTGGAACCGCGTCAAGGTGGTGCAGGCGCCGTTCAACCCGCGCGCCTACGGCAACCCGATGTTCGGCGGTGCCATGTTGACCGGCAGCTCGCGCAGCTCGCGCGGCTACTACGACCTGATGCGAATCGCCGGGATGCAGGCGCGCTACGTGATGATGGTGGCCGCAGCGAGGAAGTGGGATGTGCCGGCGCTCGAAGTCTCGACCGAGCCGCACAAGGTGGTGCACAAGGCCTCCGGCCGCAGCATGGGCTACGGCGAGATCGCTGCATTCGCCACGCCGCCGGACGACATCCCCGAGTACAAGAAGGAGCACCTCAAGCCCGCGAGCCAGTTCCGGCTGATCGGCAAGGATCTGCCGCGCGTCGACGGGCCCGACAAGGTGAGCGGAAAAGCGCAGTACGGCATCGACGTGCGCATGGGCGGCATCCTTTACGCGACGGTACTGCGCGCGCCGGTGCAGGGAGAGAAGGCGCAAAGCGTCGATGACGCCGAGGCGAAGAAGGTTCCGGGGGTGCGGGCGGTCGTTCCCATGCCCTGGGGCGTGGGCGTGGTCGCCGAGTCCTACCCCGCGGCAATGAAAGCGAAGGCCGCGCTGAAGGTTGTTTGGAGCAGCACCTCCAAGGTGCGCGCCTACACGACGGAGAAGCTCGTGGAGGAGTACACGCAACGCGCGCGCGACCTCGCGGATACGGGCGTCGAGCACGAGAAAATCGGGGATCCGAAGGCGGCGTTCGCCGCGGCGGCGAAAACGATGACCGCCGAGTAT
Source organism: uncultured Enterobacteriaceae bacterium (assembly GCA_964651335.1). Classification (GTDB taxonomy): domain Bacteria; phylum Pseudomonadota; class Gammaproteobacteria; order Burkholderiales; family SG8-39; genus 2-02-FULL-66-14. The sequence goes on along the minus strand of CAZYVT010000030.1, from coordinate 28,995 downwards.
GCGACCGTCAACCTGGCGCACGCGACCATGGAGCCGATGAACGCCACGGCGCTCGTGCTCGGGGACTCGATCGAGATCTGGGCGCCGATTCAGGCGCCGGGTTTCGCGTTTCGGATGCTGACGGCGGATCTCGGCTTCGCGGCCGACAAGGTGAGAATCAATACGACACTTCTTGGCGGCGGCTTCGGCCGGCGGATAGACGCGGACTACGTGCTGGACGCGGGATTTCTCGCCAAGGCCGTGCCGGGATCGCCCGTCAAGGTGATCTGGAGCCGTGAGGACGACATCCGCAACGACAAGTTCCAGCCGCTCGCGGTGCAGCGTGTGGCAGCGGGGCTCGATGCGAGCGGAATCCTGGTCGCATTCCATCATCGCATCGTGTCGGAATCGAGCGTGGCGCGCGCCTTTCCGGCGTTTTTCGAGAAGGCGGGCGGGCGCGATGTGTCGGTGTGCGAAGGCGCGTTCGAGCTTCGCTACGGCATCCCCAACCGGGTGCTGGAGTACCTGCGCGAGCAGCGCGGCGTAGATGTCGGGTTCTGGCGCGGCGTGGGCGCAGGCTACACCAAGTTCGCGATCGAAACCTTCGTCGACGAGATCGCGGCGGCGGCGGGCAGGGACCCGGTCGAATACCGGCTCGGGCTGCTCGCGAGGCAGCCGCGCGGGGGCGCGGTGGTCGAGGAAGCGGCGCGCATGGCCGACTGGAAGAGAAAGCGCAGCGGGCGGGCGCTCGGCATCGCCTACTCCGACGCCTGGCACACGCATGTCGCAGAGGTGGCCGAGGTTTCGGTCGACCGCAAGACCGGCGCTATCCGCGTGCACGAGGTCTGGTGCGCCGTGGACTGTGGCGTGGCGATACAGCCGAAAAACGTCGAGGCGCAGATCGAATCGGGCGTGATGTTCGGCCTGTCGGCGGCGCTGAAGGAGCAGGTGACCTTCAAGGGCGGCGAGCCGCAGCAGTCGAATTTCCACGACTACCCGATCCTGCGGATGAACGAGGCGCCGCGCGTTCACGTCAAGGTGTTGCAGAACGCGAACGCCCCGAGCGGCATCGGCGAGGTCGGGGTGCCGCCTATCGCTCCGGCGGTCGCGAACGCGGTCGCGGTGCTGAGCGGCAAGCGGCTGCGCCGGCTGCCGTTGCAGCAGGACCTGCTGAAGGCGTAAGTCCTTCGATCTCCAGCGGCGCCGCCGAAGTCTTGAGCGAGTCCGCGCGAGCCGCGCTCGCCGTTAGCAGCCCGCTCAGCGACCCTTCATCTCGATCGTGACCTGCGCGGGTTGCTGGTCGCCGACCGTGACGTTCGCCCGGACCGTGCCAAGGCGTTCATGCCAGACCTGTAACTTGTACTGGCCCGGCGGGAGGTTGTCGAACGCGAATTGTCCATCCGCGCCGGTAATCGCGTGGAAAGGGTGCGCCGCGACGACAACCCACGAGGCCATCCAGGGGTGAAGGTCGCAGGTGACGGCGATGATTTCAGGCTTGGTGAACTTGATCGGGATGGTGCGACCCTTCGACTGCGTGCGATTGAACAAATCGTTGAATTTCGGGATGGCGCGAATGTTGTGGAGCAGGCGGTCGCTATTCAAGAAGTCCACGGTGCCCCCCGCGGGAACCACGACGATTCGAGGGATGTACACGCACCCCTTCTGATCCATCTCCACCTTTTGGGCGCCTGCCGGCCACGCTGCGTTGGGCGGAGGGTTTTCGAGCCATACCACGGTATTCCGGATTTCCTTCTGGGGAGATATCAATAAGTCCTCGGCGTCCTTCTTGGTGCCGCACAGATACTGATCGAAGATTATGTCGACCTTCTCCCGCGCCGGAATGGCACCGACGAAGACGACCTTGCCCTTGATGGCGCCCCCGAGGCACTGGTCCGGCAGGCAGAGGAATCCGAGCAGCAGCGCGGTCAAGCACCTCGAGAATCGCGATCCTTTCAAGCCACACCCCCCTCTTCATTACCGAACGATCCCTGGCGAAATCATCGGTAAGTCCGCCCGCAATCGCGGCCGGCTACTCTATAGCAAGGGTGAAGCAGGGTAAAGCGGACATTCCCGGCTAGCGTTGTCGGGCAGGGCGGGGTTAGACAAAGTGCTATCCTCAAGCGAAAATTCGTCCTCAGCGGAGCAAGAGAAAATCAAACTCGAGCAGCTCGCTGCGCTGGTCCTGAGCCGGTCCCCGCTCGGCGCGCTGGTGCGCCGGGTTGCGGGTATTCGCGCTTCCGTCCATACCAAACTCCTGGTCAGCTTCCTGGTTGTCACGCTCCTTTTCATCACGATGGCGGTCGTGAGTCTGCAGGCGCTCGTGAGCACGACCCGGCAAAGCCGGTTGCTCGATCAAGCACATGAGAGGGTCAGCTTGTCCCAGCAGATCGAGCATGCGCTGGCCAGACAGATACACTTCACGGCACTGGCGCTGCTTTCCCAGGACGAGGCCGCGATCGCCAAGATCCTGCGCGAGAACAACCGGTTCAATAGCATGCTTCCCAAGCTGGAAGCCGAGGGGACCGCCGAGCAACAAGGTCTCATCGAGCAGATCCGGTCCTCCCAGGACGACGCGATGGAGGCTGTCGCCGACATGGCGAATGCGATACGCGATGGCAAGCTCGGCAGCTTCACGGGCGCGCTCCTGACTCGCCTGGAGCGGCTCGATGACGAATTCACGATACGCGTAGGACGGCTCGTGGAGGCGGAGCAGAGCCGAATGGCTGGACTGCGCGACAGCGTCAACGCCGCGCACCGCAGATCCCTGATCCTGACGACCGTCTTCGCGGTGAGCGCGGTGGTCCTCGCTTTGCTTTGCGGCTTCGTGATCTCATGGTCTTTCATACTTCCGGTGCGGGAGGCACAGAACTTCCTGGGTCACGTGGCGGCGGGCGACTTCGGACGCAGCATCACGGTGCCCAACCGTGACGAATTCGGGGCTCTCGCGGACAGCCTGAACCACATGAGGCAGGAGCTGCGTGGTTTCGACGAGGAACAACGCCGCGCTGCCGCCGAGCTCGGGCGTCTGAACGAGCAACTGACGCGCTCAGTGGGACAGCTCACGGCGCTTGGCGAGGTAGGGCAGGCGATCAGCTCGACGCTCGACCTGGAGACCGTGCTGAAGACCATTGTGTCGCGCGCCGTGCAGCTTTCGGAGCTCGACAGCGGCGCGATCTACGAGTACGACGAGCGGACTGAAGAGTACCGCCTGCGTGCCTCCGAGAACCTGAGCGCCGAAATCGTCGAGGCGCTGCGCAGGGCGCCTATTCGAAGGAACGAAGGCCCGGTCTGGCGCGCCGGGATTACGGGACAGCCGACCGAGATTCCGGAGATGCTCGACGAGAGTTACCAGACCCCGCGGCGGGAGTTCCTCATTCGCGCCGGGTACCGGGCGCTGTTGGTGGTGCCGCTCTTGCGCGAGAATCATATCGTCGGCGCCCTCTCGGTCGTCCGGAAGTCGCCGGGCGCGTTCGCGCCCGAAATCGTCGAGCTCCTCAAGGCCTTTGCCACACAGTCGGCGCTGGCGATCCAGAACGCGCGGCTGTTCCGCGAGATCGCGGAGAAGAGCCGGCAACTCGAAATCGCGAGCCGCCACAAGTCGGAATTCCTCGCCAGCATGAGCCACGAGTTTAGAACGCCCTTGAACGCCATCCTCGGGTTCAACGAGATGATCCTCGGCCAGCTCTACGGCGAGGTGCCGGCCGACATGCAGGCGCCGCTCGCCCAAATCCAGAAAAGCGGCAAGCACCTGCTGCGCCTGATCAACAACGTGCTCGACCTCGCCAAGATCGAAGCCGGACGGATGGAGCTGTCGCTCCAGGACTATTCGGTGCATGACACGGTGGAGAGCGTGCGCTCGTCGCTGCGCCCGCTCGCGGCGGACAAGGGGCTGGAGTTCATCGCCTCGGTCCCGGGGGACATTCCGCTCGCCTACGGCGACGCGGGGCGCATCACCCAGTGCCTCATGAACCTCGCCGGCAATTCATTGAAATTCACCAAAGCGGGAAAGGTCGAGATCTCGGTCGAACTGAAGGGCGGTACGCTCGTCTACCGCGTCGCCGACACCGGAATCGGCATTCCGCCGGACAAAATCGAAAACCTGTTCACCGAGTTCAAGCAGACCGACGCCAGCATCGCGAGCGAGTACGGCGGCACGGGCCTGGGCCTGTCCATCAGCCGGAAATTCGTCGAAATGCACGGCGGGCGGATCTGGGTGGAGAGCGAGCCCGGTAAGGGATCGAGCTTCATCTTCGAAGTTCCGCTGCGCGCGAGCATGGGAGCCCAAGCATGACTGCAAAGACGATCCTCTATGTCGAGGACAACGAGCCGAACCGCATGATGGTGCGCGATCTGCTCAAGCGCACGACCTACAACCTCATCGAGGCGCACGACGGCGAGTCGGGCGTGACGATGGCCCTCGAACGCCTTCCGAACCTGATCCTCATGGACATCCAGCTGCCGAAGATGTCCGGCCTGGAAGCGATCCGCAGACTGCGCGCGGAGCCCGCGACCGCTGCGATGCCGATCATCGCCATCACTTCGTTCGCGCTGAGCGGCGACGACCAGAAGGCAAAGGAGATCGGCGCCACCGCCTACGTGGCGAAACCCTATAGCCCGTTCGACCTCCTCAATCTGATCCGCACGCTACTTCCCGAAGCATGACGGAATGTCTCATGGATGCCGCCTGCGCGCCGACTGGGTGATTCACTAATGGGTCAGCCGTGATCGTGCGCGATCAGCTATAGCTGGCGCGGATCAGGTCTGTCGCCTTCTCGGCCATCGCGATCACCGCGGCATTGGTGTTTCCGGAGACCACGTGCGGCATCACCGACGCATCTACCACGCGCAAGCCCGCGAGACCCTTCACCCGCAATTGCGGATCGAGCGGCGCTTCGGGGCCGTCACCCATCTTCACGGTGCAGCTCGGGTGGTAGATGGTGGTGCCGCAATTGTGGCAGTAATCGAGCCAGTCTCCGTCCGAGCGCACGCTCCCGCCGGGAGAGTGCTCGCCGCCGTGATAGGGCTCGAGCGCCGGCTGATTCAGGATGTTGCGCAGGATCTTCATGCCTTCGACCATGCTGCGCCGGTCGTGCTCCTCGGCGAGGTAGTTGTACTGGATCGCGGGCGCCTCGTGCGGGTCCGCCGAGCGGATCCGCACCCAGCCTCTCGATTTCGGCTGTAGGTGGCAGATGGACGCCGTGAAGCCGGAGAAGCGGTGCAGCTTCTCGCCCATACGGTCGAGGCTGAAGGTGAGGAAATGGGTCTGCACGTCGGGCCGCGTGGGGGAGAGCGGCGTGCGGTAAAAGCCGCAGGCGTAACCGGCGCTGAAGGTGAGCGGCCCGCGTCGAAAGAGCAGGTACTTGAGCCCGATCCCTGCCTGCCGCCACAGGCTCATCATGTCGTCATTCAGGGTGATCGGCTGGCGACACTTGATCACCATGCGCGCCTGGAAATGGTCTTCCAGGTGCTCGCCGACATTCGGCGCGTCGAGCACCACCGGAACGCCATGCTGCTGCAGCAGCGCCGCGGGCCCCACGCCGGAGAGCTGCAGCAGTTGCGGCGTGTTGATGGCGCCACCCGCGAGGATGACTTCTCGAGTCGCGCGGGCTTCGAGGCGCTCTGCCGCTCGAAAATATTCCACGCCAACCGCGCGCCTGCCCTCAAAGAGCACCCGTGACGCCAGGGCGCCAGTGACGATCCTGAGATTCGCTCGCCTCTCGGCCGGGCGAAGATAACCGGTTGCGGTCGAAGAGCGCCTGCCGCGACGCGCGGAAAGCTGAAAGTAGCCGACACCGTCCTGAGTTTCGCCGTTGAAGTCGTCGTTTTTCGGCCATCCGGCCTGCTGCCCTGCGGCGATGAAAGCGTCGCACAGCGGATGCGGATCCACGGGATCGGACACGGCGATCGGGCCGCCGACCCCATGCCACGCATTTGCGCCATGCTGCTGGTCCTCAGACTTCCGGAAGTACGGCAGCAAATCGTCGTATCTCCAGCCGTCGAGCCCCCAGCCGTCGAAGTCCTCGCGCTGGCCGCGCATGTACACCAGGCCGTTGATCGACGACGATCCGCCGAGCACCTTGCCGCGCGGCGTGAAGATCTTGCGGCCGTTGAGATGCGGTTCCGGTTCCGACCAGTAGCTCCAGTTGACGGTCTTCTTGTTGAAGAGCTTGCCGTAGCCGAGCGGCACGTGGATCCAAGGATCGGTGTCGCGCGGCCCCGCTTCGAGAAGCAGCACCGTGGTGCGTCCGTCCGCAGTAAGGCGGTTTGCGAGCACGCAACCGGCGGAACCCGCGCCGACGATGATGTAATCGAATTGGGTCAAGCTGCGATCAGCATACCTTGAGACCCGATCCGATGCGGCGCAAGGTTCAAAACGAATCGCCGCATGCTAACCTTGTCGTGATTCCCCGGACAGAACATGAACAAGCTGACGTCCGAACAAAAAAAGATCCTCGCGAAGCAGATCAAGGCGCTCGACCCCAAGGGCGAGATCGTCACGCTCTCGCCGAACGCCGAGTACAACGCTGGTTCGATCCGCTACAACGCGGACTTCGGAATCGTTCTCGGCGAGAGCATCACCCGCCTGAAGGACGAGGAGTACGTCCGGGCGTGGCTGGTCGTGCGCTTGATCCGCAAGCTCGGCTACCCCGCGGACTGCATCGAGCTGGAGAAGACCTACACCATCGGCCGCCCCTCTCCGACGCGGGCGCAGATCGACATTCGCATCCACGACAAGCGCGGACGCAAGCCGCAGGTCTACATGCTGATCGAGACGAAACGCCCCGACGACTTCGAGTCGTATATCGAACTGATCGAGGATCAGCTTTTCGCCACAGGTCGCGACGAGCATTCCCGCGGCCTGCGTTACCTCGCCTGGCATACGGTCGACTTCCACGGCAGCGACGAACCGCGCGACCATTGCATCGTCATCGACTGCCGCAAGTTCACGGAGCATCGTGCCTGGGTGGAAGCTGGTGAGCCCGGTCACAACCTCGACCTTCCAGTCGAATACGGCACCCTGCGCAAGACGAAGTACGTGCGAGGCAAGACCGACCTCCGCACGGACCTGACTCGCGAGGAACTGACGAAGCTGCAAAAGGACTTCCACAATCGTCTGTGGGGCGGCGCGAAGATGGGCGACGCCGACGTCTTCAACAACCTGCTGAAGATGTTCATCGCCAAGATCTACGACGAGAAAACGACGGAGGACGGTAAAGCCTACCGGTTCCAGACCGAGCTCAAGGATGGCAATCCGGAAACCGCCGAGGACATCCTCGATAAAGTGAACAGGCTCTATCAGGAGGCTCTCAAGCGGTACTTCAATTACGACGCCGAGGCCCTGCGCGCCGCCAGGATCAACAGGGAGAAGTTCAAGCCGGAGAAGGTTGCCTATGTGATGGAGAAACTGGAAAGCATCTCAATCACCGAGAATAAATTCGAGGACGACGTGCTAGGCGTGTTCTTTGAGGCGATCGTACGAACCGGCTTCAAACAGGAGAAAGGCCAGTTCTTCACTCATACGAATATCGTTCGGTTCATCCTGCACGCACTGGAACTGGACAAATGGGTCGTGGAACGCATCAACAGCGGCGATCCGGCAATCCCCTACGTCGTCGACCCGTCGTGCGGTTCGGGCACGTTCCTGATCGAGGCGATGAAGTTGATGACGCAGGCGGTGGTTCACCCACGCCCCGCCGCGCCAAGGGCCGGGTCATCCCGGATGGTGAAGGACTACGTGGCCGAGTGGTTCCAGCCGTATGCTGCAAACAAGAACATCCAAAATCGCTGGGCGCGCGAATTCGTCTACGGCATCGAGGACAACGAGGACCTCGCGCTGGCCACCAAGGTGAACATGATCCTGCACGGTGACGGCAACGCCAACATCCAGAAGGGCGACGGCCTAGCGGCGTTCGAAAAATTCCAGATCGCTCGCCTTAAATCGATGATTGCCTCCCAGAACCATCCCTACAAACTCGCGCGCAACGAACAGTTCGACGTGGTGGTTTCCAATCCCCCATTTAGCCTCAAAGAGGACCCACGCACGCTCGCCGAATACAAGGGGCGCTTCCAGTATGCGGAGAAGAAGAACTCGGAGAACCTATTCATCGAGCGCTGGTATCAGCTTCTCAAGCCCGGCGGCAGGATGGGCGTCGTGTTGCCGGACTCGGTGTTCGACACCAACGAGAATCTGTATATCCGGCTGTTCCTCTACCGGTTCTTCTTCATTAAGGCGGTGGTCTCCCTCCCTCAAGTCACGTTCCAGCCGTATACCCCTACTAAGACAAGCCTGCTCTTCGCGGTCAAGAAGACCAACACCGAGGTGCGCGAATGGGACGAAGCGTGGCGCGACGCCTCCCGCGAGTACAAGAAGCTGCGCGATTCCGACATCGTCAAGTCGATTCTGACAAACGATCGGCTCCGCGGCGGTCTCATCGACCTCGCCAACCGCAGCGAATTCGAGTGGTACCCGTCTTGCAGCCTGCTGCAGAAGCACTCCTTGTCCGGCGACGTGCGAAAGAGGCTCGAGGCCGCAACGGCGGAAAGCTCCGGTTTGAAGCGCCGCCTCGCATCAGTGTTCGACGCGTTCGATACGTACGTCAAGACGGATCCGCTCGCCCCCTTCGGCGCGAAGGCCGAGAAAGAAGCGCGCGCCATTCTGGCCCGGCTCCTGCGCGACAAACTCCCCGCCGCGTCGGGGCAGATACCGCTGCGCGAGTTGCTCGAATCTGCGTACGACGACATCGTCTCCGCCTCGGAACTCAACCACACCGAAGACCCCCGCGGCAAACCTTACTGCAACGCCTGGTGGTGCTTCGCCGAAGTCACGTCAAAGAAGAACCACGATTACCCAATCTTCTTCGCAGAAGCAGAAAGTGTTGGCTACAAGCGCACGACCCGGCACCCCGAAGGAATCGAGCAGCCAAATGATTTGTTTGCGGTTGATGCTTCGGGAGTTATTGCGATTAACGTCGGCGCGCCAAGTACGATTCTCGACCAACTGCGAGTTCACAATATGTTTTCAACGAGCAGATGATCGAGGTCAACAACAAGTCGGATCGGCACTTTATGCGACCGCTTAGCCGCGCGGCACGGTCGTTCGGGCTGCGTGCGACGGCGCGGTATCTACACCCCAGATACGAGGCGTTCAATACCGAACTTGAACGCCTGCCAACAATCGGGTTGTCGAGGATGCTAGCGAAATCTGTTCGCCGCGGGGTACAGCCCGACTTTGACGATTCAGGCGAGATTGTTGTGCTAAAGACTATGCAGCTTAAGCATGGGCATATCGACTTGGCCGATGCGGAGCGCGTTACAACAGAATTCGCCAAACGGAATCGCCGTGCCATGGTGCGGTTCGGTGATCTCGTAATCAGCTCGACCGGAGAGGGTCGAGGAAAGATCGACTTGTATGAGGATGAGTCTTCGGCCCTTGCCGATTCTCACGTGTCAATTGTGTCGCTGTCGGACGTTTATGATCCAAGATTCGCAGTTCATTTCTTGCGAACAAAGTTTGGCGCAATGCAAATCGCCCAGCTTGAGATGGCGGTTAAAGGCACGCCAGAGTTATACCGTGACCAGATCTCTTGCATCCGGTTGCTTAAGATCCCGAAAGAAACTCAGTGTCGCATCAGCCAACGGATTAAAGCTATAGAGTCAGGAATCGCCGCGTTGAAAGTGCAGCTTCGCACGCCCGAGGATACTGTCAACGAAATAATGTGTGAAGAATTTGAGTACCCAGTGCGCGAGCATTACGAGCGCGCGCGAACAAAGGCATACAAACATACCCTCGCGGATATGGCGCATGCATACACGCTGCGAAGCTCCACGAAGTTCCATCACCCCGATTTCGAACTCACGGAGCAATTCTTCTCGCGAACGCCTCACGTGCGGGTGAAGGCGCTGGTGGCGGTCCCGATCCGCCTCGGCGCCACAGCGAGCAAGGGGGATTTCGTCGAAGACGGCGCGGCATACTACGTCCATCCCGGCGCGACCAAGCGCCAGAACGTGATCGTGCGTGAGGACTGCTATCAGGTCAACGAAGAGTTCTACGAGTCTGCGCGACGGAGGTTCAACTTGCGGATGGACGATATCGTGCTCAACCGGGCTGGGGAAGGAACGATAGGCAAATCGGGTCTGTGGGCCAGCGAAGAACCGGCGCTATTCAGCGACTTCACCATGCGTCTGAGACTCACGGAGCACGTGAATCCGCGCTTCGTTTGGTATTTCTTTCGGTCGGTGATGTTTCAGGCGCAGATCGAGCGAGAAAAACGCGGCATGGGAAACATGACGAACATCTTCCCGCCGGAGGTAGAGCGGATGCTGATCGTGGACTGCGACCGCGCGCAGCAGGACTCGATCGCGCGGGCGATCGACGAGGAACTGGCGCGGCTGGACGCTCTGCGCGCGGGGATCGAGGCGAAGCGGCAGGAAATCGACCGCCTCATCGACGATGCCGTTCGCGGCGCGGGAGCACACTCGTAGCCCGGCAAGCCGGCCTCGGTGCTAGACTGTTTGGCATCAGAATCGCCTGGTTCAGCCATGAGCTATCGAGACCGCATCGTCGTTGATCCCGCCATTCGCAGCGGCAAGCCCTGCGTCCGGGGCACGCGGATCACGGTGTACGACATCCTCGAATACCTCGCGGGCGGGATGACGGAGGATGAGATCCTTCGCGACTTCCCGTCCCTCGCGCGCGAGGACGTAAAAGCGGTGCTCGAATTCGCGGCCGCCCGTGAGCGCAAGCTCGCGGATTCGTCCGCCGGGTGAAGCTGCTCTTCGACGAGAACCTCAGCACGCGACTCGTCACTGATCTCACCGCAGACTACCAATTCGCGGCCTCGCCGGACGAAGCGCTCCTTGTGATCTAGCTTATGCGCGCCTGATCGACAGAAAGCAGCAACCTTCCGCGCCGGGGGTCCAAGTGCGGTTTTCGAACGCGAATCCGGCGCCTTCGAACAGGCCCTTGTCCACCGCGCCGGCGATACGGCAGAGCGTTGCGATCTTCTCTTCCGCAAGCCCGGCTTCGCGCCACGCGTCCTTGAGCGGACAGCCGTGCAACTGGATTTCGAGCCGCTCGGCGTCGCTGCGCAGCACCTCGGGCTTGAACAGTTCCTCGCCCCCCGGCACGCTATTGAGGAACGCAGCTTTGAGTCCTGCCAGGTCAGCAGGCGCGAACTTCCCGAAGGGCTTTCCCGCCGAACAGCCGCGACGATAGATCGCTTTCGCAAGCAACTGCTCCGCCTTCGCCGCGCCGAATTCCCCCGCAAGAACGTCGTATATCTCCAGATAGAGGAGCGCCCGGTTCTTCATCTGGGCGATCAGGTCGCTGCGGAAGTCGGCTGTCATCGCGGCGTCGCGAGATGAAAGCCCGAGTCGACGAAGATGGTTTCGCCGGTCACTTGTCGCGCGCCTTCCAGAAGCCAGCAGATCGTCTCGGCGATGTCCTCGGGCTTGCACGTGGATTTGAGCGGCGCGTTGGCAGCGTAGCGCGCGGCAAGCTCCTTGTAGCGCTCGGCGCCATAGCCCGCGCTCATCCACGGCGTGTCCACGAACCCGGGCTGCACCGCATTCACGCGCACCTCCGGCGCCAGCACCCGCGCCAGCGACAGCGTCAAGGTGTTGAGCGCACCCTTGGAGGCCGCGTAGGCGATGGAAGAGCCGGTGCCGAGGAATGCCGCGAGCGAGGATACGTTGACGACGGCGCCGCGCGACTCCTTCAGCGCCGGCGCACAGGCGCGGATCATCTGGAACGCCGCCACCACGTTGACGCGGTAGATGCGGAGAAAGTCGTCGTCGGAAAGCTCATCGAGCTTCGGATGCGGAACGAATTTTGTCGTCCCCGCGTTGTTGACCAGCGCGTCGATGCGGCCCCACTGCTCGAGCGCGGCTAGTGCCAGGCGCCGGCACTCGGCGTCTTGACCGACGTCGGCCTGCACGACGATGGCATCGGCGCACTGCCGCGCCACCTGGTTCGCCGCGTCCAGGCTTTTCGAGCAGTTCACGACCACGCTCCAGCCGCGGCGCGAGAGTTCCAGCGCGGTCGCCGCGCCGATGCCCGATGCCGACCCCGTAACGATGGCAACCTTGTTCATACCGTGGCGATCGGCGTTGCCGGGGATCCGACCGCGCCCGGAAGCCTGAGCGGCGGCGCGGTGAGAAGGAAACGGTTGCGCCGATGTTCGCGCAGCCATCCGGCGAGCTCGGTCAGATACCAGAGTTCCCCGAGATGGATGCCGTTCTTGAAGATGCAGTGCTCATGCAGCGGCATCGCGGCGTGCTGCATCGGCCTGAACGGACTGATCGGAATGATTTCGACCGCGAAATTGTCGGCGATCAGCGCCGAGAGGCCGGAATCGGTGATCCACTGCAAGAGCTTCGCGTCGCGGCCGTCGAGCCCGCTGCAGGTGTTGTGCAGCAATTTCGGGTCCGGGTTCTTGCGCAGCTCGAGGATCACGTCGGCGAACCCGGTGTACAGGCACACCATGTCGCCGCGCTCGATCGTGACCCGGTCGCCCTCCAGTACGCGCATCAGTTCGTCGTAGCTCACCGCGTGGCGTTTGCGGCCAAAGTGCGCGTGCAGATCGATCATCACGCCGCGCCCCTGCGCCCCGTGCTCGGCGAGGTTCTGGATGCCGAGCGCCTCGGCACGCGCGCCTTCGTACTTCGCCCACGCTTCGGCGTTCGCGTTCTCGGCGGCCGGCTTGATGTGCTCGCCCGCCTTGAACCCGTTGTAGAACACGATCTCCGTTTTGCCGTCGCCGTCGGCGTCGAACCGGCTGCCGATATGGGCGAACGAATCCCATTGCGTCGAGTACTGCAGAGTCAGGAGCACCACGTCGTCGCACACCACGTCGGTATGCACCGGGTTGTCGTTCGCGAGCGGATAGCAGAAGTTCTGCTTGCCGGCGCGCAAGGTGGCGAACTGGCGCGGCGGATTGCGCCGCGGATTGAGCGCAGTGCCGCCGGGGTAGTCGAGCGGCAGCGACAGGCAGAAGGTGATGCCCTCCTTCACCTCCGCGACACCCTGCAGCACCTTCTCGCGCGTCACCCAGTTCATGCGGCCGCGCTCGTCGTCGGGCCCGAATTCGCCCCAGTTCGACCCCGGCGGCCTTTGTTTCCAGCGTTGCGTCATATCAGTAGTAGTGTCGGCCGAGCCATTCCGCAATCATCACCGGCTTGTCGCTGCCCTCGCGCTCGAGGGTCACGTTCCACGTCACCTGTACACCGTTGCCATCGATTTTCTCGAACCGGAGGAGCTTGAAGCGCGCGCGCACCCGCGAGCCCGAGGGCAGCGGCGCGGTGAAGCGCACGCGGTTCAGGCCGTAGTTCACGCCCATCTTGCGGTCGGAGTAGGCGAACGTGGACTCCGCAAGCTTCGAGAGGAGCGACAGCGTCAAGAAACCGTGAGCGATCGTGGTGCCGAACGGCGAATTCTTCGCGCGCTCGGGATCGACGTGGATCCACTGCGGATCGTCGACCGCCTTGGCGAAAAGGTCGATCCGCTCCTGCGTCACCTCCACCCAGGGGGAAACGCCGACCTCCTGCCCGATCCTGTGCTCGAGATCGCGCATCGTGACGGATGTTGCAGTCATTGGAACGGGTTCCTTCCTCCGGATTCTAAGTGCTCCCGGCTTCGACGAACCGCTCGATTTCGCTCGCAACGAACCCGGGCTTCTCGTGCACGATCCAGTGCGAGGCATCCGGCACCCGCACGATCTTCAGATCCGGCACGCATTGCTCGAGCCCATCGAGGCACCCGGTGAGAAGCGCCCGGTCGCGCTCGCCCCAGAGCACGAGCGTCGGCACCCGCACCACGAAGTCGGCCGCCTTGAGCTCGAGGCTGGCGGGTCCGGGGTCGCCCGCGCTTGGCGGGTACATCGGCGAGGCACGGTAGTAATTGAGGCCGCCGGTCAGCGCGCCCGGCTGCGACCAGGCTTCGATGTACGCCGCGCGGTCGGCATCGGTCATGACGTCGTCGCCGAATTGGGCGAACGCCGCGAGCAGCCGCGCATAACCGTTTTCCGAAAGAACGCGTTCCGCCTTCGGTTCGCGGAACAGCAGCATGTACTGGCTCGCCTGCTGCTGCGCGGGATTGTTCACCAGCTCTCGCCAGAACGTGTACGGGTGCGGAGAATTGATGATGACCAGGTGCGAAAGCCGCTCCGGGTGCGCGATCGCGAACGCCCACGCGGCCGCGCCGCCCCAGTCGTGCGCCACCAGCACGAATTTGCCGGGCGTGTGCGCGCCGGCGAGCGCGCCGATGTCCGCCATCAGGTGCCGGGCGCGGTACGCCTCTACGCCCTCCGGCTTGTCCGAGAGGTTGTAGCCGCGCAGGTCTGGCGCCACGGCGAGCCAGCCGCGCGCGCCGAAGTGCTCCAGCGGCCTGCGCCAGGCGCGCCAGAACTCCGGGAAGCCGTGCAGGAAGAGCATCAGCTTCCCGGCGCCGGCGCGCGCGCAATGGAACTTCAGCCCGTTGGCGTCGACGGTCGTGTGCTCTATTGCAGGCATCGCGTCACTCCCTCGGCGACCGCATGCGCGAGCGCGCGGCGTACCGCCGGATCACGCAGTTTCCTATCCTCGTCGCGGTTGACGATCACGCCGGCCTCCACCAGCACCGCGGCCATCGCAGCCGTCTTTGCCACGGCAAGATTGTCGTAATAGTGCACGCCGTTCGTCTCATCCGCGAACGGCCGGTTCTCGCCCAGCACCGGGTCGGCATGGTAGCGCGAAGGCGCGAAGCCGGCGGCGCGCAGCCGTGCGCCGATCGCGCTCGCGCAGGCAAGGCTTTTCGCAAGGTGCGGGTTCGCGCGCGAGATGAAGAGGGAAAAGCCGGAGAACGAATCGGCCTGGGGCAGGAACCTTTCCTTGACCGAATCATGGTGGATCGAGACAAACAGGGCGGTGCCGTGCGCGTCCCGCGTGCGATGATGCAGCACCGCGTAATCGCCGCGTTCGCCGATGAGACGCACGACCAGTCCCGCTTTTTCCAGTTCCTGCTTGAGTTCGAGCGCCAGGTCGCGGTTGTACTCGAATTCGGCGCGGCCGCTCGCCGACATGACGCCGGGCTCCGCGTGATGGTGCCCGACATCCACCGCAATGAGAAATGCGGCAAGAGTGCTAGAAACGCGAGAAGTCAGGCTTGCGTTTCTCGAAGAACGCTGTCATCGCTTCCTTTGCCTCGGGCGAGGCAAGCCGCTCGCGGAACACCGCGCCCTCGTCGCCCATCGCCTCCGAGATGCGCGCAGCGAAGCGCTGTTTCATGAGGGCCTTGGTTTGCCGCACCGCGGCGGGCGGCAGCGCCGCGATGCCAAGCGCAGCGCCGCGCGCGTACTCGAAGAGCTCGTCCTCCGGAATCACCTCCGTCACGAATCCTGCGGCGAGCGCCTTGTCCGCCCCGAACGGCTGCCCCAGAAGCAGCAGCTCGGCGGCGCGTTGGTATCCGGCAATGTAGGGCAGCAGGAAGCTCGATCCCGCCTCCGGTACAACTCCAAGCGGCACGAAAGGAAGCTGGAAACGCGCGCCGGGCGCCGCGTACACCAGGTCGCAATGCAGCAGCATCGTGGTCCCGATCCCGACCGCGGCGCCGTTCACCGCCGCGATCAACGGCTTCGCGAAGGTCGAAATGCCGCGCAGGAAACGCGACACGGGACTGTCCTCGGAATGCGGGGGGCGTTCGAGAAAGTCCTTCAGGTCGTTGCCCGCGGTGAAGCAGTCGCGCGCGCCATGAATCATGACGACGCGCACGCCCGGATCGTGTTCGGCGGCGGCAAGCGCGTCCGCCATTGCCGCGTACATCGCGGCGGTGAGCGCGTTCTTCTTTTCCGGGCGCGCGATCTCGATCCGCAGCACCCGGTCTTTGATTTCGCTGACGATTTCGCTCATGTACCGGGCAGCCGGTAGTCGGTGAATTTCTGGCGCAGCGTGAGCTTGGAAAGCTTGCCGGTCGCGGTGTGCGGCAGCTCGGCGACGAACACCACGTCGTCCGGCATCCACCACTTGGCGATCTTTCCTTCGTAGAACTTGAGCAGCTCGTCCTTGGTGACCTCCTGCCCGGGCTTCTTGATCGCGACCACGATCGGCCGCTCGTCCCATTTCGGATGACGCACGCCGATCACGGCCGCTTCGGCAATCGCAGGGTGCGCGACCGCAATGTTTTCCAGGTCGATCGAGCTGATCCATTCGCCTCCGGACTTGATCACGTCCTTCGAGCGGTCGGTAATCTGCATGTAGCCATCGGGATCGATGGTGGCGACGTCGCCCGTCGGGAACCAGCCGTTCCTGAGCGGATCGCCGCCCTCGCCCTTGAAATAGCCGTTCGCGATCCAGGGCCCGCGCACCATCAGGTTGCCGAAGGCTTTCCCGTCCCAGGGCAGTTCCCTGCCCTCTTCGTCGACGATGATCATCTCGACGCCGAAGATCCCGCGACCCTGCTTCGCCTGCACCGCGAGCTGCGCTTCCTTGTCGAGCGCCGCCTGCTTGGCCTTCAACGTGCCCACGGTGCCCAAGGGGCTCATCTCGGTCATGCCCCACGCGTGGAAAACCCGCACCCCGTAGTCGTCCTGGAATGTACGGATCATGGACACCGGACAGGCCGATCCCCCGATCACGGTCCGATTGAGTGTCGAGAACCTGACCTTGTTCGCCGACAGGTGCTGCAGCAGCATCAGCCACACGGTCGGCACGCCGGCCGACAGGGTCACGCGCTCCTGCTCGATCAGGTCGTAGACGCTCTTGCCATCGAGGTGCGGTCCGGGGAAGACCATCTTCGCCCCGACCATGGTGCAGGCATAGGGCAGGCTCCAGGCGTTGGCGTGGAACATCGGCACCACCGGCAGCACCGCGTCGAGCGCCGAAAGGTTGAGCGCGTCGGGCAGCGCGGCGCCGTACGCGTGGATGATCGTCGAGCGGTGCGCGTAGAGCGTCCCCTTCGGGTTGCCGGTGGTCCCGGAGGTGTAGCAGAGCGCCGCCGCGGTGCGCTCGTCGAACGACGGCCACTCGAACCGATCGTCCTGCTTGTCCATCAGCTCCTCGTAGCAAAGGAGCTTGGGGATCGATGTGCCCGCCGGCATATGCCCCCGGTCAGTCATCAGTACGTAGTGCTTGATCGTGTTCAACTGCGGCGCAAGCTTTTCCACCAGCGGCAGGAACGTCAGGTCGAAGAACAGCGCCGTGTTCTCGGCGTGATTCGAGATGTAGACGATCTGGTCGGGGAAAAGCCGCGGGTTGATCGTGTTGATGATCGCGCCGATGCCGGAGATCGCGTAGTAAAGCTCGTAGTGCCGGTAGCCGTTCCAGGCCAGCGTTCCGACGCGGTCGGCCGTTTTCAGGCCCAGCGCCTGCAATGCCTTGGCGAGCCTGCGCGCGCGGCTATGCGCGTCGCGGTAGGTGTAGCGGTGCATTCCGCCCTCGACCGTCTTCGAGACGATCTCGGTGTCGCCGTGGTTATGGTCGGCGAACCGAATCAGGTCGGTGATCAGGAGCGGCATTTCCATCATCAGGCCAAGCATGGGGGTTCCTCCAGAAAGGAGGTCGAAATTAGCCTTTGTAAATGGTCCGGTCAAGCACGCTTGACCCGGCGTAGGGCCTTCACTAACATCGTTTGATCCAAAAGGAGGAGGTCTCATGAAACCGCGCTTGCTTCGCACCGCCGCGCTCGGCGCTACCGCCGCATTGCTCTCGTTCGGCGTCCAGGCCCAGACCATCAAGGTCGCCTACATCGACCCGCTGTCCGGGCCGTTCGCCAACGTCGGCGAGCAGGGCCTGGCCGAGTTCCGCTTCACGGTGGACCGGATCAACGCCAAGGGCGGCGTGCTCGGCGGCCAGAAGCTGGAGGTCATCGGTTTCGACAACAAGGTGAGCCCGCAGGAGGCGCTCAACCAGCTCAAGCGCGTCATCGACCAGGGCATCCGGTACATCACCCAGGGCAACAGCTCGGCGGTGGCGGGCGCGCTGATCGATGCGGTCAACCGCCACAACGAGAGGAATCCCGGCAAGGAGATCCTGTATCTCAACTATGCCGCGGTCGATCCCGCCTACACGAACGACAAATGCTCGTTCTGGCACTTCCGGTTCGACGCCAACGCCGACATGAAGATGGAGTCGCTCACCACCTGGATGGCCGGAAACAAGAACATCAAGAAGGTGTACCTGATCAACCAGGACTATTCGTTCGGCCATGCGGTGAAGAAGGCTGGACGCGATTACCTGGCGCGCAAGCGCCCCGACGTCCAGATCGTCGGCGATGACCTGCACCCGCTCGGCAAGGTGACCGACTTCGCGCCGTACGTGGCGAAGATCAAGGCTTCCGGCGCCGACAGCGTGATCACCGGCAACTGGGGCAACGACATGTCGCTGCTGGTGAAGGCCGGCAGGGACGCCGGGTTGAACGTGGACTGGTACACCTACTACGCGGGGGGCTTGGGCACGCCGACCGCGATGGGCGAGGCGGCGGCGGGCAAGGTGAAGGTCATTGCCGAATACCACTCGAACGTCGCCAACAACAAGGCCGCGAAGTGGGACGCAGATTTCCGCAAGGCGCATGAGAAGCAGAAGCTCGATTTCTACTTCTTGCGCGGCAAGATCATGTGGGAGATGTTCGCCAAGGCGATCAACCAGGCGAAGTCCGCCGAGCCCAAGGCGGTCGCGCTCGCGCTCGAAGGCATGCGCCACGAGGGCGACCTCGGCGAGGTCGAGATGCGCAAGCAGGACCACCAGCTGATCCAACCGCTGTACGTCTTCACCCTGCAGAAGTCGGCGGCGAAAGGCGGGCCCAAGGAAGCGAAGATCGAAATGGAAGGCAGCGGGCTCGCACCGGTCACCGATGCGCGTCTCGAGGCCTACACGTCTGCGCAGCCGACCTCCTGCAACATGAAGCGTCCCTAAACCGGGCGTGATTTCCGAAACGGGGGGCGTGCTGCCCCCCGTTCCGTTTCTGCTCCTGACATGGAGTTTTTTCTAGTCCAGATCCTGAACGGCATCAGCTACGGGCTGCTGCTGTTCATGCTCTCCTCGGGCCTGACGCTCGTGTTCTCGCTGATGGGCGTGCTGAATTTCGCCCATGCCAGCTTCTACATGCTCGGGGCGTATTTCGCGTACCAGGTGAGCGCGAAAATCGGCTTCTGGCCCGCGCTCGTAATCGCTCCGGTCCTCGTCGGCGCGATCGGCATGCTCGTCGAGCGCTGGGGGCTGAGAACGGTGCACCGCTACGGACATGTCGCAGAACTGCTCTTCACCTTCGGCCTCGCGTACCTGATCGAGGAGGCGGTGCACCTTGTATGGGGCCGTTCGGCGGTCGAGTACCGCGTGCCACCCGACCTCGACGGCCCGCTGTTCACCATCTTCACCTCGCAATACCCGATCTATCGCGGCTTCATGATGCTGGTCGCGGTGGCGATGCTGGTCTCGATCTGGCTCGCGCTGACCCGCACGCGGATCGGCCTCGTCATCCAGGCCGCGCTCACCCATCCGCAGACGGTCGAAGCGCTCGGCCACAACGTGCCGCGCGTGTTCATGCTCGTCTTCGGCGGCGGCGTGGCGCTCGCCGGACTCGCCGGCGTGATCGGCGGCAACGCCTTCGTCACCGAGCCCGGCATGGCCGCCTCGGTCGGCCCGATCATCTTCGTCATCGTCGTCGTGGGTGGGATGGGCTCGCTCGCCGGGGCGTTCATCGCTTCGCTGCTGATCGGTTGCCTGCAGACCTTCGCGGTGGCGCTCGACTGGTCGCTCGGCGGCATCACGATCTCGCAGGCGGCGCCGGTGCTGCCGTACCTGCTCATGGTGTTGCTGCTGATTTTCCGGCCGAGGGGCCTGATGGGAACGCGCGAAGGATGAAGTGCCAGCCGCTCAACCTGGGGCGGTGGCTGCTCTGGGGCGCCACGGCAGCAGTGTTCGTCATCGCGCCGCTCGTTTTCACCGACAGCTTCGCGCTCACCATGCTGACGCAGATGGGCGCGTTCATCATCTTCGCACTGTCCTACAACATGCTGCTCGGCCAGGGCGGGATGCTTTCCTTCGGCCATGCGGTGTATTCGGGGCTCGGCGCGTACATCACGGTGCACGTGCTGAACCTGGTCGGCAAGGGCGCTTTTTACGTCCCGGTAGCGCTGCTGCCGCTGGTGGGCGGCCTCGCAGGCCTCATGTTCGGAGTGCTGTTCGGCTACGTCACGACCAAGCGCGCCGGCACCACCTTCGCGCTGATTTCGCTGGGCATCGGGGAAATGGTGTTTGCCTGCGTGCTAATGTTCCCAGGCTTCTTCGGCGGCGAGGCCGGCGTCTCGACCAACCGCGTGGTCGGGAAGTCGTTCCTCGGCCTCACCTTCGGCCCGGCGATCCAGGTCTATTACCTCGTCGCGCTCTGGTGCTTCGCGTGCATGGCGGCGATGTTCGCGCTCACGCAGACGCCCCTGGGACGCATGGCGAATGCGGTGCGCGACAACCCGGAGCGCGCGGAATTCGTCGGCTACAACACGCAGCACGTGCGTTTCCTCCAGCTCGTACTGTCTTCGTTCTTCGCCGGCGTCTCGGGCGGCCTGTCCTGCATCAACTTCGAGATCGTCTCGGCCGAAAACGTGTCGGCAATCCGCTCCGGCGGCGTGCTGCTCGCCACCTTCATCGGCGGAGTGCCGTTCTTCTTCGGCCCGATCGTCGGCGCGATCGTGTTCATCTTCTTCGTGGTGGCGCTTTCCGGGTTCACCAAGGCCTGGCTCCTGTACCTGGGCCTGTTCTTCCTGCTGATGGTGCTGTACGTGCCGGGCGGCATTGCGTCGCTCGTGCTGATGCAGATCCCGGCGATCCGGGCCCGGCGCTTCGGCGAGCTCGCGTGGCCGTATTGCCTGGCCGCCGGCGCGTCGCTGGTCGCGCTCGCGGGCCTGGTCGGCATCGTTGAGATGGTGTACCGGCTTTCCGACGTCTCCGGCGGCACGCAGATGGCGCTCGCGGGGGTGGGCTTCGACGCCCGGTCCGGGCTGGCGTGGCTGATGTTCGGCGCGCTGCTCGCGGCGGGCCTGGTCGCCCTGCGCTACGCCTCGCGCTTCGTCGGCGCGCGTTGGGGCACGATCCAGCACGACCTGCTGTCGACGGGCGCGTGAACCCGGCCGTCCCCGCGTTCGAGCTGCGCGAGGTGCACAAGAGCTTCGGCTCGACGCGCATCATCAACGGCGTCTCGCTCGCGATCCGCGAGGGCGAGCGCCACGCGATCATCGGGCCGAACGGCGCCGGCAAAACCACGCTGTTCAATCTGATCTCCGGCCGCTACGAGGTGAGCGCGGGGCAGATCCTGCTGCACGGCGAAAACATCATGGGCCTGAGGCCTTTCGAGATCAACCGCAAGGGGCTCTCCAGGAGTTTCCAGGCCACCAACATCTTCCACAACCTGTCGGTGTACGAAAACATCCGCTGCGGCGAGCTCTGGGCGGCAGGCTACCGCTACTCGTTCTGGCACCGGGTCGGCGGCCTCAAGGACGTTCAACGCCGCGCCGAGGAGGTGATGGAGCGAATCGGCCTGGCGAAACGGCGCGACGTTGCGGCCGGCACCCTCACCTACGCGGAGCAGCGCGCGCTCGAAATCGGCGTCACGATTGCCGGCGGCTCGAACGTGATCCTGCTCGACGAGCCGACCGCAGGCATGAGCCGCACCGAAACCGCGCGGGCGGTGGAGCTGGTGCGCCAGGTCACCGAGGGGCGGACGCTGGTCATGGTCGAGCATGACATGGGCGTGGTGTTCAACCTCGCCGATCGCATCAGCGTACTGGTCTACGGCGAGGTGATCGCGACCGGCACGCCCGAGGAAATCCGCGCCAACCCTGCGGTGCAGGAGGCCTACCTCGGGGCGCTGCACAAGGAGACCGTGCATGCTTGAGGTGCGCGACCTCCACGCCTATTACGGCAAGAGCCACATCCTGCGCGGCGTGCATCTTGACGTGCGCGGCGGCGAGATCGTTTCGCTTCTGGGCAGGAACGGCGTCGGCCGCTCGACCACCATCCGCTCGATCATGGGAATGGTCGACTGCGAAGGGTCGGTGAAATTCAACGGCGACGAACTCGTCGGCCACAAGACCTACGAGATCGCGCACAAGGGCCTCGGTTACGTGCCCGAGAACCGCGACATCTTTCCCACCCTAACGGTGCGGCAGAACCTGCTGCTCGGGCAAAAGTCGGCCCGGCGGACCGGGCGCTGGAAAACCGAGGACATGTTCGAGCTCTTTCCGCCCCTGAAAGAGCGCGCCGATACGGAGGCGGGAGTGCTGTCCGGCGGCGAGCAGCAGATGCTGACGCTGTGCCGCACGCTGATGGGCGACCCGGAGCTGGTCATGATCGATGAGCCGACGGAAGGACTGGCGCCGAAGATCGTGGAGCAGGTGGCGAACCTGTTTCAGGAAATCAAGAAGCGCGGGATCTCGATCCTGCTCGTCGAACAAAAGCTCGCGATCGCGCTCGACATTTCCGAGCGCCTCTACGTCATGGGACACGGCCAGATCGTGTTCGAGGGCGCGCCGCGCGACGTGCGCGAGAACGCCGCGATGCGCAAGGAGTGGCTGGAGGTCTAGGGCATTTGAATCTTGCCGCCGCCCGGACCCAGCGGCGGCAATCCGCCTTGGGGAATCACGATCGAAGAGGCCGCCTGGCGCCGCAAGTCCTGCAGCTCCCTCACCGTGCGCTCGATCGCCTTCTTCGCTTCGGGGCCGAACTTCCGCACCGCCTCATCGAGCGTCTTCGCTTCCAGCGGAAAGGTGATCGGCAGCGTGCCGATCTGGCTCATCACCTGCGTCTCGCCGATCCACTGGACCTCCCGCGCCGGATCGCGTGCACTGTCGCCTTTCACCGGCGTGAGCTTGCGGATGGTTCCGATCCTGCGATCGGTGTACACCTCCTCGAGCCAGAGGTCGGCTGCGTTCATCTCGGGCTCGAGCATGCGATCTTCCGGTCTGGTAGCCATGTCCAAGGTTCCTGTTTGTTCCTCGATAGCCGACAGGATGCCAGAAATCCGCGTCTCAGAGCTTGAGCGCGATCACGCCGGCGAGCACCGCCGCTGCACCCGCGAGCCGGCGCCGCACGTGTCCTTCGTTCAGGATCCAGGCTCCGATCAGCGCCGCGAAAATGACCGATGTCTCGCGCAGCGCCGCCACCGCGGCCACCGGAGCGCGCGTCATGGCCCAGAGCGCGATGCCGTACGAAATCCCGGACAACGCCGCTCCCAGCAGGCCGCGCCACCAATGCCGGGCGGCATGGCGCAGGAAAGCGGCACGCCGCCGGGCGAGCACGATCAGGCCGAATGGCAGTCCCATGAAAAAGAACATCCACACGACGTAGCGTTCCGCGCCGCCCGAAGCCCGCACACCGGTGGCGTCCGCAACTGTGTAGGCGGAGATGATCACGGCGTTTAGAAGCGCCCAGGCGGTCGCCGCCCGGCTGGCACCGCTTCCGGCAAGCCCCAGCGAAAGAACACCGCCGCAGATGAGCAGCACGCCGGCCCAGGTGGCCGTGGAGGGCGCTTCGCCAAACCAGGCGAGCGAGCCGACCGCGACGATCAGCGGAGCGCTTCCGCGCATGATCGGGTAACCGTGGGAAAGATCTCCCGCCCGGTATGCGCTCACGAGCGACGCGTAGTACCCGATGTGGATCAGGACGGACGCGGCGAGATAGGGCCAGGACGCCGGCGCGGGCGGCGCGAATACGAGGAGGAGCGGCAGCGCGATGACGCTGCCACTGAGCGCGACGAGCGCGG
Source organism: uncultured Enterobacteriaceae bacterium (assembly GCA_964651335.1). GTDB lineage: Bacteria > Pseudomonadota > Gammaproteobacteria > Burkholderiales > SG8-39 > 2-02-FULL-66-14. Next base: position 5,294 of record CAZYVT010000030.1, on the reverse strand, counting down.
TATCGAGCAGCACGTCGCGGCCGGACTTGAGCAGCGCGTTCCACGACGCGTGCAGCAGCGCGGCGCCGAGCACCGCGAGCGTGACACCGAGGGTCAGCTCCAAGTCAACTCTTCAGGCAGGAATCGGGCTCGACGTACGGGTAACCGAGCGCCTCGGCCACTTCCCGGCAAGTGACCTGTCCGGAACAGACATTGAGTCCGTTCTTCAGGTGCGGGTCGGCGGCGAGGGCGGCGCGCCAGCCCTTGCCGGCGAGCGCCAGGACGAAGGGTAGCGTCGCATTGTTGAGCGCATAGGTCGAGGTGCGCGGCACCGCGCCCGGCATGTTGGTGACGCAGTAATGCACAACGTTTTCCACGACGTACGTCGGATCGGCGTGCGTGGTCGGGCGCGAAGTCTCGCAGCAGCCGCCCTGGTCGATCGCGACATCCACGATCACCGAGCCGGGCTTCATGCGGGAGACGAGTTCGCGCGTCACCAGCTTCGGCGCCGCGGCGCCCGGCAGCAGCACCGCGCCGATCACCAGATCCGCAGTCGTGACGTTGCTCTCGATGTTGTCGCGGTTCGAGTAGGCGGTGACGACGCGCGCCCCGAGCAGCCGGTCGATTCGCCTCAGGGCGTCGATGTTGCGATCGATCACGACCACGCGCGCGCCCGAGCCTACGGCGATCTGGGCGGCGTTCGTGCCGACCACGCCGGCGCCGAGAATCACGATTTTCGCCGCCGGCACGCCTGCCACTCCGCCGAGGAGAATCCCCATGCCGCCCGCTTCCTTCTCCAGGCACTTGGCGCCCGCCTGCACCGCCATGCGCCCGGCGACCTCCGACATCGGTGCCAGCAGCGGCAGTCCGCCGCCTGGCTGGGTCACCGTCTCGTACGCGATGCAGACCGCACCCGATCGGATGAGGTCCCGGCATTGCTCCGGGTCGGGCGCGAGATGGAGATAAGTGAAAAGCACCTGGCCTTCGCGCAGGAGCTTGCGTTCCGGCGCCTGCGGTTCCTTCACCTTGACGATCATCTCGGCGCGCGCGATGACCTCCTGCGCGCTTGGCGCGACGCTCGCGCCCGCTTTTTCGTAGGCCGCGTCGCCTGCTCCGATCCCACTCCCGGCGTCGCGCTCGACGATCACCTCATGGCCGTGCGCGACGAGCTCCCTCACCGACGAGGGCGTAAGGCCGACGCGGTATTCCTGGATCTTGATCTCCCTGGGGACGCCGATCCGCATGGCAGCGATCATAGCGAACTGCACTCCCGCCGGGGAGCGCGGCTTGTTAAAATCACCCATCCCCACTCAGAAGCGGCGGGGGCCCTTCCCCGCCTCGAGGAGATCCCCAGCAATGAGCGAAGCGGCCAGCTATTCCGTCCGCGACGGCGTCGCCGTCATCAGCATGAACAACCCGCCCGTAAACGGCCTCGGGAGCACGCTGCGCCCGGGCATCATGGAGGGCATCCGCAAGGCCGAGGCCGATCCGGCCGTGACGGCCGTCGTGATCTGGGGCTCGCCGAAGGTATTCTCCGGCGGCGCCGACATTCGCGAGTTCAACACGCCGAAGTCGTTCGAGCCGCCTTCGCTCCCGGAAATCAACGCCGCCCAGGACGAGATGAAAAAGCCGATGGTCGCCGCGATCGGCGGCTTTGCAATGGGTGGCGGGTTGGAGCTTGCGCTTGGTTGCCACTACCGGGTGGCGCTGCCGACGGCGCAGCTCGCGCTGCCGGAAGTGAAGCTTGGAATTCTCCCCGGTTCCGGGGGCACCCAGCGACTGCCGCGCGTCATCCCGGTCGCGAACGCGGTCGAGATGATGACCACCGGCAATCCGATTCCTGCGGAAAAAGGCAGGGAACTCGGTCTGGTGGACGAGATCGTTGCGGGCGATCTGCTCGAGGGCGCGCTCGCCTACGCGAGAAAGCTCGTCGCCACCGGCAAAGGCCCGCGCCGCGTACGCGATCTGGGCGCGAGGATCGAGGGCGACGTCAAGGCGTTCTTCGCCCAGGTGCGCGATCAGGTGGCGAAGGCTTCGCGCGGCTATCCGGCGCCGCTCGAGATCGTCGCCTGCGCCGAGGCGGCGTGCACCAAGCCCTTCGACGAAGGGCGCAAGTTCGAGCGCGAGCGTTTCCAGGTGCTGGTGGAGACCACCGAGTCGAAGGCGCTGCGGCACATGTTCTTCGCCGAGCGGCAGACCACCAAGATTCCGGACGTGCCGGACAACACGCCGACACGCGAGGTGAAGAAGGCAGCCGTAATCGGTGCCGGGACCATGGGCGGCGGGATCAGCATGAGCCTGGTCAACGCCGGAATCCCGGTGACGATCATCGAGACCAATCAGGAGGCGCTCGACCGCGGCCTGGAGACAATCAGGAAGAACTACGCCGCCACGGTGTCCAAAGGGCGCCTGAAGCAGGAGGAAATGGACCGGCGCGTCGCGCTCCTCACGCCCGCACTGGATCTCGGAGCGGCGAAAGACGCGGACATCGTGATCGAAGCGGTGTTCGAGCGCATGGACGTGAAGCAGAAAATATTCCGCAAGCTGGATCAAATTGCGAAGCCCGGCGCGATTCTCGCCACCAACACTTCCACGCTCGACGTGGACCAGATCGCAGGGGTCACCAGCCGTCCGCAGGACGTGATCGGCACGCATTTCTTCTCCCCGGCGAACGTGATGCGGCTCCTCGAAGTGGTGCGCGGCAAGCAGACCGCCAAGGACGTGCTCGCCACGACCATGAAGCTCGGCAAGCAGATCAAGAAGGTGCCGGTCGTTTCGGGCGTGTGCGATGGCTTCATCGGCAACCGCATGATCGAGAAATACGGCCAGCAGTCGCTGTTTCTGCTCGACGAAGGCTGCAGCCCGCAGCAGGTGGATGCCGCGGCGCAGAAATGGGGCATGGCGATGGGCCCGCTCGCGATGGGCGACATGGCGGGCCTCGACATCGGCTGGGAGATCCGCAAGCGCCGTTACGTGGAGCGCCCGAATTTCGTCTATTCGAAGTTGGGCGACCGCATCTGCGAGCGAGGCCGCTACGGGCAGAAGACCGGCAAGGGCTGGTATCTCTACGAACCCGGCAGCCGGAAACCGCTCCCGGATCCCGAGGTCGACAAGATCATCGCCGAGTACCGCAAGGAGATTGGCGTCAAGCCGCGGCAGATCGGCGACGACGAAATTGTGGCGCGGCTGATCTACGCACTGGTGAACGAGGCGGCATATATCCTGGAGGAAGGGATCGCGCTCAGGGCCTCCGACATCGACATGGTTTACCTCACCGGCTACGGCTTTCCGCCCTACCGCGGCGGGCCGATGTTCTACGCCGATACCGTCGGGCTGCCCAAGGTGCTGGCGGCGATCGAGAAATTCCAGAAGGGCTACCAGGGCGCGGTCTGGAAGCCCGCGCCATTGCTGGTGAAACTGGCCACCGAAGGCAAAAGATTCAATGGATAGGAGGACTTGCCATGACTGAAGCAGTGATCGTTTCCACCGCGCGTACGCCGCTTTGCAAGAGCTGGCGCGGCGCGCTCAATATGACGCACGGCGCCAAGATGGGAGGGCACGTGGTGCACGCCGCGCTCGAGCGCGCGAAACTCGAGCCGCAGGAGGTCGAGGACGTGATCATGGGCTGCGCCACTCCGGAGGGCGCGACCGGAGGCAACATCGCGCGCCAGATCGCCATCCGCGCCGGGCTGCCGGCGACTGTGTCGGGCATGACGGTGAACCGTTTCTGCTCCTCAGGCCTGCAGGCGGTGGCGCTCGCCAGCCAGCGCGTTCTCGCGGGCGAAGGCGAGATTTTCATCGCCGGCGGCGTCGAGTCGATCTCGCTGGTGCAGAACGAAGCCAACAAGCACCACTACCAGGATGAATGGCTGCATCGCCACAAGCCGGAAATCTATTGGCCGATGCTGCAGACCGCCGAATACGTGGCCAGGAAGTACAACATCCCGCGCGAAGCGCAGGACCGGTACGGCGTACAGAGCCAGTTGCGGGCGGCCAAGGGGCGCGCCGAGGGAAAATTCAGGGACGAGATCGTGCCGATCACCACCAAGATGAAGGTGATCGACAAGAACACCAACGTCGAGACGCTGAAGGAGGTCACGGCGGAGCACGACGAGGGAATCCGCCCGGACACCACTTACGAGGGGGTATCGCAGATCAAGCCGGCGATCGAAGGCGGCGTGATTGCCGCCGGCAACGCGAGCCAGTTCTCCGACGGCGCCTCGGCCCAGGTGGTGATGAGCGACACGGTCGCGGCGAAGAAGGGCCTCAAGCCGATCGGCGTGTTCCGCGGCTTCGCGGTCGCGGGCTGCGAACCGAACGAGATGGGCATCGGCCCGGTGTTCGCGATTCCCAAGCTGCTCGAGCGCACCGGCAAGAAGATCTCCGACATCGGCCTGTGGGAGCTGAACGAGGCGTTCGCGGTGCAGGTGATCTACTGCCGCGACAAGCTCGGCATCCCGGAGGAGCGCCTGAACGTCGATGGCGGCTCGATCGCAGTCGGCCACCCCTACGGCGTCACCGGCTCGCGGCTCACCGGCCACGCGCTGATCGAGGGCAAGCGCCGCGGCGTGAAGTACGTCGTGGTCACCATGTGCATCGGCGGCGGCATGGGCGCAGCGGGGCTGTTCGAGGTGGTGTGACGATTTGAAGATCGCGATTATCGGCACTGGAGCGATGGGCTCCGTCTACGCGGGGCTCTTCGCGAGCGCCGGCCACGAGGTGTGGGCCATAGACCGATGGCGCGAGCACATCGATGCCATTCGCGCCAACGGCCTGCGCATCGAGGGCGCTTCAGGCGACCGCACGGTGCGCGTTCAGTCCACCACGATCGCCGCCGAGGCGGGGATCTGCGATCTGGTGATCATCGCCACGAAGGCGATGCACGTTGCCGCTGCCGCCGAGGCGGCGAAAGCACTGCTCGGCAAGGACACGCCGGTGCTCTCGATCCAGAACGGCCTCGGCGGACCCGACACGGCGGCAAGCGTGCTCGGCCGCGAGCGCGTGATGGTCGGCGTGGTCGGGGGCTTCGGTGCCTCGATCAAAGCACCCGGCCATGCGCATCACAACGGCTGGGAGCTGGTGCGGCTGGGCGAATTCGGCGGGCCGATCACCGAGCGCCTGAAGATGGTCGAGGAAGCCTGGCGCGGGGCGGGCTTTCGCGTCAAGGTGTTCGACGATATCGATCAGCTCGTATGGGAAAAACTCGTCTGCAATTGCGCTTATTCCGGCCCGTGCGGCATCAGCGAGCGCACCACCGGGGAAGTGATGAACGATCCGGACCTCTCGGGCGTATCGGCCGCCTGCGCGACCGAGGC
>CAZYVT010000029.1:0-43896 GCA_964651335.1 uncultured Enterobacteriaceae bacterium | reverse complement strand
CGAGGTCGCCGCGGCGCAGGCTCATCGCACCATGGACCAGTCTATGTAGTCCGCCCAGTCATCGCCGCGATCGGCGCGCGCGGCCGCCTTGAGCTGCCGGCGCAGTTCTGCTCGGGTAGGCGCGTAGCGTTCGACAGTGGCGCGTACCACTCGCGGTTTGCTCGCAACCGCGCCACGACCAACCGCGCGGCGGCGGCGCGAACCAGTGCTAGTCGTGAGTTTCACGTCATCCCCAAGCGTCAATTCAATGCACAAATGATACCAGTTACGGTGACCGTGCCCTGCGACAATGTCTTCGTTTCACCTTTTCACGCCGGGCCGAAGCCGAGAAAGCGGCGCGCATTCCGCGAAATGATGGCGTCGAGCACGGCCGGCTCGAAGCCCGCCTTCTCGAGCGTTCCCACGGGGTCGGGTTCGCCCATCGCGAACGGATAGTCGCTTCCCACCACGAGCTGCGAGACGCCATAGGTGCCGGCGAGGAAGCGCACCGCCGCGGGGTCGAACACCAGCGCGTCGTAATAGAAGCGGCGTGCATAGACGAGCGGGGAGTCCGGAATCGACTCCTTCGCCTTGGGGATCGCGTTCCAAGCGTGCACCAGTCGCGGCAAGAGGATCGAGAGCGCGCCGCCGCCGTGGCTGAAGGCGATGCGCAGGTCCGGATGGCGCGCGGCGATGCCGCCGGTGATCATCGATGCCGCGGCGAGCGCAATGTCTCCCGGAAAGCACACCGCCTGCTCGGTAAACGCACCAACGATGCGCTCCTGACCGGCGGGACGCAGCGCATGCACGAACACCGCTGCGCCGAGCCGCTCCACTGCAGCAAAGAACGGCTCGAAACGCGCGTCGCCGATCGAGACCCCGTTCACATGGCTCGCGATCTCGACTCCGGGAAAGTGCAGGGTGGAGACGACATACTCCAGCTCGCGGATCGCGCTGTCCGAATCCTGCAGCGGGATCGCTCCCAAGCCCAGGAATCGATCCGGCGCGCGCTCCACCATCACCGCGATCTCGTCGTTGAGGTACCGGAGGAGGACCTTCGCATCCGCGAGCGGCAGCCAGTAAGACAGGAGCTCGGGCATCGGCGAGAGCACCTGCTGAGCGACACGCATCCGGCTCATATCCTCGATTCGCCGCGGCACGCTCCAGCAGCCGTCAGACACGGTACGGTAGACCTTGCCGGAGATCATCACGTGCTTGTGGCAGGCGTGGGCGTCTGCCATCGACGGCCAGGGAATGTTCGTGCCCGTGCCCGCGTACGACGGAAAACGCTCCGGGACGATGTGGGTGTGGATGTCGATGCAGGCTGTGGTCGTTTGCATGATGCAATTTCAACATATCATCGGCGCCAATGAACGCCGGGGTCTGGGATTTCATTGTCGTGGGCGCGGGCTCGGCGGGCTGCGCGCTCGCCGCACGGCTCAGCGAGTCCGGAAGCCATCGCGTACTCCTCGTTGAAGCCGGGGAAGACGACCGCTGGATCTGGCTGCGGATCCCCGCGGGTGTTGCGAAGATCATGGTCGGGGAGCGCGCGATCTGGCGCTTCGAGACCGAGCCCGAGCCGGGCTTGGGCGACCGCAAGCTCTTCTTGCCGCGCGGGCGCGTCCTCGGCGGAACGGCAAGCGTCAACGGCATGTTCTGGGTGTGGGGGTATCCGGCGGTATTCGATCAGTGGCGCGCGCTCGGCAATACAGGCTGGGGCTACGAAGATGTCGTGCCGGTATTGCGGCGCATGGAGGCCTATGCCCAAGGCGACCCGATGCGTCGCGGTCGCGGCGGACCCCTGGTCATCTCGCAGCACTCGCCGCGCGACCCGCTCAGTGACGCGTTTCTGCGCGCCTGTGCCCAGGCCGGCATTCCGGAGAGCAGGGACTACAACGCGGACGGCTGCGAGGGCGGCGGCCTGATGCAGTTCTCGATGCGGCGGGGGCTGCGATGGGGCGTGCGCGAGGGATATCTGCGTCCGGCGCTGCGGCGCGGGAATCTGCGCGTTCTGACCGGGGCGCGCGCCACGCGTGTGCTTCTGGAAGGCGCGCGGGCGGTGGGGGTGGAGATTGAACAAGGCGGGCGCACGTTCGTGGTCCACGCGGCGCGCGAGATCGCGCTCGCCGCGGGCTCGATCCAGTCGCCGCAGTTGCTGGAGCTTTCGGGCATCGGCAACGCAAGCCTGCTGCAGCGGCACGGCATCGCGGTGAAGACGCATTTGCCCGGGGTGGGCGAGAACCTGCGCGATCATTTGCAGGCGCGTCTCATGTTCGAGGTCCGCGGCCTCGAAACCCTGAACGACATTCTTTCGAGCACGTGGAAAAAAGCGCGGATGGCACTGCGCTACGCGCTCCTTCGCAACGGCCTGATGAGCACAGTAGGCGCGACCGCACACGCCTATGCGCGCACCGATCCGGGGAGCCCGCAGCCTGATATCAAGCTGCAGCTTCACCATCTGTCCAGTCCCGACGAGCGCAACCCGAAGAAAATCGTACTCGACGATTTCCCCGGATTTTCGATCGGCGTGGTGCAGCAGCAACCCGCCTCGCGCGGCAGCGTGCACTTGCGTTCAAGCGATCCGTTCGCCGCACCCGAGATCCGCGCGAATTTCCTTTCTGCGGAGGAAGATCTGCGCGCGGTGCTGCGCGGCATGCGGCTTGCGCGCCGGGTTGCGGATCAGCCGGCGCTCGCGAGCCACGTGGTACGCGAGGTGCGCCCGGGGCGCGAGGTCGATTCGGACGATGCGCTCTCCGATCATGTGCGGCACACCATCTTCGGTTCCTACCACCAGGTCGGCACCTGCCGAATGGGCACCGATGCCGAGGCCGTCGTCGACCCTCGGCTGCGCGTGCACGGCGTAGCGGGCCTGCGTGTGGCCGATGCCTCGATCCTGCCTTCGATTCCCGCTTCCAACACCAATGCCGCGGCGATCCTCGCCGGCGAGAGGGCCGCTGAATGGATGCTCGCCGATTCCCGTGACTGAGGAGGAAAACAGCATGAATACCGAGCAATACGAGAAGGGCATTCAGATCCGCAGCGAACTGTTCGGCGCCGAGCTGGGCTTGAAGCATGTCCGCGAGGCGACCGATTTCACGCGCCGGTTCCAGGAGGTCGTCACCCGCTACTGCTTCGCCGAACTCTGGGCAGGGGAGGGGATTCCGCGCCGGCTGCGCAGCATCATCACGCTATCGATGCTGGTCGCGATGGGCAAGTCGAACGAGGTGAAGATCCATGTGCGGGCCGCGCTGACCAATGGCGTCACCAAGGAGGAAATCCGCGAGATTTTCCTGCATGCCATGGTGTACAGCGGCGTGCCGTCCGCCGTGGAGGGCTTCCGCTGCGCACGCGAGGTGTTCGCCGAATTGGGCGTCGACGACTAGCGGACCTTTGATACACTTCACTCACACGCCCAAGGAGGAGGAGGAGTCCATGAAGATCATCCGCGGATTTGCGCTCGCCGGGCTGGCCGGTGCGGCGCTCGCGCTGCCCGCGCAGGCCCAGACCACGCTCACGTTTTCGTCCTGGGTGTCGCCGCAACACCACCTCAGCGTCTGGCAGGTGAACTGGACCGCCGAGGTCGAGAAGGCCACCGGCGGCCGCGTCAAGTTTCAGTTGCTGCCCAAGCACCCATCCGCACCGCCGGGGACATTCGACGCGGTAAAAGACGGCCTGATGGACCTGTCCTACGTGACCGCCAGCTATACGCCGGCGCGGCACGTTCTGCCGCTCATGCCAGAGCTGCCGGGCATGGGCGACACCGCGGAAGTGAACGCGGTCGCCTATTCGCGCATCCACTGGAAGCACTTCCACAAGGTGGGCGAGTACAACGGCGTGAAGCTGATCGGGGTGTGGACCCACGGCCCCGGCCAGATGTTTACCAAGAAGGCGGTCCACAACATCAACGATCTGCAAGGGCTCAAGATCCGCACCGGCGGCGGCATCGCCGAGGCGGTCGCCAAGGCGCTGGGCACCTCCGCGTTCGTCAAGCCGGCGCCCGAGTCCTATGAGCTGCTGAAGTCGGGCGTGGCGGACGGCGTGTTTTTCCCGCTGGAGTCTGTCGTTTCGTTCAAGCTCGACACCGTGCTGGAGCAGGCAACGCTCTTTCCGGGCGGCATGTACAGCTCGGCGTTCGGCTTCTTCATGAACCAGGACAAGTGGAACAAGCTTTCGAAGCAGGACCAGGACGCGATCGAAAAGCTGGGCTACGAGCACGTCGCGCGCACCAACGGCAAGTCCTGGGACGAAGCCGACCGCAAGGGCCTGGAAGCGTTGAAGAAATCCGGGGTGAAGATCGTCAACGCGGACGCCGCGCTGATCAAGGAAGTTCAGGCACGCTCGGCGCCGATCATCGACGACTGGATCAAGAAGGCGAACGCCAAGGGCATCGACGGCGCCAGGATGCTCGCGGAATTCCGCGAAGAGCTGAAGAAAGTCGCCGCCGGGAACTAGCCCGGAGACGGAGCGCAGACGAGGGGGACGGGTCTCACCCGCCCCCTTTGTTTTTCACCGGCGATGAGCCAGCCCGAGCACCACTGGGAACGGCGCGCCGACGCAATACTCGGCGTCGCCGCCTCGGTCATCCTGTTCTGCATGATGACGCTGACCTTCGTCGATGTCGTTGCGCGCTACCTCTTCAATCGCCCGTTCCGCGGCGCGTTCGAGCTCACCGAGCTGATGCTGCTGGTGCTCATCTTCGCGGGGCTCCCGCTCGTCTCCCACGCCGACGAGCACGTCACGATGGACTTCATCGACCGCCTTGTCGGCGCGCGCGCGACGCGCCTGATCGAGCGCGCCGTGCACCTGGCATGCGCGGCGATCATGTTCCTGCTCACCTGGCTGGTCTGGATCAAGGCGGACACGATCTCGGGTTACCGCGATGCCACGGACGTCCTTCGGGTCTTGTACGGACCTTTCGTGTACTTCATGGCGCTGATGATCGCCCTCACCGGCCTGATCCATCTTTACAAGATGTCCGAGGGCCGATGACCGAGGGGCTGATCGGCCTCGCGGCGATGATGCTGATCGCGTTGATGCGCGTGCCGATCGCGCTCGCCATGGGCATCGTCGGCATCGTCGGCTATGCCTACATGCGCGACTGGAACTGGACCATCGCCTTCGCAGTCGCGCAGACGAAGATCTACGAAACCGGCCGCAACTACACGCTTTCGGTCGTTCCGCTGTTCATCCTGATGGGCAATTTCGTCACCCGCGCGGGGATGTCGCAGGAGCTGTTCCGCGCCGCGTACGCATTCATCGGCCACCTGCGCGGCGGCCTCGCGATGGCGACCATCCTCGCCTGCGCGGGCTTCGGCGCCATCTGCGGATCGTCGATCGCCACCGCAGCCACCATGGCCAAGGTCGCGTACCCGTCGATGAAGAAATTCGGCTATTCGGATACGCTCGCCACCGGCGCGATCGCCTCGGGCGGCACCCTCGGCATCCTGATCCCGCCCTCCACCATCATGGTGATCTACGGGGTGTTCACCGAAACCAACATCGGCAAGCTGTTCGCGGCGGGGATCCTGCCTGGCATCCTGGCCGCGACGCTGCTTTGCATCGCGGTGGCCTTCATCACCTGGCGCGACCCCAAGGCGGGCCCGCCCGGCGAGCGAACGCCGTGGCGCGGGCGCTGGCTCGCGCTCAAGGACGTGTGGCCGGTGGCCTTCCTGTTCCTGTTCGTGATGGGCGGGATCTACGGCGGCGCGTTCACCGTCACCGAGGGCGCCGGCATGGGCGCTTTTGGCGCCATGGTGTTCGCGCTGTGGCGCCGCGCGCTCAACTGGGAGACGCTCTACGCGGCGCTGGTGGAGAGCGCGCGCACCACCGCGATGCTCTTCATGATCCTGATCGGGGCGCTGATGTTCGCCGATTTCGTCAACATCACCGCGATGCCGAACGACCTGAAGGCGTTCGTGCTGCGATTCGAGGTGCAGCCGATCTACGTCGTAGCGGCAATCTGCACCGTTTACGTGATCCTCGGCACGGCGATGGAAGAGCTCTCCATGGTGCTTCTCACGCTGCCGGTGTTCTTCCCGCTGGTCGTGGGCCTCGGCTACGACCCGATCTGGTTCGGCATCCTGATCGTGTGCGTCGTCGAGATCGGCTTGATCAGCCCGCCGGTGGGCATGAACCTGTTCGTGCTGAAGACGCTGCTGCCGCAGGTGAGCACCGGCACCGTGTTCCGCGGTGTGATGCCGTTCATGCTCGCCGACTGCATTCGCTTCGCCATCCTGATCGCGTTTCCCGCGATCTCGCTCTGGCTGCCGAGCATGATGAAGTGAGGAAGCCGGCGCAACCGGCTTCAGTGGCGCGTTTCTTCGTCGGGGAGCGCAAATACCTCGACCGGGTGCGGCACGCCGGCGAGCTCGAAGCGCCCGAGGCTCGGCCAGCGCTCGCCGAGCGCCTCGACCACCTGCCGCGACAGAACGACATCGCGGTTGGTCGCCTTGCACAATGCCTCGATGCGCGCGGTTTCATTTGCCGCCGCGCCGATCACCGAAAACTCGAGCCGGTTGGCGGTACCGATGTTGCCGTACAGCACGCGTCCGACGTGCAGGCCGACGCCGAAGGAGAACGCCGGGAGGCCCGAGCCCGAGCGGCGCTGGTTCGCGGCCCGGCCGCGGGCGCGCGCAGCGCGTACCGCTTCGATGGCGCGGGCGCAGGCTGTGCGGCGGCCTTCGCCGGACGATGCTTCCGTGATCGGAAAGACCGCGAGCGAGGCATCGCCGATGAACCGCAGCACCTCGCCCCCGTGCTCGAGCACGGGGCCCGCGGTGGTCTCGAAATACTCGTTCAGCAGATCGAGGAACCCGCGCTCGCCGAGCGTGCGGGAAAGCGGCGTGGAGTCCCGCAGATCGGAGAACCAGATGACGGCGTCGATTTCATCGCCGTCGCCGCGCTGCACCTGGCCGTCGAGCACGCGCGCGCCCGAGATGCGGCCGAGGTAGGTATCGAGCAGCGTCCTGGCGAGGTCGCGGTTGGTGAAGTTCTCCATCGTCAGAGCGAACGGGTGCAGCAGGCGCTGCAGCTCGGCGATGTCGTGATCGGTGAATCCTCCCGGCCGGCGCGTCGCGAGGCTGACCGAGTTGCGCGAGCCGTTGCTGAACAGGACCTCGACGATGACGTAATCGGTCATGCCCTCGGCCCTGATCTCGGCCAGCACCGGCCAGTCGAGCGGGCAGTCGTCGCGCTCCAGTCGCCGCCGGATTGCGCGCTCGCCCTCTCGGATGCGCGCGGCCGGGCTGTTCAGGTACGTGTCCGAGCGCAGCAGCCCGCGCGTTCCGTGCAGAACCTTCACCTGCTCGCCGTCCCAGAACATGGCAACGCCGAAGTACTGGGGATGCAGGGTCCAGAAGAAGAATCCGACGCGGTCCAGCGGCATTCCCTGGGCGCGGACCCGCTGACAGAGCTCGCCGACGACCGCGTCCGGGGTGCGAAGAAACCGCCCCTTGTGCAGCAGCCAGTCGATGACCGGCGTGATCGACCAATCGGCCATCGCCATCGTGTCAGTGAAGGGGCTGCTTGCGCAGGAAATCGTTCCGGTCGGCCGACCGGACCGTGACGCGCAAAACCTCGCCTTTGCGCCTGATCGTAAGCGGCACTTCGGCGCCTGCGACTCCGGCCTGCCAGATCCTGCGGAAGAGGTCTGCGAGCCCGGAGACGCGTTCGCCCGCGACCTCCATGACCATGTCGCCGACCTGGAGGCGGGCCTGCGCCGCCGGTGCGCGATCCGCAATCCCTGCAATGACCAGATGCCGGTCGATTTCGGTCGTGTACATGCCCAGCCACGGTCGTGGCGGCCGGTCGGCGCGGCCCAGGCGCAGCAGGTCATCGAGGATCGGCTCGAGCAGATCGACCGGCACCATCATGTTTCCCTGGACAGTTTCGCCGTCCACCTTTTCCTCGACCAACAGGGAACCGATGCCAAGGAGCCGTCCGTTGTTGCCGATCAGGCCCGCGCCGCCCCACTGCGGGTGCGCCGGAACGGAGAACAGCGCCTCGTCGAGCACGTACTCCCAGTACCCGGCGAATTCCCGCTTGGCGAAAATGCTCGCTTTGAGCGCGTGCGCGCGCCCACCGTGCCCCGCGACCACCACGTTGTCCCCGACACGGCAGGATGCGGCGCTGCCACGCTCCAATGCCGGGACGCCGAGCGCGCCCAGGGGCTGGATCAGGCCAAAGCCGGTCGGCTGGTCGTACGCGACCGGATCGCCCGCCACCACGGTGCCTCGGTTTGTCGTGAGCCAGATCACGTTTGCCTCGGTGATGAGGTAGCCGATGGTGAGCACGAGCCCGTCCTTCTGAATGACGACGCCGTTTCCGGTGCGTTCCGTCCCCAGGATCGGGGCGGTGAACGCGTCCCCGGGGATTTCGGCGCGCACCAGCACCATTGCGTCGAGCGCCGCGTCGAGGTCGAAGCCAACGTCCTCGCTTCGCGGTCGCAAGTCGGACGGAAACCCCCAGTCGTTTGAATTTTCCATGAACGCACTCTTGTCGCCGGCGTGCGACAGCATAACTCAGCGGATGCGGATTCGGAGCGGCGTTCGGGCTAGATCGAGAATTCGCGCAACATTCGTCCCGGAAGACGCTCGAGTGCGATTGCACCGTTTGCATCTGCGACCCGCGCGCCGTTGACCCAGACTCCATGCACGCCGAGCGCCGCGGTCATGAGCCGCGTGCCATTCGCCGGCAGGTCGCGCACGCGGTGCTTCGGCCCCCGGTTTACCTCTGACGGATCGAACAGCATCAGGTCGGCCCAGTAGCCGGGCCGCAGCGCGCCGCGCTCCCGGATGCCGAAGAGGCCCGCGGCATCGCCGGTGAGCTTGCGCGCGCCTTCGGCGAGAGTGAGCACCCCGCGTTCGCGCACCCAATGGCCGAGCAGGTGGAGGCCGAATCCGGCGTCGTTGAAAAACGTCAGATGCGCGCCCGCGTCCGACAGCGACACGAGGCTCGCAGGGTGCTGCAACATCCTGCCAACCGCGTTTTCGTCCGAGTTGAGCAGCAGCGCGGTGAAAACGGTGTCGAGGTCCTCCGCAAGCGCCAGATCGAGCATGAAGGAAAGCGGGTCCGTCCCCGCCCGAGCCGCGAGCTCGGCAACCGAATGCTGCTCGCAGGGCCGATGCTCCGGCTTCGCCGTCTCGACCACCTGCACCTTGTCCCACTCGCCGTTGAAGAGCCGGAACGTGGCGGGGCTGGCGATCTCGGCACGCAGCGCTGCGCGAAATCCGCCGTCCGCGAGCTTCGCCCGGTACGCTTCGCCCGCGAGTCCCATCGCCGGCTTCCACGCCGCGAGCCCTTCGAAGGTGTAGGGCTCGCGCAGCGTGAAGTCCATGCTGAGAGGGCAGCACGATACAGCCCCGACCATGCGGTGGCCGCGCGCGCCCGCTGCCGCGATCGCATCGAGGTCATCGAACACGACGCGCGGGTTGGTGCTGTTGTGAAGCAGCGCCGCCACCACCACCGGCCTCGCGGAGTCCGCTGCGAGCTCCTCGAGAAACGACATTTTCGTTTGGCCGCCCTTGGTCAGCATGAACACGCCACGGCCTGCGTCCTTGAGGCAGCCGACCAGGGCGCGCAGCTCCTTTTCGCCGGCGAGGCGGGAGGGCATCGGGATTCCTCCCTCGCCGTTATGTGCCGGTGACGTGCTGGTCGCGAATCCGATTGCGCCGGCTCTCATTCCCGCGACCACGATTTCGCGCATGCAGCCGATTTCCGCATCGGTCGCCGCACGCCTGTGTGCATCCTCTCCCATGACATAGGTGCGCACCGACGAGTGGCCGACGAAACCGGCAACGTTGAGCCCGACGCCGCGGCGCTCGAGCATCGCGAAGTACTCGGGAACGGTCTCGAACTCCCAGCGGATTC
Source organism: uncultured Enterobacteriaceae bacterium (assembly GCA_964651335.1). Lineage (GTDB taxonomy): Bacteria > Pseudomonadota > Gammaproteobacteria > Burkholderiales > SG8-39 > 2-02-FULL-66-14. The sequence goes on along the minus strand of CAZYVT010000029.1, from coordinate 34,050 downwards.
CGGCGCGCAGCACGTCGAGCGCCATGCCCTCGACGTGCGTCAGATTGCGCATGACCCGTTCGCGGTCTTCCGGGCGGCAGGGCGCGATCGTGAAGCCGCAGTTGCCGATGATCGCCGTGGTGACGCCGAGTGCGGGCGAGGGCGATGCGGCCGGGTCCCAGGTGAGCTGCGCGTCGTAGTGGGTGTGGGTGTCGATGATGCCGGGCATGAGCGCGAGGCCGTCGGCGTCGAGCGATTCCTTCGCTCCGCCAAGATCGCGCCCCACACCGGCGATGCGCCCGTCCCTCACCGCCAGATCTCCATGCACCGGCGGCGAGCCGAGGCCGTCCAGGAGCAGACCGTTTCGAATGACGAGGTCGTGCATCCGCATATACTACCGGCCCCGTGGACCTCGTCGAACTGAAGGTTCCGGCGCTTGCGGTCCCGCCCGGGACGGGTTGACCTGTATTTAACAACTGTGTTAAATACTGCCGTGGACCGGCTCTCGGACATCTTTGCGGCGCTTGCGGATCCCACGCGGCGCGCGATGCTGGCGCGGCTCGCGCGGCGCGAGGCCACGGTCGGCGACCTGGCACGGCCGTTCGCCATGACGCTCCCTGCGGTGTCGCGGCATGTGAAGGTGCTCGAGCGCGCCGGACTGATCGAGCGCCACGTGGACGCGCAGTGGCGCGTCTGCCGGCTGAAGGGCGCGGCGCTGCGCGAGGCGCACGGCTGGCTCGAGCGTTACCGGGCGTACTGGGAGGAAAGCCTCGACCGGCTCGCCGAATACATGGAACAGAGGAGAAAGTGATGAACCGCACTGCGACGTTCGACCTGACGCTCATCCGATTCATCCGCGCTGCGCGCGAGAACGTGTTCGACGCCTTCGTGCAGGCGAAGCACGCACAGCAGTGGATGTGCCCGCGCGGCATGACCATACCCGAGGCGAGCTTCGACGCCCGGGTCGGGGGGCGTTTCCGCGTCACCATGCAGGCGCGCGATGGCGAGAAATTCACCGCGGCCGGCGTGTACCGGGAAATCGCACGCCCGGAACGGCTCGCCTACACGTGGCAATGGGAAGGCAAGCAGATGCCCAACATCGAGACGCTGATTACGGTGACCTTCGTCAAGCGCGCAGAGGGTACCGAGCTGCGCATGACGCATTCCGGATTTCCCGACGCGCAGATGCGCGACTCGCACGAGGAGGGCTGGGGCTCGAGCCTCAACAGACTTACCGACATTCTGGATGAGCGCGGCCAGGCGGCGACCATCGTGCTGCTCGGCGATCCGCGCAGCACCTATGTCCGCACCGCGCGCATGGGCCTCGCCGAAAAGGGCGTCAAGTACACGCTCCAGCCCGTGGGCCCGCATACGCCCGAGATCCTCGCCGTGCATCCGTTCGGACGCCTGCCGGCGTTCCGCGACGGCCGCGTGGCGTTGTTCGAGACCAGCGCCATCCTGCGCTACGTCGAGGAGGCTTTTCCGGGACCCAGCATTCTCCCCGGCACGATTCGCGACCGTGCCCGGTGCGAGCAGTGGGTGAGCGCAATCAACGCGTATTACTACGAGCTGATGATCCGGCGCTACGTGCTGCAGTACATCTTCCCCAAAGGCGCCGACGGCAAACCCGATCGCGCGACAATCGACGCGGCGGCGAAGGAAATGCCCGCAAAGCTCGCAATTCTCGACGGCACCTACGGCGAGCGCGACGTGCTCGCCGGGAAGGCCGTTTCGATGGCGGATCTGTTCCTCGCGCCGATTCTGCACTACGTCGAGCAGTTCCCCGAAGGCAAGCAACTGCTGCCGAATTACCCGAACCTGATGCGCGGGCAGGCCGCGATTCGCGCGCGGCCGAGCTTCGCGGCAACGACGCCTTCGGCGTGACATCCGGGCGCCGCGCTTGATGTAGCGCAAGTTCTTCTGCTCCGGTCTCTGGCAGCTTGTCTCGCCAGGAGGATTCATGCTGCCAGGCTGCGTGCCATGGCCTGAGGAAACCGCCCGGCGCTACCGCGCGCGCGGCTACTGGGAAGGCGAGACCATCCCGGCGGCGCTTGCCGCCTCGATCGAGCGGCGGCCGGACAAGGTTGCGCTGGTGTACGGCGCGGAGCGCATCACTTACGCGCAGTTGGGCGAGCGGATCGACCGGCTCGCGGCGCAGTTCGTCCGCGCAGGCCTCAAGCCGCTCGATCGGGTGGTGCTGCAACTGCATAACGTCCCGGAGTTCCTGTATGCGTACTTCGGGCTGATCCGCGCCGGCGCAATCCCGGTGACGGCGCTGCGGGCACACCGGCATACCGAGGTGCGGCATTTCATCACCTCGTCCGGTGCGGCCGGCTACGTGATTCCGGACGTGCTGCGCGAGTTCGATTACCGCGCGATGGCCGAGGAGATGCGCGCCGCCTGCCCCACGCTCAGACACGTGTTCGTTGCGGGCGAGCCATTGCGCGGCCAGATCTCGCTCGGGAGCTTGCTGGAACAAGCGGCGTCGCCGGACGTACTACCACCGCTCGATCCGTCGGAAGTCGCGCTCATGCTCCTCTCCGGCGGCACGACCTCGCTTTCCAAGCTCATCCCGCGCACGCACGACGATTACGTCTATAACGCGAAGCAATGCGGCCGGCTTGCGCGCTTCGGCGAAGGCACGGTGCTGATGCCGATCCTGCCGCTCGCGCACAACTACAACCTCGCCTCGCCGGGATTGATGGGCGCGCTTTACCACGGCGGCACGGTCGTGCTGGCGCCCGCGGGAGACGCCGAAACGGTGTTTCCGCTGATCGAGCGCGAGCGCGTGACCGTCGTCCCGGCCGCGGTGCCGCTGATCTCGGCCTGGTTGAATTCGAGCGTGCCGGAGCGGCACGACCTGTCCTCGCTCACGGTGGTGCAGAACGGGGGGGCGCGCCTGGCGCCCGAATTGCGCGCGCGGCTGCGCGAGCGCCTCGGTTGCACGCCGCAGGAGATTTATGGCACGGCCGAAGGCCTGATCTGCATGGTGCCGCTGGACGCCGACGAAGAGGCAGTGCTGGAAAGTTCCGGCATCCCGGTGTGTGAGGACGACGAGATCAAGGTACTCGGAGACGACGAGCGCGAGGTCCCGGACGGCACGCCGGGCGAGCTGTGCGTGCGCGGCCCCTACACCATCCGCGGCTACTACAACTCCCCGGAGAAGAACAGAGAAGCCTTCACCGCCGACGGCTTCTACCGTATGGGCGACATCGTGAGAAAGCGCGGGCGGCAGGCCTATACCGAGGGGCGGCGCAAGGACATCATCAACCGCGGCGGCGAGAAGATCAGCTGCGACGAGATCGAGAACTACATCTTCGCGCACCCCAAGGTGAAGGCGGTGACGCTGGTGGCGATGCCGGACGAGACCTTCGGTGAGAAAGCCTGCGCGTTCGTCGTTCCGAAGCCGGGCAAAACGCTCGGATTCGCCGAGCTGATCGCGTTCCTGAAGGAAAGGCGCATTGCGAGCTACAAGCTGCCCGAGCGGTTGGAGATCGTGTCCGAATTCCCGACCAGCCCGGTAGGGAAAATATTGAAGCGCGAGCTGCGCGAGCGGATCGCCGCCAAACTGGCAGAGGAAAAACGACCATGAGCGCAAGGCCCGGAGAACACAAGCTCCCCCATCTTTTCAGACCCGGACGGCTCGGCCGCTACAGCGCACCCAACCTGATCAAGTACGGCGCCTGCTGCGTCTCGAATTACAACACGCGCGACGGCTTCATCACGCCGCGGGAGCTGGCGCGCACGCGGGTGATCGCCGGCACCGGCTGCGGCATCATCACCAACCAGGGCGCGTATCCCGACCCGAAGGGCGAAGGCAAGTCGTACTTCCGCCAGGTCGCGCTCTACGACGACAAGTTCCTGCCGCAGTTCGAAATCATCGCGCGCTACATCCACGACGCCGGCGCGATCGCGATCCAGCAGATCCTGCACGCCGGGCGATATGGCGGCATCGATCTGGGCTACTGCGTGCAACCGTCGGTCGTGCCGCAGACGCTGCCGCATTTCCGCCCGCCGCGCGAGATGACGAAGGAGGACATCCGGCGCTGCATCGGCGAGCACGCGGACGCGGCGAAGCGCGCGATCCGGGCCGGTTTCGACGGCGTCGAGGTGACGAGCTTCATGGGCTACCTGCTCGCTTCGTTCAACTCCAAGTTCACCAACCAGAGAACGGACGAATATGGCGGATCGCTCGAGAACCGCGGCCGCTTCATGCGCGAGCTGATCGACTCGATCAAGCAGGCGCTTCCGGAGCACCCGTTCATCGTGCGCCTGAACGGCGCCGAGCTGATGGACAACTGGGGCGGCAATACCGAGGACGAGTGTTTCGAGCTGATGAAGCAGGCCGCCGGCTGCGGCGTGGACATGATCAGCGTCACCGTCGGCTGGCAGGAAGCGCCCGAATCCTCGATCGGCCGCGACGTGCCGCCGGGATACTGGAACTATCTCGCGATCCGTGCGAAGAAGGAATGTCCGGACACCCTGATCGCCTACGGCAACCGACTTCCCGACCCGGTGATGGCGAACGAGTGCCTCGGCAGGGGCGAGTTCGATTACTGGGAAGTGTGCAGGCCGCTCCTTGCCGACCCGGAGCTGATCCACAAGGCGGCGGAAGACCGCCTCGACGAAGTGCGGCGCTGCATCGGCTCGCTCAATTGCCTGTCGCGGGTGTTCCGCGACCTTCCGTATTCCTGCACCATGAACCCGGCGCTCGGCCACGAGGTCGAGCCGGAATACGCGATCACGCCCGCGGCGGTGAAGAAGAAAATCATGGTAATCGGCGCCGGGCCGGCGGGAATGGAGTTTGCCACGACCGCGGCGAAGCGCGGCCATGACGTGACCGTCTTTGAGCGCGGCGAGCGGATCGGCGGAAACTTGCTCGGCTACGCGACGCACGACCTGGCGCGGCCCGACGACCTGCTCTCGGTCGTGCGCCACTACGAGGTCATGGCGCAGAAGCTCGGCGTAAAGATGCAGTTCAAGGCCGAAGCGAATCCGAAGTTCATGCGTTCGGTGCTGCATCAGTACGACGTCTGCGTGGTCGCCGCCGGGGCGCGCGTGGACATGGCAGCCTACGCCGACGTCGAGGGCCGCGAGCGAATCGTCGATGCGCTGGACGTTGCAGCCGGGCGCGTCGCCGCCGGCAAGCGCGTGGTGGTGCTCGGCGGCAACAAGGTCGGACTGGTGGTTGCCGAGTCGCTGCGCAAGCGCGGTGCGGAGGTGACCCTCGTCGAGCGCGGCAAGCGCATCGCCGAGGACGTGATGCCGACTTTCAAGTGGCGGCACATGTCATGGGTCGAGGAGCTCGAGATCCGTACGCTCACCCTGACGCGCCTCGTGCGCGTGACGGACGAAGGCGCGGTCGTCGTGGATGCGAAAGGCGTGGAGACGGTGATTCCCGCGGATACCGTGATCGCGGCGGCGCCGCGGCGCTCGAACCAGGAGCTGTTCGGCGAGTTTGAATGGATGGTGGATGAGCTGCACGGTTGCGGCGATGCTCTGATGCCGCGCGGGCTCGATGCGGCCATCCACGAGGGATACCGTCTGGGGGTGAGGGTTTGACGACCACGTGGCAGGACGTGCTCGACCGTCACGCCGAGCTCTTTGACGACGTGATGCCGGGAGCGAGCATCGCGATCGTCGATCGCTATTCGGAGCGCATGGACGGCGCGCGCCGCGCGAACGTGATGCCGGTGACAGATCCCGTGCCGATGCGGGTGTGGCTGCGCGAGCCGCAGGGCATGGCCGCACGCGAGGCGGAGTTCAACGGTCTACAGGGGCTTGCGGCCGACGTGTTGCTGGTTTCGAACGAAGGCGCGCTCGAAGCGGCGCTCGCGCACCATCATCCGCTCGGCGAGCTCAAGCGCCAACTGCGCACTGGACGGATGCTCTTCATGGTGATGCGCACGCGCGACGAGCTGCGCGAGCGCGGCTGGAGCGACTTCATCGAGACGCTCGGCCTGCCGTTCCTCGGCACCTGCCGATGATCTTCAGCAATCCGGCCGGTGCACCGGAACTCGCCTGCGACGAGTGCGGCTGCCGCTGGTTCGACCGCATGACCAACCGCTGCTACGAGTGCGGCGCCGAGGTGAGCGAAGAGGCGCAGCAAGCCTTCCGCAAGGCGCTTGTGGAGTTTCAGGCTGCGAGTCGCGATCGGCTAGAATTATTGCGGGGAAATGGCGCCATGACGCGGCCTTCGACTGCACTGAATACTTACCGCGAGCGCGTACTCGAGATCGCTCGCGCGCATGGTGCAAGCAACGTGCGGGTATTCGGATCTGCCGCCCGCGGGACCGACCGCGAAGGCAGCGACATCGATCTGCTTGTCGATGTGGACGACAGCGTGACCCTGTTCACGCTCGCCGGTCTCGAGCAGGCGCTGTGTGACCTTCTCGGCGTGCGAGTGGATGTTCGCACCCCGGCGGAAATCTCGCACTATATTCGGCATCGGGTACTCGGGGAGGCGCGCCCGCTGTGAACGAGCGGGACGAGTTGCGTCTCCGATACATTCTCGATGCAGCCGAGCGGATTTCGACCTACCTCACCGCTGTCGAACAGGCTGCGTTCTTCTCGAACCGCATGCTTCAGGACGCGTTAATCCGGAACCTGGAAGTCATCGGCGAGGCGTGCGTAAACCTGTCGACCGAATTGAAGGACGCGAATGTGCACGTTCCCTGGCAGAAGGCGAGCGGAATCAGGAACCGGCTCGTCCACGGGTACTTCGACGTGGATCTCCGAGTCGTTTGGCAAACCGCAAAGGAATCGCTTCCGCCGTTTGTGGAACAGATCGAGGCGTTACTGAAGACCGAGAAGCCCCAGGGCCGAAGCTGAACCGCGAGGGAGGATACATGAGCCAAACCCACCGCCGCCGGTTCATGCTCTCCGCCGGCGCTCTCCTTGTTGCCCCACTTGCGCGGGCGCAGCAGGCCGCCAAGGTCTATCGCGTCGGCTACCTGGCAGTGAGCCCGCGGCCTGCCATCGGCCCTCTCTATGACGCGTTCAAGGACGCGCTGCGCGAGTTGGGTTACGTCGAGGGCAGAAACCTCGTGCTCGAGTTTCGCAGCGCCGAGGGGAAGCCCGAGCGGCTTCCCGAGCTTGCGAACGATCTTGTCCGAAGCAAGGTTGACGTCATTGTCACCGCGATAAACGCAATCACGCACGCGGCAAGGCGCGCCACGACGACCATTCCGATCGTGATGATCGTTGGCACCGATGTGGTCGGGGAAGGATTCGTCGCCAGTCTTGCGAAGCCGGGTGGCAACGTGACCGGACTGACTTGGGACGTGGGTGTCGAAGTGATGGCCAAGCGGTTTGAGTTCCTGAAGGAAGCTGTCCCGAAGGCCTCACGTATCGCGGTCCTGTGGGATCCCGGCCAGGACGCTCCGGCGTTCAAGCGCGCGATCGAGCAGGGAGGCAAGGCGGTGGGAGCGACGCTGATCTGGCCCGAAGTCACGGACGAACTCGAACCCGCGTTTGAGACGGCGGTACGCGAGGGCGCGCAGGCGCTCTTTACGGGAGGCGGGGCGAGGCTGTACAGATTTCGCCAACGGGTAGTCGATCTGGCGGCAAAGTATCGGTTGCCCGACACCTATCACGACAGCGCGTTTGCCGACGCCGGCGGGCTGATGTCGTACGCGCCGAATCTCGTCGGCATGTTCAGGCGCTCGGCCGTGTACGTGGACAAGATCCTCAAGGGCGCGAAGCCGGGCGATCTGCCGGTCGAGCAGCCGACCAGGCTCGAGCTGGTGATCAACCTGAAGACCGCCCGCGCGCTCGGCCTCACGATCCCGCCGTCGCTGCTTCTGCGCGCCGACCGGGTGATCGAATGAAACGCCGCGACACGATCGCCGCACTACTTGCGCTCGGTGCCGCGAAATGGCCGCTCGCCTCCTTCGCCCAGCAGCCGGGCAAAGTCTGGCGCGTCGGTTTCCTGGCGCTGCGTCGCATCGGCCCTCTCGACTCCGACTTTTTCGGCGAATTCCCGCGAGGAATGCGCGAGCTCGGCTATATCGAGGGTAAGAATCTGGTGATCGAATGGCGCTCTGCCGAGGGCGAAGTCGAGCGCCTTCCAAAGGTGGCGGCAGAGCTGGTACGGCTGAAAGTGGACGTCATCGTGCCAGCGGGGGCGCAAGCCGTTCGCGCGGCGCAGAAAGCAACTATCACCATTCCCATCGTCATGGGAACCGCCGGCGATCCGGTCGGCAGTGGCTTCGTCAAGAGCCTGGCGCGGCCCGGGGGCAACATCACCGGGCTCTCGGACATCGCCGGCGACCTCGGCTCCAAGCTCCTCGACTTGCTACTTGGCGCGATACCCAAGCTCTCCCATGTGGCGGTTCTGGTGAATCCCGACAATTCGTCGCATTCCCCGATTCTAAAGAGCATCCAGGCCGCAGCGCCGAGCGCCGGTGTAAAGATCATCCCTGTGGCGGCACGGACTCCGCGGGAGATCGAGGAGGCATTCTCGGTAATGGTCCAGGAAAACGCCAAAGCGGTCATTGCGGCGGCAGACGCGATTTTTAACCAACAAGTTCGCCAGATCGTCGATTTAGCGGCGAAGCATCGGCTGCCATCCATATCCGGATATCCGCAATACGCGGAGGCCGGCGGTCTGATGAACTATGGGCCGGACTTCGCCGACAACTTCCGACGTGCCGCAACTTATGTGGACAAGATTTTCAAAGGGGCCAAACCGGGCGATCTGCCGGTCGAACAGTCGACGCGATTCGAGCTGGCAGTGAACCTCAAAACCGCCAAGGCGCTCGGCCTCACAATTCCGCCCGCGGTCCTCCTGCGCGCCGACCGGGTGATCGAGTGAAGCGGCGCGAGCGCAGGCGGTTCCTTATCGCGGCAGGCGCGCTGCTTGCTGCGCCGTTCGCGCGGGCGCAGGCGCCGGAAAAAATGCACCGCGTCGCCTGGTTGACGGGGGGCTCGCCGAAATCCGACGCCAGGTTCCTGGAGGCATTTCGCGACGGGCTCAAGGAGCGCGGCTGGATCGAGGGGCGCAACTTCACGCTCGAGCTGCGCTGGGCGGAAGGCAATAGGGATCGCCTGCCGCCACTCGCGGCCGAACTCGTGCGGCTGAAGCCCGATGTCATCGTGTCTGCTGGGAATGTGGTTCATCTGGTGGTGAAAAAAGAGACCTCGACCATCCCGATCGTGATGGCCATGGGCGCCGATCCGGTCGAGGCGGGACTGGTCGCGAGCCTGGCCCGTCCCGGCGGCAACGTGACCGGCCTTACAAGTTTCCACGAGGCGACTCCGATCAAGATGCTGGAGCTTGCCGCGTCCATGGTGCCGCGCGGCGCGCGAGTCGCGGTGCTGGTCGACGTCCATACGCCGTTTTACAGCGCCCGCTATCGAGCCGAGATCGAGCGCACCGCCAAGGCGGGCGGGGTGCGCCCCGAATTCATCGAGACCGCCGCGCCGCAGGACGCATCTCGCGTTCTCGATGCGCTCCGAAAAAATCCGCCCGCCGCGCTCGTCGTGCTGCCGTCGTCGATGTTCCTTTTCCTCGGCGGCGGCCTGGTGAAGAGCGCCGAGGCGCTGAAGGTGCCGGTGATCTATCCGTTCGAGGAATTTGTCGAGGCAGGCGGCCTGATGAGCTATGCGCCGCCCGCGGCCGACAGCTATCGCCGCGCGGCCTTCTACGTGGACCGGATCCTGCGGGGCGCCAAGCCCGGCGATCTGCCGGTCGAGCAGCCGACTAAGCTCGATCTGGTCATCAACCTCAAGACCGCCCGCGCCCTCGGCCTCACGATCCCGCCGTCGCTGCTTGTGCGCGCCGACCGCGTGATCGAATGACTTCGCGGCGAGATTTGCTGATCGCGCTTGGAGCCGGGGCATTCGCGGCGCCGCTTCGATCTCTCGCACAGCAAAAGCCGGCGAAGGTCTCCCGGATAGGCTTCCTGGGTTCGGCCTCTGCCTCGGTGTCCGCTCCCCGGGTGGAGGCGCTGCGGGAGGGCCTGCGGGAACTCGGCGACGTTGAAGGGAAGAACCTGAATATCGAGTTTCGGTGGGCCGAGGGGAATTACGATCGGCTTCGCGAGCTGGCGGCCGAGCTCGTTGGTCTCAAGGTCGAGGTGATCGTGACCCACGGCGTGCCGGGGACGCTCGCGCTCAAGCGTGCGACCAAGACCATTCCCATTGTCATGGCATACGTCGGCGACGCCGTCGCCACGGGCCTGGTCGCGAGCCTCGCGCGGCCCGGCGGGAACGTCACCGGGTCGACCTTCTTCAACCCGGAACTCAGTGCGAAACGGCTGGAGCTTCTCAAGGAGGTCGTGCCGCGCATCACCCGGGTTGGCGTCCTGTTGAATTCGGACAATCCCGTGAACCCCACAGTGCTCCAGGCAATGGAGCTCGCAGCCGGATCGCTCAACGTGGAGCTTCGGCAATTCGGGGTACGGGGACCCAAGGATTTCGACGGCGCCTTTGCGGCGATGGCCAAAAGCCGCGTTGACGCGGTCGCAATCCTCGAGGACCCGATGCTCAGCGTGAACGGCAGGGCGGCAGCGGATTTCGCACTGAAGCACCGGCTCCCCTCGGCCGGGTTCCTGGAGCTCGCGGAGGCTGGCGGCCTGCTGGCATACGGGGCAAATGCCGTCGAGATGTTTCGCCACTCGGCCCGGTTTGTAGACAAGATCCTGAAGGGCGCAACACCCGCAGATCTGCCGATCGAGCGGGCGACCAAATTCGAGTTGCTCATCAACCGCAAGACCGCGAAGGCGCTCGGCCTTACGATCCCGCAAACGATCCTCCTGCGCGCCGACCGGGTGATCGAATGAACGACCGGCGCCTGGGCGATTGCTCGCGGCGTTGACCGCGGATCCTCCCGCGCCGCTTGCGATCGGGAAAGCTACCAGACCTCCGGCGGCGGCTCGAGCGCGTGCGCCTCGTTTGCCGCGCGCGTTGCCGGGTCGAGGCTCGCCGGATCCACGGGAAGAATCGCGTCCCCCGCGCGAAGCGTCCCGCCGACGATCACGCGCGCGTTTAATCCCGAGCGGTTGATGAGCGGCCTGAACACCTTCTTGCCGATCAACTCCTCCAGATACCGGCACGGCACGTTCAGCCGCCCTCCGTACAGGACGCACGCGCCGACCGCGAAGTACCGCCCGACCAGGTGATTGAGCGCGATGCCCTGCGTCGTGAGATTGCGCCGATGCTCGTGCGTCGCCAGTCCGACGCCATGGTCCCGCGCCAGCGCCTCGAGCGTCTCGTGCTCGATCAGCGTGATCTGCCGGTCGATGTGATGGCGCGCCGAGTAGGTTCCGCGCCTCTCCGCATAGCGGTCGCCCGGAATACCGGTGCCGGCGACGAGATGCGCCTCGGCGAGCGCGCGCATCGGTTGCGAGGCGCCGTCGGCGACATGGATCGCGACCAACACGCCCCGCGAATGCACATCAGTCATGACGGTAGTGTGCCTGCACGCGTCAGCCGCGTAATCGAATGAACGGCGTCAGCCGTAATGATACCGGGCCTGGAGGAACTCGACTGTGGTCGCCGTCACGCGGTACACGAGGCGGTGTTCCTGCGAAACGCGCCGCGACCAGCATCCGGCGTACTGGTGGCGCAGCGCCTCCGGTTTGCCGATTCCGGTGAACGGATCGCGCAACGCCGATTCGACCAGATCGAGCACGCGCAGCGCGAGCGCCCGGTCCGTCTCGATCCAGAATCTCAGGTCCTCGAGGAACGCGGCATGGAAGTGCGCGCTACGCCGCCCGGCGGGCACGCTTTCCGCCCTGCGTCGCGGATTCCGACCACGCGCGCAACTGCCGTGCCGACATGCGCGTCATGCGCCGCCCGGCCTTCGCGTCGCGCAGCGCTCGCCCGAGGCGCCGCGCATTCGCGGGAGAAGCGGCGAGATGCGCCGTCTCGACGAGGCTGCGTAACTCGGACGCCGCAATCAGCGCGACGTCCTCCTTGCCTCTGCGCCGGATGATCACCGTTTCGCGGTTCCCGGTCACCGCATCGCACAGCGCGGCGAGCTTCTCGCGCGCCTGAGTGTAAGTCGTGGCATGGCTGTCGGTCACACGGGTCCTTCTACATGTACAGGATTCCTGTACACTACAACTCGGCGCGGCCGCTGTCAACGCCATCCGGAGCCGCGGGCGAATCAGTAGCCGGCCGCGAGATCCACCAGCCCCTCCGGCCGTTCGCCGCGGCGCACGCGCTCGATGTTTGCGACGATCTTCGGAATCGATGTGCGCGGCTCGGTGAGCGCCGCGACGTGCGGCGTGAGCGTGACGCGCGGGTGGCGCCAGAACGGGTGGTCCGCAGGCAGCGGCTCGGTTTCGAAGACGTCGAGGTAGGCGTGGCTGAGCTGTCCTGAATCGAGCGCTGCCAGCAGCTCTTCCTCCACCGCATGAGCGCCGCGCGCGACGTTGATCAAGCAGGCGCCTGCGGGCATCTGCGCGAACGCTCGTGCGTTCAGCACACTCCGCGTCTGCGGCGTGAGCGGCAGCAGGCACACGAGCACGTTGCTGCGTGCCAGCACTTCCGAGAGTTGCACAAAGCATGCAACGCCTGAAACTTGCTTCGGCCGCCGGCTCCAGCCGAGCACGCGAAAGCCGTGCGCATGCAGCGCTTGCGCGGCGTCGGCCCCGAGCGCGCCCAGGCCGAGCACTCCGATTGTGCGGTCGCCAGCCATGAACTGCGGCAACTGTTCCCAGCGGCGCTCGGCGTGTTGCGCGCGATACCTGTAGTGGTGGCGGTGCCAATCGAGCACGTGCGCGAGAACCGTCTCGGTCATCGCCGCGACCATCCCGGGGTCGATCAGGCGCGCGATCGGCACATTCCGGGGCAGCGATGTGTCCGCGAGAAGGTTCTCCACGCCCATCCAGAGCGCTTGGATGAGCTTCAGCTTCGGCGATCGCTCGAAGGTGCCTGCCGGGGGCGCCGCCACCAACGCAACCTCGATGTGCGCGCCGGGCTCGAGAAAGAAGCGATCCTGCGGCAACGCGCGCTCGAGCAACGGGAGCCAGCGCCCGAAGCTCTCGATCGTTGAGGCGAAAAGAATGTTCACTGCGGTGAGGCGCGCCGGCCTACTGGGTTGGCTTGAACCCCGAGGCGCGGATCACGGGGCCCCATTTTTCGTAGTCCGCCTTGTGGATTGCGGCAAGTTCCGCCGGCCCGAGGCCCGTCGGCTCGAGTCCCATCTGCTCGAGGCGCCCTTTCATGTCGGGCGAGCGAATCGCCTCGACCGCCGCTCTGGCGTAGCGGTCGATCATGTCCTTCGGCGTCTTCGCCGGCGCGTAGAGCGCATACCAGGCGTTGCCCTCGATGTTGTAGCCGAGCTCCCTGAACGTGGGGACGTCGGGAGCGAGCGGCGAGCGCTGCGATCCGGATACGGCGAGCACGCGCGCCTTGCCCGAGCGCACCAGCGTCAACGCATCGGCCAGAACGAGCATCGCCGCCTTTACTTCACCGCCCGCGAGCGCCTGCATCGCAGGTGCCGTTCCCTTGTACGGAACGTGCGTCATGTCGAGCCCGGCGCTCTTCGCGAACATCACGCCGAAGTAGTGCGGCAGGCTGCCCGCCGCGGCCGATGCGTAGTCGCCGAGCTTCGGCTCCTTCTTCACCAGGGCGACGTACTCGCCTACCGTCTTCGCGGGCAGTTCGGCGTTGACGAGGAATACGAGCTGGAAATTGGCGAGATGCGCGATCGGCTCGTAGTCGTTGAATGGATCGTAGCGCAACGCCGCGCCGTGCGAATGCGGATAGGCGACCATGGTCGCGAACGGCGTGAGCAGCACGGTCGAACCGTCGGCAGGCGCGGCCTTGACGGTTTCGTTGCCGACGATGCCGCCGGCGCCGGGCTTGTTCTCCACGATGACGTTCTGTCCGAGCGAGACGCGCATCTTTTCGGCCAGCAGGCGCGTGAGGATGTCGCTCGATGCCCCGGGCGGGAAGCCGAGGACGATCTTGAGAGTTCTTTCCTGTGCCGCCGCGCCCGCGCCGATCAATGCCGCAAGGAACAAGACGATCAGTCTCATCGGCTGCGTACCCTCCGGCGGCGATGTTAGCATTCCGCCGCAGGAGGGAATCGCCATGCTGATCCGCAATTTCAACGAGGAAACGCTGACCGCGGAGGTACTTAGGCGCGTCGCGAAGGCGCCCAGCGCGCGCCTGAAGGAAATCATGACCAGTTTCATCCGCCATCTGCACGGGTTCGTGCGCGAGGTGAAGCCTACGCAGGACGAGTGGTTCCAGGGCATCCAGTTCCTGACCGAGACCGGCAAGTGGTGCGATGACAAGCGGCAGGAGTGGATCCTGTTCTCGGACACGATCGGCGTGTCGATGCTGGTGGACTTCATCAACTACGGCAAGGCCGAAGACGCCACTGAATCGACGGTGCTCGGACCGTTCTACGTCGAAGGCGCGCCGGAAATGAAGATGGGTGTGAATATCGCGAAGCCCGGTACGCCTGGGGAGCCATGCGCGGTGAGCGGCACGGTAAAGGACATGAAGGGAAAGCCGGTCGCTGGCGCGGTCATGGACATCTGGGAGGCACAGGGCGACGGTTTCTACGACGTGCAGAAGCCCGACGGCTTCAACGCGCGGGCGCGCTTTCGCACCGGCGCGGATGGAAAGTACTGGTTTCGCTGCGTGAAGCCGACCAGCTACCCGGTTCCGCACGATGGCCCGGTGGGGAAGATGCTCACCGCCACCGGCCGCCACCCGATGCGTCCCGGGCACCTGCATTTCAAGATCGCAGCCCCCGGCTTCGACACGCTGGTGACCCACCTCTTCGTCAAGGGCGACGAGTACCTCGACTCGGACGCGGTGTTCGGCGTCAAGCAGTCGCTGATCGTGGACTTCAGAAAAGGCAACTCGGGCGGATACGAGTGCCGCTATGAGTTCGTCCTGAAACCGTCGAAGAAAAAAGCAGCAGGGAAAAAGTGATGAAACCTCCATTCCGCGCCGACCACGTCGGCAGCCTGTTGCGCCCGCCGGAGCTGCGCGAGGCGCGGGCCAAGGCAAAGCGCGGCGAGATCCCGGCCGATGCGCTGCGCCAGGTCGAGGACGCAGCGATCCGGCAGGCGATCGCCCGGCAGGAGGCGGCCGGCCTGGAATCGATCACCGACGGCGAGTTTCGCCGCGACTGGTGGCACGTGGATTTTCTCACCGGGTTCGACGGCGTCGAGTCCTACCAGGCGCCGCTGGTGGTGGGATTCAAGAACACCGAGGAGCAGCCGCCGATGCTGCGCGTCACCGGAAAAGTGCGCCGTACGCAGCCGGTGTTCGTCGATTCGTTCAGGTTCATGAAGACTGCGACTAAGCGTACCGCCAAGCAGACCATTCCAGCGCCTGCGATGCTGCACCTGCGCCCGGGGCGCGCGGGCATCAGCCGGGAGGCCTACCCGGATCTGGAGGAGTTCTGGCACGACGTGGCAATTGCGTACCGCTCGGAAATCAGGGATCTGGCCGCGGCCGGCTGCACCTACCTGCAGCTCGACGACACGAGCTTCGCCTACCTGTGCGACGAGAAATTCCGCGCCAGCGTCGTCCAGCGCGGCGACGATCCCGATCAGTTGGTCCGAAAGTACTCCGCCGCGATCAATGCAGCGCTCGCCGATCGCCCGGCGGGCATGACGGTGACGATGCATACCTGCCGCGGCAACTTCAAGAGCACCTGGGTCGCCTCCGGCGGTTACGAACCGGTCGCCACCGCCCTGTTCGCGACAGACGTGAACGGCTTCTTCATGGAGTTCGACAGCGACCGCGCGGGCGACTTCGCTCCCCTGCGTTTCGTCCCCAAGGGGAAAAAGGTCGTGCTCGGTCTGGTGACGACCAAGGTCGGGAGCCTGGAGGACAAGGACACGCTCAAGCGGCGCATCGAGGCAGCGACGCAGTACCTGCCGCTCGAGGATCTTTGCCTTTCGCCGCAATGCGGGTTCTCCAGCACCCACCACGGCAATCTGCTCTCGTATGAGGAGCAGTGGCGCAAGCTGGAGCGGATCGTCGAGGTCGCGCGCGAAGTCTGGGGCTGAACTACCACCGGATCGCGCCGAACGCCGGCTCGAGCGACCAGTCCACGCCGACGCCGGGGTGCCCGGAAACCGCGATCGCGGACGCAGGCGGTCCGGCGCGAACGAGGATGCGCGCATCGCGGCACGGCAGCGCCCCCTGCCAACTGCCCTTCCATCCGATCCATCCGTTCCATGTTCGTCTCCCGCGCCCTCTACACTAATTTCAAGGAAGGTCGGTGTCTCACGGATGTTGGCACAGAGGGGCAGGCGACGAAGCGCCCGAGGGTTTGCTCCTCGACCGCGCGCTCGAAGCGACCAGCGGTGCGCAATTCTGTCGCGTGTCGGGCGACGCATTGGTAAAGCGGGCTCGCGCGCGGATTGCGCGGCCGGTAGACCCCGCCGCGTGGCGCAATGCTGTCGCGACATCCCATTCCCCGCGCAACGCGCGCTGCAAGGCGTCGAGGGCGTCATCGGCAGAGCAGGAAGACATGGCGAACAACGGCGTGAATGGTGAGTGGTGAGTGGGTGGTGAGTGGACTCCCGCACCGCGGGAGCTACCCTTCCGCCTTTCGCCTTATAGGGGGCGCTGCCCCCGGCAAATGGGCTTGCCCATTTGTCGGGGCCGGCGTTTGGCGCGATACTTTGCAGGAATTCGAGTCTCACCACATTTCGGCCAACTGATGTCTGCGCCGTCCCGCACCGAAGCCCAGCAGCGCGCGGATGAGATTCGCGTGTTCGCAGAGGAATTGTCGCGCCTGGAGCGGGAGGGCGTGCTTGCGCTCACCGATGCGCAACGCGACGCGATCGACAGCCACCACCGCGGCCTGCTCGCGCAGTTCGCGCAGGCCTACGACATCGACCGCGACGTGCGCGCGAAGCAGCTCTCGCTCGGTATGCGCATCGCGTCCTTCCTCGGCGCGCTGGCGCTCGCGGCAAGCGTGTTCTTCCTGTTCCGGCAGTTCTGGGACCGCTTTTCGACCGTCGCGCAGGTCGTGATCCTGATCGGGGCGGCGCTCGGCACGTTCGGGGCCACGGTCTTCATCCAGGCCCGCGATTCGTCCGGCTATTTCACCAAGCTTGCCGCGATGGTCGCCTTCGCCTGCTTCGCGATCAACATCTACATGCTGGGGCAGATCTTCAACATCACGCCGTCGGACAAGGCGCTGCTTCCGTGGGCCGCCCTCGCGCTGCTGCTCGCCTACAGCTGCGACCTCAGGCTGCTGCTGGCTGCGGGCATACTTTGCATCATTGCCTGGGTATCGGCGCGGACCGGGACTTTCACGGGCATGTACTGGCTGCATTTCGGCGAGCGCCCCGAGAACTTCTTTCCCGCCGCGGCGATACTGTTTTCGATTCCGCAGCTCGTTCCGCACGGACGCTTCGCGGGCTTCGGGCCGATCTACCGCGTGTTCGCGCTGCTGACGCTCTTCCTGCCAATGCTGGTGTTGGCGAACTGGGGCCGCCTGAGCTATCTCGATTTCGAGGAGAACAGCGTCGAGGGCTTCTACCAGGTCATGGGCTTCGTCCTCAGCGCGGCTGCAATCTGGCTCGGCGCGCGGCGGAACTGGCGCGAAGTCGTAAATACCGCCGCGACGTTTTTCGTGATCTTTCTCTACACGAAGTTCTTCGATTGGTGGTGGGATAGCATGCCCAAGTACCTCTTTTTCCTGGTGCTCGGCCTCACGGCCGTTCTACTGCTGGTCATCATGCGGCGGCTGCGCGCGACGGGCCTGCTCGGAGGGGGCGCGCGATGACCCTGACCTGGTCTCGCAGGCACACGCTGATCGCCGGCGTTGCGCTGGTCGCGATTTCCAACGCCGTGGCGCTGGGCGGAGTCGCCTGGAACCGCAGCGGCGAGCCGGACAGCGTGTTGCAGCTAACCCAGCGCGAGCTGTCGCAGCCGTACGAGTTCGGCTTCGACCACGAAGCGACCGGATTGACGCTGGAGCTGCGTTACCGTGTGCTGGCAGCGGACCGCGCCGGCCCCTATTACCCGGCGGGCCACTACGGCGCGCCGGAATGGCTTGATCGGGCGAAGCTCGCGTCGCTGGGCTTCGACGTCTCCGAGCGTTTGGATGCACGCAGCGCGGAGCGGCGCTACCAGCGACTGCTGCCCCGGGAAGCGCTGGTCGTCCTGGAGCTCGACGGCCCGGTGCACGGAAAGGCGCTCGAGCGCGCGCGCGAACGGGCGAAGAAGGAAGCAGCGCTCGAGGCTGCCGGATCGGCCCCTAAGAAACCGAGCGTCCCAGAGCAGACTGCGGCGGGACAGCTCAAGCTCGAGGAGACCGCGAACAGCCGGCTGTTCGCGGTGGACGCGGGGCTCGACGCGGCGGCGTTGCGCGCGAGGTATCTCGACCGGAGCCGTTACGCGATCGTGCGCGGGAGCATCCGGGCACAAATCAATCGCAACCGCAGCGGCGACGCGCAATTCTCGGGGTCTATAGACAACCTGCACAACATCCGAGTCAGCGTGCCGCCCGAATTCCGGCGGGCAATCGGGGCAGTGCCGCGCGCAATGCCGTGGCGAGTAGCACCGCAAGGCGGCCCGGCATTCCAGGTTATCGTGGCGTTCGGAAAGAGGTTCGAGCCGTGGATTATCGCCGCCCAGGCGGCGACGAAATAACGAGATACGGGTAACGCTTTTGCCCCGAGCAAGCGGGAGACTCATCACCCATCACCCATCACTCATCACCGGGTTTCAGGCCCTTCCGCCTTTCGCCTTCAGGGGGCGCCACCCGCCCCCGCCAAATGGGCGTACGCGCGGAAAAACGTGGTCTGTCCCCTATTGACTACTCCACAATCAACTGATGTACAACGACTAAATGCGGGGAAACCTCAGGGTCTGTCCCTGGTTTTCGGATAACGAATACAAATTCGATTGAGGAAATGGCCATGAATGTGATGCGGATCAGAACCGCCGTTGCGCGTCTGGCCGCCGTGCTCTTCTTGCTGTGCCCAGCGTGGGCCTCCGCTCAGGAACAATTCGGCGCCACCGCCTACAAGCCCTCGCCAAGCAAAGGCAGAGAACTGCTCGTTCGAATCGAGGGGAAAGTACGAGATCCGGTAAAACTGCAATCAATGACCGAGGAGGGAAGATACCGGATCACTCCGCTCTTTCGAGCGACTTCATTCAAGACAAAAACGGAACGAGACGCAGCGTGGCTGGTTGCAACGTCCGTGGGCGCGCCAGAATTTGAAAATTCGTGGGATGAGGCGCACGCCTTTGTGCGCCAGATGCGCGATGGCAAGTTACGCGGATTATTTGACTCGGTGGATTCGATCTACGTGGAGCCGAACGAATTGAATGATGTTCCATACGCGGGGATGAAGGGCGCGGAAGCGGATAAGGCCTGGCCGCCTCCACCCTCCTTCGCGTGGCACCTCGATGATGCTTACACACAGCTCGCGAGTGCGCGAAAGATCGCAAAGGTATCCGGCTGCGTGCCAAGACTTATCATTCTCGACACCGGGATCTTTCCGCCTCACATTACGACGCCTCGCGGTTTTGACAAGGCGCTCCAGAAGAATTTTGTCGAGGGCACTAACGACGCTGCTGATCCCGGCTCGTCCGGAGTCCTGGACAACCCTGGCCACGGAACCGCGACAATCGCACTGCTGGCGGGTAACCGTGTAAAGCTCGGGACATTCGACGACGACCTCGGAGGCGCTCCCGATGCCGAGGTCGTTCCGGTGCGTATCGGCGATTCGGTAGTTCACTTCTGGACCAAAGAGATGGCCGAGGGCATTGACTATGCCTCGACCCTTCCCCGGAAAGCCGGCACCGATTACTGCGAGACGATCTCGATCAGCATGGGGGGAGTCGCCTCGCGCGCCTGGGCGCACGCCGTAAACGGAGCCTACGAGCGCGGGATCTTCATAGCGGCTGCGGCAGGAAATAATTTCAGCGATTTCCCCACGCGCTATACCGTGTACCCGAGCCGCTTCCATCGCGTCGTCACAGTGACAGGAGCTACTTCTAAATACACGCCCTACCGCAAGGACAAGAACCCGGGAGCGAAGGGCATGCAGGGCAACTATGGCCCGCCGAGCGTCATGGTAAAGGCGATCGCTGCCTACACGCCCAATATCCCTTGGGCCAAGTGGAAAACCAAGAACGGGATCGACCAAGATGGCGCAGGCACATCCGGCGCGACACCCCAAGTCGCCGCGGCGGCGCTGCTCTGGATGCAGACCAACGGCAGCGGTTACCAAGGTTGGCAAAGAGTCGAGGCAGCGCGTTGGGCGCTCTTCCTGTCGGCCGACAAGTCGCGTCCGGAATCCCGGACGTATTTCGGCAATGGCCTGCTTCGTGCTGCTGACGCTCTCGGCAAGACTTCTGACAAATCGGTCTTGCGAAAGCGGCCCGACGACGAGGTCGTATTCCCGTTTTGGAGAATCCTGCTGGGGCTCGGAGAACCAAAGGAAGGGGAAGAGCGGATGTACGAGGTGGAAGCGCTCAACATCGCGATGCGCTCACCGGCTCTTGCCGGCTACACCGACGATTTTCCGGACCCGCAGAAGGTGATCGATGCCGACCGAATCACCGCGGCGAAGAAAATCTACGAAGACAAGCGTGCATCCAAAGCACTCAAGACCTACTTGGAAAGAAGAGTGCCAGGGTTAAGGCTATAAGCACATGGCAGCGTGATAAGTGGCGAGTGATGAGCAGATCGGTCTCCCGCGGAGCTGGGCTTTTTTGCTATCCATCCCTCATCCCTGACAAATGGGCTCGCCCATTTGTAGTGGCCGGGGTTTGGAGCGATAAAGCGATAGGAAAACTCATCCGCACCGGCGGACCTCATTGCCCGACCTGCGCAGTGCGAAGCGCCAATTTCGAGCGGCGCTGGCTTCTTGCGCGCGGCTCCGGGCCCGATCCGGGGTGCGCGATCGGCGTTATGATGAATTCTGCCTGCGATTCGAGCGCGTTCGGGCAAGTGGATAGGCGCACGGGTGCGCGAAGCGCGCTTCGAGCACCTGTGCGGGCTTCAGGCGATGTCGGGGACGGCGTGATCAGTGAGCGGCAGGCTCGCATGCGTGGGCCAAGCGCCCGGGGGCAGGGGCGGTGCGCGCTCAGCCGCCTTGGGCTGCCACAGGCCCAGGTGCGTGAGAATCGCACGCACCACTGCGAGGTCCTCGATCAGCGCGACGACTCGCAGGGGACCCTTACACTTGGGGCATTCGAGCGGATCTGCTTCGTACCCTTTGCGGATCAACCGCGCCTAGGCGCTCTTTGCGCGGCTCGCGAACTCGCTCAGGGCTTCGGTGGCATCGCTCGAGATTCGAGCGCCGCAGGCGCGCCCTTTGCCGAACGCACCCCGCGGCTGCGGCTCGAGTACCCGCAGCAGTAGCGCACCCGTTGCTCGTAGCGATAGGGAATGTGCTTGCAGAGCAGCGCCAGCCACTCGGCGCTTGGCATGACCTGGAAGTTTCGTTTCATTCGCCGCCCAGTCGATCCGGCTCTCGTCGCGGTACATGACCTTGTGCCGCGTCTCGTGGATCGAGGTCGTGCTCGGTCTGGTGACGACCAAGGTCGGGAGCCTGGAGGACAAGGACACGCTCAAGCGGCGCATCGAGGCAGCGACGCAGTACCTGCCGCTCGAGGATCTTTGCCTTTCGCCGCAATGCGGGTTCTCCAGCACCCACCACGGCAATCTGCTCTCGTATGAGGAGCAGTGGCGCAAGCTGGAGCGGATCGTCGAGGTCGCGCGCGAAGTCTGGGGCTGAACTACCACCGGATCGCGCCGAACGCCGGCTCGAGCGACCAGTCCACGCCGACGCCGGGGTGCCCGGAAACCGCGATCGCGGACGCAGGCGGTCCGGCGCGAACGAGGATGCGCGCATCGCGGCCGGGGAGCGCCGCCGCCAGCGCGGCGCACCAGGCGAGTTCCCAGGGATGCGCGTTCGGCGCAAGGAGCGCGAGGCTCTCGTCGGGCGCCGCAGCGACGACGGCCTGGACAGTTTCCACAGACCCCAGGGCAAAGGGATCGATTCGCCGCCGGAGTTGCGAGTCGTCACGCTCGATGGTCACGACATCGCGTTGCTTCCCGCCGAGGAGCGCGTAGAGCGGGACGTTGCGGCTGCGGGCGAGCGCGTCCCAGGCGGCCATGTCCCGCGCCACCGCGGCGTCCAGGTTGAGCGTGAAACCGAAGCCGGCCACGCCTTCCACCGTCAGCACGCGCGCCGCCAGCGCCTCGGCGCCGCTCAGGATGCGCAGCGAATGCACGTGGATATGAGCGATCGACACCGGCGCTGGCACCTGCCGATTATGCCGCGCGAGTGACTACAATTGCGCCGGTGAGCCTGTACTACGCTCAGAAGTTCCTCTACCAGCTCAATCGCGACCCTCTGGCGCAGCGCCGGTTTCACAGCGACCTCGAGGGCCTGCTTTCCGAGTATGACCTGACGGAAGAGGAGCGATCCGCGATCCGGGACCGCGACGTCGGGTTGCTCTACGTTCTGGGAGTGAACGGGCAACTTCTGATGCACTATGCCGCGCTGATCGGCCTGGAGTGGAACGAATATCTGGAGGCGATGCGTCAGGGCGTGGCGCGCCATGGCCCGGTGCGTGCAGGCCTCTACGCGATGACCACGCAGCGCGCGATATGACGACCGTCTTCATCGGCGTGTGCAGCCACGGACCCGGGATCACGGGACGCGCGGCACGGGCGGAACCGGGCATCCGCGACGAGTTCTACCGCCATTTCGGGAAGATGCGCGAGGCGATTGAAGGTGCGCGGCCCGACGCGCTGGTGATCGTCGCGGCCGAGCATTTCGCCAATTTCTTCATGAACAACATGCCGGCGTTCGCCATGGGCATGGCTGATTACTACGAAGGGCCGATCGAGGACGAGGGCTGGCTCGCCATCCGGCGCACGCGGATTCCGGGAAACGCGGATCTGTCGCGCCGGCTGATCCGCTCGATCATGAACGAGGTGGATCTTGCCTACGCCGAGGAATGGAAATTCGACCACGGCATCATGGTGCCTTTGCACTTCCTCACCCCGAAATACGACCTTCCGGTCATCCCGGTGAACATCAATTGCCAGGGTCCGCCGCTGACGCCGCTGCGCCGCGCGTGGGCTTTCGGCGAAGCGCTGAGACGGGCCTGCGACCAGGCGCCGGAGCGCATTGCCGTGGTCGCCACCGGCGGAATTTCGCATTGGCCGTGCACCCCGGATTCCGGGAAGATCAACGAGGCATGGGATCGGGAATTTCTGCGGCGCTGGGCGCAGAACGATCACGACGCACTGGTTTCCTATAGCGACGAGGAAACCTACCGTGACGCCGGCCAGGGCGGCTTCGAGATCCGGACCTTCGTGGCCGCGGCTGCTGCGGCGCAAGGCGCAACAGGCGAAGTCTGGTTCTACGCCCCGATCCCGATCTTCGCGGTCGGCTGCACCATCGGCGTCATGACGCTCGCCTGAACCGAACCAAGGAGTGAGGTGAGGAATTTCACGTACGTCGGTCTTCCCTCCCGCATCGTTTTTGGCTTCCGATCGAAATCGCCGAAGATGCACGCCGGGTCGCACGCAGTGCCGAAGCTTCTGGAGAATGCCTATCACGGCCGGCGGCTGTCTTAGCGCGCGCAGGCTCCTACCTGGCAGGAAACTCGCGCTCCTGCAGCACGCGCCACTGGATCTTGCCCGAACCCGAGCGCGGCAGCTCGGAGGCGAATTCGATCTTGCGCGGCGCCTTGTAGGCGGCCATCTGCCCGTGCGCCCATTCGAGGAGGTCGGTTGCGGATGCGTTCGCTCCCGGTTTGAGAACGACTACGGCTTTTACCGTCTCGCCTCGCCGTTCGTCGGGTGAAGCGATGATGCAGCACTCCTGGATCGCCGGATGCTTGTACAGCGTCGCTTCGACCTCGGCGGGCCAGACCTTGTAGCCGGCGGCGTTGATCATGCGCTTCAAGCGGTCGGAAATGAAGAAATAGCCGTCCTCGTCCACGCGCCCGAGGTCGCCGGTGCGGAAGAACGGCTTGCCGTCGATCACCAACCAGGCGTCGCGGTAATCGTTTGGCTTTTTCCAGTAGCCGGTGAGCAGTTGCGGCCCGCGCACCACGATCTCACCCTGCTCGCCCGGCGCGAGCACCTGGAACGTGTCCGGATCCACCACCAGCGACTCGGTGTCGAAGGTCGGGATGCCGAGGCACTGCTTCTTCGGATTCTGCGGCGGGTTGATGTGGGTCTGCGAGATGGTCTCGGTCATGCCGTAGCCCTCGATGTAGCGCACCCCGCAGAGGTCAAAGAGCTTCTGGGCGATTGCTTCCGGCATTGCAGAACCGCCGCCGAAGATCCACTTCAGCGATGAAACGTCGTGCTCGAGCGCCTTCGGATGAGACAGCAGGTCGACGACCATCGTCGGAACGTTGTCCCAGTGCGTGCAATGGTGCCGCTCGACGAGTTGCGCCGCGAGGTTCGGGTCCCAGCGCCGCTGGATGACGATCGTGCCGCCGGCCCAGGCGGTGGCAAGAAAGCTGTGGATGAGCCCGGTGACGTGGAAAAACGGCGCCGTGGCAAGCGCTACCGTGTTTGCGGTGACGTTTTTCCAGACCGCGGATCCCACCACGTTGTGCAACACCGTCGCGTGCGTGTGCATGCAGCCCTTCGGCCTGCCCGTACTACCCGAGGTGTAGGGCATCATGCACAGGTCGCCCGGCTGCGCGACAGAAGGCGCAGGCTCATGGGAGCCGATCGGCGTTTCCCTGGCGACGATCAGGTGCTCGAGCCGCAGCCCCGAGAGGCGGGACGCCACGTCCGCTTCCGCGATCGCCACGCGCGCATCGCTGTCGTCAATGTATTGCGCAAGCTCTCCGGCAATGTTCATCGGCGCCACCGGAACCACAACGGCGTCGGCGCGCAGGATCGCGAAGCAGGCGATCACGAAGTCGGGGCCGTTCTGCATGTCGAGCAGCACGCGGTCGCCTCGCTGCACACCGCACGCGTGCTGCAGGTGTCCGGCCAATTCGTGGGCACGGCGGCGGATTTCGCCCCACGAAAGCGTCTCGTCCTGGAAGATGGTCGCGGGCTTGTCGGGGAAGCGCTGCGCGACAGCTTCGAGCACGTCATGCAGCGTCGTGCGCGCAGGCGGCAGGCTGCGCGGCAGGTCGGGCGGCCAGAAGGCGAAGTGGCGGGATTCCATCGCCGGGAAGTATAGTAGCCGGACCGGGAGGTGCCCATGATCGCGGTGATCTTCGAAGTGACGCCCGCTGAGGGGCGGTTTCAGGAGTACATGGACCTGGTGGCGCAACTCAAGCCCGAGCTCGACAAGGCCGCCGGGTTCATCTCGATCGAGCGCTTCGAGAGCATCACGACCCCGGGAAAGTATGTGTCATTGCAGTTCTGGCGCGACGAGGAATCCGTGCGCAGGTGGCGCAACCTGCAGCAGCACCGCGAAGCGCAAAAAAAGGGGAGGGCGGGAATCTTCGCCAGCTACCGCCTGAGGATCGCAGGCGTGCTGCGCGACTATACGATGGAGGAACGGGCGCAGGTGCCCGCCGACAGTGTGGCGGTGCACGGCTAGCGCAACCCGGAATGCTCAGTTCCTGAGCTTGGAGACGTCCGGCAGCGCGATCGGGTGGACCGATTCGTAGGCCCGCGCGGCGCGCAGCACCAGCGCATCCGCGTAGCGCGGACCGACGATGTGCAGGCCTGCGGGCAATCCCTTTCGGGTCAAGCCGCAGGGAATGGACGCCGCAGGCTGCTGCGTCAGGTTGAACGGATAGCTGAACGGCGTCCAGTCGGTCCAGCGCTTCTCCTTGAGCGGGTCCGCAACTTCCCGGCCTGCTTCGAAGGCTGCGAGCGGCAGCGTCGGGGTGAGCAGCAGGTCGTATTTCCGGTGAAAGCGGTTCATCAGTACGCCCAGCTGACCGCGCTTTTGCACTGCGTCCAGATAGTCCAGCATCCTGATCTTTGCGCCCTGCCGCGCGACGTCGCGCAGCCCGGGGTCGACCAGCTTGACCTGCTCCGAGCTGAAGCTCCTCAACAGCGACGCAGCCCCGGCGAACCAGTGCGTCGTAAAGATCGGCCCCGCGTTCTCGAAGCCGGGATCGGCTTCCTCCACATGTGCGCCGAGTTTCGCGAACCGCATCGCCGCCTTTCTCGCAAGCGCTGCGATTTCCGTCTCCACCTCGGCGTAACCGAGATTGGCCGAATAGGCGATGCGCAGGCCCTTGACGCCGTCCTCCAGGCCTTCGCGGTACTCGCGTGGGTCGTGCGGCAGTGCGAACCAGTCGCGCGCGTCCGGCAGTGTCAGAACGTTCATCATCAGTGCCGCATCGGTCACGGTGCGCGTGATCGGCCCGACATGAGCAACGGTGCCGAAGGGTGAGAGCGGCCACGCAGGAACGCGCCCGAACGAAGGCTTGAGGCCAAACACGCCGGTGAACGCGCACGGAATGCGGATCGAGCCTCCGCCGTCGGTGCCGACCGTGAGCGGCCCCATGCCGGCGGCGACCGCGGCCGCGCTTCCGCCCGAAGAACCGCCCGGCGTCATTTTCGGGTTCCACGGATTGCGCGTGATGCCGGTGAGCGGGTTGTCGGTCACTCCCTTCCAGCCGAATTCCGGGGTCGTCGTCTTGCCCAGGAGCACTGCGCCGTGCTCGCGCAGCCGCGCCACGCACGGCGCATCCTCGTTCCACGGTCCGTTCGGGTTGACCGTTCTCGAGCCGCGCAGCGTCGGCCAGCCCTTGGTCAGCAGCAGGTCCTTGATCGAAGCCGGCACACCGTCAAGCAGTCCCTTGGGTTCGCCTTTGCGCCAGCGCTTTTCCGATTCCTTCGCGCTTGCGAGCGCCGATTTCGCGTCCACGAGGCAAAAGCAGTTGAGCACGGGATTCAGCCTTTCGATGCGGGCGAGCACTGCCTTGGTCGCCTCGACCGGCGAGGCCTTGCGCGTGCGGTAAAGCTGCAAAAGCTCGCTGGCCGAGAGCGAGCAGAGGTCGGTTTTCATGTTGTCCTCATGGAAGGGCCAATGACTCCCGGGTGCCGAAAATCCAGGCGCCGCCCAGAGCGCGCGGAAGAGTGACGGCGTGGAGATTATCGCGAATCTTGCTCGGATTGAGCCCCCGCCGCGCGAGGCGCGATGCCAGTGCCCCTGGATCACGGCACTCGAGCGCGTAGCCCGCGAGCGCAGGGGCGGACGGTGCATCACCGAGCAACCCGCCCCAGTTCTCGCGCGCGCCCAGCAGCACATGCCCGCGCGAGGTTGCGAGGTGGACGAAGGCTCCCGCCCGCCGCGGCAGCATGGCGGAAAAGCGTGCCCAGCGCGCCGCCGTCTGCACGACATCTTCGGCGACCACGAACACGCAGGCGAGACGCGTGACGCCGTTCGCGTGTTTCAGGTAGCGCGGCTGCCAGAGTGCCTCGGGCGTGAGGTGTTCGACGAACTGAATGCGTCCCTCGGGCATCTTCTCCGGCGCAGCCCGCACCACCTTGAATCGCGCAGTCTGCGCTTTGCCGCCGACATCGACGGGACGTTGAAGAGCGACCAATGGCATCGGCTGAAACCCATGCCAGCCGAGCCGCGCGTGTTCCTCCTCGGCGGCGGGCGTGCCGAAACAGGCAAGGTGCACGCCCCGATAACGCCGCATCACGGCGCGCAGCCGCCGCGCGTTCGGCGTGTCCGCGGTCGGGGCGAGGAACTCGAGATAACCCGCCTCGAGCATGAGGCAGATGTTCGCCGTGCCGGTGGGGCCTTCCCGGGTCTGCTGTGCCGAGGGCGGCGTGGCGGAAAAGCCGAGAGACTCGAGCGCCTGCGCCGCATCGCGCAGGTCGGGCACGAAATGCGAAACATGATCCAGGACCAGGGTTCCCGGGGGCGGACGCTGCTGCGCGGAGGCTGTCATGCAGCGCAAATATAACCGGCATCAGCAAAACACCCGAAAGACTGGCTGTGCGAAGCTTTGGTTTGACTCCAATCAAAGGCTGCCGGCGATTGCCCCGCATATGCTCTTTCGGGAAGGAGGGCAGCCATGGCGCACATAGTCATCATTGGAGGCGGGACGAGCGGCCTGCCGATGGCCTACCAGATGGCCGACGTGGCCCGTGCTGAGGACCGCGTGACTGTGGTTTCAAATCGGAAAAAGCTCCGGCTCGCTCCGCATGCTCCGTGGATTCCGGCGCCGGGGACCGGGTACGGCGCGGTCGAGTTCGCGCCTGCGCCCGGCCTGGAGAAAAAGGGCATCGCCTTCGTGGGCGCGGGCGCGCGGCGTCTGCATCCCGAGCGCAACCAGCTCGAGCTCGGCGACGGCGCGGCGCTCGACTACGACTTTCTGGTCATTGCCGCGGGCCCCACGCCTGCGTTCGACGAGATCGAGGGTCTCGGCCCGGACGGATTCACCCAGTCGATCTGCAGGCCCGATCACCTGCCCGGTTGCGCCCGCGCGTGGACGCAGTTCCTCGCCGAGCCCGGCGCGATCCTCGTCGGAGCGGTCCAGGGCGCATCGTGCTTCGCGCCGGCGTACGAAAGCGCGTTCCTGATCGATGCGGACCTTCGCCGTCGCGCGCTGCGCGACCGCGCGAGCATGACGTTCGTCACCTCCGAACCCTGCATCGGGCACCTCGGCCTCGGTGGCATGGCCGACTCCAGATCGCTGCTCGAAAGCGAACTGCGGGAACGGGGGATCGACTGGATCATCGACGCAAGGGTCAGCAAGGTGGAAAGAGGACTGATGCACGTCACCGGGCACGATGAAGCGGGTTCGCCGGTGAAGCAGTACCTGTTGCCGTTCAAATATGCGCTGATGATGCCTCCGTTCAGGGGCATCGATGCGGTGTCCGGCATCGAAGGGCTGGCAAACGAGCGCGGTTTCATTCTGGTCGACCAGTTCCAGCGCAATCCGAAATACCGGAACATCTACGCGGCCGGCGTCACCGTGGCGAGCGCAACTCCGGCTGCGACGCCCGCGCCGATGGATCCGCAAAAGACCGCCTACATGGTCGAATCGATGGCCGCCGCGGCCGCGCAAAACATCCGCGACCAGATCGACGGCAGGGAACCGAGCCGCAGCGCAATCTGGAACCCGGTGTGTCTGGCTCATCTCGGCGGGCCCGGCCTCGCGTTCATCGCGCAACAGGAGCCGCCGCCGCGCAAGACCGATTGGTACGCCGAAGGCGACTGGGTGCACATGTCCCGGTGCTCCTCCTGTGATGTGGGGGGTTGAACGCATCCCCAAGCCGCATTCCGGGGATGACCCGTCCCTGCTTGCGCTAGATCAAGAACCGACCCACACCGAGCCATTAACTTAAGGCGCGGAAACAGGCCAGTGTGGATACCCGCGAACACTCCCGGTTCGAAGTCGTGGCGCGAGAGGACTTCTCGGACGTCACTTATCTGCTGGAGGTCCGCCATCCGCTGATGGCGAAGGCCGCCAGGCCGGGTCAATTCGTGATCGTCATGTCGCACGAGCACGGCGAGCGCATCCCTCTCACCCTCGCCGACTACGATCGCGAGCGCGGAACCATCACGCTGGTGATCCAGGCGGTCGGCAAGACCACCAGGGAAATGCAGCGCACCTGCACCGTCGGCAGCAGGCTGTACGGCATGGTGGGCCCGATGGGAATTCCCAGCCCGATCGGGCATGCGAAAAAGGTGGTCTGCGTAGGAGGCGGGCTCGGCGTGGCGCCGATCTTTCCGCAGGCGAAGGCGTTCAAGGAAGCCGGCGCTTACGTGATCGGCGTTCTCGGCTTCCGCAGCAAGAATCTGGTGTTCTGGGAGGACAAGTTCCGTGCCTGCTGCGACGAGTTCATCGTCTGCACCGACGACGGCTCGGCGGGCATCAAGGGTCTGGTGACCGAAGGCATCCGGCTGTCACTCGAAAAGCACGCCGACATCGACGAAGTAGTGGCGATCGGTCCTCCGGTCATGATGAAGGGCTGCGCAGAGGCGACCCGAGCGCGCAAGATCAAGACCTTGGTAAGCCTCAATCCCATCATGGTCGACGGCACCGGGATGTGCGGCGGGTGCCGGGTGAAGATCGGCGGCGAGGTGAAGTTCGCCTGCGTCGACGGCCCGGACTTCGATGCGCATCTGGTCGATTTCGACGACCTGATGTCACGGCTGCGGCGCTATCGGGAGGAGGAGAGAGTCGCGGTCGAGCGCTGGTCGGAGAGCTGCCGATTGATGAGCCAGGCGTCTACCCAGTTGCAAGCGCCCGCGACCCGAAACTGAGTCCATGGCAAAGAAGAAGACCATCCGGACCATTCCGCAGCAGCGGACGCCTGTCCGGGAGCAGGATCCTGCGGTCCGCGTCCGCAATTTCGCCGAGGTCGCGCACGCCTATCGCATCGAGGATGCGCTGAACGAGGCGGAGCGATGCCTGTTGTGTCCCGACGAGCCCTGCATCAAGGGTTGTCCCGTTGCGATCGACATTCCGGGATTCATCGAGAGGATCACGCAGAAGGACTATCGCGGCGCCTACGACGTGATTGCGGCGACCAATCTGCTTCCTGCCGTCTGCGGCCGCGTCTGTCCGCAGGAAACGCAGTGCGAGGGGGTGTGCATCGTCGGCGAGTCGCTCGAGCCGGTCGCGATCGGCCGACTCGAGCGCTTCGTCGGCGACGCCGCGATCGAGAACGGCTGGGTCAATGTTCCGTACATCGAGCCCAACGGTTTCCATGTGGGCATCGTAGGCTCGGGGCCTGCCGGAATGGCCTGCGCGGCCGACATGGCAAAGGCCGGCTGCGGCGTCACGGTGTTCGAGGCGTTCCACCAGGCGGGCGGGGTGCTCAAGTACGGCATCCCGGATTTCCGCCTGCCGAACGAGGTGATCGACGCCGAAGTGGCGAACCTGCGCAAGATCGGCGTCCAGTTCGAGTGCAATACGCTGGTCGGGCGCTTGTTTACGATCGAGCAGATGATCGACGAGACGGGTTTTCACGCGGTGTTCGTCGGCACCGGCGCCGGGTACCCCTCGATGCTCGGAATTCCCGGCGATTCGCTGAACGCGGTGCTCTCAGCGAACGAGCTGCTGACGCGCTGCAACCTGATGCGCGCCAGGGACTTCCCGGATTACGACACGCCGATGCCGCTCGGAAGGCGCGTTGCCGTGATCGGCGCCGGCAATACGGCGATGGATGCCATGCGCGTGTGCCTGCGGCTTGGAGCGGAAAAGGTGTACTGCGTCTACCGGCGCACGCGGGCCGAATGCCCGGCGCGCGCAGAAGAGGTCCATCACGCGGAGGAGGAGGGAATCGAGTTTCACTGGCTGACCGCGCCGGTCGCGATCCTCGACGACGGCAAGGGTGGCGTGCGCGGCATGCGCTGCATTCGCATGGAACTCGGCGAGCCGGACGACTCCGGCCGCCGCCGCCCGGTTCCGGTGCCGGGAAGCGAATTCGATTTCGAGACCGATCAGGTGGTCTACGCCATCGGCACCAACGCCAATCCGATCATCGGCCAGACCTCGAAGCTGCGGCTCAACAAGCGCGGCTACATCGAGACCGACGCGGAGCTCGCGACCTCCATGGCGGGCGTGTATGCCGGCGGCGACATCGTCACCGGCGCCGCGACCGTGATCGAAGCGATGGGCGCAGGCCGCAAGGCGGCGCGCAGCATGAAAGCCTATCTCGGTATTCGCGATCCCGAGCGGACCGGAACGAGCGGCACGCTGTTCGGGATCGATCTGCAGGAACGCAACTTCGCCCGCATCCGCGTCGCCTAGGACGAACATGCAAATAGCGGACACCGTCACAACGCTCAGGGAACACATCATCGAGATCGTCAGCGATTCGGGCGAAGGCGCGCAGCGCTGCGGGCAGTCGCTCGGCTCGATCGCCGCGCGGATGGGCAACGGCATCTGGACGGTGGAGATCATCCCGGCAGAGATCCGGCCCCCGGCGCGCAGCATCGCGGGCGCGAGCGGCAACCGCATTCGCATCGGGTCGCAGCGGGTCACCAACGGCGGGGACGAGGCCGATCTCGTGGTGGCGTTCAACGAGCAGGTGCTGCTGGGCCGCGTGCGGGCCGGGGAGCTCAAGCCCGGCTGCATCATCCTGCTGGAGAGCATGTGGCGCCATCACTCCGATGCGACGATCGTCGCCTCCTACACCGAGACGCACGACAAGCTGGTCGCTGCGGGGTACCGGGTGCTCGAAATCCCGATGGAGCAGGAATGCCGCAAGCACGTCTCCGACGCCAGGCGCGGAAAGAACATGTTTGCGCTGGGAATGCTGTGCAATCTCTACAGTCTCGACTTGCAGCTTGCGCGCGAGCAGGTGGCGCTTACCTTCGGCAAGAAGGACCAGGCGGTGATCGCGCAGAACATCAAGCTGCTCGAGGCCGGGCATGCCTGGGCGGAGGCCCATCTCGATTTCCGGTTCCGCATCCCTGCGGTGCGCGCAACCGAGCCGCAGGTCGTGGTCAACGGCAACACCGCACTCGCGCTCGGCGTGCTCGCCTCCGGGATGGAGATCTGCGCCATGTATCCCATCACGCCGGCGACTTCGGCCTCGCACTACCTCTCCGACGTCTTCGAGAAAGTCGGCGGCATCGTCCACCAGGCCGAGGACGAGATCGCGGCCTGCGCCTTCGCCATCGGCGCCTCGTATGCCGGCAAGTGCGCGGTCACCATCACCTCCGGGCCCGGCTACTCGCTCAAGCAGGAGGCGATCGGGCTCGCGGTGATGGGCGAAATCCCGCTGGTGGTGGTCAACGTCCAGCGCGGCGGGCCGAGCACCGGGCAGCCGACCAAGGCAGAGCAGGGCGATCTCCTCGCCGCGATCTTCGGCAGCCATGGAGACGCGCCCAAGGTCGTGATGGCTCCGAGCACCATCGAGGACTGCTTCTACTCGATCATCACCGCGCGCAAGATCGCCGAAACGTTCAACATGGTGGTGGTGGTGCTCTCCGATGCGAACCTGGCCACCTCCCAGCAGCCGTTTCCGCGGCCGAAGTTCCAGGAGTCGTGGATCGCTCCGCCCGTTGACCAGAGCGCGATTCCCGAAGGCATGAAACCGTACGACTGGAACGCCGCGACCGGGCTCGCGCGGCGCTTCATTCCGGGCCAGCCGAACGGCATGCACACGCTGACCGGGCTGGCGCACGACCGCGCAAGCCACGTCGCCTACGACCCGGAGAGCAACGAGGAAAGTATCCATTTCCGCAGCCTCAAGCTCGCAGCTTTGCAGAAGACGCTGAAAGCGCCGCCGGTCTTCGGCGATCGGCAAGGCGATCTGCTGGTCGTCGGCTGGGGCAGCACCCACGGCGCGATCGAGGAAGCCGTTCAGACCTTGCGGGAAGAAGGGCACAAGGTCGGCTCGATCCACCTGCGTTTCCTGCAGCCGCTGCCCGGCGGCATCAAGGAAATCATGCAGCGTTTCAGGAAGGTCATGACGATCGAGGGGAACTGGTGCGACCGTCCCGAGGACGAGATGATCGACGAGAGCAACCGGCGGTACTCGGCGCTTGCCTTGCTGCTGCGCTCCCGCTATCTGGTCGATGTCGACTGCTGGAGCGAAGTGAAGGGGCAACCGATCAAGCCGAGCACGATCCAGCGCGTGCTCGCCGCCAAGTTGAAGCAAGGATGAGGAACGTACCGATATGACGCTGCTCGCGACCGAGTGCCTGCTCCAGTTGTGCGAGGAGCGCTATGAGCTGGAGGACTACCAGAGTGGCGTGCCGCGCTGGTGCACGGGGTGCGGCGACAACGCGATTCTCGCGGCGGTGCAGCGGCTGTGCCGTGACGAAGGGCTGCGCCCGGAGAAGACCGTGTTCGTGTCCGGGATCGGCTGCTCGAGCCGTTTTCCGCATTACATGAGGACCTACGGCTTCCACGGCATCCACGGCCGCGCGCTTCCCGTCGCCGAAGGCGTGCGCATGGCCCGCCCCGACCTTACGGTATTCGTGAACACCGGGGATGGCGACTGCTGCAGCATCGGCGCAGCGCACTGGATCCACGCCATCCGCTACAACATGAACCTCACGGTGTTCCTGCACGACAACCAGATCTACGGGTTGACGAAAATGCAGGCGTCTCCGACCTCGCCGCGCGGGCTGAAGAGCAATACCACGCCGCGCGGCGCGGTTCTCGAAGCGCTGCAGCCCCTCACCGTGACGCTCGGGGTGCAGAACGTCTCCTTCGTCGCGCAGGCGGTCGACTGGATTCCGG
>CAZYVT010000028.1:36628-45004 GCA_964651335.1 uncultured Enterobacteriaceae bacterium | reverse complement strand
GCGACGATCGCGAGCGTCCATTGGAGATACCCGTTGTGGATCCCGTAATGCGAGAGAATGCCTACGGCGTAGGCGCCGATGCCGAGGTAGGCGGCGTGGCCAAAGGACACCATGCCGCCGTAGCCGAGGATGAGGTTGAGGCTCAGCGCGGCAATCGCGAAGATCATCACGCGGCGCACCAGGTCGAGGTAAAAGGGCTGGTGGGCGAGCGCCGCCACCGGCGGCACCACCGCGAGTAGCGCGAGGCCGAGCGCAAGCACGATGGTGCGCCTGCTCATGCTAGCCTCCACGCGGCGGGAAGAGCCCTTCGGGCCGGAATGCGAGCACTGCCGCCATCAGCAGATAGATCAGCATCGAGGCGAGCGCAGGTCCCGCAGAGTCCGCAGCCGATGGTGAAAACACCGTCGCGAGCATCGGTTTCAGAAAGGCGCGACCGAGCGTATCCACCATGCCGACGATCAGCGCGCCGGCGAGCGCGCCGCGGATCGAGCCGATGCCGCCGATCACGATGACGACGAACACCTGGATCAGGATCAATTCACCCATGCCGGGCTGCACGGCGAAGATCGGGGCCGCCATGAGCCCGGCGAGTCCCGCGAGCGCCGCGCCGAAGCCGAACACGATGGTGTAGAGGAGCCGGATGTTGACTCCAAGCGCCGCAACCATGGTGCGGTTGCTCGCGCCGGCCCGGATCAGCATGCCGAGACGCGTGCGCACTACCACGTACCAGAGCAGTCCGGCGACCGCGAGTCCGACCGCGATGATGAAGAGGCGATAGAGCGGGTAGCGCAGGCCGGTGAACAGCTCGACGTGGCCGGAGAGGTACGCGGGAATCGTGGTGTAGATCGACGCGCGGCCCCAGAGGATCGCGATCAGCTCGTTGAAAAAGAGGATCAGGCCGAAGGTCGCGAGCACCTGGTCGAGGTGGTCGCGCTCGTACAGCGTGCGCAGCGCTACCAGCTCGACGAGCATTCCCACCACGAGCGTTCCCGCGAGGCCGAGCAGGGCGCCGATCGGAAACGACCCGGTCGCCTGATAGAAGTAGGTCGCGAGGTAGGCCCCCACCATGTAGAGAGACCCGTGGGCGAGGTTCACCAGGTTCATGATGCCGAACACCAGCGTGAGCCCCGCGGCGAGCAGGAACAGCATCACGCCAAGCTGCAGCCCGTTCAGCGTCTGCTCGAGGACGAGTACCAGGTTCATCGTGGAAACAAAAAGGGCGCGGTCCGCCCGCGCCCCTCGTGTTGGTCGCCGAACACTACCACTTCATCTTGCAGTCCTGACTGTACGAATCCTTGTGGTTCGTAAACACCGTCTTCTGTATCTCCATCACTGGATCTCCGCCCGCCGGGCCCGCGACCGCCTTGAGCAGGTAGTAGTTCTGGATCGGGAAATGATTATGGTTATAGGTGTACTTGCCGCGCGTGGACGGGTAATCGGCCTTGCGCATTGCGGCGATCATGCCTTTCTTGTCGGCGAGATTGCCCTTCACGGCGCGAATCGCGGAGTCGATCAGCTTGATGCCGTCGTAGCTCTGTGCGCCATAGAACACCGGCATCTTGCCGTACTTCTTGCGGTACTCGGAAACGTACTTCTCGTTGGCCGCGTTCTTGAGGTCCGGGCTCCAATAGCGCGTCTCCAGCTGGCCGAGCGCAGCGTGCTTGACCGCGGGAATGGTGATCTCGTCCACCGTATAGACCGAATACAGCGGATACTTGCCGCGCAGGCCCGCTTCGGAGTATTGCTTGAGGAAATTGATGCCCATGCCGCCCGGGTAGAAGACGAACACCGCTTTGGGGTTCTTGGCGCGCAACTGGCTCAACTCCGCCTGGTAGTCCGGCTGGTTCACCGTGGTGTAGACCTCGCCGGCGATCGTACCCTTGAAGTAGCGCTTGAAGCCGGTGAGCATGTCCTTGCCGGCGGCGTAATTCGGCGCCATGAGGTACGCGTCGGTGATGCCCTGGTCGGTCATGTGCTTGCCCATTGCCTCGGGCGTCGAATCGTTCTGCCAGGACGTCGTGAAGAACATCTCATGGCACAGCTTGCCGGCGAGGTCGTGCGGGCCGGCGTTGGTGCCGATCATGAACGTTCCCGCCCCGGTCACGGTGGGTGCGACCGCAAGCATGACGTTGGACCAGATGATGCCCGAGACGAAATTCACCTGGTGTTTCTTGAGCATCTCGTCCGCAACCTGCTTTCCGACGTCTGGTTTCTGCTGATCGTCGCCGTAGATCACCTCCACATCCAGTCCGCCGATCTTGCGGCCGAGATGGTCGAGCGCGAGCTCCACCGAGTTCTTCATATGCTCGCCAATGATGCCCCCGGGCCCGGAAAGCGTTGTGATGAAACCGATCTTGACCTTCTGCTGTGCGGTCGCCGGCCCAGCCGCGCCGAACGCGACCGCGGAGACAAGGGTCAGAACGCGAAGCGAAATGCGCATGATGGGTTTCCCCCCGAGTGGTGGCAGGCCAGTCTAGCAAGGGTGTCCGGAGGTGTCCAGAACGCTGCCGCGCGCGGCGCACTCGACGAAGCCGCTAAACTTTGACCGTGCTCAAGCTATCCGGCGTCAGCAAGCGCTTCGGCGCCCGCACCGTGCTCAATGCGGTTTCGCTCGATGTCGAATCCGGCGAATACGTCGCCGTCGTGGGCGAGTCCGGCATCGGCAAATCGACGTTGCTGCACGCGATCGCCGGGCTCGAGCCGGTGGACTCCGGGAGCATCGTGTTCGAGGGTGCCGTGGTCACGCGGCTGGACGATGACTCGGCAACGCTCCTGCGGCGCGACCATTTCGGCTTCGTGTTCCAGGCCTTTCACGTCCTGCCGCATCTGACCGTCCAGCAGAACGTCGGCTTGCCGCTGTTGCTGCGCGGGGTGAACCGCGACCAGGCCGACCGCAGGGCGGCGGAGCTGATCGCGGCGGTGGGGTTGGCCGGGCGCGAGTCGAGCATGCCGCGCGAGCTCTCCGGAGGCGAGCTGCAGCGCGTAGCGATCGCGCGTGCGCTGGTGGGCGACCCGAAGCTCGTGCTCGCAGACGAGCCGACCGGCAACCTCGATCCGGAGAACGCGCGCCAGGTGCTCGAACTGCTGCGCGCGCAGGTGAAGGAGCGCGGTGCTGCGGGGATTCTGGTGACGCACTCCGAGACGGCTGCGTACGGCTGCGACCGGCGCTACCGGCTGACCTCTTCAGGGCTCACGGCGCTCGTCTGAACAACTTGCGCGCCGGGTAGGGCAGGGCGTTGCCCCCCAGCGCTTCCTCGATGCGCAGCCCTTCGTTCCACTTCGCCATGCGCTCGGAGCGCGAGAAGCTTCCCACCTTGAGTTGCGGCACGCCCCAGCCGACGGCGAGGTGCACGATCGAGACGTCTTCGGAATCGCCCGAGCGCGCCGACACGATCGCGCCATAGCCCGCATCGCGGGCCGCCTGCCAGCAGGCGAGCGTCTCGGTGAGCGTGCCGATCTGGTTGGGCTTGAGCAGCACGGCATTGCAGGCCGCGTGCGCGATCCCCACCTTGAGACGCTCGACGTCGGTGGCGAAGAAGTCGTCTCCCACGATCTGCACCCGGGTCCCGGCCGCGCGTGTGAACGCCTGCATGGCGCGGTCGTCGGTCTCGGCGAACGGGTCCTCGATCGACACGATCGGATACGCGTCCAGCCAGCGCAGCAGCATCGCGTGCATCTGGTCCGAGGTCAGCGAACGGTTTTCGAGCGCGAGGTGATAACGCCCGCCGTGATAAAGCTGCGTCGCCGCGACGTCGAGGGCGATGGCGACATCCTCGCCCGGCTCGAACCCGGCATCGCTGATGGCGGCAGTCAATTCGGCGAGGCCTTCCTCGTTCGACCTGAAGGCCGGCCAGTAGCCGCCCTCATCGGCGACGCCCTGCAATGCGTTCTTCTTCGCCAGCCGGGCGCCCGCCGCGTAATAAACCTCCGCCACCCATTCGAGGCTCTCGGCGAAGCTGCCCGCGCCCGGACAGACGACCAGATAGTCCTGGATGTCGACCCGGCCGCGCGCGTGCGCGCCGCCGCCGTAGATCTGCACCTGCGGCACCGGCAAGGCAAGCGGTCTGTTCCCCGCGAGATCTCGCCACAGCGGCCGTCTGGCGGCGGCCGCGGAAGCGTGCGCACAGGCCAGCGACACCGCAACGATCGCGTTGCAGCCGAGCCGCGACTTGTTCGGGGTGCCGTCGAGATCGATCAGCCTGCGGTCCACCGTCTCCTGGCTTCTCGCGTCCACGCCGAGGAGCGCGCTTCGAATCAGCGTGTTGACGTTGTGCACCGCATTGCGCACGTCGAGGCCGCGCAATGCTGTCCCGCCGTCGCGCAGCTCCCGGGCCTCGAACGAGCCGGTGGACGCGCCCGCTGGTGCGATTGCGCGCCCGCGGGCCCCCTTCAGCACGACCTCGGCCTCGACGGTGGGGCGGCCGCGCGAATCCCAGACGCGGCGGCCGCGAACGTCTACGATCCTTGCCATTGTTCGCGCACCGTGGCAAAGCTGGAGGGCGCGGCAGCGAGGAGCGCACGCGCCACCCGCCGCACGCGGTCCTTCGACGCCTCGTCCGTCAGGTACTCGACTGGAGACTTTCCATCCACGCGCGCAAGCAGCAGCCCCGGCAGCAGGGACGCGGCGCGCGCCTCGAGTACGTCCGTCTGTTCCCAGTTCACTCCCTGAAGGTAGGCGGCGGCGAGCGCATTGAAACAGGCGAGAAAGCCCGTGGCTGCGGGCGGCACCCACGCGCATTTCAGCAGCAGGTGGTTGAGGCAGAACGCGATGTCGAAGGCAGGATCGCCATACCAGGCGCATTCGGCGTCGAGGAAGATTGGGCCGCGCGGGCCGACCAGGATGTTCTTCGGACTGACATCGCCATGCACGAGCGCAAGCCGGGTGCTCGCCGTGCGCTCCACCAGCGCTTGCAGCGCCGGAGCGAGGTCCGGGTGCGCACGCGCGGTCGCCAGCAGGTATGGCTCCAGTCGGATGGCGTGGAAGCTGGCGTCGGTCGCAAACCGCCGGGCGACATCGTCCCGGCCCGCCGTTGCGGCGTGGATGCGCGCCAGGCGCTCACCGACGTGCCGGGCGAACGAGATCTCCGCCCGCCCCGCCGCGAGCTCGGCCTTCCATAGCGGGCAATCATCGATGAACTCCATCGCGAACAGGCCCGCGTCGTCCGCCGCAAGCACCCGCGGCGCAACACCGGGCACGATGGCGCCCGCCGTCTCCATCCACAACCGCTCGTAGCGGTTGCGCTCGACCGGCACCTCCCAGAGTTGCGCCACCCGCAGGCGCGGCAGGGCGCGCTTGACGCACACCGGTCCATTCTGGAGTTCCACGCGCCAGATGTCCGACGACACTCCGCCGGTCAGAGGAAGCGCCCGCGGCGACTCGTCCGGTGCGGCGAGTCCCGCGCGGCGGAGAAACGCCAGCACCGGGTCAGGGAGCGAGCCGCTCAATCTTCCACCCGCCGTCCGCGCGTCGGTACAGCAGCCGGTCATGCAGGCGGTTTTCCCGTCCTTGCCAGAACTCGATCGCAGCCGGGATCACGCGGTACCCGCCCCAGTGCGGCGGGCGCGGCGGGTTCTCGCCGTAGCGCGATTCCACGGCGTCGAGCGCGTGCTCCAATGTCTCGCGACCGGTGACCGGCTCGCTCTGCGCAGAGGCCCATGCCGACAGGCGGCTGCCGAGCGGCCTGGTGGCGAAATATGCATCCGATTCCTCGGCGGGCACTCTTTCCACGCGCCCCTCGATGCGTACCTGCCGCTCCAGCTCGGTCCACAGGAAGACCAGGCAGGCGACCGGATTCGCTTCAAGTTCCTTGCCTTTGCGGCTCAGGTAGTTGGTGTAGAAGACGAACCCGCCGCCCTCGATCCCCTTCAGCAGCACGACGCGGGCGTCGGGCGCCCCGTCCGCGGTCGCGGTCGCGAGCGTCATCGCATTGGGCAGCGGCAGGTTGGCATCGATCGCATCGCGGAACCAGCGGTCGAACTGCGCAAGGGGATCGCGTTGCGCATCGGCCTCGGTAAGGCCGTCCAGGGTGTATTCGCGTCTCAGGTCGGCGATGCTCATGGCGGGAATTCTATAATCCGCCGGTGGAAGGTGTCTTTGATTACAGACACGGCATCAGCGCGGTCGATGCGGTCTACGACCGCGAGCTGCAGACGGCGGTGCATCTCATCGTCCAGGACCGGCGGGCCGTGATCGTCGACACCGCGACCGCGCCCGCCGTGCCGCGCGTGCTCGCGGCGCTCGCGGCGAAGGGAGTGCCGGCCGAGCGCGTCGACTACGTCGTCCTCACCCATGTACATCTCGACCATGCCGGCGGCGCAGGGCAGCTGATGGCGCGCTGTCCGAATGCGCGCCTGACGGTGCACCCGCGCGGTGCGCGTCACATGATCGACCCGAGCCTGCTGATGGCGGCGACCGTGGCGATCTATGGCGAGGCACAGACCCGGCGGGTCTATGGCGAGGTGCTTCCGGTTGCAGCGGAGCGTATGGTCGAGACGCCGGACGGCGCCACGCTCCAATGGCAGGGCAGGGAGCTCCTGTTCCTCGATACCCCGGGCCATGCCCGACACCATGTGGTCGTGCGCGATCCGGTGAGCGGTCACTTCTT
Organism: uncultured Enterobacteriaceae bacterium; assembly: GCA_964651335.1. Taxonomy (GTDB): domain Bacteria; phylum Pseudomonadota; class Gammaproteobacteria; order Burkholderiales; family SG8-39; genus 2-02-FULL-66-14. The sequence continues at coordinate 38,399 of CAZYVT010000028.1, read as the reverse complement.
TGCCGGCGACACCTTCGGCCTCTCGTATCGGGAACTCGATCTCGACGGGAAGCAGTTCTCGTTCCCCACGACGAGCCCGTCGCAGTTCGATCCGCCGGCGCTGCATCGGTCCATCGATCGCTTGATGTCGTTTCGACCCGAGGCGCTCTATGTTACTCATTTCGGGCAACTTCGGGAGATCGGACGGCTTGCCGTCGATCTGCATCGGCTGATCGACGCGCACGCGGAACTCGGCGAGCGGAACCGCAGCTCCGGGAGCGGGCGCCACCAGCGGTTGAAAGACGGCGTCGCCGAGATCGTGCTCGCCGAGCGCGTGCGGCAAGGATGGAAGCTGACGCCGGAAGAAACGCTGCGGGTGTTCGAGCTCGATGTCGAGCTCAACGCGCAGGGACTCGCCGCCTGGCTCGACGCGGAATCCGCCTGACCACCCGATACTCCCGCAACAGCGCCGGCGTCAAGGGATCATTTCTCTCTGAAAGTGATTGACATGCTTGCCGGGATTCGGCATCTTTCGCTCACCGCTGCTCGACGGCGGGAGGAATCTCCGGATCCGTCCATTCCATTTCGTTCAGAGGAGAAGCACGATGGCGAAGAAGAAGGCGAAGAAGTCAGGCAAGAAGCGCAAGCCCAATCCAGCGTTCATGAAGCCGATGATGCCGAGCGCGATGCTCGGAGCTGTCATCGGCGTGAATGCGATGCCGCGCACTGAAGTGACCAAGAAGATCTGGGGCTACATCAAGCGCAACGCGCTGCAGGACAAGAAGAACAGGCGGATGATCAACGCCGACGACAAGCTCAAGCCGGTGTTCGGCGGCAAGGCACAGGTCTCGATGTTCGAGATGACCAAGCTGGTCAACAAGCACCTCAAGTAGCCGACTTCTCGCTGTGCACGAAGGCCGGAGGCAACCCCTCCGGCCTTTTTGTTTTTCTATGAGTGGTACGCGGTCACGCGCCCGACTTCGTTTTTCGAGCCGAGGATCACTGCAACGCGCTGGTGAAGACCTTTCGGCTGGAGGTCGAGGATGGGCTGATGACCGTCGGTCGCCGCGCCGCCCGCCTGCTCGACGATGAAGGACATCGGGTTCGCCTCATACATCAGGCGCAGCCGTCCTTCCTTGTATTTCGAATCGCGCGGATACATGAAGATCCCGCCCCGCGAGAGCACCCTGAATACGTCCGCGACCATCGAGGCCACCCAGCGCATGTTGAAGTCCTTGCCGCGCGGACCGTCCTTGCCGGCGAGGCATTCGTCGATGTAGCGCTTCACCGGCGGCTCCCAGCGCCGCATGTTGGAGACGTTGATCGCGAACTCTGCCGTGTCCTCCGGAATGCGGATGTCTGCATGCGTCAGCACGAATGAGCCCATGTACGGGTCGAGCGTGAAGCCGTGCGTGCCGTCGCCGACGGTGAGCACCAATAGCGTCGAGGGGCCGTACACTGCGAATCCGGCGGCCACCTGCGTGCGTCCCGGCTGCAGGAACGCCTTCTCATCCGGTTCCGCGACACCCTTCGGGCTGCGCAGGACGGAGAAAATCGTCCCGACGGAGATGTTGACGTCGATGTTGGAGGAGCCGTCGAGAGGGTCGAACAGCAGCAGGTATTCGCCCTTGGGGTGCGGCAGCGGGATCTGCGCCGGTTTCTCCATCTCCTCGGAGGCAAGCGCAGCGAGATTGCCGCCCCATTCGTTCGCCTCCAGCAGGATCTCGTTCGAGATCACGTCGAGCTTCTTCTGCTCTTCAGCCTGAACGTTCTGCGTGCCCGCCGAGCCGAG
>CAZYVT010000028.1:0-36528 GCA_964651335.1 uncultured Enterobacteriaceae bacterium | reverse complement strand
GACCAGAACACCGGGCCCATGCCGAGCGCGGCACCGAGCGCGCCGAACGCGAGCGGCAGCAGCGTGTGGCTCGCATTCAGCATCGTGGTGCGCACGCCGACCACTTCGCCCTGGCGGCCCGCGGGAGAGGCCGCGTACAGCAGTGCCATGATCATCGGTTGGGCGCAACCGAGGCCGATGCCGAGCAGGAACGAGAGCGCCATGAGCAGCGGCACCTGGACGACGAACGGAAACAGCGAATACGCGCTGCCCGAAATCATGAGCGCCACCGTCACCACGGTCCATTCGCGCACGCGCCGCGCGAGCACCGGCATCACAAGGCGCACGGCGAACGTGGCCGCGGCAAACGAGCCCATCACGATTCCGATGGTGGTGGCGGAGAGACCGATTCTCGAGCCGTGGATGGGAATGACGAAGGTGTACAGGTCCCATCCCATCGCGAGCAGGCCGCTGGCGATAAACGCAGCGCGCAGCCGCGGCTCGCGAAGCAGATCCACGATGCGCCGCTCGCCGGTGTCCGCGCGCGGGCCGTGGCCCTGCGGCAGCCCGTGGCGCTTCAGGAAGAGCAGCCCGATCCCGGCTGCCGGAAAAACGGCGAGCAGGAGGAAAGCGGTGCGGTGGCTCGTGGCATCGATCGCAAACCCGGCGAGCAGCGGCCCGAAGAAACCGCCGACCGAAAAGCCGAGCGAAAACCAGCTGAAGTTCACCGCGCGGTCGGCCGCGGTTCCCATCGCGCCCACCGCGTGGTTGAGTGCGACGTGGTACACCATGAACGAGGTGCCGATCAGCGTCGCGGCCACGTAGAGCGCCTGCAGCGACGGCCATGCGAAGGGCAGGGCGAGCCCCACGACCAGCACGAAGCCGGAGCAGGCCATCGGCGCGAGTACGCCCACGCGGTCGATCAGGCGACCGGCCGATACCGCGAGCAGCATCGGCAGCAATGCGTAGAGCGCGAGCAGGACCCCGACGGTGAACGGCGAGGCCTGCTGGCTGATCGCGTAGAGAGATACGACCACGCGGCTGCCGACGAAGCCGGTATGCGCAAGCACCGTCAGCAGAATGATCACGACGAGCTTCATGGAAAGACGAGCGCGTCTACGTGTACTCCATATTCAACAGTCCGCTGCCCGTCACGAACTACGTCGCGGAACTGCGCGTCAAGGACAACAAGGACGGCAGCTCGACCGTCGAATGGTCATCCAACTTCCTGCCGAGCGGCGCCCCTGAGGCCGATGCGATGAAGATGGTCCAGGGGATCTATCACGCCGGCTTCGACAACCTGAAGAAGATGTTCGGCGGCTGAAGGCCAGCGGGGCGCGAGAGGATTTATACGCGGCCGGCGGCGCGGGACTGCAGCGCCGCGATGCGCTCCTCAATCGGCGGGTGCGAGGAAAACAGCGCCATCCAGCCCGGCGCGTTATTGATGCCCGAGGACTGGAACGATGCGGGCAGGGCGCCCGGCTGCATGCCACCCAGGCGCGCGAGCGCGTTGACCATCGGCTGCGGCGTGCCGAGGAGGTCCGCCGAGGCCGCATCGGCGCGGAACTCGCGCCGGCGCGAGAACCAGGCAACGATCATCGAGGCGAAGATGCCGAAGATGATCTCGCACACGAAGGTGGTCACGTAGAAACCGATTCCCACGCCGCGCTCGGTGCGGAACACCGCTTTGTCCACCAGGTAGCCGACGACGCGCGCGAGAAACACGACGAAGGTGTTGACCACGCCCTGGATGAGCGTCAGCGTCACCATGTCGCCGTTCGCGACATGCCCGATCTCGTGGCCGAGCACGGCCTCGACCTCTTCGCGGCTCATCGACTCCAACAGCCGGCTGGAAACGGCGACCAGCGCCGAGTTCCTGAACGCGCCGGTGGCGAAAGCATTCGGCTCGCCTTCATAGACCGCGACTTCGGGCATGCCGATCCTGGATCGCTCGGCGAGGCGGCGCACCGTTTCCACGAGCCAGTACTGCGTCGTGCCCTCGGTGCCGTCGATCACCTGCGCGCCGGTGGACCATTTGGCGATCGGCTTGGAGATCAGAAGCGAGAAAAACGCACCGGTAAAGCCGATCACCGCGGAGAACACCAGCAAGCCGGTGACGTTGATTCCTTCGGCCGTGAGCCACTGGTTCAGGCCCAGGACGTTGATGATCACCGACAGCAGCAGGATCACCGCCAGGTTGGTGGCGAGGAACAGAACGATTCGTTTCATTGCGATGGCACCTCCGAGGGGCGCAAGTCTACCCGAGAGCGTTACAGCCCCTTAGATAGGGTCGCGAAGCGCAGGTTCAATACCCTGAAAGGGCCTGCCTTCCGAAGCTAGAATTCCCCGCCGATGCCGATCCTGAATCCGCGCGAGGAGCAAGCCCCCGCCGAGCCGGGCGGTCCGCCGGCCGCGCTGGCTGCCGCCCTCGAAGCCGCCCGCGCGGCGCACTACGACGCGGCCCGCAACGCGTTCGACTATGCCGCGTTCGCGCGCTCGCCGGGATACGCCGCGCTGCGAAGCGTCGCGCGATCGCTCGCCGCCTTCGATTGCGGCGCGCTCGGCCTCGGGCGGCGGATGCCGTTCTGGATCAACGCCTACAACGCGCTGGTGCTGCACGCCGTGACCGCGTGCGGCGTCGGCGACAGCGTGCGCTCGGTCGGCGACTTCTACGGCGAATCGAAGTACGAGGTCGGCGGGCACGCGTTCTCGCTCGACGACATCGAGCACGGCCTGCTGCGCGCCAACGCGCCGCGGCGCGCGCCGCCCGATGCGCGACGACGACCCGCGGCAGCGCGCGGCGCCGATCCTGTTCGACGAGCGCGTGCACTTCGCGATGTATTCGGCCTGCCGCTCGTCGCCCGCGTTGCGGGTCTTCGGCGAGACGGGTTTCGATGCCGAACTCGAGGCCGCGACGCGGAGCTATCTGGGCTCGCACGTGCGACTCGCGAACGACGGGGCAACGCTCTACGTGCCGAAGCTGTTCGACTGGTACGAGACCGATTTCGGCGGCACCGAAGGCGTGCGCGCGTTCGTCATCGCCCGGCTGGAACGCGACGAGGATGTCGACGCGGTAGACCGGCGCGGCGGCCGCGTGGCGCTGAAGTTCAAGGAATTCGACTGGGCCCTCAACTCCGCCTGAGAATCATCTCGGCGCCCTTCTCGGCGATCATGTAAGTGGGCGCGTTGGTGTTGCCCGAGGTGATGCGCGGCATGATCGAGGCGTCCACGACGCACAGCCGGTCCACCCCGTGCACGCGCAGTGCGTCATCCACCACCGCCATCGGGTCGGCGCCCATCTTGCAGGTGCCGATCGGGTGGAAGATGGTCGTGCCCAACTCGCCTGCGGCGCGCGCAAGCTCGCCATCGGTCTGCGCCGCGGGGCCGGGACGGAATTCCTCCGGTGCGTATCGTGCGAGCGCTCGTGCCGCCATGATTCGGCGCGTGAAGCGCATTCCGTCCACCGCCACCTTGCGGTCCTCGGGGGTCGCGAGGTAGTTGAGCTTAATCTCGGGATACGCCTCCGGGTCAGGCGACTTGATCCGCACCCAGCCGCGCGACGTGGGCCTCAGATTGCACACGCTCGGCGTGATCGCAGGAAACGGATGCAGCGGGTCGCCGAACTTGTCCAGCGACAGCGGCTGCACGTGCCACTCGATGTTGGGCGTCGGCTGCTCCGGATCGCTTCTCGCGAACGCGCCCAGCTGCGAGGGCGGCATGGTGAGCGGCCCGGTGCGAAAGAGGGCGTACTCCAGGCCCATCGAGAGCTTGCCCCACCAGTTGTTGGCGAGCTCGTTCAGAGTGCGTACGTTCTTAACCTTGTACTGCATGCGGATCTGCAGGTGGTCGTGCAGGTTCTCGCCGACGCCGGGCAAGTCATGCACAACGGAAACGCCGTGCCGCTGCAGCAGTGCTCCTGGTCCCACGCCCGAGAGCTGCAGCAGTTGGGGTGACCCGATCGCGCCGGCGGCGAGGATCACTTCGCGCGCAGCCTTGGCGTAGGACGAGTCGCCGCCAGCGCGAAACTCGACTCCCGCGGCTGCACGCCCCTCGAATCGCAGCCTGGTCACCAATGCGCCGGTAACCACCGCCAGGTTTTTTCTGGTCATTGCCGGGCGCAGGAAAGCGTTGGTCGCGCTCCAGCGGCGACCGCGCCTCTGGTTCATCTGGAAGTAGGCGCAACCGAAATTGTCGCCCCGGTTGAAGACCTTCACCGGCGGGATGCCGCACTCGGCGGCGGCTTTCTGCCACGCATCGATGATCTCCCAGCGCACGCGCGGGTCCTCGACGCGCAACTCGCCGCCTGCGCCGTAACCGTCCGCAGCGCCGTGCTGGTAGTCCTCCAGCCTGACGAAGTACGGCAGCACCTCGTCCCACGACCAGCCCTCGTTGCCGAGCGCGGCCCAATGGTCGTAATCCTCCTTCTGGCCGCGCATGTAGATCATGGCGTTGATCGTGGAGCAGCCGCCGAGGACGCGGCCGCGCGCGTAGTGAATCGATCGTCCGGCGAGGTGCTCGTCCGGCTCGGTCTTGTAGCACCAGTCGGTGCGTGGATTGGCGATCGTGTAGAGGTAACCGACCGGGATGCCGATCCAGAACCAGTCGTCCTTGCCGCCCGCCTCGAGCAGCAGCACGCGATTTGCGGGATCCGCCGACAGCCGGTTGGCGAGCACGCAGCCGGCGCTGCCCGCGCCCACGATGACGTAATCGAATTTCCCGAATTCGTGCACGCGGGCTCCCTTACACGGTATTGTAGCGACGCGATGAACCAGCAGATCCGCTTCTGCAACAGCTTCGACGGCACGCGGATCGCCTATGCCATCACCGGCCAGGGACCGCCGCTCGTCAAGGCACCGCACTGGCTGACGCACCTCGAGTACGAGTTCCAGAGCCCGCTCTGGAGCGGGGGTTGCCGCCGGAACGGGTGGCGGAACTCGAGGCGCAGCTCCAGCTCGAGAAGACCGGCTATCGCCGCGCGTCTCGAAGGATTGGCGGAGGCGGGAGGGGTCCTCATTTCGGAAAGTGTGCGGCTTGCCGTCGGGGGCCGGTTGCCGTTCGCTTATGAATTCGCCGGCGAGCACCAGCTCAAGAACATCGCCGAGCCGGTGCGTGCGTATCGCCTGCGGGTTGAAGAATCGAACGCTCCCAGCGTTTTGCGGTAGGCGTTGGATCCGAGTCCGGCTACCAGATCGTCTGCAGCTGCGGTACGCGGCGCAGCCGCGCGTCCGCGGTGACGAGCTTCGCGCCGAGCGCGATCGCCGTCGCGGCGATGATCCGATCCGCGGGGTCGCCGGGCACGGATCGATCGAAGGACCCAGCGATCCGGGCGATTTCGTCCGTCACCGGCAGCAGCCGCAATTCCGGAAGCATTGCGAGATCAGCGAACCACTGGTCGAGCGGAACGCCCAAATCAAGCCTTCCGCGACGCACCGCGGTCGCGATCTCGAAGGCGCTGATGGCCGAGGCAACCGCGGCCGCGTCGTGCAACGCCCGGCGCGCGCGCACCGAAAGCCGGGGTTTCCCATTCACCCACCAGACGAGCGCGTGAGTGTCGAGCAGCGTCAGCGGTTCACTTCCCATTCGCTCGGATCGATTATCGGATCGAGGGGTCGGTCATAGCGCAGCACGCTGCCTCGCAGCCGCATGCGCGCGGCGTCGATCTCGGCTTTGCTCGCGACCGGAGGGGCGATCTCGGCGATCACCTTGCCCCGCGAGGTGATCCGCAGGCGCTCGCCGCGCCGCACCTTCGCCAGGTACCCGGGCAGGTTCTGCCGCAGCTCGGTGACGTTGACGTTTTTCATGGGTGTGATCACACTGTACAGATGTAGTGTACAGAATGCGCAATCCGGGGGCAATCATGCACAGGCTCGGGGTGGACATCGGCGGCACGAAAATCGAGCTGCTGGCGCTCGATCCGCAGGGCCGCGAAGCCTTCCGCAAGCGCGTACCGACACCGCAGGGGAATTACCGCGCCACCCTGGATGCGGTGACGCGGCTGGTTTTCGACTGTGAAGAGTCTCTGAATCAACGAGGCACTGTGGGAATAGGCATTCCGGGGGCGCTTTCCCTCGTGACCGGCCGCGTAAAGAACGCCAACTCCACCTGCCTCATCGGAATGCCCTTAAAGGAAGAACTGGAAAAGGCCCTGCAGAGGGAAATCAGGATCGCCAACGACGCCAACTGCTTTGCGCTTTCCGAGGCAACCGACGGGGCCGGAAAGGGAGCGGACGTCGTCTTCGGCGTAATCCTCGGCACCGGCGTGGGCGGCGGGATCGTGGTGCGGGGCCACGTCCTCAGCGGGCCGAATGCGATCGCGGGTGAATGGGGACACAACCCGCTGCCGTCGCCGCAGGAGAGAGATCTGCCGCTTCCCGACTGCTATTGCGGCAGGAAAGGGTGCATAGAGACCTACCTGTCGGGGCCGGGACTTGTGCGCGACGCCGGAATCGGTGTCGAGGCCCCCGGGATCGTAGCGCGAGCCGTGCAGGGAGATGCAGCGTGCGAAGCGGCGCTTGCGCGTTACGAGGAACGGCTTGCGCGCTCGCTCGCGAGCGTCATCAACATCCTCGACCCGGATGTCATCGTGCTGGGCGGCGGAATATCGAACGTCGGACGGCTGTATGCCAACGTGCCGGAACTGTGGCGACCCCACGTGTTTTCGGACCACGTGTCGACTCGTCTGCTCCGCCACGCGCATGGGGACTCGAGCGGTGTGCGTGGCGCAGCGTGGTTATGGCAGCATTGAATCCGGTCGCCATCACGGGTCGACGCATTCGTCAGCGTGATCGAGGCGAAATAGTGCCCGCCTCAGGTCTGGCGCCGGCCGGGGCCGGCGACGATGCGTGCGTAGCGCTGCAGGGTCCAGTATGCCCACGCCCATTCGATCAGCACGATCAGGCGGTTCCTGAAGCCGATCAGGAAAAAGATGTGGGCGACGAGCCACAGCACCCACGCCGGATAGCCCCACAGCCTGAACCGCCCGAGCTGCGCCACCGCGGCGTTGCGTCCGATCGTGGCGAGCAGGCCAACGTCCCGGTAGCGGAACTGCTTCACCTCCTCGCCGCGAATCCGGCGCAGGATGTTCTTTGCAGCGCGCCGGCCCATCTGCTTGGCGGCGGGCGCGATGCCGGGCACGGGCGGCTGGTGGCTCGGGATCAAAGCGAGATCGCCGATCACCTGCACTTCCGGATGTCCTGCAATCGAAAGGTCAGGCTGCACGATCACCCGACCGGCGCGATCGAGCGGCACGCCGAGCGAAGCGCCGATCGGTGAGGCGGCGACGCCCGCCGCCCACACCAAGGTCCTGGCGGCGATCCGGTCATCGCCCAACTGGACTCCGTGCTCGTCCACACCCGTCACTCGCCGGCCGAGCCAGACTGTGACGCCGAGCCGCTCGAGCTGCAGGCGCGCCTTCTCGGACAGGTCGGCCGGATACGACGGCAGCACGTGATCGGCGCCTTCGACCAGCACGATGCGCGCGTTTCGCGGGTCGAAGCGGCGGAATTCGCCGCGCAGCGTGTGGCGCGCGATCTCGGCGAGCGTACCCGCGAGTTCCACTCCGGTGGCCCCGGCGCCGATGACGACGAACGTGAGCCAGTCGCCCCTGCGTGTCGGGTCCTGCTCGCGTTCCGCCTGCTCGAATGCGAGCAGAATGCGGCGCCGGATCTCGAACGCGTCCTCGAGCGTCTTCAGGCCGGGTGCGTGCACAGACCACGCATCGTTGCCGAAATAGCTGTGCGTGGCGCCAGTCGCGACGATCAACTCGTCGTAGTGGAGCGCTTCGCCATCCGCGAGCGTGACGCTGTGCCCGGTCGTATCGACGCTGGATGCTTCGCCGAGCAGGACCGTGGTGTTGTCCTGCCCTGCGAGGATGTGCCGGATCGGCGCCGCGATCGCCGGGGCGGAAAGCCCTGCGGTCGCGACCTGGTAGAGCAAGGGCTGGAACAGGTGATGATTGACGCGATCCACGACCGTGACGCGGACCGGCGCCCGGCGCAGCGCTTGCGCGGCAAACAGACCACCGAAACCGCAGCCGAGGATCAAGACGTGCCGCGTCATCGGTTTATGATAGACCGCGCATGGATCTCTCGGGATTGATGGCTGGACAGACGGGAAGCGCCGAACTCGTGGTCGGCGAAGAGCATACCGCGCCTCGCGTGGGCAGCGGCAGGATTCACGTGCTGGCGACGCCGGTGATGATCAATCTGATCGAGGCTGCGGCGCTCGCGGCTGTCGAGCATCTGCTGCCCGCCGGCCACCAGTCGCTCGGCACGAGGCTGCACATCCGCCACATCGCCGCCACGCCGGTGGGCATGCGGGTGGCCGCGACGGCCGAAGTGGTCGGCCTGGAGGGGCGGACGATCCGCTTTCGAGTCGCGGCGCACGACGAGAAGGAACTCATCGGCGACGGCGTTCACGAGCGCGTTGTGGTCAACGTCGCCCGGTTCGACGAAAGGGTGCGCCGGAAAACAGCTCAGTAGGGCTGCGCGCCGAACAGCCAGGCGTGGAATAGCAGGAATCCACCAAATACGATCAGGCCGATCAGCGGCTTCGTCAGCCCGATCTCGCCCGCGTCGAATCGATTGCGGCCCTGCGCGATAGCGACGAAGGGCAGGTTGGATGTCGCGCTCGCGTAGCGTTTCCAATCCTCGCCAAGGCCGCGAGCCTTGCGGGCGTCGATGAGCGCTGTGCCGAGCGCCGAGAGCAGGAAAAAACCACCGAAGAAGATCGCAGACTTGAGGTCGCCGCGCGCCAGCACGTGCGCCCCGGCCCAGAGCAGGATCCCCCATTGGACCGGATGGCGCGTGACGCGCAGGATGCCGCGCGCTGCGTCCTCGGCCTTGAGCGCTTGCTGCTGCCCGACCGCCGTCGGGTTGCGCGAGAGCACGCCGCAGATGATCAGGATGAAGGCGAACGGCATCACGATCGCAGGCAGCAGTCGCAGGCCCTGCCACAAGGGTTCGATCGGCGCTTTGCCGTAGGCGTAGATCATCCAACCGAGTATCGCCAACGCGGCCAGCGTATAGAGGCCGAGGTATGCGCGCTCGCCGACGGACTTGACCAGCGCGGCGCGCAGCGGGGTGCTGGGCACGAAGTGGGCGGCAAGGAATACCGCGGTCGCGACGACGAGCTGGATCATCGGGTCCATGGTCAGTCTGCCTTGATCCCGGCGGCCTTGACGGCCTTGGCCCATTTTGCGATCTCCGCGTTGACGAAGGTGCGGAACTCCGACGGCGTGCTCGATACCGCGTCGGCGCCCTGCTGGGCGATCTGCTCGCGGACCTTCTCGTCGGCCACCGCCTTGCGCAGCTCCGCGCCAAGGCGCTCGATCCCGGCCTCGGGCGAGCCGCCGGTGACGAATACGCCGTACCACGTGAAGTTCTCGTACTCGGGCAGACCTTCCTCCGCCATCGTCGGCAGCTCGGGCATCGCGCGCAGCCGCTCCCTGGTCGTCGCAGCGAGGATGCGCACCTTGCCCGCCTTTGCGAGCGGCAGCACCGGCGGCAGCGCCGAGATGATGATGTCCACCTGTCCACCGACCACGTCGTTCAGCGCCTGGGCGTTGCCCTTGTAGGGGACATGCACGAGATCGACGCCGGCCATCAGCTTCAGCATCTCGCCGCCCAGGTGCAGCGTCGTGCCGTTGCCCGAGGAGGCATAAGTGAGCTTTCCCGGCCGCGACTTCGCGAGCTGAATGAGTTCGCGCACCGACCGCGCCGGAACGTTCGCGTTGACCGCGAGCACGCTCGGCGCGATCGCGACCAGGCCTACCGTTGCGAGATCCTTGACCGGATCGTAGGGCATCTTCGCGTTGAGCGAAGGCGCGATCGAATTCGTGCCGGTGGAACCGAGGTACAGCGTGTAGCCATCGGGGGCTGCCTTGGCGACCGCTTCGGCTCCGATCACGCCGGCATTTCCCGGCCGGTTCTCGACCACGACGGGCTGCCCGACAAGCTCGCCCAGCCGGTTTGCAACGATGCGCGCAATGATGTCATTGCCGCCTCCGGGCGGGAAACCCACGACCATCCGCAGTGGGCGCGATGGGTAGCCTTGCGCATGCGCGAGCGCCGTCGCGGCAACAAGAATCGCACCAAGAATGGCCGCGGCAAAGCGCATGGTCAGAGCGTGATCCGGTAATGATCCTGCTGCTTCAGGCGAGCGCTTTCGTCACGATTTCGGCCACATCCTTCGAAAGCCCCTCCGCGTCGCGCATGCGCTCGAGCTGCGCCCGCGCGTGCGCCTGGTGCGCGGCGTCGAATTTTTTCCAGCGGTCGAACGACCGCGCCATGCGCGCGGCCACCATGGGATTGAGCTGGTCGAGCGCAAGAACCTGATCGGCAAGGAATGCATAGCCCGCGCCATCCGCGGCGTGGAAACGAACCTGGTTGGCCGCGAAACTGTGAATGAGCGCGTACACCTTGTTCGGCACCTTGATGTCGAATGCGGGGTGAGAGAGCAGCGAACGCACGCGCTGCAGCGTGTCGGGCAGGCGCGAGGTCGCCTGCACGGCAAACCATTTGTCCACGACGAGCGGTTCCTCCTTCCACTTGCCGTAGAACGACTCGAGCGCGACGCGGCGCTGCGGCGCGCGGCTGTTCGCGAGGCAGCCGAGCGCGGCAAACGACTCGGTCATGTTGTCCGATTGCGCGAACTGCTCGTAGCACAGGGCGACCACGTCTTCGGTCTCCAGCTCCATCAGATAGCCGAGCGCCGCATTGCGCAGCGCGCGCTTGCCGGCCGTCGCGGCGTCCGGCGAGTAGGGGCCCGCCACCTCGTTTGCACGATAGGCGGCGAGCAGCTCCTCCTTCAGCGGTTCGGCAAGACGCTGCCGCAGCGTATTGCGCGCCGCATGCAGCGCATCCGGGTCCACGACCTCCAACTGCTCGGCCAGATACGCCTCGGATGGCGGCGCCAGCGCCTCGGCGACGAACGCGGGATCGCGATCCAGCAGAAGCTGCCGCATGGCATCGATGAACGCAGGGGGCGGATGGCCCTGGCTCTTGAGAATGATCTCCGCAGCCAGGCGCTGACCGGCCTCCCAGCGGTTGAACGCATCGTCGTCGCGCGCAAGCAACTGCAGAAGATCGTGCTCGCTGTACGGATAACGAACAATGACCGGGGCGGAAAAGCCGCGCAGGAGAGAAGCAACAGGCCGTGCACCGAGGCCGTCGAAAACGAAGGTTTCGTCACGCTGCTTCACGGACAGCACGCGCTCGTGCGGCCCGATTTTCACCGCGAGCGGGATGTGGAACGGCGGGTCTGTCGATTGGCTGACCGAGAGCGTGAACGTGCCTTGTGCGGCGTCGTAGTCGCCCGAGCAATGGAGAATCGGAGTGCCGGCGACGTCGTACCAGCGCCTGAACTGCGCCAGGTCCACACCTGAGGCGTCCTGCATCGCGTTCACGAAGTCGTCGCAAGTCACGGCTTGACCGTCGTGCCGTTGGAAGTACAGGCGCATTCCGGCCTGGAACTTCTCCTCCCCGAGCAGCGTGTGCTGCATGCGCACGACTTCCGCGCCTTTCTCGTACACCGTCATGGTGTAAAAGTTGCGGATCTCCATGTACGACTGCGGCCGCACCGGGTGCGCCATCGGCCCGGCGTCCTCAGCGAATTGCCCGGCGCGCAGCAGGCGCACTTCCTTGATGCGCGTCACCGCGCGCGAGTACGTGTCGGCGCCGTATTCCTGGTCGCGGAACACGGTCAGGCCCTCCTTCAGCGAGAGCTGGAACCAGTCGCGGCAGGTGACGCGGTTGCCGGTCCAGTTGTGGAAGTACTCGTGCGCCACCACGCGGTCGATATTGAGGAAGTCCTGGTCGGTGGCGACGTCCGGGCGCGCCAGGATGTACTTCGCGTTGAAGATATTGAGGCCCTTGTTCTCCATCGCGCCGGAGTTGAAGTCGCCCACCGCGACGATCTTGTACTGCTCGAGATCGAGCTCGAGGCCGAAGCGCCGCTCGTCCCAGCGCATGGCGCGCTTCAGGCAATCCATCGCCCAGGCGGCCTGGTCGAGCTTGCCGGGCTCGACATACACGGAAAGTCTTTTCGGTGCGCCGGATCGGGTGACGAATTCATCCTCCAGGACGTCCAGGCGGGCCGCGACCAGCGCAAAGAGGTAGCTGGGCTTCGGATACGGATCGTGAAATGCGGCGAAATGCCGGCCGCCGGGCTCATCGCCCGCTTCCACCAGGTTGCCGTTCGAAAGCAGCACGGGATAGCGTGCCTTGTCCGCATGCACAGTAGTCGTGTAGCGGGCCATGACGTCAGGCCGGTCGATGAACCAGGTGATGCGGCGGAAGCCCTCGGCCTCGCATTGGGTGGCGAATCCGCTCCTGGTCGCGTAGAGCCCCTCGAGCCGGGTGTTCTTCTGCGGCACGATGCGCGAGACGGTCTCGAGCGTGAAGGCGCCGGGCACGTGCGGAATCGCCAGACGCTCAGGGGTCAACGAATACTGGTTCTCGCGCAAATGCGCGCCGTCGAGCGACACCGCGCGCAGTTCAAGTTCGCCGCCGTCCAGCACGAGCGCCGCGCGCGCGTCCGCCGCCTTCGGGTTGCGGTGCACTTCGAGCACGGCGCGCACGATTGCGTCATCGTCGCGGATGTCGACATCGAGCGCGATGCGTTCGACAAGGAAAGGCGGTGGGGTATAGTCCTTGAGATGGATGGTCTTGGGCTGGGGTTCGCGCATGGGATTAGTCTAACCGACACCAAGGCATGATTTTTTCGACGGGTTACGGGGAGGGCAAATGAACCGCTCTTGCATGATCGTGCGCGTCCTGGCAATTGGGCTCACGGCGCTGCTCGCGAGCGGCTGCGCGACGCGCAGCTCCGGCGATGGGCTCGCGACAATCGAGCACATCGTCGTCATCTACGCGGAAAACCGCAGTTTCGATCATTTGTATGGCCTGTTCCCGGGTGCCGAAGGCATCGCGCAGGCAACTGCGGAGCAGAAGACGCAGCTCGACCACGACGCCAAGCCGCTTCCGCATTTACCGCCGGTGTACGAGCATGGGCATGCGAGCAAGCGTTTTCCGGAGAAGCTTGCCAACGCGCCGTTCCGGATCGACGCGCCTCCGGTCAACGGCAGGATGGACGAGGTGTTGCCAAGTCCGATCCACAACTACTACCAGAACCGCGAGCAGATCAACGGCGGCAGTAACAACATGTTTGTCGCCATGACGACTGTGGGCGCCTGGGCAATGGGATATTTCGACGGTTCGAAAATGAAGTTGTGGCCGTGGGCGAAGGACTACACGCTCTCCGATCACTTCTTCATGGGGGCGTTCGGCGGCTCGTACCTGAATCACCAGTGGCTGATCTGCGCGTGCACGCCGATGGACCCGGGGGCACCGGCCTCCGCGCGCCCGCAGCTCGACGAAAATGGAAATCTGAAGAAGAAGCCGGATTCGTCCGCGTCGGTGCTTCAGGGCCCGGTGGATGTGTATGATGGCCGGGTCACTCCCGACGGCTACTTGGTGAACACGTCGCAGCCGCCATTCCAGCCGAGCGGTGTTCCACCTGCAGCGGGCGGAAGCCTCGACCTCGCCGATCCGGCCCGCTTCCCGGCGCCGCCGTTCAAGAACAAGACCGTCGGCGACACGCTGAGCGCCAAAGGCGTGAGTTGGACCTGGTATGCGGGTGCCTGGAACGCGGCGGTCGCGGACGGGACCCGGGATCCGAAGCTGAAACGATCCGTGATCTACAACCGCGACTCGGGCAGCCCGATCTTTCAGCCGCACCACCAACCGTTCAATTACTACGCGCGCTTCGCGCCCGGGACGCCGGATCGCGCCAGACATCTCAAGGACCTGGCGGACCTGGGGCGTGACATTGCCCAGGGCACGTTGCCGCAGGTCGTTTTCTACAAACCTACCGGCCGCGTCAACGAGCACCCGAGCTACACCGACCTCGCAAGCGGCGATGAGCACATGCACGACCTCCTGACGCGACTGAAGGCGAGCCCGCAATGGCCGAAGATGGCGGTGATCGTGACCTACGACGAGAACGGCGGCTTCTGGGACCACGTACCGCCGCCCGCGGGGCCGGGCTGGGGCGACCGCTGGGGCCCGGGCACGCGAGTCCCGACGCTCATCATCTCGCCGCACGCGAAGCGCGGCTTCGTGGACAAGACGCCCTACGACACCACGTCGATCATCAAATTCATCACGCGGCGCTTCGAACTGGAGCCGTTGCCGGGCGTGCGAGCAAACGCCGGCGATCTGACGAACGCGTTCGACTTCGGCCGCTAGGCCGCCATGCGCCGGGCCGCGCCGTCGAACCCGGCGACGGCACGCTGCTCAACTTTGCGGTTCATCAGCTTCTCGATCGCCGCGAGCAGCGGCCGCTCTTCGTGGCTCACCAGCGACACCGCCTCGCCCGGGGCGCCGGCGCGGGCGGTGCGGCCGATACGGTGCAGGTAATCCTCGGCTACGTGCGGCATGTCGTAATTGACAACGTGGGGCAGCTGCTCGATGTCCAGGCCTCTTGCCGCAATGTCAGTCGCCACCAGCACGCGCAGCTCGTTGTCCTTGAAGCGCTTCAGCACGCGGGTACGCGCGCCCTGGCTCTTGTTGCCGTGAAACGCGTCCGCCTCGATGCCGTCGCGTTCGAGATGCTCGGCGAGGCGGTTGGCGCCGTGCTTGGTGCGCGTGAAGACGAGCACCTGCTGCCAGTCGTTGGTCTTCACCAGATGCGCGAGCAGATGGCGCTTGCGGTCCTGCGCCACCGGGTGCGCGACCTGGGCAACCCGCTCGACCGGGGTGTTGCGCCGCGCGACTTCGACGGTCGCAGGATCACGCAGGAACGTCGCGGCGAGCTTCCTGATGTCGTCGGAGAAAGTGGCCGAGAACAGCAGGTTCTGGCGCTTCGCCGGCAGCAGCTTGAGGATGCGGCGAATGTCGTGGATGAAGCCCATGTCGAGCATGCGGTCGGCTTCGTCCAGCACGAGGATCTCGACATGACGAAGATCCACGGTGCGCTGCTGCGCATGGTCGAGCAGGCGTCCGGGCGTCGCCACCAGGATATCCACACCGCGCTTCAGCTCGGCGATCTGCGGATGGATGCCGACGCCGCCGAAGACAACGGTCGAGCGCAACCGCAGGTGCTTGCCGTAGGTGCGAATGCTCTGGTGCACCTGCGCGGCGAGCTCGCGCGTCGGCGTAAGGACCAGGACCCGGATTCCTCTCGCTCCTTCTGTGGCGCTCAATCGCTGCAGGATCGGCAGCGTGAAGCCAGCGGTCTTTCCGGTGCCGGTCTGCGCGGCGCCGAGGAGGTCGCGGCCGCTCAGCACGACCGGGATCGCCTGCGACTGAATCGGGGTGGGTTGGGCGTAGCCTTGTTCCGCGACCGCGCGGAGCAGCTCGGCGCGCAGGCCGAGCGTATCGAATGACGTGCTAATGGCAGTTCTCCTGAAGAATCGGCCTGCGAAGGACGCGCCTTCGTGTAACCGGTTCAGGCTGACGAATTAAGGCTGGGTGATTCGACGATCCGGGATGGACCGTGAAACGACTGAGACGCTAACCGGAAGATGCGAAACAGAAACCTTGGACGGGATTATACGCGAAATCAGCCGGAAGAGCCTTTGAGCTGCGCCGGCCGGTTCTTGTTGGCGAGCGCCGTGATCAGGCCCTCGACGCCGGATCGACGCACGACCTGCTCGAACTCGGCGCGGTACGTCAGTACCAGGCTGACGCCCTCGACGGTGAAGTCATAGATCTTCCAGCCCTCGGGCGTCTTGTGCATTGCGTAGTCGACCGCGACCGGAGGCTGGCCGGGTTTGAGGTACTGGTTGCGCACCGAAACCTCGGTCGCGCCCGGCGCCATTCTGACCGGCTGCACCCGCAGGGTCTGGCCGCGATAGACGTCGATGGCGTTGGAGTAGATCCGGACCAGCATGCCGCGAAACCCGGCGACGAGCTTGTTCTGTTGCTCGGGGCTCGCGGACGCCCACGCCCGGCCGACGGCGAGCCGCGTCGCTTCGCGGAAATCCACGTGCGGCAGGATCTTCTGCTCGGCGAGCGCGAGCGCTTTCTCGCGGTCGCCCGCCTGCAGCGCCTTGTCGCTCTTGATCGCTTCGAGCACGTCATCGGTCACCTTCTTCACCAGCGCCTCGGGCGCGAGATCCTGCTGCGCAAATGCAGCGGAGAACCCGAGCGTCAGGATGAAGCCAAACAGGCGTGCGATGTTCATGTGGTGCCTTTCCAATGTTCGTTCAGGAGCGATACTGCTTGGACCTCGCTTACATCATTCCAGTTCGCGTAGGCCTCGGCGACGGCGAAGCGCAGCGGGTCGCGGACGTTCGCACAGTAAACTTCGTCCGCAAGGCTGGCAAGAAGTTCCACCGCATGCCGGTGTCCCGTGGGCGCTGCGACAACTATTCTTGTCGCCCCGAGGCGACGGATGGCATCGATTGCGACGCGCATCGTCGAGCCCGCCGCGATTCCATCGTCCACCAGGATCGCCGTGCGGCCCGAGGCCTCGGGCGCGGCACGCTCGCCATGCAGGCGGGACGTTCTTCGTTCCACTTTGGCGCGCGCAGCGGCAATTGCATCGGCAACGTCCTTTTCGCCCAGCCCGTAGCGACGCACGTCATGCTCGTTGACCCAGACGCTGCCGTCGAACGCCACCGCGCCGAATCCCGCCTCCGTGGTCCAGGGCAGGAGGACCTTGCTCACCGGCGCGACGTCGAGCTCGAGGTCGAGGAGGCGCGCCATCTCGACGCCTACCGGAACCCCACCGCACGGAATCGCAAACACGAGCGCGCTGCTTGCACGGAAGGGCGCGAGCAGCCGGGCGAGTTGGCGGCCGGCCTCCGCGCGGTCGTGGAACACCGGCGCGCGGTCGCGCAATTTGGGATTATCGTGAACCACCGGGCGTCTCTGCGAGCTCATCCGCGCATCGTTACCCATGTTACGCCCGGCCCCGTAAGGCCGTACCCGCTCCGGCGATCAACAAGCTTTCGGTGACCGAGGGAGGGCTGATCTCCTACGCGGCGGACCAAGGTGCGTTGATGCGACGGACCGCCGCGATCATTGACCGCATCCTCAAGGGAGCGAAACCTGCCGAGCTGCCAATCGAGCAGCCGACCAAGTTTGATCTCGTTATCAAACTCAAAACCGCGAAAGCCCTCGGCCTCACCATTCCGCAGTCGGTGCTGCTGCGCGCGGATGAGGTGATTCAGTGAGCGGGCGTCAGACCTTCGATGCTGGCCGCCTGCGCGGAGCGACCACCTTCTTCAGGGCGTCATCAATCCGCGTCTGCCATCCGCGGCCGGTCGCCTTGAAATGCCGGACGACCTCGGGCGACAAGCGCAGCGAGAGTGGAATCTTGGTGGGCGCTTTCTGTGGACCGCGTTCGCCTGGGCGCCGCAGTTTCGCGTCCTTCCAGAAAGCGCGTACCGCCTTCGGGTCGTTCGGGTCGTACGGCGAATCCGGGGCGACGACCCGTTTCGGTGCGTTGGCCAGAAGCCGCTTCCAATCCTTGGCGTCAGCGGGAAATCGTTTCGCGATAGATGCGGATTTCATGTTTGGTCGCCTCTCTGAGCGAAATGACGTGGATGTCTTCGCCTCGCTCCGTGTAAGTCATGTGCACGATTCGGCCATCGAGAAAGCCAAGCAGGTTGATGCGCTGTTCGCCGTAGGTATGGCGGACGTCCTCCGCCGTAACCACCAGGTGATCGAACACTGCTTCGCAACCCGCGAAATCCAGCCCATGGTCTCGCAAATTCGCTTGGCGCTTGTCATCGTCCCAAGTCGGCACGCGCTTATTGTATCTACTAAAAACTCATCTGGCGAGCGCGATTCGGGCAGCGGTGACGCGGCTCGCGGAGTCTGCCGGATGCTGCGTGCAGACACGGTGATCGAGTAATAGAACCGCGGCCAACGACCCGAGCCCCGATCGCCGTCGCGCTTCCGCTCAGGCGGCTTTCGGCTTCGCTGCTGCGTCCTCGCTCGCGCGGAACTCTGGAATGTCGGGCGTCGAGCCCCACATACAGAATGAGGACGGCGCGAACGGGAACTGCCGAGGACGGTAGGTCGGCTCGTCTTCCGGCTTGATGAGCCGCACGCCAGTCGAATACTCGAACACCATTCCGTCCGGGCCCTCGAAATACAGGAATATGGCGCTCGAAGTGGGATGGCGTCCCGGTCCGAAGACAATCTTCACGCCCTGCTCGCGCAGGAAGTAGTAGGAGCGCATCACGTCGTCGACGCCGTGCACCTGGTGGTTGACGTGCTGCACGCCGGGGTGCTGCGACGGGAACAGTGCGATCTTGTGGTGCACCTCGTCGATGCGCAGCAGCGGTGCCGCGCCGATCCGGTCCGAGACGCGGGCGTTCATGACCGTGGTCCAGAACGCTTCGTCGCGCTCGGCGTCCGTCGTGCGCAGGCCGATATGCGAGAAGCTCCACACGCCGCAGTCGCGCGAAGGAAAGAACTGCCGCCCGCTGTGATGCGGGCGCACGGCTAGGTCGTGCCTGTTCCCGGAAGGATCGGCGAAGGTGATGAAGTCCTCGACGTGGCGCTGCTCGCACTCGGCGCGCGTGCCGCCGCGGACCTGGATTCTGTTCGATTCGAGCTCGGCGCCCGCGGCTTCCAGCGCCGCGGAATCCGCAACTTCCCAGCCGGCGGTGTGATCGGCCGGGTCGCCCTTGAAGTAGACGAGCGTGTGATCGCGGTCGTCGCCGCGCAGATAGACGGCGTTGCCCTCGCGCCGCACGAACTCGAGCCCGAGGATCTTCCGGGCGTACTCGGCGCCTGCCTCGGGGTCACGGGTGCCGAGCCTCACGTATCGCAGGTCTTTCAACTGGATCATGGCTATCCTCCGGCGGCTAGCTTTGCACCGGCCTATCTTAATTCAGTCCATGCCGGGCGCCTCTGCAGTTCCATCAACCGGGCGAGGCTCTGATCACGGCGTAAAATCCGTATAGCCCGCGATCTCAGCGGAGCGTGAGTTGGCGACCCCGGACACCGAGTCTCTCATCACTGCGCTGGATTCCCCCGCCTTGCGCGAGCTTGCCGCGCGCGGCCGGATCCAGGGCTTCCGCAAGGACGTCGTCATCATTCAGGAAGGCGACTACGGGGACACGCTCTACCTCATTCTCGCCGGGCGCGTGAAGGTTTTCGCCACCGGCGACAACGATCGTGAAGTCGTGATCGATGTGCACGGCCCGGGCGAGTACGTCGGGGAGATGGCGCTCGACGGCGGGCCGCGGTCGGCGTCGGTGATCACGCTGGAGCCGGCTGTGTGCTCGATCGTCACGCGCGTCACGCTGCGAGATTACATCGCGGAGCATCCCGAGTTCGCGTTCGATCTGCTCGCCAAGGTGATCCGCCGCGCACGGCGGGCGACGATGAACCTCAAGAACCTCGCGCTGCTCGACGTCTACGGCCGCGTCGCGCGCTTGCTCACCGAGCTTGCGGTCGAGCGCAACGGGCAGCGGGACGTGCCCGAGCGCCTCACGCATCAGGAGATCGCCAACCGCGTCGGCTCCTCGCGCGAGATGATCAGCCGGCTCTTCAAGGACCTCACGACCGGCGGTTACATCGAAGTGCAGGATCACTTGATCACACTGAAAAAGCCGCTGCCTCCGGCCTGGTAGGCGACCGCACGGCGGGTCCTCCGCCTTCAGCCCCGGGGGTGCCTCGCCCGAGGTGAATAAATCACAAACCTGCGGGTAATGCTTGCGTCCCGGGCGCGCGTCGTTGCTCTACGCTGGTGTCATCGCGGTCCGGTAATCGACGCGATAACCGAGCCGCGAATCGAAGCGTTCGAAAGCGCACCCAGCGCGAAAAGGGGGAACAACAGTGGAACTGATTCTTGACCTGATTAGGATCGCGGGACTTTGGGGTTTTATCGCTCTGCTCATCTGGGGCGGGATACTGTGTGTGCGCGACTCATTCGCGGCCGAACGCAGAAACGCGGCAACGCTGAAACCGAAACTCGGACGCAAGGCTGGACAAGACCAGCCTCATTCCTGGCTGGCGCTCGGCGACTGACTCGCTGATTCCGCACGCTGCTCTCGGGATTTGGCCTGTCCTCTTTCGGGTTCAGTCTGCGCGCCGTTCAGCAAGAAACGCGGCGAGCGCCCTTGCGGTGTGCGTGTCGCGGCCCTCTGCCGACTCAGGCGGCCCCTGCATCACGACACGCCCACCCGCATCGCCGCCTTCCGGGCCGAGGTCGATCACCCAATCTGCCTCGGCGATGACATCGAGATTGTGCTCGACCACGACGGCGGTGTTGCCCGCGTCCACCAATCGGTGCAGGACGCGCAGGAGCTTTTCCACGTCGGCCATGTGCAGACCGACGGTCGGTTCGTCGAGGATGTAGAGAGTGCTCTTGCTGACAACATCCATCTCCCGATTTCCGCGAGCGGAAGTCGGGAGACCGGTACGAACCTTGGCAAGCTCCGTCACCAGCTTGATCCGCTGCGCCTCGCCGCCGGAAAGGGTCGGGCTCTGCTGCCCGAGCGTGAGATAGCCCAAACCGACGTCCTGCAGCAGCCGCAGCGCGTGGTGGGTGGACGGATGCGCGGCGAAGAATTCGACCGCCTCGTCCACGCTCATTGCGAGCACATCGCCAATCGTCTTTCCGCGCCAGCGCACGCCCAGCGTCTCGGTGTTGAAGCGCTGCCCGCCGCAGGCCTCGCAGGTGACGCGCACATCCGGCAGGAAGCTCATTTCGATTTTCTTGATCCCCTGGCCGTCGCAGGATTCGCAGCGCCCGCCCGCGGTGTTGAATGAAAAGCGGCTCGCGGTCCAGCCGCGCATTCTTGCCTCGTTCGTATCGGCGAACAGTTTTCTCACCGCATCCCAGAAACCGACGTAGGTCGCTGGACAGGAGCGCGGAGTCTTGCCGATTGGAGCCTGGTCCACCTCGAGTACGCGGCCAATGCTCTCGCGCCCTTTGATCGCGTTGCAGCCGATATTGCCGCCCGATCTGAGGCTCGCATACAGGACGTCGCGCGCGAGCGTCGATTTGCCGGATCCGGACACGCCGGTCACCGCAATGAGGCGGCCGAGCGGCACCCGCACCTTTGCGTCCTGCAGGTTGTGCAGCGACGCGCCTGTGACAAGGAGCGATTCGGTGTCTCGCGTCATCTTGCGTCTCGGCTGCAACGGATGGCGCAGCGGCTGCGCGAGAAACCGCCCGGTGACCGAGTCGGGCGTCTGCATCAATTCTTCGGCAGTGCCTTGCGCGATCACCCTGCCGCCGAGCCGGCCGGCGCCCGGGCCGAGGTCGATCACATGGTGTGCGCGGCGAATCGTGTCCTCGTCGTGCTCGACCACCACCAGCGTATTGCCTTTCGCTTCGAGCCGCTCGAGCACGCCGAGCAGCGCCTGGTTGTCGCGATGATGCAGCCCGATCGTGGGTTCGTCGAGGATGTAGCACACGCCGCGCAGGTTGGAGCCGAGTTGCGCGGCGAGCCGGATCCTCTGCGCTTCGCCTCCGGACAGCGTGGGCGCAGAGCGGTCGAGCGAAAGATAGGACAGCCCGACTTCGCGCAGGAAGCCAAGACGGCTGCACAGCTCGGCGACGAGGTCGCGGGCGATCTCGCGCTCGCGCCCCTCGAGGTCCACGGATTCGAACAGGCGGGCGAGGGCGTCGATCGGCTGCGCGCCGTACTCGGCAATCGATTTCCCGCGCCAGCGGACCGCAAGAGCTTCGCGATTCAGGCGTTGGCCCCGGCACGCGGGACAGGGTTCGTCCACTTCGAGCCATTCGATCCAGGAGTCGAGCACATTGTCCTCCGCCCCGGTGCGCGAGCGTTCCTCGTCCCAGCCCACATCCTTCAGCTGCAGGCCGGTGCCATAACACGAGGGGCACCATCCGTGCTTGGAGTTGTAGGAGAACAGGCGCGGATCCGGCTCGGCGAAGCTGCGGCCGCAGGACCGGCAGGCGCGCTTGGTCGATAACGTCTGCGAGCGCATCGTCAGCGGCTTTCCCTTGCTGGCCGCGCGCACCAGATCGTCGAGATCGGAGAGCACGATGACCGTGCCTTTGCCGAATTCGAGCGCTTGCGAGAGACCGCCCCTCAGGCTCGGCTCCACATCCGCAGTCACGCGAAGGTCCGCCACCGGGAGCTCGATGTCGTGCTCCTTGAAGCGGTCGATGCGCGGGAAGGGATCGACCGGCAGAAACGCGCCATCGACTCGCAGATGGGTAAAGCCTTTGCCCTTGGCCCAGCGGGCGAGATCGGTATACACGCCCTTGCGGTGGACGACGAGCGGCGCCAGGAGTCCGATCCGCTGTCCCTGGTACTCGCGCAACAGTCGCGCTGCGATCGCGTCCTCGCTTTGCGGCTCGATCGGCAGGTTGCAATCCGGGCAGTGCTGGGTGCCGAGTTTGACGAACAGCAGCCGCAGAAAATGATGCACTTCGGTGAGCGTGCCGACGGTGGACTTGCTGCCGCCGCGGCTGGTCCGCTGCTCGATCGCGACCGTGGGGGGGATGCCGAAGATCGCGTCCACGTCTGGACGCGAGGCCGTCTGCACGAACTGGCGAGCGAAAGCGTTGAGCGACTCGAGATAGCGGCGCTGACCTTCGGCGAACAGGATGTCGAAGGCGAGCGTCGACTTGCCTGATCCAGAGACGCCGGTGATGACGCTGAAGCGGTTGCGCGGAATCGCGACGTCGATATTCTTCAGGTTGTGTTCGCGCGCGTTGTGGATGCGGATTTCGTGGGGGAGGTAGCGGGCGGGGGGTTCCTCAAGCCTTCCGCCCGCTGAACGCGGGCGGGGATCGGCTTCCGCGGGCGAGACCGCGGAAGCCGATCTGTAGGGAAAGGCGAAAGCAGTTTCGTATTCCCGCAACGCGCGGCCGGTATGCGACGTGGCGTGCGCCTTCACCTCGGCAGCCGTGCCGCAGCAGACGATCGCGCCGCCTGCCTCGCCGCCCTCCGGGCCGAGGTCGATGATCCAGTCGGCGGCGCGGATCACGTCGAGGTTATGCTCGATCACCACCAACGAATTCCCGGCCTGGAGCAGTTGCCGGAACGCGCGCAGCAGCTTGGCGATATCGTCGAAGTGCAGGCCGGTGGTCGGCTCGTCGAACAGGAACAGTTTGCCGCCCTCGCCCCCTTCTCCTCTTCCGCTTGCGGGAGAGGGGCGAGGGGAGGGGGAAGCTTTTGCCAGATGCCCGGCGAGCTTCAATCGTTGGGCTTCGCCGCCGGAGAGCGTAGGCACCGGTTGCCCGAGCCGCACGTACTCGAGGCCCACATCGGCGAGTGGCTTCAGGCGCCCAAGCACCTCGTGGTCGGCCGCGAAAAAAGTCACCGCCTCCGATACCGTCAGCTCAAGCACTTCAGCGATGCTCTTGCCGCGGATCTGCACCTCGAGCACCTCGGCGCGATAGCGTTTGCCGTCGCAATCCGGACAGCGGAGATAAACGTCCGACAGGAACTGCATCTCGACGTGCTCGAAGCCGTTGCCGCCGCAGGTCGGGCAGCGCCCGGTTCCCGAATTGAAGCTGAATGTGCCGGGCGTGTAGTTGCGCTGCGTGGCGAGCGCGGTGCGCGCGAAGAGGCCGCGGATCGGGTCGAAGGCGCCGACGTAACTCGCGGGGTTGGAGCGCGTCGTCCTGCCGATCGGCGACTGGTCGACCATTACCGCATCGTCGATCTGGTCGGCGCCGATCAGATCCCGATGCGCGCCCGGCTGTTCCGTGGGCTTGCCCTTCGCCTTGCGAAGCGCCGCATGCAGCACGTCCTGCACCAGGGTGGCTTTGCCCGAGCCGGAGACGCCAGTGACGCACACGAAGCGCTCGAGCGGAATCGCAACGTCGATGCCTTTGAGGTTGTTTGCCGCGGCGCCGAGCACGCGCAGATGCTTCTCCGCCGGAGGCGACTGCCGCGGTTCCTCGACCCGCTTGTTGCCGGACAGGTACGCGGCGGTCAGCGTATCCGCGCTCATCAATTTCTCAGGCGCGCCAAAAAAGACGATCGAGCCGCCGCGCTCGCCGGGTCCGGGCCCCATGTCGAGAATGCGATCGGCTGCGAACATGATCTGCGGGTCGTGCTCGACGACGACCAGTGAATTGCCGGCGTCGCGCAGGCGCTGCATCACTTCGATCACGCGGCCCATGTCGCGCGGATGCAGCCCGATCGAGGGCTCGTCGAGCACGAACAGGGTGTTCACGAGTGAAGTGCCGAGCGCGGTGGTCAGGTTGATGCGCTGCACCTCGCCGCCCGAGAGCGTGCGCGACTGGCGATCGAGGGTGAGATAGCCGAGCCCGACCTCGCACAGGTAGCGGAGGCGCGACCGGATCTCGGTCAGCAGAAGCTCGGTCGCCTGATCGAGCGGCGCCGAAAGCTGCAGCCGGTCCACGTACCGGCGTGACTGTTCGATCGGCAGCAGCATCAGGTCGTGGATCGAGAGTCCTTCGGGGCCCAGCTTCCAGAGCGTGGAGTCGGGCTTGAGGCGGGTTCCGCGGCACGCGGGGCACTCGGTGTACGCCCGGTACTTCGAGAGCAGTACCCGGATGTGCATTTTGTAAGCCTTGCTCTCGAGCCACTTGAAAAAGCGCCGCACGCCGTACCAGGTGCCGGGCCAAGACTTCCGCCAGCTCACCCATTCCGGTTCGCCTTCGAGCACCCAGTCTCTCTGCGCGGTGGTCAGCTCGCGCCACCGCGTGTCGAGCGGGATCCCGCGCTTCTTCGCATACTTCACCAGGTCGTCCTGGCATTCGCTGAAGCTTTTCGTCTGCCAGGGCCTGACCGCACCTTCCCGCAGCGCCTTCGATTCGTCCGGGACCGCCAGGCCGAAATCGACGCCGATCACGCGCCCGAAGCCGCGGCAGGTCTCGCAGGCGCCGAGCGGCGAGTTGAACGAGAATGCCGCCGGCGTGGGATCCGCGTAGTGCAGGTCGCAGTCGGCGCAGTGCAGGTCGGAGGAGAAGCGCCAGATCGGAACATCCGCAACCACTGGTGCTTTGATTTGCCGTTCCATGGTCTCGGGACTTGGTTCCCCCGGAACCAAGTCCCGAGATGTAGTTTTTCGTTCGATGTGCACGTTGACCCGCCCCTGGCCGACGCGCAGCGCCGCCTCGAGCGCTTCGATCACGCGCGCGCGCTCGGCTGACCCGATTCGGACGCGGTCCTGGAGCACTTCGAGCACCGCCTTCGACCGGGAATGGATTCGCGTGTAGCCCTGGCGCTCGAGCAGCTGCTGGACTTCTTTTTCGGTGAAATTCTTCGGGATCGGGACCGGGAAGGTGATCAGCAGGCGCGGATCGCCGGCCCCCCTCGCCCGTGTCTGCAGTTCAGCAAGGATCGAATCTGGCGTGTCGCGCGCGACGCGCTTGCCACAGCCGCGGCAATGAAGCTGCGCCGCGCGCGCGTAGAGCAGCTTCAAATGGTCGTTCAGCTCGGTCATGGTGCCGACCGTCGAGCGCGACGTGCGCACCGGATTGGTCTGGTCGATCGCGATCGCAGGAGGGATTCCTTCGATGGCCTCCACTTGCGGCTTGTCCATGCGGTCGAGGAACTGCCGCGCGTACGGGCTGAAGGTCTCGACGTAGCGCCGCTGCCCTTCGGCGTAGAGCGTGTCGAAGACGAGCGAGGACTTGCCCGATCCCGAGACGCCGGTGACCACGATGAGTTCACCCGTCGGAATCGAGAGCGAGACGTTCTTGAGGTTGTTCTGCCGCGCGCCGCGAATGACGATCGCGTCGGCGGCGGGATGTTCCTGCTTCACGAACGGGAGATTTGGCGAGCCGCGATTCTATCTGCCCCGAGCCCGGAAAAGGGACTATATTTCTCACGTGGGGCCGCGGCTGCACCTTCTGATACTCGCTCTCTGGCTTTCGCCGGCGTACCCGGCGCCGGCGCCGGCTCTGATCGTGCCTCTCGAAGGCGCGATCGGCCCTGCGACCGCAGACTTCGTGCATCGCGCGCTGGAGCGCGCCGCCCGCGACAAGGCGCAGCTGGTCGTGCTGCGCATCGACACCCCGGGCGGGCTGGACACCTCGATGCGCGAGATCATCAAGGACATCCTCGCCTCGACGGTGCCGGTCGCCGCGTACGTCGCACCGGGCGGGGCGCGCGCGGCGAGCGCCGGCACCTTCATTCTCTATGCGAGCCACTTCGCCGCCATGGCGCCCGCGACTAACCTCGGCGCAGCCTCGCCGGTGGCGATCGGCGGGCCGCCCAAGGATGACAAGAAGGGCAAGGGCGGCAAGGAAGAGGCCACAGACATGGGTGACACCATGACGCGCAAGGTGACGCACGACGCCGCGGCCTACATCCGCAGCCTGGCGCAACTGCGCGGCCGCAATGCCGAGTGGGGCGAGCGCGCGGTGCGCGAGGCGGTGAGCCTGTCAGCCGCGGACGCACTCGAGCTCAAAGTGATCGACCTCGTCGCCGAAGACGTACCCGCGTTGCTGAAGAAACTCGACGGGCGGACCGCGGATGCGGCCGGTGCGAAGCGTACGTTGCAGACGGCGGGGGCGAGCGCTGTCGCCGTGGAACTGGACTGGCGTACGAAGATTCTCGGCGTCATCACCAATCCGAGCATTGCCTACCTCATGATCCTGGTCGGGATCTACGCTCTGATTTTCGAGTTCACCAATCCGGGGCTGGTGCTGCCGGGCGTAGTCGGGGCGATCTGCGTGCTGCTCGCGCTCTACGCGTTCCACCTGCTGCCGGTCAACTACGCCGGTCTGGCGCTGATCGTGCTCGGCATCGCGTTCATGGTGGCCGAGGCGTTCCTGCCTGCGTTCGGTTCGCTCGGCGTCGGCGGGCTGATCGCGTTCGTGCTGGGTTCGGTGATCCTGATCGACAGCGATCTGCCGGGGTTCGAAATTCCCTACGGCCTGATCGGCGGCGTCGCGGCAGCGAGCGGACTGTTCCTGTTTTTTGTGATCGGCATAATCGTCAGGGGCCGCCGCACGCCGGTGGTGACCGGCCGCGAGGAAATGGTCGGCGCGCTTGGCGAGGCGCTCGATGACTTCGAGGCGGAGGGTTGGATGCGCGTGCACGGCGAGACCTGGCGCGCGCGCACGCGCGCTCCGGTGCGCCGCGGGCAGCAGCTCCGGGTGCGGGCGATTGACGGCCTGGTTCTAGACGCCGATCCTGAATCGGACAAAGGAGGATGAGCATGTTCTTCGACTTCAGCTTCGGGATCGGCGCGCTGGTACTCGCCATTCTGCTCGCCGCGGCCTCGATCAAGATCCTGCGCGAATACGAGCGCGCCGTGGTGTTCCTGCTCGGGCGCTTCCAGAGGGTGAAGGGCCCCGGGCTGATCATCGTCATTCCAGGAATTCAGCAGATGGTGCGCGTCGATCTGCGCACGGTGGTGCTCGACGTGCCGACGCAGGACGTGATCACGCGCGACAACGTCTCGGTCAAGGTCAACGCCGTGATCTACTTCCGGGTCGTGGACCCGCAGCTCGCGATTATCCAGGTGGCCAACTTTCTCGAGGCGACCAGCCAGTTGGCGCAGACCACGCTGCGCTCGGTGCTCGGCAAGCACGAGCTCGACGAGCTGCTCTCGGGGCGCGAGAAACTGAACATCGACATACAGACCGTGCTCGATGCGCAAACCGACGCCTGGGGTATCAAGGTTTCGATCGTCGAGATCAAGCACGTGGACTTGAACGATTCGATGGTGCGCGCGATCGCGCAGCAGGCCGAAGCCGAGCGCGCGCGGCGCGCCAAGGTGATTCACGCCGAGGGCGAGCAGCAGGCGGCCGAAAAGCTGCTGCAGGCCGCGGAAACGCTCTCCAAGCGCGCCGAGGCGATGCAGCTGCGCTATCTGCAGACCCTGACGCAGATCGCCGGCGACAAGTCCTCGACTATCGTGTTCCCGGTGCCGATGGACGTGATCGGCCCGATCCTGGAGGCGGTGAAGAAGCTCAAGGGTTGAGCGGCGGGCTGGCGCCCTCAAGCATCCGGCCTAGTGCCGCACGCATGCGCGCGAAGTGGGTGCCTTCCCAGTAGATGCGGCCGCAGCCCGCGCAACTGCGGAAAACACGGTAATTCTCGAGCTTTGCTTCCGGGGCGTAAGCGCGCGCCTCGCGCTCGCTTGCCGGCTGCAGAGGCAGGTTGCAGCACAGGCAGAGCGTGAAGGGGAGGGCATGGGCCACCAGGTCGAACCGGGCCGCCACTTCGCGTAGCTGTGCCTCGGGCTTGCGCTCGTGCACGTAGCAGCCGAAGTGGATTTCCCGGCACTTCAGCAGCTCGCGGTCGCGGGTGAGCACGATGCGCCGCTCCTCCCACGCCAGGCGCCTGATCTCCACGTCCGGGAGGGCATTTTCGTGAATCGTGTCGAACCCGAGCATGCGCAGGAAGCGTCCCAGGCCGCCGAGGTGGGCATCTGCGATGAACCGCGGTGGCACCAGCACCGGTTGCCGCTCCCAAGGGTAGACCTCGACCTCGTCCCCCTCGCGAACGATCCGGTCGAGGGTGGCGGGCAAGCCGTTGACCAGGAGCCGCGCTGCCTCGGTATGCGGAACGCCGAGCGCCTCGACCGCGTTTTTCAGCGTCGCAGCCCGGGCGCAGGCATGAGAGAACGACTCGCCCCGGCGTGCGCGGGGAAGGAAGGCGTGCAACTCGCCGTGAAACCGGAACGACGCCGTGGCCATGGCAGCAATCGGGAAATTACCCGCCGCGAATCAACCTTTTCGCAAGATGGGCGTTATGCCAGTCATGGCAGTGTAATGGGGGCGGAGCAAGCTCCGCCTGGCGGAAATGCGGCTCTTGAAAAGAATCTTCTTCATTTTCCGGTCGCGCAAGGCGGCGCGTCGCGCTGGGTACGGCGCGGAAGTGCTGTTCGCCGGTTGGGTCGAGCTGCCTGCCGCGTTCCGCGACCTGCGGCGGCCCGGCGGTCCGGGCAAGCCCACCTTCACCTAGCCGCCTATCCCAGCTCGTCGATGGAGCGCGGCCAGCTCTTTTTCAGCAGTCGGGAGAGCGCTCGGTCGGCGAGGATCTTCCCGCCCGTCTGGCAGCGCGCGCAGTAGTTCGTTTCGTTTTCGGCATAGACGATCCGCTGCACCGGCGCTCCACAGGCGGGGCAGGGCTCGCCATAGCGGCCGTGCACGGCCATGCCTTCCCGGAATGCGGTGACCTTGTCCGGAAACTTCGAGCCGGTCTCGGCGCGCAGGCGCTCGGTCCATTCGGCTAGCACGCCGCGCGCCGCCTCGTACAGGCGGGCGATTTCGGGGTCTCCCAGCTGCCCGGTCAGCGCCACCGGCGACAGCCGCGCGCGGTGCAGGATCTCGTCGGAGTAGGCATTGCCGATGCCGGAAAACAGGTGCGGGTCGGTGAGCGCGCGCTTGAGGGTATGGTTTTCCTGCTTCAGGCGTTGCCTGAAATCGGCAAGGCTCGCGGCAAGCACCTCCAGTCCACCGGGGTCCAGGGCGGCGAGAGCGCCTTCGCCGGCAACCAGATGCAGCGACGCCCTGCGCCTGGTGCCCGCCTCGGTGAAGGCGAGCGTGCCGGACTCGAATTCGAACCGGCCCAGGGTGATCCGGGCCGGCGATCTGGCGCGTCCTTCGAGCCAGCGCAGCCGGCCGGCGATCATCAGGTGCAGGACCAGGAACAAATCCCCGTCCAGAGCAATCACGATGCGCTTGCCCAGGCGTCGCAGACCGATGACCGTCCGCCTTTCCGCGGACGCAATCGGCGGGGTTGCGGTGCGCAGCAGGAACGGATTGAGCAGCACGATCCGCCGAAGCGTCCGGCCCAGGACGCGCTCTTGCAGCCGCTCCAGATACACGGTCAGGTCCGGCAGTTCGGGCATTTCAGGGCACGATGCGCTCGAAGCGAAAGCGCCTGAGCAGCCGCACGAACATCTCCTCGCTGTCCACGGCCTCGTGGAAACCGTGCTGGCGCGCCTTGGTCAGGCTCGACATCACGTCCCAGTCGCAGCCGAAGACATAGTCGCCGAAGGGCCAGGCGACGAGCTGATCGAACGGACAGGGCTTGAGGCCGTGCCGGCCCGTCATCGCCTGCCAGAGCGGCGCTTTGTCCGCCATCTCGGCGACCAGCGAAATTGTCTGCGGTTCCGCGACCGGCATCTCGAAGACCTCGGCGATCCGCGGCCAGACGTTGATCCAGCGGAAGTAATCGCCGTTGGTGATGTTATAGGCCTGGTTGGCGCAGCGCGGTTCGGTTGCCGCCCAGAGCGCGGCAGTCGCGAAGTGCGCGGACTCGGTCACCTGGTAGATGGAGCGGTATGCGCCTGGTTTTCCCGGAAAGCGCAATGGCTGGCCAAGCTCCTTGCCGATTGCCGCGTAGACCGCGATGACCGGCACGATGCTCATGGCGGTGCCTGGTGCGAAGCCGCACAACGTCTGCGGTCTGAGCTCGGTCCAGTCCCAGCGTTTGCCGCTCTGGAACCCGGCCAGCCAATCGATCTGGTCGAAGTAATAATTGGCGCCGGAATGCCGCGGGTCGCTTTCCTTTGCCGGCGTCCTGAAAGGGCCGAGGTGCGAGCCGTAGTATTTTGTTCCTGTGACCAGCACGACACGCTCGAGCAGGGGCGACGCCCGCTCGATCGCGGAAACCGCGTTCACCAGCAGGTCGCGGTTCGCGGCGATATTTTTCGCGTAATCTGCGGCCGGCCCGGATCCGGGTTGAAATGCCGCGAAAAAGACGTGGGTTGCGTGCGTGAGCGCCGAGAGCTTTTCCTCCGCATCGCGGCGATCGAGCAGATCGACCGGGATATGGCGTACCCGCGGGCCGTCGTCGCCGTGCCGCCGGGAGAGCCCGATCACCTGCCAGTCTGAAAGGGCAGCGAGTTTCTCGACGATGTAGCGCCCGATGACGCCTTGCGCGCCGACCACCACTGCGGTTTTCAAATGCCGGAGTTTCAAAAGAGAAAGAGAAGAATTCTAGCTTTACATAACTTTACCTTGCCGAGAAACGCCGCTTACACCTCTCGTCCACACTGCTTTCTGCGCGGAGGCCCCGTCTCCGGAACTTCAACCAAAGGACGAATCATGGAAGACACGAGCAGCAGGCGCCGGTTTCTCCGGCGCGCGACGATCGCAACCCTCATTGGATCTCTGGCCGCCGGACTCGGCGGCAAGGCCTGGGCCCATGGCGGGCCGGGCGGATGGCACCGCGGCGGCGGATTCATGGGCGGCCCCATGGACCCTGCGGCGATGGATGAGCGGATCGAGCGCATGGTGAAGCACTTCGCCGTGGAAGTCGATGCGACCCCGGAGCAGAGGGTGAAGCTGACCGAGATTGCCAAGGCGGCTGCCAAGGACCTGCGGCCGATACGCGAAAAGGTGCGGGACGCACGCAAGCGCGGAATGGAGCTGCTCTCTGCGCCGACGATCGACCGTGCGGCGATCGAGCGGCTGCGCGCCGAGCAGATCCAGGCCGCCGACGCCGCATCCAGGCGGCTGTCGCAGGCGCTCGCCGACACTGCCGAGGTGCTTACGCCGGAGCAGAGAAAGCAGTTTGCCGAGCGCATGCAGCGTCGGCAGGGCCACCGCCGCGGCTAAACTTGGAGGATGGCGCATCGCATCCTCCTGATCGACGATGACGCCCGTCTCGCCGGGATGGTGAGCGAGTATCTGACCGGCGCGGGATTCCACGTCTCTGTGGCGGGGCGGGGCGAGGCGGGAATCGAAAGGCTCGTGCGCGAGCCTTTCGATGCGCTGGTACTGGACCTGATGCTTCCCGACATGGACGGGCTGGAGGTCTGCCGCCGGGTGCGCGCGAAGACCGACGTTCCGATTCTCATGCTCACGGCGCGCGGCGATGCCGCCGACCGCATCGTCGGACTCGAGATCGGCGCCGACGATTACCTGCCGAAGCCCTTCGAGCCGCGCGAGCTGCTCGCGCGGCTGAAGGCCGTGCTCAGGCGCGGCAGGGCGCCCTCAGCCACGACGCAGCTGCGCTTCGGCCGGCTCGAAATCGACCGCGACGCGCGCACGGTGCGCCTCGACGGCCGCGAAAGGAACTTCACCGGCTACCAATTCGCGCTGCTGGTTGCATTCGCCGAGAACGCGGGCCGCGTACTTTCGCGCGACCAGCTGATGGATCTCGTCAAGGGCGAACCGCTGGAGGCGTTCGACCGCTCCATCGACGTTCATGTTTCGCGGATCCGCGCCGCGATCGAAGACGACCCGAGGAAGCCGCGCCGCATTCTCACCGTGCGCGGCGCCGGTTACGTCTTCGCCAGGGCGCAGGACCTGTGAAGCGGCTCTATCTCCAGATCTATCTCACGGTGGTCGCCAGCCTGGTCGTTTTCGCGCTGATCGCGGGCGCGCTCTGGTGGATGCTGGTCGAGCAGGTGGCGCCTCGTCACCCGGTCGAAGTCGCCGCCGAGCTTGCGCAGACGCTGCTGCCGGAGGCGAATGCGCCGCGCGAGGCGCAGCAGGCGGCGCTCGAGCAGCTCGCTGGGCGAATGCATTCGGATGCGACGCTTTATGCGGCCGACCGGACGCCGATTGCCCAAGTGGGCCGTCCGCTCCCGCCACCGGATCCGGGGCGCGAGCGCAGCGGGCTGATGCGCCGTATCGACGGCCCCCCGGCGTGGGCAGTCCGTCTCGCGGACGGGCGCTGGCTGGTGGCGAGGATGCCGCGCGACTTCTGGCGCTCGCGCCGGCCCGGGCCGCTGCTGATGCTCGCGCTGATCGCGCTTGCAGTCGGAGTCGGTGCCTACCCGGTGGTGCGGCGCGTGACGCGAAGACTGGAGAATCTCAAGTCGGGAGTGGACGCACTCGGCGCCGGCGAGCTCACGGCGCGCGTCACGGTCGAGGGCAACGACGAAGTGGCGCAACTCGCCGGGAGTTTCAACCGCGCAGCGGTGCGGATCGAGGAGCTGTTCGGCGCGCACAAGGCGCTTCTTGCCAATGCTTCGCATGAGCTGCGTACGCCGCTCGCTCGCATCCGCATGGCAGTGGAGTTGATGAAGGAAAACGCCGATGCCCTGCGCAAGGCCGAACTGGAGCAGGACATCGCGGAGCTGGACGCGCTGATCGGCGAGATCCTGCTCGCCAGCCGTCTGGATGCCGGGAAATCCCTGGACGCGCACGAGCCTGTCGATCTCCTCGCGCTCGCGGCAGAGGAGTGCGCGCGCTACGAGGAAGCCGAGCTGGACGGTCAACCGATCAACGTCCGCGGCGATCCGCGGCTGCTGCGCAGGATGATTCGCAATCTGCTGGAGAACGCCAGGCGCCACGGTGCGCCGCCGATCGAGCTGCGGGTGGCAAAGGCCGGAGACCGGGCCGAAATTCGCGTTCGCGACCAAGGGCCGGGTGTTCCCGACGCCGAGCGCGAGCGCGTGTTCGAGCCTTTCTATCGACGCCCTGGCGCACGGGAAGCGACCGGCGCAGGGCTCGGGCTTGCGCTGGTGCGGCAGATCGCGCGGCGGCACGGTGGGGATGCGACGTGCGCGGCGAACTGTTTTACCGCCAGCATTCCGCTCTGTTAAGCGCGCGTACAATGAATTGCAATGAAATTCGCAGGCTCGCACGGTAGAGTACTTCCGGCCGTCTCCGCGGCTGCCGCGTTCATCCTCGTCTCCACGCTGACCCGGATCGCGCTCGCATTGCGGCCCGAAGCCAGCGTGATCGGTGTGCCGGATCTGGCGCGCGTTTTCGCGCTCGGATTTCTGTTTGATCTTGCGGCGGCGGCGTACGCGCTGCTGCCGCTCGCGCTGTGGCTGGTGCTGGCGCCGGATCGCCTCGCGCGCACCCGCGCATACGGCGCGGCAACGGTGGCATGGTTTTTCATTGCGTGTTTCGCGGCGCTCGTGCTCTCGGTCGCGGAATGGCTGTTCTGGGAAGAGTTCGGCGGCCGCTTCAACTTCATCGCCGTGGATTACCTGCTCTACACGCACGAGGTCCTTGGCAACATCTGGCAGTCCTACCCGGTCGGACTGCTGCTCGCTGCGCTCGCGCTCGCCGCCGCGGCGGCCGCAGTGCTGCTCGCTTCGCGCCTGCGCCGATGGGCGGCTGCGCCGCTCGGATGGAAGCGCGCGCTCGGCGTAGCGGCCGCGTACGCGGCGCTGGTCGCGGGCTCGGCCGGTTTCGTGGACAGCGATGCGAAGAACCGGTTCGGGAACGACGCCGCCAACGAACTCGCAGGCAACGGGTTGCACGAGTTTTTCGCCGCCCTGCGCCGCAACGAGCTCAGCTTCGAGCGCTATTACGCAACCCTGCCGGTTGCCGAGGCGATCGCGACGGTGCGCAATGCATTGGGCCCGGCGCAATGGATCGGCGAGGGAACCCAGGCGATCGAGCGACTCGAAAAAGGACACGGCGCCGAGAAGCGGCTCAATGTCGTGCTGGTCAGCGTCGAAAGCCTCGGCGCCGAATTCCTCGGTTCCTACGGCGACCGGCGTGGACTGACCCCCAATCTCGACCGTCTCGCGCGCGAGAGCCTGTGGTTTTCGAACGTCTATGCCACGGGCAACCGCACGGTGAGGGGGCTCGAAGCGCTCGCGCTCGCCCTGCCACCCACGCCCGGACAGTCGATCGTGCGCAGGCCCAATAACAGCAAGCTGTACTCGCTCGGCAGCGTTTTCGAGGACAAGGGATACGCCGTGGTTTTTGCCTATGGGGGCTATGGATACTTCGACAACATGAACGCGTTCTTCGATGCCAACGACTATCGCGTTCTGGACCGCCGCAGCATTCCGCGGACGCAGATCGAATTCGAGAATATCTGGGGCGTCGCCGACGAACACCTGTACGACAGGGTGATCGACGAAATAGACCGGGAGAAAGCCGCGCATCCGGAGAGGCCGGTATTCACGCATGTCATGACGACCAGCAACCACCGGCCCTACACCTACCCGCAGGGCAGGATCGACATTCCTTCGGGGAGCGGCCGCGACGGCGCGGTGAAGTACAGCGACTTCGCGCTTGGCCGCCTGATCGAGCGCGCGCGCGAACGCCCATGGTTCGACGACACGGTATTCGTGATCACCGCGGACCACGGCGCCAGCGCGCGCGGCACGACGCGCATTCCGGTGAAGCAGTACCGTATCCCGCTCCTCGTTTACGCACCCAGGCACGTCGCGCCGCAGCGGGTAGACCGGCTGATGTCGCAGATCGACATCGCGCCCACGCTGTTGGGCTTGCTCGAATTCCGCTATTACACCAAGTTCCTCGGCCACGACGTACTGCATTCGGCGTCCGACACGGACCGCGCTTTCGTTGCCAATTTCCAGACGCTCGGCTATCTGAAGGGCGAAGAGATGGTTGTGCTGCAACCCAGGCGCAAGGTGGACCTGTACCGGTTGAGGGGCGACGACTACGTGCTGACGCGCGCGGGCAACCCGACTCTTGCGCGCGAAGCGATCGCCTTCTATCAGGTCGCTTCGTACGCTTTCCACAACGGGCTCTATCGCGACGAGGAGCAGTACCCGCCGGAGCAACGTGTGGCGGTCGCGCCGATCCGGACGGTGCCGGCCGGGCGGCACTGAACGGCGGGCTTCAGGCATGATCTGGCGCATCGACAAGCGCCTTGCCTGGGGCAGCGGAGTTGCGCTCGGCGGCGTTGCGCTGACGCTTGCCGCTACACTCCTGCCCCATCGCGAAGTCCGTCACGCCTTGAGCGTCAACGTGTTCGAGTGCCAGAACACGGGCGGCGGCGCGCGCATATGCACGGCCTGGGGGCGCCTCTCGGTCGGCAATACCGGCAACGTGGAACAAGGCGTGGTACGCGTGCATCTGCCGCACGAGGCTGCGGAGTGGCGGATCGGAGCCCGCGTGTTCGACATCCGCGCCAGCGCGGCGAAGCGTCCCATTCCGGCGATCGCCGATCGGCGCGTGGCCGGGGCGATCGTCTATGAGATCAAGCCGCTGCCGGAGAACACGGTTGTCGATTTCGAGTGCCAGTGCATGCGATGTCCGGAAGACACGGTGCGCGCGCTCCAGCCGGCCCGGATCCGGGTCGAGGCGGCCGGACGGGTCGCCGAGGGGGATCCGCGCGTGACGACCCTCTTGCGCGGATTGATGAATTTGCTGCGGGTCGTGCTGCCGGTCGCTTAGAGCACGAACATCAGCACTGCCGCGATCGCGGGCAAGGCGAAGATCGCGGCGTAGCCAAGCAGCCGGAAAAAAGCGGACTCGGCCGGCCGCGACGGCCAGCCCTCGCGCATGAAGGAAAAGATGACGCCGCGCCCGCGCTGCCATTCGAGGTTCCAGAACAGTCCGGCGGCGAGATAAATGACCGAAGAAGCAAACAGGTTGGCGAACCAGGTAGACGGATAGTGACCATCCCGCCACACCAGATAAATGTCGTAGGACCAACTGGCCGAGAACAGCCAGGCGCATAGCGCGACATACGCTTCGGTCCAGGTGGCCTGACGGCGCAGCGTGAAGAACAGCGTGGCCACCACCCACGGTGCCGTGGTGAAACAGAAAACGGACATGAACAGGCCGTCGACGTAATCCCAGGTCTGGTCACCGGTATAGGGCGCGGCCAGCGTGATCAGCGCGGCGCCGGCGACGAAGGTGGCCAGTTTCCACGGCTCGCCGAGAAAATGCCAATAGCTGCGGCGGCCAACGGCAAACGCGGCGGGACGGCCGCAGCAGCAGGCCGAGAGCGAGCAGGCAGGCGAAACTCCACGTGGCGATGTAGTACTTGAAGAA
>CAZYVT010000027.1:0-45670 GCA_964651335.1 uncultured Enterobacteriaceae bacterium | reverse complement strand
ACGGCATCTCGGAGGCGGTGTTCCTCGGCACGCGCGTAGTCGTGCTCACCGCCGGCCCGGCGCGCATGGCGGACAACTTCGAGATCGACTTGCCGCGCCCCCGCACGCTTGACATGAAGACGCACGAGCGCTTCGGCGACTACACCCGCCGCATCTACAAGCTGCTGGGGATGGAGTAGAGGCATGACGAACCGCAGCATCCGCCGCGACCCGGAGCGCAACCAGGAACGCATCCTCAAGGCGGCGACCGGTGAGTTTGCGCGCTTCGGCCTGGGTGGCGCGCGCGTGGACCGCATCGCCGAGCGCGCCGGCGCAAACAAGCGCATGCTCTATTACTACTACGGCAACAAGGAGGACCTGTTCCTCGCCGTGCTCGAAGCGGCGTACGCGCGGATCCGCAACGCGGAGCAGAAATTGCACCTGGGCGACCTCGACCCCGAGGAAGGGGTCCGGCGCCTGGTCGAGTTCACCTGGGACTATTACCTCGCGCATCCCGAATTCCTGACGCTGCTCAACAGCGAGAACCTGCACCGGGCGCGCCACCTCAGGCGCTCGAAACACGTCACCGCGATGCACTCGCCGTTCGTCGCCACGATCGAGGAGATCCTCGAGCGCGGCGCGCGCGCCGGCAAGTTCAGGAATGGAATCGACCCGGTGCAACTCTACATCTCGATCGCCGCGCTCGGCTATTTCTATCTCAGCAACCGCCATACGCTTTCCACGATATTCCGCCGGCCGCTGCTGTCCCCGAAGCACCGGGCGGAGCGCCTCAAGCACATGACCGAGCTCGTGCTCGGCTACCTGAGGAGATAGGCGGATGCGCATTGCGCTGTGCAACGAAGTCATCGCGCCGATGCCGTTCCCGAAGCAGTGCGAATACGCGGCGAAGCTCGGCTACGATGGTCTCGAGATCGCTCCGTACACGCTCTCGGAGGAGCCGCACCGCCTGGGCAGTGCGCAGATTGCCGCGGCGCGCGCCGCCGCCGACGATACCGGCATCCGGATCACGGGGCTTCACTGGTTGCTGATCAAGCCGCAAGGGCTCTCGATCTCGACGCGCGACGACGCGGTGAGAAAACGGACGGTGGACGTGATGCGCGTTCTCGTCGATCAGTGTGCGGAGCTCGGCGGGCGCTATCTGGTGCACGGCTCGCCGCATCAGCGGCGGATCGACGCCGGCGACACCCGGGCCGCCGCGCTTGCGCGCGCCCAGGAAAGCTTCGCCGCGGTAGCCGAGCGCGCCGAGAAGGCGGGCGTTGTCTACTGCATCGAGCCGCTGTCGGCAGACCAGACCCCGCTCATCCACACGATAGAAGAAGCGGTGAAGCTGGTCGAGGCGATCGGCAGCCGCGCGGTGCGCACGATGCTCGATTGCAGCGCGGCCGGGCGCATGGAAACCGCGCCGCTCGCCGCGCTGGTGGATCGCTGGTTGCCTCCGGGCATGATTGCGCACGTGCAGGTGAACGACCGCAACCGCCGCGGCCCCGGCCAGGGGGAGCAGCGCTTCGCGCCGCTGATCGGCGCGCTGGTGCGGCACGGCTACGCGGGAGACATTGCGGTCGAACCGTTCGACTACGTGCCGGACGGGCCCGGAGCGGCCGCGCGGGCGATCGGTTATATCCGCGGCATCATCGAGGCGTTGCAGGAGCGCTGACGGTGCTGCTGCAGTTCGAGCCGGTGCGGCGGGTTTTAGGGCGATTTCTGCCGGGAACTTCCGGTGAGGCGTAGTGCGGCTGCGGGTGTAGAGTGGCTGCCGGCCATCCAGCCGGTCTGAGTGATTAGAATCCGAACTGAAGGAGATTCAATATGACACTGTGCCCGATTGCCATAGTGGTTGGCTGCAAGAAATGTCCGGCATTCAAGGTCTGTCCCCTGAAAGGCGTGATCGGCGATTACAAGGAACCGGGACCAGGCGCAACCACGCAACAAGCCGACGACGCAAAGCGCGGCCAGAAGCAGAACCACTAGCGCCCGGAATTCCTGATATCCATTCGAACAGGATTGCACATGCCCAAACCCAACTATGCGTTCGCGAAGCGTCAGCGAGGCCTTGCCAAGAAACGGAAGCAGGAGGAGAAACGGCGGCGGAAGGCCGAAGCGCAGCGCGAGCGGCTCCAGGAGGACTCACCCCAGCCGCCCGTCGATGAGACGCCCGTCGTCTGACCCCTCAGCCGCGTTGTGAATCATGACCCCGAAAACTCGCGGTCTGCGCGCATGACGATCGCCCGCCGCATCATCGGGGCGCTGCAGGAGCGCTCGAGACCCTGGGCGGGGGCAATGTGATTGAGTTCGATTTCACCAGCCGGAGGCAAGACCGAGCGTCGCGCACGCGGCGAATCCTGCTGCGTGCCGTGTTTTGCGGCGTCGCACTCGCAGCGCCGCTTGAGTCGCTCGCCCAACAGCAACTGAAGGTCTGGCGCATCGGCTTGCTTGCTTCCGATTCGCCGTCAACCGGAATCTATGCGGGATTTCAGCAAGGCATGCGTGAGCTCGGCTACGTCGAGGGAAGGAATTTCACCATCCAGTGGGGTTTTGCGGAGGGCATTTATGAACGCCTTCCGGGCTTGGCGGCGGATTTGGTGCGCTCAAGAGTGGATGTCATCCTGGCGGGAACAACACTCAGCGTTCAGGCTGCGCATCAAGCGACGGCCACGATTCCCATCGTCATGGCAGCGGTTCCCGATCCGATCGGCGAGGGGTTTGTCGCGAAGCTTTCCCGGCCGGGAGGAAACATCACCGGACTATCCAATATCGTAACCGAGGTGAGCGCCAAGCACCTTGAGCTATTGCGCGCCGTGGTTCCCAAATTATCGCGCGCCGCCGTGCTCATTAATCCGCACAATCCAAGCGATTCCCTGATTCTGGAACAAATTCAAGGAGCCGCATATTCAGTCGGCGTGAAAGTCCTCGTCGTGGAAGCGAGCACCGCGTCGCAGATCGAGGCTGGCTTTGGCGCGATGAGCCGGGCCCGTACCGAAGCCCTCATCGTGGCGGCGGACTCGTACTTCGACGTGCAGCGAGACCAGATTACCAAGCTGGCAGTCAAAAACCGCGTCCCTGCGATTTCTTCAAGCCGGGAAATGACGCAGGCCGGAGGCCTGATGAGTTATGGACAGGACCTGGCTGAGCATTATCGACGCGCCGCGACCTACGTGGACAAGATACTGAAGGGCGCAAAGCCGGGCAATCTTCCGGTCGAACAGCCTACGGTGCTGGAGCTGGTCATCAACCAGAAAACCGCCAAGGCGCTCGGAGTCACCATTCCGCGAGAACTGGTGTTGCGCGCCGACCAGGTGATTGAATGAGCGTAGCCTCGCCGGGCTGACGCGGGCGCGGAGCTACGATCCAACGGTTACGGTCTTATCTGACCCCGAATTTCTCCGCTCTTGTGGGCGGCGCTGTGCATATTGAAATAAAGATTGCCGGCCTTGTAACTTTCGTACTGTGCATCGGTCAATTTTGTCCCTGCCGGCACCGTCCAGACGGTATCGGAAATCTTCGTCAAAGGAATGACGATAGGACCGTTGTTACCCGCGGCGGCCTCATGAATATGTGCAACCGTCACTGACATCCCGGAGATGGTCACATTGCCGCTGAGGGACTTGTCCGCTCCGACGGTGATGCTGCCGGTTCCAGAGGCAGACGTCGCCACCGGAGGGATCTCCTGGGCGCCGCTGAGCGAGACCTTGACTTCATCGCTCAATGCCGAACCGGAATAGCCCGCGAACACGACCGTCACCGCGCTTACAACCAGCCAAAGCGCGTGCCTGGCAAACTGCGTTACTGCATCCATGCGTGGATCTCCGTTCGTTTTGGTTCAGACAAAGATATCCTTGGTTTCCACTCTCCGGGCTGCATCGGGTTTACAGGATCCCTGGTCTGGATGCAATCATGCGCTGAATTCAGGGGCTTGATCCTGCTGTCGCAGGCATTGCAGCCCTTATTGCATCCTGTACGGTTCGAGCTGCAGGTCCTGCAGCTCGCCGCCCAGCATCACGATCGCGCCGTCGCGGCGATTGTTGCCCGTGTCGGAGAACTCAAATGTGTAAGTACGCGCGATCCTGAGCTGCCCCTCGTCGTTGCGCGCCAGGCGCATGCGCGCGAAGGACACCGTGTCGTCCAGGAACTGCAGGTCGTAGCGCTCGCACGCGGCACGGCCCGCCTTTACCGCCCGCTCTCTGGCGCGCAGGCTGTCGGCCCACAGCAACGCCCCTGCGGCGATGAGCAGAATCGCGATGGTTTCCCCCATGCGCCGCGGCGCGGCTCAACTCAGGGCCAGAGCGGCAGCCCGGCGAGGCCGGCGGTCTCGGGCTGCCGGGTCATCAGGTTCGCGTTCTGCACGGCTTGCGCCGAGGCGCCCTTGCCAAGATTGTCGATCGCGCCCAGGGCAACGACGAGCCCGGTCTGCGCGTTGACCGCATAGGACAGGAACGCGAGATTGGAGCCGGTCGCCCAGCCGGTATGCGCGCTGCGCCCGCGCTCGAGCGGCACGACCTTGATGAAGGGCTCGCCGCGATAGCACGCCTGCGCCGCTTCCAGCAGCAGGGCGGCGTTCGCCGCGCCCTTCGGTCGGGCATAGCAAGTGGCGAGAAT
Organism: uncultured Enterobacteriaceae bacterium; assembly: GCA_964651335.1. Lineage (GTDB taxonomy): Bacteria > Pseudomonadota > Gammaproteobacteria > Burkholderiales > SG8-39 > 2-02-FULL-66-14. The sequence continues at coordinate 41,077 of CAZYVT010000027.1, read as the reverse complement.
GCCGCGCGTCATCGGCACGAGGTGCGGGGTAAAGGCGACACTCACCTTGCGGCCGGCCACCTGCGCGAGCGCCTGTTCCATCTCGGGAACATGCGGATGCGCGTCCAGCCCGTAGGCGAACAGGTCCTCGTTGGTCTCGGCGTAGCCGAAATCGCTCGCGCCGCCGCGCCCGGTGCCGGTGACGCCGCTCTTGGCGTCGATCACGATCCCCTCGGGCTCGACCAGGCCCTCGCGCAGCAGCGGGACCAGCGCCAGCAGCGCCGCCGCCGGATAGCACCCCGGATTCGCGATGCGCGTTGCGCCGCGAATGCGTTCGCGCTGCCCCGGCAGCTCGGTGAGGCCGTAAGTCCAGCCTTCGATGAAGCGGTGGTCGCCGCCGACGTCCACGATCTTGATTGCCTTGGGCACGCGCGCGAGCGGTTCGCGCGACTTGCCGGTAGGTAGCGAAACGAACAGCAGATCCACGCCGCTGATCTGCTCCGGGACGAAGGGCTGGATGGCGAGCTTGCCGGTGGCGTGGCCGGCGAGCGCCGGAAAGCGCTGCGCGAGCGTTTGCCCGGCGCTCGACTCGCCGCCCACGTAGGCCACTTCGAACGCGGGATGCCCGACGCAAAGCCGCAGCAGCTCGCTGCCGCCGTACCCGCTGACGCCTACGATCCCGATCCGCATGACGGGAATCGTAGCAGGTCGCGGCGTGTTTCCGCCCCTGTTGGCAAAGTCATCGCTGTCGGTCCCCGCGTATTTGCACTCTGGTCATTCGAAAAGCGCTCTCATCGCCTTCCCGCCGGCTGCCACCTCCGAGAAGCGTCGGCCCCAGATGAGCCCGCCGTCGACGACAATGTCCTCGCCGTTGACGAACGTCGCCTCGTCACTCGCCAGAAAAATGGCGGCACTCGCGATGTCGTCGGGAGAACCCGCGCGCGGAATCGTCTGGAACTTGGAGAGCACGCCTTTGACCTTCTCCACCGACGCTTCGGCTGCAGCGGCATCCAGCCCCATCGCCTTGCCGAATATGCCGGTTGCGATTCCGCCCGGCGAGATCGAGTTGACCCGCACGTTGTCCTCGCCAAGCTCCATGGCCGCGCAGCGGCTGAGGTGGATCAATGCCGCCTTGGCGACGCCGTAAATCAGCGACGACGAGTAGCCTGCGCGGTGGCCGGCGACCGAGCCGATGTTGATGATGCTGCCTTGACGCTGCGCCCGCATGATCGAGCTGACGTGCTTGATGTGCGCCAGCGCGCCGCGAACGTGAATTGCCAGCGCGTGATCGAAACCGTCCAGTGGCAGTGTCTCCAGCCGCCCGCCCGGCGCCGCCCCGCCGGCATTGTTGACGAGCACGTCGACGCGGCCGTGCAGGTCGACGGCTTTCCGGATCGTGCGCACGGCATCCGCTTCGATGGCGACGTCGGCCTCGACGAAAGTCGCACCGGTGGCCTTGGACACCTCTGCGCCGAGCGCGGCCCTGCGTCCGCTGAAAACGACTGCTGCGCCCTCCTCGATGAAGCGCTCGACCATCCGCCGCCCGATGCCGCTGGTGCCGCCGGTGACGACTGCAACCTTTCCCTTTAGTCTCATTCCTGTTACCTCATCGTTGTCGTAGCGATAGCCTTCGAATCGACCGGCCGACGCTGGCCTCATGTCGATTCCGCGTTCAACCCCTCTCGACCAGGCGGCCGTTCTCGATCACGGCGCGTCCGCGCACCCCGTCGTGCTCCCATTCGGCTTCGACGCGCAGTTCGGGGAACTCGGCCGAGGCGGCCACGAACGCGGGGAACGGGATGCCGAGCTTCGGCTCGAAGCGGTATTCAAGGATTCCCTCGGCGTGGTGCTCGGTGTAGTCCTCGGCGTTGAGATCGCGCACCATCAGCCAGCGCAGGTGCTCGCGGAAATCCTCTAGCCGCCCCGCACCGGTGATGCGCACGACCGCTCGAAACACGCCCGTTTCAGGACCCATATCCAGTCCGCGGCGCTCAGCCGTTCTTCGCCGGACGCGCGGCGACCACGATCGCCTGGCTGTTCACCCGGAAGGGATGGTGGCCGCCGACGCGCGCCAGTTCCGCTGCGACCGCCTCGATGACGGAATCGAGCGACACTCCGCGCTCCTGGATCAGGAGACTTCGTGGCGTGCCTTTGATCGCCCCGATTGCGATGGATTTCGCGCTCGGGCTCCGGATCTCGAGGTTGACTTTCTCGATCGCTACCTCGCCGAAGCCGTTCGCATCGAGGAGGGCGCGAATCAAGTCCTGGTCGTGGAAGCCGTAGGGCACTTTGGCAAAATCCGCCACCGGATCTCCCGGGAACAGCTCATTCAACACCCTGCTCGATGCCATGCCGTGCGGATTCTCTTCCAGCCGGTCCCAGACGTTGAACAGATACAGCCCGCCCGGCATCAGGACCCGCCGCGCTTCGCGCATCGCGGCAGCCTTGTCGGGAACGAACATCAATCCCAGTTGGCAGACGACCGCGGCGAACGAAGAGGAAGAGAAAGGCAGGTTGGCAGCGTCCGCTTCCCGCCATTCCACGCCTGGCAGGTCGGCCAGCCGCGTCCGCGCGTAATCGAGCATCGCGGCGCTCAGGTCGGTGGCGACCAGCCGCGTGCCCGCTTCGAGGTGCGCGCGCAGCCGCCGGGTGAGGATCCCGGTGCCGCAGGCAGTTTCGAGAACGGGGCCGGCGATCCCGGCTGCGAGGCGCTGCGCAAGGTCTGCCGCATAGGGCTCGAAGATGGCGGGACCCATGTGAGTGTCGTAGTGCTCCGGAATGGATCCGGAAAAGCTGCTTGCGACGTCGGTCATTCGTCCTTCCCTGGCGACAGATGAGGATAGCGATTGATTCTACGCAGGGCTGCGTGGGTTCGCCCGTGGTGAAATAGGCAGCGCACGCCAAATATCGCGCCGCGTCCCGACTAGCACAGGAGGAACCTATGCCGTTACGCCATCTCGAACACTTCCTCATCCAGAGCGCCGACATCGACCGGACCTGCGACTGGTACGAGAAGGTGCTGGGCATGAAACGCGGCTACACGCCGGATTTCAAGTTCCCGGTACAGTGGCTGTACATCGGCGAGCGCGACGTGCTGCACGTCACCGAGGGAGGCGCCCGCACCAACGCCAACCGCAAGGCCTACCTCGGCCAGCAGTCCGACGCTCTGCAGGGCAGCGGGGTGATCGACCACGTCGCCTTCCGCTGCAGCGGCCTCGCCGAGACGTTGGAGTACCTCAGGGGGCTGAAGGTGGAGTTCCGGGAGCGCATGGTGAGCGACCAGGGCCTGTACCAGCTCTTCCTGATCGACCCGAACGGCGTCAAGGTCGAGTTGAATTTCACCAACTCCGAGGCGATTGCGCTCGGCATACGACCGGAGCTGAAGGCGTCCGATCTGCAGGGCTGAGCGGCGCGGCCGCGCCGGCAATCACCGCTCACCCTTGATGTAATGTTCCAACTGCTCGATGATGAACTGTTGTTCCGAGATCGTATCCTTCACCAGATCGCCGATGGAAATGATGCCGACTACCCGGCCGTCCTCCAGAACCGGCAAATGGCGAATCCGCTTTTCCGTGATCAGTGCCATGCACTCCTCGCTGGTGCGGTCGGGACCGACGCAGACCACTTCCCTGGTCATGATCTCGCTGACCGGGATCTGCCTCGCCGGTTGCTCGAGCAGGTATATTTTGCGGGCGATGTCTCGTTCGGAGACGATCCCGACTAGACTCTTCCCGTCGAAGACCAGCAGCGCACCGATGTTCTTTTCCGCCATCAGTTGCATGGCATCGTATGCGGTCGCGCTGGGCGCAATGGTACTGACTTGGCTTCCCTTGCCCTGCAAGAGTTGTCTTACCGTCTTCATGGCGCATCCCCTGGAGCGTTTGTCGAACCGGCCGAACAACCGGCCTGATCAATATAATCATAATCCGAACACACCGCCTCGACCACGCAGCAGGCGGGCGACGCCAAGCGTGACAAGCAGCAGGACCGCTAGCGCCCGGAACACTGATAACCAATCGAACAGGATTACAAATGGCCAAACCCAACTATGCGTACGCGAAGCGCCAGAGAGACCTTGCGAAGAAGCAGAAGCAGGAGGAGAAACGCAGGCGCAAGGCTGAAGCACCGCGCGAGCGGGCTCAGGAGGGCCTGCCCCAGCCGCCAGCCGACGAGACGCCCTCTGTCTGATCCATCGGTCAAGCGAGCTCGCAGCTTGCAGGCCGTACGCACGACCGGCCCGGGCTCACGAGAGCAGCCGCGGCAGCGTGGACTTGTGCTCCCAATGAATGTCTAATCGACAGTTCGGACGACCTGAAAGGAGGAAATTCATGCGCAGACATCGGAGCGCGTTCACCGCGGTCATCGCCGCCCTGCTCTTGGCTGGTCTCCCCGCGACCGCGCCCGCCGCGGACGCCGACAAGACGGACAGCAGCAAGGCGGAGAGCAACAAGACGGACACCAGCAAGGTGGACGAGGCCAAGCAACAGGTCAAGTCCGGTGCCAGTCAGATCGGTCGCGGCGTCGAGGAGGCGGCCAAAGGCGTTGGCAATACCGTCGTGGAGGGCTCCAAGGCCGTCGGCAACAAGATCAAGCAAGCCGCCAAAGAGGCGGAACCGCAGGCGAGAAGCGCCTGGCAGAATATCAAGGAAGGCGCGGTCGACGCCGGCCACAGCGTCAAGAACTTCTTCAAGCGGCTCTTCGGGAGCTGACACCCGGCTCTCGAGCTGCTACGCGCTCGGCCGAAACGGCCACGAACGCCGGGAACGGGATGCCGAGCTTCGGCTCGAAGCGGTATTCGAGCATCCCTTCGGCGTGGTGCTCGGTGTAGTCCTCGGCGTCAATGTCGCGCACCATCAGCCAGCGCAGGCGCTCGCGGAAATCCTCGAACCGCCCCGCGCCGATATGTGTCCCGGAAAAGCGATAGAAATGAGCCCGCGGCGAGTCACAATCGAAGCCCCGGGCGCATAGCGTGAGACAACAATGAGACCGCGAAAGATCGACGTGAGGCCACTGGTGATTCTGGCGGCCTTGGCTGCGGCCACTATACCGACCGCCGCACTGGCCGGAGACGATGATGCGGTCACGCCCTATCGTCCCTCTGTCTCCAACCCGGCACAGCTCCCGGTGCCGGGCCGATTGGAGCTTGAGCTCGGCGCATTGCGTCTGCGCTCTGACGATTCCCGGCGCAACAGCCTGCCCTATCAGTTCAAACTTGCCTTCAACAAGGAATGGGGCATCCTCCTCGGCGGCGAAGCACACATTTCTGCGCGCGACAGCGCCGGTCGGTCGCGGGGTTTTGGTGACACCAACGTGGTCCTGAAACGCGCTTGGGGCATTGACGACACCGCCGCCGCCGGCATGGAAGTGGGCATCAATCTGCCGACTGCTGGCAACACCCTCGGCAGCGGCAAAGCCGACTACACGCTGAACACCATCTACAGCAAGGACTTTGGCGCCGTCCAAATGGACGCCAACCTCAACGCTGCTCGGGTCGGTGCCACGGACCCCGGCACGGCACGGACGCAGATCGGCATGGCGGTAGCGTTCTCTACCCCCTTGTCGGACCGGTGGGCCGCGATCCTGGAATTCTCGGGAACCCATCGCGGTGGCACCGACAACGCCGCCCAGTTTCTGGGCGCCGTGACCTTCAGTCCGAGCAGGCGTTTGACTTTCGATGTGGGCATTGCCCGGGCGGCCCGTCCGGCGCCGGGTGCAACGTCGTTCTTCGCTGGCGTGGTATTTCCGGTCACGCAGCTTTGGTGAGCAGCGCTCGCCTGCGACGCGCACTTGGTTGTGCGCCGTGAAGCTGCGATGTCGCCCGGTGAGCCTACCGCGTGCGGCCGCGCATTGAAGCAGGCTGGCCGGGAAGCTGCAGCGACTTTCCGGTGTTGACGAGTTGATCGCCGTCGACGCGCAGGATGGAAACGTCGCGATCCAGATAGTTGCCGACGTAGACGTAACGCCCGTCGTTGCTGAACACCACGCCTTCCGGCAGGCCGCGCACCTCGACCTCGTTGGTGCGTGTCACTTTCTTGCCGTCGATTCTCAGCGCGACTACTTTCCCATTGCGGTTATAGAACCACGCGTTCTTGGCCGCATCGTTGCCATTCAGCAGCAACGCCACCGCAAGCTTGCCGGTCGGACTGATCGCGAAGCCCTCCGGCGCATCACCGATCACCACTTTGTCAATGACGCGTGGCGGATTCGCTTCCAGGTCGATCACGGTCACCGTGTCGACGTGTCCGTCCGATCTGCCGCCGGCACCATTGTCGGCAGAAAGCGCAAGCTTGCCGTCGGGGGCGATATCGAAGTTGTAGGGCCACATTCCCACCGGAATATCCTGCTTGGTATAGGTGACCTTCTCGCCGCTCACCTCCAGCAGCGCGAGCTTGTGGCCCGGAAACTTCCCCGCCAGCGCGCGCTTGCCGTCCGGCGTGAATACTACGTGCGCAACGTGCTCTCCGATCGCGATGGTGTCGATGAGTGTCACCTTCTTGCCCGCGATGCGCAGCACGCTGATCGAATTGTCGGCACGGTTCGCGATCAACGCGAGATTGCCAGCGCGGTTGATCGACATGCCCGAGGGCTGCTTGCCGACGAGGACCGTGTCGATCAGGGCCGGCGGATTGGTCGTGAGGTCGATCACGTAGAGCTTGTTGTCCGGCACCGGCTTCCAGCCCGGACCGTCCTTCTGCCAGTCCATGGAGTTCGCGATCAGCGCGAGGCTCTCGTTCGGCGTGATCGCGAGATTGACCGGCGGCCCGAAGATCGAATTCATCAGCGGCAGATTAGCGATGATCTTCGGCGCCAGCGGATCGGTGCCGATGTCCACGATCGACACCGTGTCCCTGCCTGGTGCGCTGAAGGCAAACCCGCCGGCGTCGTTGACGCCGACCTTCTCGTCGTTGCCGACGATCATCAACTCGCGTTTGCCCGGTGACGGGCTCATGCCTGCGCATGCGGTAAGCGCGGCGAGAACAGCGGCGGCGATGCTAAGTCGTACTTTCCTCATGGCTCCCCCTCGGTTAAACCGACGATATCACAGCGTTGACCCGATCGCGGGCGATTCCGGATGCGCACAGGTAGGGTAGCGACCCGGGATGAATGAGCCCCATGTGCGGTGCAGCAGACAACGCGTTCGCCACCGTTGTCTCGCGCACTTGGGGCAGACGTTACGCGATCGCCGCTCCGCCGCGATCAGTGAGTGCGCCGCGGGAGGACTAGACTCGAGCCATGCGCGAACGCGTCACCGACAAAGAGTTCATCCGCGTCTGCCCGCTCGAGGAGCTCGCCGCGAAGCGCATGGTCGTGGCGCACGGCCCGTGCGGCCCGCTCGTCGTGGTGCACGAGAAGGGCCGCGTCTTCGCGCTCGACAACCGCTGCCCGCACATGGGCTTTCCGTTGCATCGCGGCTCGGTCGAGAACGGCATCCTGACCTGCCATTGGCACCACGCGCGGTTCGATCTTGCGACCGGCGGCACGTTCGATCCGTGGGCCGACGACGTGCCGACTGCGCCGGTCGAAGTGCGCGATGGCGTCGTCTGGGTGGGCGTGCGGCCGGACTACGCCGACGGCGCCGCGCATTGGCACAACCGCCTGCGCGAGGGACTCGAACAGAACATCCCGCTCGTCCTGGCGAAGGCCGTACTCGGCCTTGGCGCCGATGGCGTCCCGGACGAGAAGATCGTGCGCGAGGTGGCGCTGTTCGGCGCCAGGGCGCGTGACGACTGGAGCGTCGGCCTCACCATCCTGACGGCGCTCGCGAACCTCCTGCCGGCACTGCCGGAAGAGGAGCGCACCCTTGCGCTCTACCAGGGCCTGCGGCGCGTCGCCGAGGACTGCGCCGGTGTGCCCGCGCGCCGCTCGCGGCAACCGCTTCCGGCAGATGCCGCGCACGACGTTGCAACGCTCGGGCGATGGCTGCGCGACTGGACGCGCGTGCGCCACCGCGACGGCGCGGAGCGAACGCTGCTTACCGCGATCGAAGGCGGCGCGGCGCAGGGCGAGGTCGCGCTACTCCTGCTCGAGGCCGTCGCCGATCGCTACTTCGCCGACGGCGGGCACGCGCTCGACTTCATCAACAAAGGCTTCGAGCTGCTCGAGCACATTGGCTGGGAGCACGCGGCAACGGTGCTGCCGACGCTCGTCGGTCCGCTGGTCGAGGCGCGCGGCGCGGAGGAGAGCGATTCCTGGCGCCATCCGGTCGACCTCATTCCGCTTTGCGAGGCGGTGTTCGCCGAGCTTCCGGCGCTGCTCGCGGCGGGCGCGGCGCGCCGCGGATCATGGTCTGAGCACCGAGCGCTCGCCGATGCGCTCCTTGGCGATGATCCCGCCGGCATCGTCGAGGCGCTGAAGGCGGCAGTGTGCGAGGGCGCGCGCGGTGCCGATCTCGGCCGCGCGCTCGCCTACGCCGCCGCACTCCGCGTCGCCCGCTTCGGCACCTCCAACGAGCATTCCGATTGGGATACCGCGCATCACGCCTTCACCTATTGCAACGCGCTGCACCAACTCCTGAAGCGGGTCGGGGCGGACACTCCCGACACGTTGCGCGGGATCTTTCATGGCGCGATGCGGCTCTGGCTGATCCGCTTTCTCAACGTGCCGCCGGCGCGGTTGCCGGAGGAGGACGCGCTCGACGACCTGCCGAGCGATGCTGCGCAGATTAACGAAGCCTTCCTCTCGGCGCTTGACCGGCAGGGCGCCGTCAGAGAAGCCGCGCGGCTCGTTGCACGCGCCTTCACGCTGGGGCATTCGGGCGATGCGCTCGTCGCGACCCTCGCCCGCGCGATGCTGCGGGAGGACGCCGGGTTTCATACCTTCCAGATGCTCGAGGCCGGCGTTCGCCAGTGGCGCGAGTGGGGCGACACGCCCGAAGGGCGGCGCATCCTCGTTGCGGTCGCGCGCTGGCTCGCCGCGCACGCCCCGACGCCGCGCGCGCAGTTGCAGACCGCCGAGGTGGCGCGCCGCCTCGCGCGCGGGCAGAACGTCTACGAGGACGAGGCCTGACGGATCATCATTGCGCAGAGCGCACCGCCAGCGCCCGCTATTTCACCGGCTTGATCTTGCTGCTGTAGGCGTTGGTGAAGACGTCCTCCAGCCTTACCGGCTTGTCGGGTTTGTTCTGCGCGAAGGTGATGTCGATCGTGCGTTGCATCAGCTCGGGCTCGATCCAGCCGATGCCGTGCTTGCGCGAGCGCTCGGTGATGCACAGGTCCATGATCTGCGGCGTGGTGTTGAAGAGCGCCTCGCGGTCGAGGCCCGGGACCGCGGCGACCATGGCGTCGATCGCCTCGCCGGGGTTGGCTGCGGCGTCGCGCCAGCCCTTGTGCGTCGCGCGCAGGAACCGCTCGATCAGCTTCGGGTTTTTCTGCGTCAGCTCGGTATTCACGAAGTACGTATGGCCGTAGATCGGCAGGCCGTAGTCGGCCCACAGCAGGTTCCCCACCTGGCCTTTGCCGAGCACCTTTTCCCAGATCGCGTAGCTGGTGTAGAGGTCGAACGAGGCGTCCACGTCGCCGCCGGCGACGATCGCCTGCTTGCCTTCGGGCTTGACGTTGACCAGCGTCACCGAGTTCGGATCGAGCTTGTTGATGGCGGCGAACGCGGGCCAGAGCACGCGGTGCGAATCGGCGGGCGGCACCGCGATCTTCTTGCCGACGAGGTCCTGCGGCCCCTTGATGTTGGCGCTCTTCTTGAAGAAAGCGTTGTTGCCGGCCTTGTCGAACACCACCGCGACCATCTTCAGGTTGGCGCCCTTGGAAATCGCGGTGATCACGGTCGGTGCGTCGGAGATGCCGACGTCGGCCTGCTTGAGGTCGATCTTCTTTGCGCTGTCAGCCGAGCCCGCGCCGCGCACCACCGTGAGGTCGAGGTTCTCCTCCTTGAAGTAGCCCTTCTTCAGCGCGATGTAGATCGGCGAGTGATCGGCGAGATGGAACCAGTTGAGTTGCAGCGTCACCTTGTCCTGCGCAGCGGCGCCGAGGGGCAGGGATGCAACAAGGGCGGCGATGAGGGCGGGTAGCAGGTGTTGCATGGAATCCTCCTTGTAGTGGTTCAGTTCGCGGCTTGCTCGCGCCAGGCCCACGGCGCGACCACGCGCTCGACTGCGACGACGATGCCGTAGAGCACCAGCCCCAGCACCGAGATCAGGATGAGGGAAGCGAAGATCGACGGCGTCTCCAGTGTAACGCCGCCGGCGATGATCAGGGCGCCGAGGCCGCGCTCCGAGGCGACGAACTCGCCGACGATCGCGCCGATCACCGACATGGTGGCGTTGAGCTTGAGGCCGGTGAAGATGTAGGGGACGGCGTTCGGGAAGCGGATCTTGGCGAATACCTGCCAGCGGCTCGCCTGTAGCGTGCGCACCAGCTCCAGCAGTTCCGGCTCGGCGGTGGCGAGCCCGACCGCGGTGTTCACCACCATCGGGAAGAACGCGATCGTGGTGCCGATGACGATGTTCGGCCAGATCCCGTAGCCCAGCCAGATCACGAACAGCGGCGCGAGGGCGATCTTGGGCAGCGTGTTGAAGAGCACCAGCACCGGCATGATGGTGCGCATCAACAGGTCGTTCCACACGATGATCACCGCGAGCACGACGCCGAGGATCGCGGAAAGCACGAACGCGCCGAGCACGGCGTAGAGCGTGGCGAGGAAGTTGGCGGTCCACTGGTAGTTCGGGCGGAAGTACGCCTTCACCGCGGCGGTCGGCGAGGGCAGGATCCATTCCTTGACTCCGCCGACGTCCACCGCGAGCTGCCAGAGGACGAGTAGCCCGAGCATCACCAGCGCGCTCGGCACGTAGTAGCCGACGCTGGCGCCGAATCGCGCGCCGAAACCGGCTTGGGCGGGACTTTCTTGACGGGACATGCGGCGAGCGCCGAGAATTAACGAGACGGTTAAATCATAGGAAGCCCCTTGTCCCCGAGTCAAGCGATACCGCGATTCCGCGTTGCGGCAATCGATCTGTTCGAGCGCGAGGTGCGCCTGAGGATGCCGTTCCGCTTCGGGGTAGTGACGCTGACCGAATCGCCGCAGGCGTTCGTGCGGGCGCGCATCCGGCTCGAGGACGGGGGCGAAGCGGAGGGCGCGGCAGCCGAGTTGCTCGCGCCCAAGTGGTTCGACAAGAACCCGGCGCTCACGAATGAGGACAACTACGAGCAACTGCGGCTTGCGCTGGCGCTGGCGAGCGACGCCTACCTCGCGGGCGGGACCAACACCGCGTTCGGCCATTGGCGCACACATTACCGGCCGCAGATCGACGCCGCGGCGAAGCGCGGGCTCAATTCCCTGGTGGCCTGCTACGGCCCGGCGCTCATCGACCGGGCGCTGCTCGACGCCCTTTGCCGCGCGCAGGGCGTTTCCTTTTACCGCGCCGTGCAGACAAACGCAGTAGGGATGGAACCGTTCGAGGGCATCGAGCTCCGAGCGTTCGCGGCCACGCTCAAGCCCGCCGGGAGCATCGCCGCGCGCCACACCGTCGGGCTCGTCGATCCGATCGTCGCCGCCGACCAGAAAGAGCGGGTGAACGATGGCCTGCCGGAGACGCTGGAAGAAGTTGTCGCCCGATACGGACATCGCTATTTCAAGCTCAAGGTCGGCGGCAATGTCGCGGCCGACGTCGAGCGGCTCGCGGCGATCGCCTCGGTGCTCGACCGCATTCCCGATCCGTATTACGCCTCGCTCGACGGCAACGAGCAGTACGAGGGCGTGGACGGCGTGATCGAGCTCTGGCGGCGCATCGAGGCCGACACGAGGCTCGCGCGCCTCGCCGCGAGCGTGATCTTCATCGAGCAGCCGATCAGGCGGCAGAACGCGCTCGCGCGCGAGATCTCGAAGCTGGCGGCGCTGAAGTCGGTAATCATCGACGAGTCGGACGACTCGCTCGAAGCGTTTCCGCGCGCCAAGGCGCTCGGCTACACCGGAGTGTCGTCGAAGACCTGCAAGGGCCTTTACAAGTCGCTCATCAACCGCGCGCGCTGCGTAAAGTGGAACAAACAAGCGGGGGCGGCGCGCTACTTCATGTCGGGCGAGGACCTCACGATTCAGCCCGGGCTCGCGCTGCAGCAGGACCTGGCGCTGGTGTCGTTGCTCGGGCTCACGCACCTCGAGCGCAACGGTCACCACTACGTGAACGGCATGGCCGGGCTGCCTGAGGCGGAGCAGGGCGCGTTTCTCGCCGCGCATCCCGATCTCTACGAGCGCAGGCACGGCGCGGTGCGGGTGCGGATCGCGAACGGAAAGCTCGCGATCGGCTCGCTCGACTGCCCGGGCTTCGCCAGCGGCGCCATGCCGGAGTGGGATGCCATGAGGAGAGCGGAAATTGGGATGAAAAAATGGGCTTCCGCGTCATAGGCACCAACCACACCAGCTTCACGGTGTCGAGCCTCGACCGCTCGATCGGGTTTTTCCGCGACTGCCTCGGCTTCGAGCTGATCTCGCGGGCGCCGCGTGATCCGGCGCTCGTCTCGAGAATCACGGGCGTGCCCGGCGCGGACATGGAGATCGCGTTCCTCAGAGGGCCGGGGCATACCATCGAATTGATCGAGTACAAGGGGCCGGCGCAGCGCGGGAGGATCGAAGCGCGTCCCTGCGACACCGGCTTCGCGCACGTCGCCTTCAACGTGGATGACGTCGAGGCGGCGGTCGCCGCGGCGAAGCCCTATCAGGTCAACCCCATCGCGCCGCCGGTTGCGATCAACGCCGGTCCGAACAAGGGACGCAAGGTCGTCTATCTGCGCGACTGGGACGGCGTCACCGTGGAACTGATCGAGGTGGCGGCCCGATGAAGCAGAAACGCATCGGCGTCATCATGCACGGCGTCACGGGGCGGATGGGAATGAATCAGCACCTCATCCGCTCGATCGTCGAGATCCGCAGGCAGGGCGGCGTTGCGCTCGCGGACGGCACGCGGCTGATGCCGGATCCGATTCTGGTGGGGCGCAACGCCGAAAAGCTGGCCAGCCTGGCGAAGGCACACGGGATCGAGCGCTGGACGACCGATCTCGGCGCTGCGCTGCGCTCCAGGGTGGACGCGATTTTCTTCGACGCCGCCTCGACGCAGATGCGGCCGCGGCTACTCACGCGCGCGATCAGGGCGGGCAAGCACGTCTATTGCGAAAAGCCGGTCGCGACCACGCTGGCCGAGGCGAAGGATTTGTACACGGCGGCGAAAAAAGCCGGCGTCAAGCACGGCGTGGTGCAGGACAAGCTCTGGCTGCCAGGTCTGCTCAAGCTCAAGGCGCTGCGCGACCGCGGTTTCTTCGGCAAGATCCTCTCGGTACGCGGCGAATTCGGCTACTGGGTGTTCGAGGGCGACCGCCAGCCGGCGCAGCGCCCGTCGTGGAACTACCGCAAGAAGGACGGCGGCGGCATCATCCTCGACATGCTGTGCCACTGGCGCTACGTGCTCGACAACCTTTTCGGCGAGGTGCAGGCAGTCTCGTGCCTGGGCGCGACGCACATCCCGTTCCGCTGGGACGAGAACGGGAAGAAGTACAAGGCAACCGCGGAGGACGCGGCGTACGCAACCTTCGAGCTTGCAGACGGGGTTATCGCGCACTTCAACAATTCGTGGACGGTGCGGGTGCGGCGCGACGATCTGCTGACGCTGCAGGTGGACGGGACGCACGGCAGCGCGGTCGCGGGGCTGCGCCGCTGTTTCGTCCAGCCGCGCGACGAGACGCCCAAGCCGGTATGGAACCCGGACATCGCGCAACCGATCGATTTCTTTCAGGGCTGGCAGGAAGTGCCAGACGCCGAATACGACAATGCGTTCAAGGTGCAGTGGGAGCTGTTTCTGAAGCACGTCGCCGGCGAGGGCGACTTCAGATGGGGCCTGCTCGAGGGCGCGAAGGGCGTGCAGCTTGCCGAGCTGGGGCTGAAGAGCTGGGCGCAGAGGAAATGGCTGGACGTACCGGGGCTCAAGGCATGAAACGCGACGCCATTCAGACGATCAGCCTGCCCGCCGCAGGCGGGAAGCTGGAGCCCTATCAGGTTCGCGAGCCGCGCGTGTTCGAGCGGCCTTCGCGGCCGTTCACGCGCCGCGCCCTCGCCGCCGCGCACGTCGTCGCCGACCCGTTCTCAACGCAGGAGCCGTGGCTCGAGGCGGCGATCGACTGGGACGCGACGATCGCCTACCGCAGGCACCTGTGGTCCTGGGGCCTGGGAATCGCGGAGGCGATGGACACCGCACAGCGCGGCATGGGCCTCGACTGGGCGAATTCGCTCGAACTGATCCGCCGCACGCTCGATGCGGCGAAGGACGTGAAGGGCGCATTCGTTGCGTCGGGCGCCGGCACCGACCATCTTGCGCCGAGCGCGAGCATTACGATCGAGCAGGTGATCGGCGCCTACGAAGAACAGTGCGCCGCGATCGAGAAGCTGGGCGGCCGCATCATCCTCATGGCGAGCCGCGCGCTTGCGGCCTGCGCGAAATCGCCTGATGTGTACGGACTGGTTTATGACCGAATCCTCAGCCAGGTCAAAGAGCCTGTGATCATTCACTGGCTTGGAGAGATGTTCGACCCCGCGCTCGAGGGCTACTGGGGTTCGGACGACCACCACGCGGCGATGGAGGTGTGCCTGGATGTCATCGGAAGAAACCAGGCGATGGTAGACGGCATCAAGATTTCGCTTCTCGACAAAGATAAAGAGATCCGCATGCGCCGGAAGTTGCCCAAGGGCGTGCGCATGTACACCGGAGACGATTTCAGCTTCGCCGAGCTGATCGAAGGCGACGCCGAGGGGCACTCGGATGCGCTGCTCGGGATCTTCGATTCGATCGCGCCTGCCGCCTCGGCAGCGCTATCCGCACTTGCGGCAAACGACAAGGCCGCCTATCACGACATTCTTGCGCCGACGGTGCCGCTCTCGCGCCACATCTTCTGCGCGCCGACCCGCTTCTACAAGACCGGCGTCGTCTTCATGGCCTGGCTGAACGGCCGCCAGGAACACTTCGTGATGGTCGGCGGACAGCAAAGCGCGCGCCACCTGCTTCACTTCGCCGAGCTTTTTCGCCTCGCCGACGCAGCGGGCCTGCTCGCCGATCCGCAACTCGCGTGCAGCCGCATGAAGCAGCTGCTGACCCTGCATGGCATCGTATCCTGAGGAGGAAACATGACCAAGCATCCGCTCATTCGTGCGGCGCTCGCGCTCGCACTTTCAATCACCTCTGCCGCGTTCGCCCAGGCCTGGCCGACCAAGCCGGTCAAGATCGTCGTGCCGTTTCCGCCCGGCGGCACCACCGACATTCTCGCGCGCGCCATCGGATTCGATCTCACCAAAGCATGGAGTCAGCCAATCATCGTAGAAAACCGCCCGGGCGCGGGCGGCAACATCGGCGCCGAGGCGGTTGCGAAGTCCCCGGCCGACGGCTACACGTTGCTGATGGGAACGGTGGGCACGCACGGCATCAATCCGAGCGTGTACAAGAAGATGGCCTACGACGCGATCAAGGATTTCGCGCCGGTTACCCTCGTCGCGCTGGTGCCGAACATGCTCGTCGTGCACCCTTCGGTTCCGGTGAAATCGGTCGGCGAACTGATCGCGCTGGCGAAGAAGCAGCCGGGCAAGCTCACCTTCGCCTCGAGCGGCAACGGCACATCGATCCACCTGTCGGGCGCATTGTTCGAGACGCTCGCCGGTGTCGACCTGGTGCACGTGCCCTACAAGGGCAGCTCGCCGGCGATCATCGACCTGCTCGCGGGGCAGGTGAACATGATGTTCGACAACATGCCCTCGGCGCTGCCGTACGTGAAATCAGGCAAGCTGCGCGCGCTCGCGGTGACGAGCGCCAGGCGCTCGCCGGCGATGCCCGAGTTGCCGACGATCGCCGAGGCGGGCGTCAAGGGCTACGAGGCGAGTTCCTGGTTCGGCATGCTCGCGCCCGCCGGCACGCCGAAGGACGTGGTGGCGAAGGCGAACGGCGCGATCCTGAAATCGCTCTCGACGCCCGACATCAAGGAGAAGCTCTCCAGCCAGGGCGCGGAGCCGGCCGGCGACACGCCGGAGAAATTCGCCGCCTTCATCCGCGCCGAGATCGACAAGTGGGCGAAGGTGGTGAAGGCGTCGGGGGCGACGATCGACTGAGATGCTGCGGCTCGCCACGCTCAGCAAAGGCATGGGGCTTGAGGCGAGCGGAACGGACCTGTCGCGGCCGCTCCCGGACGCCGAATTCGCCGAGATACGGGACGCATTCTTCGCGGGGCAGGTGCTCGTGTTCCGCGCGCAGCGGCTTACGGCACGACAGTTCCTCGACTTCGCACGCCGCTTCGGGCCACCGGAGCCGCACGTGATCGACCAGTTTCATCACTCCGAGTACGCCGACATCCTCATCCTTTCGAACCGCAGGAAGGATGGCGAGCCGGTCGGGCTCGCCGACGCCGGCACCTATTTTCACACCGACTATTCATACCTGCCCGTGCCGGCCCGCGCGACGATGCTCTATTCGCTCGAGGCGCCGCGGCGCGGCGGCGACAGGTTGTTCGCCAATCAGTACGCCGCGTACGACGATCTGCCGCAAGCGACCATGAAGCGCCTCGAGGACCTCGTTGCACTTCATCACTATGGCAACCGCGACGAACTGGACCGGGACTCGCGCACCGTGGCCTCGGTACTCTCCGAGAAACAGGAGCAGAAGATGAGTTGGGTACGGCACCCGGTGGTGCGCAGACATCCGGTCACCGGCCGCAAGGCGCTTTACGCGGTCTCGGGCAGTTCGTTCGGCATCGAGGGCATGGCCGAGGACGCGGCGATTGCGCTGCTCGACGAACTCAAGCGCCACGCGACGCAGGAGAAGTACCACTTGCGCCTGACGTACGGGGTCGGCGACCTGGCGATGTGGGACAACGCCTCGCTGCTGCACTCGGCGACGCTCACCGATCCCGACGACCCGCGTACACTATGGCGGATCACGGTCAAAGAACCGGATTCGCAAATCTGAAGCACTACCAGAGGAGAGGAGACCATGAAACGCAGGCACTTCGTTACGACCCTGGGCGCGGGGGCAATTGTTGCCGCGTTCGCACTGCCCGCGGGCGCGCAGAGCGTCACGCTGCACGGCGCGTCGCAGTTCAGCGACGAGCACGCCTTCACCAAGGCGATGACGCGCTTCGAGGAGCTGGTGAAGAAGTACTACGGCAAGCCGATCTCGTTCGTCCTGCACAAAAACTCGGAGCTCGGCCTGGAAAAGGACTACTTTGCCTACATGAACCAGGGCAAGGCGGTGGACTACGCGATCGTTTCTCCGGCGCACATGTCCACCTTCTCCAAGGCCGCGCCGTTCATCGACGCGCCGTTCTTGTTCCGCGATCTCGATCACTGGAACAAGGTACTCGACCAGGACGTGCTGAAGCCCGTGGCCGACGAGATCAACCAGAAGGCCGAAGTGATGCTGATCGGCTACGCCGGCGGCGGCACGCGCAACATCTTCGTCAACAAGCCGGTGAGGAACATGGCCGAGCTGAAGGCGCTCAAGGTGAGGGTGCAGGGCGCGCCGATCTGGAGCCGCACTTTCACCGCGGCCGGGATGGCGCCCACGGTGATCGCCTACAACGAGGTCTACAACGCGATACAGAACGGAGTGATCGCCGCCGGCGAGAACGAGGCCGCGGGCGTCGAGCAGATGAAGTTCTACGAGGTCGCCCCGCACCTGTCGATGACGCAGCACGCGATCACCATCCGGCCGCTGTGTTTCTCCGGCAAAACCTTCAAAAGGCTGGACAAGGATCTCCAGGCAGCGATCCTCAAGGCGGGCAAGGAAGCGGGCGCGTACGGCCGCCAGATCGAGTCGTCGGAGGACGAGCAGAAGCTGGTGGCGATGGAGAAGGCGGGCAAGCTCAAGCGCGTGCCGTTCGCCGGGCGCGACGAGATGAAGCGGCTGGTCGACCCCGTAATGGCGGCGTACGCCAAGGAGATCGGCGCCGACGCAATACTCGCGAAGATCAACGCCATCAAGTGACGTTCAAGCGGCGGGCGCGGTCGGCCCGGAGCGATTCCGGGCGCCGCGCTCTTTCTTTGCCCGGACCATGAAAAAGCTGATCGACTGGTACCACCGCCTCCTCACTTGGCTGATGGTGGCCACGGTCGCCATCCTGATCATCCCGGTGTCCCTGCAGATCATCTCGCGATACACGCATCTGATTCCCCCCTACATCTGGACCGAAGAGCTCAGCCGGTTCCTGTTCATCTGGATGGTCATGCTCGGCGCGATGATTGGCATCCGCGAGCACACGCATTTCGAGGTGGACGTCTGGCCCGAGCTGAAGCCGAAGGCGAATGCGCTGTTGCGCATCGTTTCGCACCTCTTCGTTCTCGTGTTCGCGCTGGTTTTCATTTGGTGGGGCATCCAGTTCGTGCGCTTCGGCTGGAATCAGCTCTCCGAGCTCGCCGAGCTCCCGATGCCCTACATCTTCGTCGCCTGGCCGCTTGCCGGTGCGACCTGGGCGCTGTTTCTCGGCGAATCGCTTCTTGACAACTTGCGCATCGTGCTGGGTCGGGATTCGCGATGACCTCTGCGGCCCTGTCCCCCGGCATGGCCACGCTGGCGCTGTTCGGCGTGTTCTTCGTGTTGCTGGTCGCGCGCGTGCCTGTCGCCTTCGCGCTCGGGCTCGCCTGCCTTCCGATCCTGCTCGTCGAGCCGCGCCTGTCGCCGATGACGCTGTTCAACGAGACTTTCAAGGCGTACAACGCGTTCATCCTGCTCGCAGTGCCGTTCTTCCTGCTGACCGCCAACCTGATGAACGTCGGCGGCATCACCGACCGGCTGGTGCGCCTGTCGCGCGCGATGGTGGGGAACTTCCCGGGCGCGCTCGCCCAGATCAATGTGTTGCTGTCGGTGTTCTTTGCCGGCATCTCGGGCTCCTCGACAGCCGATGCGGCGAGCCAGTCGAAGATCTTCATCGACGCGCAAACCAAGGAAGGCTACGGCTTGTCGTTCTCGATCGCCATCACCGCCGTATCGGCCGTGCTCGCGGTGATCATCCCGCCCTCCATTCTGATGATTGTGTGGGGCGGCGTGATCTCCACCTCCATCGGCGCCCTCTATCTCGCCGGCATCCTGCCGGGCCTGCTGATCGCCGCGGCGCAGATGGTGACAGTGCACATCTACGCCAAACTGCGCAACTACCCGGTGTACCCGCGCGCGACGCTAAGGGAGTTCTTCTACTCCGCGTGGATTTCGATACCGGCGTTGTTCACGCCGTTCATCATCGTCGGCGGCATCCTGCTCGGCTGGTTTACGCCGACCGAGTCGGCGGCGGTCGCGGTGATCTACGCGGCGGTGCTGTCGATCGTCATTTATCGCGAGATGGATCTGATGCACCTCTACAATGCGTTCGCTGAGACCGGGAGGCTGGCAGCGGTGGCGCTGTTCTGCGTCGGCACGGCGTCCGCCTTCGGCTGGCTGCTCGCCTATTACCAGATCCCGAAGGCGCTGCTTGCAAACGTCACGACCTGGGGCCTCGACATCACCGGCGTGGGCTGTTTCATCGCGTTCGCGTTCCTGGTGGTCGGTTGCTTCCTCGACGCGATCCCGGCGATCATCATCGTCGGCACCACGCTGCAGCCGCTCGCCGAATCGGTTCACATGCACCCGGTGCACTTCGCGATCATCAGCATCGTGGCGCTCGCCTTCGGGCTGGTGACGCCGCCGTACGGGCTTTGCCTGATGATCTCGTGCGCGGTGGCGAAGGTGCCGCTGAGGTTCGCGCTAAAGGACACGATGATCATGCTGGTACCGATGCTCCTCATGCTCGCGGCGATCATCATCTGGCCGGAAATCCCGTTGTTCCTGCCGCGGCTCGTCTCGCCCGAACTGTTGAAGTGACTGCTCCGAACCCGGCGCGACTGTCGCTCAATACCGCTACGGTAAAAAAGCAGTGGTCGCTGGCGCAGGCGATCGAGGGCTGCGTGCGGCACGGCGTGCGCGGCATCTCGCCGTGGCGCGACCAGATCGCCGAGATGGGTCTTGCGGCCGCGGCGCGGGCGGTGCGCGCGCACGGGCTCGCGGTGACCGGCGTGTGCCGCGGCGGGATGTTTCCGGCGCCGGACGCCGCCGGCCGCAAGGCCGCGATCGACGACAATCTGCGTGCGATCGAGGAGGCGCACACATTGGGCGCGCGCTGCCTGGTGCTCGTCGTGGGCGGTCTTGCGACTGGATCGAAGGACATCGCGGGCGCGCGAAAGCAAGTGCGCGACGGCATCGCGGCGATCCTGCCCCATGCGCGCGCGGCGGGCGTGCCGCTCGCGATCGAGCCGCTGCACCCGATGTACGCTGCTGACCGCGCCTGCGTGAACACGCTCGCGCAGGCGCTCGATCTGTGCGACGCCCTCGATCCGAAGCGCGCGGGCTGGCTGGGGATCGCGCTGGACGTCTATCACGTCTGGTGGGATCCGCAGCTCGAGGCCGGTATCCGGCGCGCCGGCAAGCGGCGCATCCTTGCCTACCACATCTGCGACTGGCTGGTGCCAACCACCGACCTGCTGCTGGACCGGGGCATGATGGGCGACGGGGTGATCGACTTGAAGCGCATTCGCTCCTGGGTCGAGCGCGCCGGGTATGCGGGATTCCACGAGGTGGAGATCTTCTCCGCAGGCAACTGGTGGAAGCGCGATCCGGACGAGGTCATGCGCACGATCAAGGAGCGGCACCGGCGCTGCACCTGAAATTGACGATGTAAGGCGAACGGCATTACCATGTCCTTACCATGAGCAAGGTGACCAGCAAGTACCAGGTCTCCATCCCGAAGGCCTTGGCCGAGAAGATCGGAATCCGTGTCGGCGACGAGCTTGCATGGGAAGACGCCGCGGGTATGCTGCGCGCCCGCGTGGCCGCAGTCCCGAAGGCGCGGTATCCGGTGCGCGAGAGGTTGCGTCTGTTCGATGCCGCCACGGTCCGTCAGGCCGAGCGCGAGCGCGCGCAACGCCTGCGGCGCGCCAAGGATCGGGGTTGGACTCGCGAAAACCTCTACACGCGATGACCGCGTTGGTCGATACGAACGTTCTGGTCTACCGCTTTGACCCGCGGAGCCCGGCAAAGCAGCGCGTGGCGCGGGAATTGCTTCGCGACGGCGTTGAACACCACACGCTCCGCGTGCCGCACCAGGCGATCGTCGAGTTCGTTCAGGCTGTCACGCGGCCTCTCGGCCGCAGTGAAGCAAGCCTGTTGCCGAGGGCTGATGCCCTGCGCGAAGCCGAAGAGATGCTGGCGCAGTTTGAAATCCTGTACCCCACGGAGTCGCTGCTGCGCACGGCAATTCGCGCGGTAGCGACCTATCAGCTCGGTTGGTTCGATGCACACATGTGGGCCTATGCGGAGCACTACGGCTTGGACGAGATTCTGTCGGAGGATTTTTCCGACGGGCAATTGATCGGGACCGTGCGCATTCGAAACCCCTTCAAGGTGCAGCGGCGCTAAACGAATGAGCCGATTGGCCATCAACCTGAAAAGAGAGGCTCAGAGCATGAAAACGGTACTGATCACCGGCGCGGCGGGCGACGTTGGCACGCACCTGCGGCGCGAGCTCGCCGGGAAGTACAAGTTGCGGGTCTCCGACATTCGACCGATCAAGGGCCTCGCCAGGGGCCAGAGCTTTGCGCGCGCCGACATCTCGAAGATGGCGGACGCGCTGCGGATCACGAAGGGGGTGGACGCGGTCGTCCACCTCGGCGGCTATTCTGTCGAGGGGCCCTGGGAAGGAATACTCAGCGCCAACATCATCGGCTGCTATCACGTGTTCGAGGCAGCACGCCGCAACCGCGTCAGGCGGATCGTGTTTCCGACCTCCAACCACGCGGTCGGGTTCTACCGCCGCGACCACACCATCGATCACCGCGTCTATCCGAAGCCAGACAGCCGCTACGGCGTCTCCAAGGTGTTCGGCGAGGCGCTCGGCAGCCTGTATGCGGACAAGTACGGCATGGAGGTATTCTGCATTCGCATCGGCAACGTCAACCCGCAGCCGATCGACAAGCGCCGGCTCGCGATCTGGATCTCGCCGCGCGACATCGCGCAGCTGGTCTCGATCGGCATCGAGCACCCCAAGGTCCGTTTCGAGATCGTGTACGGCGTCTCAGGCAACACGCGCAGCTGGTACGACAACTCGAACGCCACGCGGCTTGGCTACCGGCCGGAGGACAACGCCGAGGCATTCGCGCCCGAAGTGCTGGCGCGCGAGAAGCCGGGCGATCCTCGCGCGGAAATGTATCAGGGCGGCGTCTTCGTGCATGCCGAGGGGGTTCCGAACCCCGCTCCGTTGCCTGGGAGAGGGAAGAGGAGGAAGAAAAAGTGACCGCGCGCAGGCCGAAGCTCGTTGCCCCTGCGGGCGCGTGCGATACGCACATGCACTTCTACGATCAGGCGGTGCCATCCGCGCCCGGTGGTCCGCCACTGCCGGGACACCACACGGTGCCGATGTACCGTGAGTTGCAGCAGCGGCTCGGGCTTTCACGGGTGATCGTGGTGCAACCAAACGCCTACCAGGACGACAACCGCGTCACGCTCGCCGCGCTGAAGGAATTTGGCGATTCGGCGCGCGCCGTCGCGGTCGTGAGCGAAAGCGTCTCCGATGCCGAGCTCGAACGGCTGACCAAGGCGGGTGTGCGCGCCCAGCGCATCTTTCATTTGCCGTGGGGCGCGGTGAGGCTCGAGCGGATGAGTGCGGTCATGGCGCGCGTGCATCCGTTCGGCTGGCACGCCAATATTCAGCTCGACGGCCGCGAGCTGCCGAAGTTCGAGGAGCAAATACGGCACCTGCCGGGAAAATTCGTGATCGATCACATCGGCAAGTTTCTCGAGCCGGTTTTGCCCGAGGAAGAGGCGTTCAGGTCGTTGCTGCGGCTGCTCGACACTGGCCGCTGCTGGGTGAAGCTCTCCGCGCCCTATGAAACATCGAAATCCGGCGCCCCGAAGTACGAGGACGTGGGACGGTTCGCCAAGGCGCTCGTCAAGCACGCACCTGAGCGCATGCTCTGGGCGAGCAACTGGCCGCACCCCTCGGCACCCAAGAACAAAATGCCTGACGATGCAGACCTGGTGGACCTATTGCTCGACTGGGCGCCCGACGACGCAACCCGGAAGAAAATCCTCGTCGACAACCCGGCCGAGCTCTACAGGTTCCGCTAAATCTTGTCGTGTCTACGGTCGAATGTCCGTTTTCGACCCTGAGCGGTGATTCCCACCGGCTACTAATCCGGGGCCATGGTTCGAGCCCCGATCGGGGAGCCAATCGGGGCTTGAACCTGTTTGGATACGATCTTGAACAAGCGGTGAGTGAATGACCGCTGCTGGCCGGAAGCTGACGTTCACCAATGGCCGCTTCCGACCGAGCCTGTGTAAAAACGCGACCGCTTAATTTTTCCGTCGTTCAAAAGTTGGCGTAGCGGCCTCTACAGCGCCTTCGCGACCCGCCGCAAAAACTCAGAGGAGAGAAATCGTCGTGTGGTGGGCTGGGTCGAGCGTTTTTACACAACCTCGACCCACAGCGGACATTCACAAGTACATCCACGCGCTCGATTGATCGGCGAACGCGGTCATTCCTCTCACGTACCATCCCGTGCCCGATATCGCGTAACGCAGCGCGAAGGGTAAGTGCGGCCGCACTGACCCCTTGCGCACTGCCTCCACGTCGGATCGAGCGGCATGGTGGGCATTTTGACGTAACCGGCGTTGCGGATCGAGCGGCCGGAGGAGCAAAATGCCCCAGCGCGCAAAAACTGCAAGCCCTGAATCGGCGCGCAGCCGCCGCAATTGGCGGTACGCGCGAGAACAGCGGGATCGCATTTCCTATCGTTTAAGGAGTGGAAGTGATTTGTCATGAGCAATGGAACAAGGAGGCGTAGATGGCGAAAAAAGCAATCAAGAATTCCGTGAGGCGGCAGCCCTCCGCGAGGGGAGCCAAGGCGGCGCCGCGAAGACCTTCGGTGGCCAGGCGACTTGAGGGCCTTGAAACTCGTCTGGATGAAGTCACCCGTCGGCTCTCAGCGAACGAACAAAAACCTGGACCTCTGGGTCCGGCTGGGCCCAGAGGTAACAAGGGCGAGGCCGGCGCTGCGGGCGCGACGGGGCCTCAAGGGTCCGCAGGCGCCCCGGGCCCAAAGGGTGAGAAGGGCGACGCCGGTCCACAAGGGCCTGCCGGACCGATTGGTCCGAAGGGAGAGAGGGGCGACACTGGGCCGCAAGGTCAGGTAGGGCCGAAGGGTGATCCAGGACCGCAAGGACCTTCGGGATCTGCTGGAACCAAGGGCGATCCAGGAGCTTCAGGTTCCGCTGGGCCGAAAGGGGATCCGGGTCCCAAAGGCGACTCAGGTCCGCAAGGACCGTCGGGACCTCCCGGCGTGAAGGGCGAACCTGGCCCTCAAGGCTCGAAGGGAGGGCCTGGGGCTCAAGGCCCGACTGGGCCGCGAGGCGAGAAGGGAGATTCTGCCCCGTAAGCTCCTTCTGGACCACGAGGATAGAAGCCCGAACCTCAAACAGCAGTAGCGCTTCAAATTAGAGCGGCGGCGTTGGGCTGTTCCCAACGCCGCCGCAACATATTGTGCACACTCTGATCCGCATTACGGCTTCGCCCGCATCTACTACGACGCCTGCGGGCACGACTATCTGCTCGCCTACTCCTGCAAGACGCGCTACTTCTGCCCGAGCTGCCACCAGAAGCGCGTGATCGCCAGCCAAGGTGAGTGAGACGAATCGAGCGTCCGCTCTTGGCCGAAAGCAGACGCTGAGACTGAGACATGAACTACATCGCGGTCCGACCCCAATTTATTGCGTTTTCGCACCGCGGTGGCGGTCGGCCCACCAGGCCCAAGCCGTGAATAGCGCGGCTCCGGCGATGCCGCCGATCGCGATCGCCTCGACGCTCGGCGGCGGCGGGCCGAAGGCGTTGGCGAAGTAGGCGAGGACGAGGATGCCGATCAGGCCCCAGAAGGCGATGCTGCCGGTGCGGTCGCGCGCCGGCGCGGCTCGCACGTAGAGCGCGACGCCGGCGGCGAGCATCGCGCACTCGACCGCGATCGTCGCCGGCACCGAGTTCCAGAGGCCGAGGCCGAGCATCGTCTCGCTGCCGGGCCACAAGGGCATGTCCGGTCGATGCGAAATGACGTCGAGCACCCAGTGGCTGAATACGAGCAGGCCGAGGATCACGGATTCGCGCTTTCGGATCCTGAGACAGCAGATTCCGATCAGAACACTCCAGGCCAAGGACGCCGCGAGGCTGTGCGTCCAGGGGTAGTGCACAAACCGGAGCGGTGTAAACGCGGTGTTGCCCGGCGCGATCTCGACCTGTTCCACGCCGGCGAGCACCAGCACCGGCCAGACCAGATCGAGCCAGAACGCCGCAGCGAGCAGCAAGGCGAGCGACGCGCGCGGCGCGAGCGGCTTTGCCGCCAGCGCGACGGCGGCGTGACCGATAAACAGTTTGTTCTTTCCGAACGTTTCGTGCTGCGGCGCAGGCGTTCTCTGCGCTGCAGAACATCGTAGTTCTTCAATCGTCGGCGTGCGCCGCGGGCTGGTGCGCGGCGATCAGCTTCTGCTGCAGCAGCGGCGGCGCCGCCTCGTAGTGGCTGAACTCCAGCGTGTAGGAGCCGTGACCCGCGGTGAGCGATTTCAAGCGCGCCGGAAAGTGCTCCAGCTCGGAGAGCGGCGCCTGAGCGTTGATCTGCACGGTGCCGGGACGCGGCGTGTCCGAGCCCTTGATCTGGCCGCGATGGCCGGAGAGCTCGCCCGCGATGTCGCCCATGTTCCCTTCCGGCACGACGATTTCGACGTTGACGATCGGCTCGAGCACGATCGGCCTTGCTTTGGCGAGCGCGTCGATGAACGCCTTCCTGCCTGCCGACGCGAAGGCGACATCCTTCGAGTCCACCGCGTGGCTCTTGCCGTCGTACAGGATGACGCGCACGTCCTGGATCGGGTAACCCGCGACGAACCCCGTTTCGAGCACGCCGCGAACGCCCTTCTCCACCGACGGAATGAACTGGTTCGGGATCACTCCGCCTTTCACGCTGTCCACGAACTCGAAGCCCGATCCGCGCGGCAACGGCTCGATCTTGAGGTATACCTCGCCGAACTGGCCGGCGCCGCCGGTCTGCTTCTTGTGGCGGCTATGGCCCTCTGCTTTGGCCGCAATCGTTTCGCGGTACGGAATGCTGGGCGGCCGGGAATCGAGCTCGAGCTTGTACTGCGTGGCCATTTTCTCGATCACGGTCTTCAGATGCATCTCGCCCAGACCGCGCAGCACGGTCTCGTTCGCCTGCGCGTTGTGCTCGATCCGGAAGCAGGGATCCTCGGCGACGAGCTTGTGCAGGGCGTCGGAGAGCCGCTGCTCGTCGCCGCGCTTCTTCGTCTGCACCGCGAGACCGAATACCGAGGTCGGCAGCTCGATGGGCTTGGCGTGGATGTGCGAATCCTCGGCCGAGTCGTGCAGGATGTGATCGAATGCGATTTCGTCGATCTTCGCGATCGCGCAGATGTCTCCGGGCACCGCCTCCGGCACCTCGATCTGGGTCTTGCCCCGCAGCGTGTAGAGATGTCCCGGTTTGATCGGCTTCCTGCCCTCGCCGATGAAGAGCTGGGTGCCGGGTGTAATGCGTCCCTGGTGCACGCGGAATACCGCGAGCCGCCCGATATAGGGGTCGATCTCCACCTTGAATACGTGCGCGAGCACGTGCTTCGACTCGTCGGGTGTCGCGGCAAGCTCCGTCGCTGCGCTGCCGTCCGTCGGAACGTTGACATAGACCGGCGGGTTGCCTTCGGTCGGGTTGGGAAGAAGCTTCACAATGACATCGAGAAGCTCCCCGACTCCCACGCCGGTCTTCGCGGAGACGAACACCACCGGGATGAGATGCCCCTCGCGCATGGCCCGCTCCAGCGGATCGTGCAGCAGGTCCGGCGCCACCTCGCCTTTCTCCAGGTAGACCTCCATCAGTTGTTCGTCGACCTCGACGACCTGGTCGACGAGCCTGCGGTGCGCTTCATCGACCGACGAGAAATCGGCTTCGCCCGAGGGCGCGAAAAAGCAATCGGATACCCTCGTCGCGCCGCCTGCGGGAAGGTTCAGGGGCAGGCATTCCTTGCCGAATGCGGCCTGGAGATCCTCGAGCAGGCCGGGCAGGTTGACGTTTTCCGCGTCGATCTTGTTGACGATCACCAGGCGATCCAGGCCGCGCTTCGCCGCCCACTGCATGAAGCGGCCGGTCATCATTTCGATCCCGTTCTGCGCGTTGATCACGATGGCCGCGGTCTCGACTGCGGCAAGCGCCGGAAGCGAGTGACCCAGGAAATCCGGATAGCCGGGCGTGTCCAGCAGGTGGATCCTGCTGCCGCCGTTCGGTCCCCGGGTCTCGAAGCTCGCTACCGCGAGCTTGAGCGAGTGCTTGAAGGATTTTTCGCTCGGCGTGTAGTCGCACACGGTAGTACCGCGCTCGACGCTGCCGGCGGCGGGGATCGTCCCCGCGCGCGCGAGCAGCGCCTCGGCCAGCGAGGTCTTGCCGGACCCCGACTGGCCGACGAGCGCGATTGTCCTGATCTGTTCGATGGAATGTTTGCCCACGGTTCTCTCCAGGATACGTTGCCGGGCGTCTGCAGCGCCCTCGGGGTGATTTATAGCAGCAACCGGGCAGGTGCGGGAAGTCCGTCGGGAAGGCCAGGGCGCCTTCCCCGCCCTAGGGGAGCAGCGATGCGATCAGAGCGTTCACGCGCTCTGCTGCCTCGATCTGCACGAAGTGGCCGGCTCCCGGGATGATCTCGATGCGGGCGCCCGGCACCTGGTCCCGTACCCACTCGAGCCAGGGAGTGGTTTTCCGGGCACCCATGGGCACCCGCTTGCGGTCGGCATTGAGGGTGGTGCTCTGGATCACCAGTAGCGGCGCCCGCACCGCGGCGAGCGCGTCCTCCGCGCGCGAGGCGTCCCAGCGCACCATGGCCGGGAACAGCGCCGTGCCGAGTTCGGCAGGCAGGCGCCTCGCCCGCTCGATGATGCGCGCCGCGTCCGCGTTCGGCTTGAGGAACATCTGGGTGAAGAGCGCGTCAGCGAATACCGGGTAACCGGTGAACTCGATCGCGGCGCGCATCGCTTCGCCGGCTTGCGCCGCGTCGCCGTGGCCCATTCGGCTGCCGTCCACGAGCGCGAGCGCGGCCACCCGTCCGGGCGACTCCCGGTTTGCCTGCAGTACCACACGGCAACCCATGCTGTGGCCGACAAGGACCGCGGGCGAGTCGAGCGTCTCCAGCAGCTCGGCCACGTCCGCGCCGTAACGCTCGACGGTGCAGTCGGCGGGCTCGCCCGGGGTGCGTCCGTGACCGCGCAGATCGCAGGCAAGAACGCGCTGCGTTCTGGCGAAGTGCTCCAGCTGCATCCGCCAATCGTCGTGCGCGCAGGCGAAGCCGTGCACGAAAACGATCGGCGGCGAGCCTGCACCGGCGCGCAGGCAGTACATGGTCATCTATGGCGGAGGAAATCGGCTACTTCTTCGCGGCTTCCTTGCGGGCCAGCAGCTCAGCTCGTGGTTTCAGGAGATCCTCGAACTTCGACTTGGCGATCAGGAGAGTGTGTTCGGCGAGCGCCTTCTCGCGCGGCAGGCGTTCGGAGATTTTCTTGGCGCGTTCCGCGGCATCGCTGCCTTCCGGCTTGGGCTCGCCGGCAACCGCCACCGTGGCATAGTAATCGTCGCCTTCGAGCCTGCCGACCTTGAGCGTATAGACGAGGCCGTCGAGCGTTGCTGCCGTTACGACCGCGGGCTTGGAGAGTCCGGTCTGTTCCGGCTTCGCGTCTTTCGGCGCGACGTCCGCCAGTTCCACGCTCGAAAGCGAGTACGCGGCTGCATTCGCCTTGCTGATCTCCAGCTTCTCGTCCGCTTTGGCACCGGAGAGCTTCCACTCGGCATTGTCCGCTGCGCGTTCGATCTTCCAGCCGTCCCCGGCAGCCGGACTGACTTCCAGGGTCTTCACCTTTTCGACCGCGAAGCCCGCCCGCACGATCCATTGCGCGGTCTTCGCGCTCGCCTGGGCAAGCGGGTCGGACACCACGTAGACGGTTTTTTCGTCATCCGGGAGCAGGACGAAACGGCCGTCGCCGATTGCCTTGTCCGGATTGTCCGGTTCGCTCTTGAAGTATTTCTTGCCGACCAGGATTCGCGCGATCACCTTTCCGTCGGCGCTCTTGAATTCGACCCGGGCGCCTGAATCGTCGACCTTCAGCCGCGCGCGGTCGGCCGCAGCAATGGGCTCGCTTTGCCCGATCTTCAGTTCGATCGCCTTCAGCACGAAATCGCGCACCTTGTCGAGGTCTGCGGGAAAGCCGCCGCGCTCGGCGATGGCCCAGCCCGCTTCCTTGCGCTCCAGCGTGATTCCGGCCTTCGGCTCGCGTATCACAATCGATGCGATCTCCGCGGCCTTCAATCCCTTGATGAGCGGCTTGCCGAGCGTGGCTGCGCCGGCCGGCTTCTGCGATTGCGATTGCTGGTAGTACTGCAGCGCGCCGCCCCCGATGAGCACGAGCAGCGCCACCAGCACCGCTGCAATGCGTGCGTTCATGCGACGGCCTGCCTGCGGCGGCGAATCAGCGCCACCGCGATTCCGGCGAGCGCGACCAGCAAGGGCATCAGCGCGATGTTCACGACCTTGGTCCAGAACACGAGGCTCTCGGCGTCTTGCCGCAGGTTCTTGCGCAGCTCTTTGAGCTCCTTGCGCGCCTCGGCGACTTTCTTGCGGAAGTTTTCGATTTCGACCTGCTGTTCCGGAGTCAGGATCTGGACGCCTTTTGCCGCTGCGCCGCGCGCCTTTTGCAGGTCCTGCAGCTTTTCGGTGGTTTTCTGCAGCTCGCTCTCGAGCGCCTCGATCTTTCCAAAGTACTGCGTCTGCGCCTCCGCCTCCATCTGGCGGACCACGGTGAGGGGGCGGAACGCGGCCGCGCGGCTCCTCAGGGAGATCAGATCGTCGCCGGAGGCGAGCTGCTCGAGAATGCTTTGCGCGAACGCGAGGTTGCCGTTCGAGGGCACGACGATCTTGCGGCCAAACACCTCCTGCACGTCGACGGCCGCGCCGTCGTTGAGCATGTCCACGTCGGCGACCAGCACGACGGCGTTGTCCCTGGAAGTTTCCCTGAGCTGCGGCTCTTCAGTCGCAGCCGGCCCGGGTTTCGCGTCTTTCGCGGCCGGCGTCTCGGTCTTCGGCTTGCCCTCGGGGAACGCGGTCTTGAACTTTCCGGTCAGCCGAAGCGCGAGCGGCCGGCTCTTGCCATCCGGCTTGAACCCCTTGGTCGCCGCGTCGCCTGCCACCGTGGCGACCACGTTGTCCACCATCATCGAATTGGGGGAACTTTTCAGAAGTTCGGTCGCCTTGAGCCCCTCCGCCGGCTTGACGTCGAATGCACCGCCAAAGGCGTAGAGCAGCGTTTCGATCTGGCTGGTGACGACGTCGTCGCGGTTGAACGAAGTGCGGTTGAGCGAAAGCACGGTCGGCGTGTAGCGGCTTCCGCTGCCGGAGGCGAAGACCACATCCGCGATCACCTTGCCGGGATTCATTTCCACGCCCCACGCTTTGAAAACCCTGGAAAGAGTCGAGCTGGTGCCGCCGCCGCCGATGCCCGGGATCGGGCTCGGCTGCTGGTCGAAGTAGGCGTATGGATCGACGAACACGACCAGCTTGCCGCCGCGCAGCACGAACTGGTCGAGCGCGTATTCGGTCACATCCGAAATATCTCGCGGATGGATCACGAGCAACACCTGGATGTCCGGGTCGATCGACGACGCCGTCAGGTTGATCGGCTTGACGTTGAAGTCGCGCTTGAGCTCGTTTGCGAGCACCCAGGGTTCGGAGCTTTGCCTGGTGAACGGGTTGAATTTCTCCCCCAGCACCGGCAGCGCGCTCATCAGGCCGATGGTCGGCCGCTCTGCGATCCCGACTCGGGCGATCGCCCGCGCCAGGTCATATTCGAGCAGGCGCTCGCGCGCCGGGGCGAGCGCCGCAATCGCCTGCTTGCGGTCGAGCCGGCTCACCGCGAGCCCGATGTAGAACTGCTCTCCCGAACTGAGCTGCTGCGCTTCGATGCCGTCCAGTTGCGCGGCGTCTTCCTCCTCCGAGTCGGGCTTCGGGTTGTATTTCTCGACGACCAGGTTCGTGCCTGCGACCGATTTGAACTCGCGCACCAGGTCCTCGACGCGCTGCGCGTAGCTCCTGAGCTGCACGGGCATCGCCTGCTCGCCCTGCGAGATGTAGAGCTTCACCTTCACCGGAGCGTCGAGCGCCTTGAGGATCCTTTTGGTGCCGGCGGAAAGCGTGTAGAGCTTGCCTTCGGTGAGATCGGCGCGCACCGCGCTGGCCGCGGCGAGGTAGTTGAACGCGACCAGTGCGAGAAAAAGCGCCGCCAGGCCGACCGCGGAATAGACCAGGTTGTCGTACTTCTTCATCGGTTCACCCGGCGCGGTGGCTGCGGAGGATCACGCCGGTCGCGAACAGCGCAAATCCGATCACCGACAGGAAGAACAACAGGTCGCGCGAGTCGAGCACGCCCTTCTGGAAGCCGTCGAAATGGGTGATGACCGAGAACGCGGCCACCGTGTCGACGAATGCCGGACTCGCCCAGCGGACCAGCAGGTCGGTGACCGGATTGAAGCCCGCAAGGATCAGGAACAGGCAGATGACCACCGAAAGAATGAATGCCACGACCTGATTGCGCGTCATCGCCGAGGTCATGCAGGTCACGGCAAGGTACGCGCCGGCGAGAAACAGGCTGCCGAGATAGCCCGCCAGGAGCGCGCCATTATCCGGCTCGCCGAGAATGTTCACGGTCAGAGCGACCGGAAACGTGAGCGCGAGCGCGAGCGCGAGGAACAGCCACGAGGCGAGAAACTTGCCGAGGATCGCCTGCCAGGCCGTGACCGGCAGCGTGAGCAGCAGCTCGATCGTTCCGGCGCGGCGCTCCTCCGCCCACAGGCGCATGCCGACCGCGGGCACGAGAACGAGGTACAGCCACGGATGCCAGCCGAAGAATGCGCCGAGGCTCGCCTCGCCGCGCTCGAAGAACGCCCCGGCGGTGAAGGTGAAGAACCCCGTCAACAGAAGGAAAATCACCAGAAACACGTACGCGACCGGGGAGGCGAAATAGCCCGCCAGCTCGCGCCGGGCGATGATCCGGATGGCTCTCATACCTGCACCGTATCGGGTTGCGTGATGCGGCGGAACACTTCATCGAGCTGGCCTTCCTCGGTGCGCAGCGCGTCGAGCTTCCAGCCCTCGCGCGCGGCAAGTTCGACCACGGCGCGCGTAAGCTCGGCCGAGGCGCCCTTTCCCCTGGGGTAGATGCGGAACGAGCCGTTCAGTTTCTCGACACGGCCGAGTGCCGCAAGCTTCTCCGCGCTGGCGCCGGCGGCGTGCAGCGTCACCGCGCCGGCGATCTGCGACATCGCGCGCAATTCCTCGGGCGTGCCCTGGCCGACAATCCTGCCGCGGTCGATGATGATCGCACGCGTGCAGGCGGCATCCACCTCCTCGAGAATGTGGGTCGAAAAAACGACCGCCTTCGTTCGCCCGAGCTCGCGGATGAGGTTGCGCACTTCATGCTTCTGGTTCGGGTCCAGCCCGTCGGTCGGCTCGTCGAGCACCAGCACCTCCGGGTCATGGATCAGCGCCTGCGCCAGGCAGGTGCGGTGCTTGTAGCCCTTGGAGAGCGTATCGATCGTCTGGCGCAGAACGGACGAGAGAAAGCACAGGCCGATCACGCGTGCGACCGCTGTTCTCTTTGCTTCGCCTTCAAGCCCTCTGATGTCGGCGGCGAACTGGAGAAAGCCTTCGACCGTCATGTCGGGATAGGAAGGCGCGTTCTCGGGGAGATAGCCGATCAGACGCTTTGCGCGCAGCGGTTCCTCGGCAACGTCGTGCCCTCCGACCGTGATCCGTCCGCTGGTCGGCGGGTAGAAGCCGGTGATCATCCGCATGGTGGTGGACTTGCCCGAGCCGTTCGGCCCGAGAAATCCGACCACTTCGCCGCGCTCGACCGTGAACGACACGCCGTCGACGGCGCGCTTGGCGCCGAACGTCTTGACCAGGTTTTCGATTCGAATCATGGATTTTCGAAACGTGTCGCCCTGCGCAGGCGCACTCAGGGGCACAGCGGCAAATCTTCAAGGGGGCGGATTATCGCTCAAATCAGGCGGCGCGTTCGCGAAGCGGACCTTGCGCGGCGACCTCAATCAAGCAGCGAACGTGACGCCGGCGCGACTTGCGGCGCGAGATGCGCGCCCAGAGTCACGATTAGTAAGTGTGCACTGACTTCTGTTTAGTGAGTGGTCGCTGCAGGAGATTTTCTCCGTGGGCCAATCATTGATGTTGCTATGCACAAAATACTTGACATTGCGTTGAAAGACCATACAATGTGAATTGCTGCACCGCACAATACGCGATGCCAGACTGAATGCAGGACGACGATGAACTTTTTGAATTTCAACCTTAGGAGAAATCTCATGTACGTGACCCCAGAGCAATTCCAGGCCACTACCAAGGCCAATATGGAAACAATCCTTTCGCTCGCATCCAGCCAGTTCGGCACGATCGAAAAGCTTGCAAACCTGAACGCCAACGCCATCAAGGCCGCGTTCGAAGACGGCATCGCCAACACCCGCGCGCTCGCCGGCGCCAAGGACGTGCAGGAGTTCGTGAACCTGCAGAGCACCTTCGCGCAACCCGCGATCGAGAAGGCGATGGCCTACTCGCGAGGCGTGTACGAAGTGGCGACGCAAACCAACGCCGAGTTCTCCAGGATGGCCGAGCAGCGCGTTGCGGAGTGGAACGAGAACTTCGTGTCGCTGCTCGACAAGGCGGTCAGGAACGCCCCGGCGGGCTCGGACGTTGCCGTGACTGCGGTCAAGCAGATGATCGCTGCGGCCAACTCCGCCTACGACAACCTCACCAAGGTCGCCAAGCAGGCCACCGAGATCGCGGAAGCGAATGTCGCGACCGCCACCGAGACGGTCAAAGGCCTCGCAAAGGTGAAAAAGGCCGCATAAGCAACTTTCACAGGCAGTACCCGGGAAAGCCCCGCCCTGAGCGGGGCTTTCCCTTTTCGGAGAGGTAAAATCGCGCCCTGAACCTTCGCGTCATTTCCCCTGATCGAGGAGCAGCATGGACAAGGCACTCCTATCCAAGACCGCGGCCGCGATGGTCGCGAAGGGCAAAGGCATTCTCGCCGCCGACGAATCGAGCGGCACCTGCGAAACGCGTTTCAAGTCGGTCGGAGCCGAGTGCACCGAGGAGAGCCGCCGCGCCTACCGGGGGCTGCTCTTCACCACTCCGGGCGCCGAGCAGTTCGTCTCGGGCGTGATCCTGTTCGACGAGACGATCCGCCAGAAGACACGCGACGGCGTGCCGTTTCCGGATTACCTCGCGAAAAAGGGCATCCTGCCGGGCATCAAGGTGGACCAGGGGGCGAAGAATCTTGCGCTGTGTCCGGGCGAGAAGGTCACCGAAGGGCTCGACGGCCTGCGCGAGCGGCTCGCAGAGTATTTCGGCATGGGCGGTCGGTTTGCCAAATGGCGCGCCGTGATCACGATCGGCGACGCGATTCCGACCCACCCCTGCCTCTACGCCAACGCGCACGCGCTCGCCCGTTACGCCGCGTTGTGCCAGGAAGCCTCGATCGTGCCGGTCATCGAGCCGGAGGTCCTGCTGGACGGCGACCACACGATCGAGCGCTGTGAGGAAGTGACCGAGGCGACGCTGCGCGCGACCTACGCGGCGCTCGCCGCGCACAACGTGTCGTTCGAGCACACCATCCTCAAGGCGAGCATGGTGGTCTCGGGCAAGAGTTGCCCGCGCCAGGCCGGGGTCGAGGAAGTCGCCGAGCGCACGGTGAGGGTGCTCAGGCGGACCGTGCCAGCGGCACAGCCGGGGGTGGTGTTCCTCTCCGGCGGCCAGTCCGACGTGTCTGCAACGGCGCACCTGAACGCGATGGCTGCAATGAAGGGGTTGCCCTGGCCGCTGACGTTTTCCTATTCCCGCGCCTTGCAGAACTCCGCGCTCAGCACATGGAAAGGCCAGAGCGCGAATGTCGCCGCAGCGCAACGGGCCTTCTACCACCGCGCGCACATGAATGGCCTCGCCTGCCAGGGCAAGTGGAAACCCGAGCTTGAACGGCAGGTCGCGTGAGCATTACGGTTTACGAATCGAATCTCAAGAGCCTGCCGCGCATCGGCAGGGGCAAGGTGCGGGATCTCTATGCGGTGGACGGCGACAAGATGCTGATCCTGGTCTCGGATCGCCTCTCGGCGTTCGACGTCGTGCTCTCCGATCCGATCCCGGACAAGGGGCGCGTATTGACCGAGATGGCGAACTTCTGGTTCGGAAAGCTTGCGCACATCGTCCCCAACCATCTGACCGGAATCGATCCGGAGCGCATCGTTCGCAGCGATGAGGAGAAGTCGCAGGTGCGCGGTCGCTCGATCGTGGTGAAAAAACTCGAGCCCCTGCCGGTCGAGGCGGTGGTGCGCGGCTACCTCATCGGCTCCGGGTGGAAGGACTACCAGAAGACGGGCGCTATGTGCGGCATCAGGCTGCCGGCGGGACTGAAGCAGGCCGAAAAGCTTCCCGAGCCGATCTTCACGCCCGCCACCAAGGCAGCGGAAGGGCACGACGAGAACATTTCGTTCGAGCGCATGTGCGAGGTCGTGGGCAGGCCGCTCGCGGAGAAAATCCGCGACATCAGCATCCGGCTCTACAAGGAAGCGGCCGACTACGCAGCGGCCAGGGGCATCATCATCGCGGACACCAAGTTCGAATTCGGTACCGACGCGAAGGGAGACCTGGTGCTCATCGACGAAGTGCTGACTGCGGACAGTTCGCGCTTCTGGCCGGCCGACCAGTACCGGGTCGGGATCTCGCCGCCCTCGTTCGACAAGCAGTTCGTGCGCGACTTCCTCGAGACGCTCGACTGGAACAAGGCGCCGCCGGCGCCGAAGCTGCCGCAGGATGTGATCGCCAGGACCTCCGCCAAATACCGCGAGGCGCTTGAGCGGCTCACCGGAAAGGGATTGTCGTGACGGCACTGGTGGGCATTGTGATGGGCTCGACCTCGGATTGGGACACGATGAAGGCTGCAGCGAAGATGCTGCAAGACTTCGGCGTGCCGTACGAAGCCAAAGTGATGTCCGCGCACCGCTCGCCCGCTCTCGTCGCCGAATGGGCAGGCGGTGCTGCAAAGCGCGGCCTCAAGTGCCTGATTGCGGGTGCCGGAGGCGCGGCGCATCTGGCCGGCGTGGTGGCGGCACATTCCGCGCTTCCGGTGCTCGGGGTGCCGGTGCCCTCGAAACATTTGCAGGGTCTCGACTCGCTGCTCTCCACCGTGCAGATGCCCAAGGGCATCCCGGTCGCCACCTTCGCCATCGGCGAGGCAGGTGCCGCAAACGCGGCGCTCTTTGCGGTCGCGCTGCTTGCGCTCGAAGACGCGAAGCTGGCGAAAAAGCTCGCCGCATTTCGCGCCAGGCAATCGGACGCCGTCCGCAAGGTCGAACTTCCGAAACCATGAACCCCGCCGTCCGCCGCGCGGTGGAAATCCTCCGCGCCGGCGGGCTGGTCGCTTTTCCCACCGAAACCGTGTACGGGCTGGGCGCGGATGCGTCCAGCGCCACCGCCGTAACGCGGCTCTACGCTGCCAAGCGCAGGCCGGCCGGACATCCGGTCATCGTGCATTTCGCCGACGCCGGGCGCGCATTCGAATGGGCGCGCGAGGTGCCCGAGGTCGCGCGCAAGCTCGCCGCGCGCTTCTGGCCCGGGCCGCTCACCCTCGTCCTCAAGCGCTCGGAGCGCGCCGGCGATTTCATCACCGGCGGCCAGGACACGGTGGGCGTGCGAGTGCCCTCGCATCCGGTGGCGCATGCGATGCTTGAAGCATTCGGCGGCGGCGTAGCGGCTCCGTCGGCGAACGTTTTCGGACGGGTGAGCGCCACCATTGCCGCTCACGTGCGCGAGGACCTTGCTGCCGGTGCGGATCTCGTTCTCGACGGTGGGCCGAGCGAGATCGGCATCGAATCCACGATTCTCGACCTTTCGAGAGGCAAGCCGGTTTTGCTGCGCCCGGGGAGGATTACGGCCGCGGAACTTGAATCGGTTCTCGGCGACCCGGTGCGTCCGGTGGACGACTCAGCGCCGCGCGCGCCGGGGACGCTCGAGCGGCATTACGCGCCGAAGACTTTGGCGCGGCTCGTCGCGCCGCACAGGCTTGATGCGGAGATCGGAAAAGTGCATGGCAATACAGCGGTGCTCGCCTTTTCGCGGCCTGATGAACGCGTCGGCCAGTGGCTGCGGATGCCGCGCGAGCCGCAGGCGTACGCGCAGCGGCTTTACGCCGCGTTGCGCGAGCTGGATGGTGCGGGCGCCGAGGTGATTCTCGTCGAATCGCCGCCCGATTCGCCGGCGTGGGCAGCGATCCTCGACCGGCTGCGGCGCGCGACTTCCGGAGAGTAAGATCTCGGCATGCGCGTCGCGTTGCTGCTCCTCGTCATGCTGCTCGCAGGCTGCTCGGCGAACACCAATGTGCGCTTTGGTTCCGGAGCAACGGCCGTGCCGCCGGGAACTTCAGTTGTCAATTCTTCGGTCGGCGTTCAGGTTCGGTATGGATCCATTGCGGGGACGCTGATCGGGATCGGCATTCTTGCGGCGGCCTGGCATGGCGACGAGAACGAGCGCTATCGCATCGGAAATCGCGCCGACCTTTTTGCCGCGGGCGGCTCAGTGCCGCAGCTCGATGAAACACGCCGGGTGAACGAGCAGGACTGCACCCGGCCGATCGAGGATTGGTCGGCAAACCTGAAATGCAAGTGACGGTGCAGCTCGGGTTAAATGTATCCGTAGGCCCCGTGTTAATCCAACGGGGGCGCGCTTTCGCGGGGATAAGTCGTCGTACAAACAGTAGCTAGACTTCCGCAAAGCGGACGTTCATAGGTCGCAATTCGACCCGTTGCAGACAGTCAGGCGTAGACTTTTGGGCAGACTGCTCATCGGGGGGCGGGGCATGGGTCAAATCCTACGCAGGCAGTTCCTGATCGCGGCAAGCGCGCTGTTGGCCGCACCGTTCGCGTTCGCGCAGCCGCGCGAAAAAGTATTCCGCGCGGTGTTTCTGTCGGTTTCGGCACGCGCCGGCGTGAACCATCTGATCGATGCGCTCGAACGGGGTCTGCACGATCAGGGCTACATTGTGGGCCGGGATGTCATCGTCGAATTCCGCTCGGCCGACGGAGACATCGGAAAGTTGCCGGCGATCGTACGAGAGGTGGTGCTGAGCAAACCGGATGTCATCGTTACCGGACCCAATGAGACCACTACCGCAGTGCGGCATGCCACTCAGTCGATCCCGATTGTGATGGCGGTCGGAACCGACGTCGTTGGTGCTGGGCTGGTGAAGAGTCTGCCCAAACCAGGCGGCAACGTCACTGGTCTCACGTGGGACGTTGGCGCGGGGATCATCGCGAAGCGTCTCGAACTTCTGAAGGAGATCGCACCGAGCACTGCTCGCGTTGCGGTCCTGTGGGATCCGCCCTACAAGGATCAATACCAGAAGGAGACCGATGATGCCGCATTACTGCTGGGGTTCAGCACGCTCTGGGTGGAATTTTCGAGCGATCTGGAGCGAGATTTCGCCGAGATTCTGCGCTGGCGCGCTGACGCGGTGCTTTTGTTCGGTGCGGGGCGGCAGATGCAGCGGCGAGCCGAACTCAACGCGCTTGCGGCGAAGCATAGATTGCCGACTTCTCACCCTGTTTCGGAGTACGTGGAAGCGGGTGGCCTGATGTCCTATGGCCCGAATCTCGCCGCGCAGTTTCGGGCTGCCGCAAGGCATATCGCCAAGATCTTGAAGGGGGCGAAACCGGGTGACCTGCCCGTGGAGCAGCCCAGCAAGATCGACTTGGTGATCAACCTCAAAACCGCCAGGACACTCGGATTGAAACTCCCACAGTCGATCCTCCTACGCGCCGACCGGGTGATCGAGTAGAACGGGTCCGCGAACGGCCGTTACTGGCCGAACCCTGTCGATGGACTGAAGGTCTCAGTTCGACCCAGAGCGGCCGTTCAGGCAGACGAGGATCGCGGCGCTAAAGGGACCAGCTGGGGGAAAGGAATTTACTTCCTGTCCATGTCGCACAGCCGCGGCACGGGCGGCCGGATCGGGGCATGTTGAGTAGCGGTTTCTGCCACTATCGGTCACGCGTTCGGCACCAAGGTGCTCGCGCAAGGGGTTATGGCAAAAGGAAGAACTGAAGCTATAGTGGTGGCCGGAAGGGGGGCCTGTGCTCACACGTCGCAGACTGGTTCTCGCGGGAACGCTGCTTCCGGCTTGGGCTGCGCTCGCCCAGCAGGCCAAGCTATTCCGCATCGGCGTGCTGGAAACGACGCCGATCGAGGGCAACGCCAACTTCGAGGTGTTTCGACGCACGCTGAGCGAGCTCGGCTACCAGAACCTAGCGTTCGAGTACCGCTCGTCCTACGGACGCAACGAGCGCTTCACAGAGCTGGCCGCGGAGCTGGTGCGCCTGAAGGTCGACCTGATCCTGACCCGCGGCACGCCCGCGTCGCTGGCGGCGAAGGCGGCGACGCGGACCATCCCGATCGTCGTGACGGCGGCCAGCGATCCCGTGCGCACCGGCCTCGTCGCGACCGTCGCGCGTCCGGGCGGAAACGTGACGGGCTTCAATCCCTTTGCCGGCGAGCTGTCGGCCAAGCGCCTCGAGCTGATCAAGGAGACGCTCCCGGCGGCAAGGAAGATCGGCTCATTGCTCGATATGTCCAATCCCGTCAATCAGCTTAATGAACAGGAAATGGAGGCGGCGGCTCAGTCGCGCGGCATCGAATACCGGCGCTTCGATGTCGCCAAGGCCGACGATATCGCCCCGGCATTCGAGACCGCGGCAAAGCAGCGCCTGCATGCGCTGACCGTGGGCATCGACGGGATCATGTCCGCCAACCTGAAGCTAATCGTGCAACTGGCGGCAAGACATCGCGTGCCGACGATCTATGCGAGCCGGGAATTCGTCGATGCGGGCGGCTTGATGTCCTACGCCGTCGACTATCGGCACCTGTACGCGCGCGCTGCGATCTATGTGGACAAGATCCTCAAGGGCGCCAGGCCTGCGGATCTTCCCGTAGAGCAGCCGACGAAGTTCGAGCTGATGATCAATTTGCAAACCGCGAAGGCGCTCGGGCTTACGATTCCGCCCTCGATCCTACTGCGCGCCGATCGGGTAATCGAATAGGAAGAGGTTACGAACGGCTGCTTCTGGCCGATTCCTGCCTATCGCGCTTGGAACAAACTGGCCATTCATCGGGAACCTGCTAACTTAGCGGTGCCCTGAGGAGCCAGGAGTGCCCGGAATTGCCCTGGTCGGGGAGCCAACCACGCGCAAATCTAGGCACCGTATTTCCGGTGCCTCGTCGAGTGGAACCAGTGGAGTAGACTTCGCCGTCGCAAATCCCCAGGGAAGGTTACCGTGAAAACGAATCTGATTTCGGCGCTCGTTGCGTCCGCGTTTCTCGCCACTGCCGCCGGCGTGCTGGCGCATGACGACGGCATCGAAAAGCTCGGCACCGTGCGTTTCCCGACTTCATGCAGCGCGGCGGTGCAACCGCAGTTCGAACGCGCCGTCGCGCTGCTGCACTCCTTCTGGTTCAGTGAGGGCCTGAAGGCATTCGGCGCCATCGCCCAGGCCGACCCGGGCTGCGCGATGGCGCACTGGGGCAGCGCGATGCTGACGTTCGGAAATCCCTTCGCCTGGCCACCCGCGCCGGCGGCGCTGGCTGGCGGGTTGGCCGCGGTCGAGAAGGCAAAGGCGGCGCAAGCGAAGACCCAGCGCGAGCGCGACTACATCGGCGCGGTCGAAGCGTTCTACAAGGACGCGGACAAAGTGGAGCACCGCACCCGTGCGCTCGCCTACGTGAAGGCGATGGAGCAGCTCGCGCAGCGTTATCCCGAAGACACCGAGGCGTCCGTGTTCTACGCGCTGGCACTCGACGTAACTGCACTACCCACCGATAAGACTTATGCGAACCAGTTGAAGGCCGCGGCAATCCTCGAAAAGGTTTTCGCCGCGCAGCCGGACCACCCCGGCGTGGCGCACTACCTGATCC
>CAZYVT010000026.1:0-47164 GCA_964651335.1 uncultured Enterobacteriaceae bacterium | reverse complement strand
TGGCAATTGAGAATGACACTTGATTAATGTTCGGATAACGGGTGGGTGGCCATTCGCGGCCCGTTCCCGCTAAGCAGAGAGCTGGGTAGTACCGTTATCTTATTTTATTGACCGCCCAAGTTATGTACTGAAGCGCTTCGTTAAAGCCATACAACTCCCAAGTCTCGTCCACCCAGTAGCGATTCGGCCACTCCATATAGCGGGTAGTAAGTTTCGATGCTCTCTTGATTTGTGCAACTAAATTTGCACTTACTTGACGCGAGAAACTGCCCCCATTTTTTGCCGTCGCGGTGATCGGCTTGCCTCCGTCAATTCGTATTGCAACGGTCGAGCCTGGAAAATGGTCGTCACCGTTACCGACACTAACGTTGTAAATCCCGTTTGGATATGCCCAAATCCATAGATTCCTGCCTACCATGGTCATGTGGCATGTCTTTTTATCGGAAATCGCATCCTTCTTGCACCCTACGCTCCAGTTTTCTCGGAGTGCAGTAGAAGCAGCGTAATTACCCGTCCCGTGAAGAGTGCCTCCCTTCGTTCCCACGAAGCTACCGCTACCGTCGCTGTAGTAGAAAATGTACTTGACCCCGTTTATCTCTCCTTCTTCAACCTTTGAGTCAGGTCCGAGCAATGGCGTGTGTCCCGTCTTGATGGTTGCATTTGGTGAAAACGGTTCTGAGGAGACGATGAGGTCCGATTTTTCAGCGCGCGGTGCTTGCGCGAATCCGCAGGTGGGCGTAGCAAGAATTATGGCGAAGATTGTGTACAACGTCCCCTGTCTCATGATGGTCGTCCAAATATTTCAGGCAAGAGTGGCAAATGTAAGGATTCGCATTCTTGGCCCCGTTGAAGTACGCCAACGCGCGCACTTAGCTATCATGCTTCTTCTTGGCATTGCCTCGGTTGATGTGGTTTGAAAGTGGCCCCTCGCACTCGCGAATAACTTCACCGGTTTTGTAGTCGGTGACTCGTTCAAAATACCGATCCTTGCCCTTCCGACGATCGAAGATGCGCTCGACGTGGACGTCCCTACGACGAGTTCGATTGAACTCTGGCACGGCCTTAACTTCCTGCGACGGGCGCTTGTCTCCAGGGTTCTTGACCTTGACTGAGACGCCGGTGCGCATTCCGAACGGGCCCGCCGGGGGCGTTTCGGCACGCAGGGTCGCACTCCCACAATTTGCGCATGGTTTGCGCTTCAGTGCTGACTCTGGCACTGGGTTTCCGCACTCTCCACAGACTAAGTTTCGCGTCGCTGTCATGATGGCATGCCCCGTGGCTGTAACACGGGGGCCTAGGGATACAACGGTAAACCCGGGGAACGACGAAGGCAATCGCGGTATCGGCTCGGAAACACGGGGGGCGGACTCCGGCCCGAGGAAGCGGGCAGGGCGGAGGGCGAACCGGGCACTCCGGCACGAGTGCCCAGTTTTGCATCCAAGTGGCTCCCCAGCCAGGGCTCGAACCTGGTCCTGCGGATTCACAGTTGGCCACTCCCCGCCAATCTTAACGTCCGACAGCGGTATTTAACGAAAGTCAACTGCTGCAATTCGTTAAGCTCTTGCGATACTCGTAGACCCAAGGAAGTCAGCAGTTCAGTCCTCGTTCGTCACTTCTACGTGGCGGTCGGAGCAGCGTCATTCGATCCTGCGTAAGTAGGAGGTCTTCGCGGCGCAACCGATGGTGGACCCGAATCAACGTCGCACCAGAACCCTATCGGCATTGAGCAAAAATTGTGTTGTACAATTTACGCGTTCGTTCGAGGTGTCCCGGCGTGTTTCTCGCGCCGGGGTGAAACGGGAAAGAGGTGCGGCTTCGGGCCCGTGGCCCTGCCAATGCCTCTGCTGCCCCCGCAACGGTAAGTGTGCGCGGGCGTATCAATTAGTGGCCGACACCTGATGCCTTTGCATCAGCGTTAAGGCACTGCCACTGTGGGCGCTAGCTCACGGGAAGGCGATACGCCCGATCCCACAAGCCCGGAGACCGGCCTCGGATGATGGTCGGAAATGCCGCGGGGAGCGGTGCCAAGCCAACTCGTTACGCCCCCACCTGCAGCATTTCCTCTTGCAACTCGACGTGGGCCTGCGGGGACGCTGGCCGAAGGGGAAATCCATGAAACGATCCATCATCGCGGCGCTGCTCGCGGCCTGCGCATCGCTCGCGCTCGCCCAAGGCGAGGAGGACGCCGTCATCGTGACCGCCACTCGCTTTCTGGAACGGCGGCTCGATGCACCGGTGGGCATGATCATCATCACTGCCGAGGACATCGCCCGCGACACGGCGCGTTCGCTGCCGGACCTGCTCTCGCGGCTCGGCGGACTTCATGTGCGCAACAATTCCGGCTCGCCCGATTACCAGATCGACCTGCGCGGTTTTGGAATCACGGGCGACCAGAACACCCTGGTGCTGCTCGACGGCATCCGGTTGAACGAGAACGACTTGTCCTCAACCAAGCTCTCGGCCATTCCATTGCAATCGATCGAGCGCATCGAAATCCTGCGCGGATCGGGCACCGTGCTCTATGGCGGTGGAGCCTCGGGCGGGACCATCAATATCATCACCAAAGGACCTCGGCCGCAACGCAATGATGCCCAGGTCTATTTTGGCGCCGGGACCTACGGCACCGCGGACGCGCGCGCCAACGTGAACCTGGCTGGCGAGCGCTTCGGGGCGCTCATCTCGGGCAGCCATTTCGAAAGCGACAACTATCGGGTCAACAATCGCGTGCGCCAAGACAACGTCACCGGCAATCTGCGCTACAGCGGTGACGCGGGCAGCCTCGCGCTTAAGTTCGGTTCGGATTATCAACGGCTCCAGTTGCCCGGGACGCGCGACGAAAACCAGCTCGTGAGCGAACCGCGAGGGACGGCCACCCCAAGTGACTGGTCGACCCGCGATGGCAACTTCGTGACGCTGCTCGGCCGCTATCAGGTGGGCGAACTGGAGCTTGCTGCCGATCTCGGTTACCGCGACCAGCTTGCAACCGCGAACTTTGTCAGCTTCCTGTCCTACAGCGAAGCGAAGCTGCACAACCTCGTGTTCTCCCCGCGATTGCGCTGGAACACGGCGCCGTTCGGCATTCGCACCAGCCTGGTCGTGGGCGCGGACTGGGGCAACTGGGACTTTGACCGGCGCTTTGCCGCAGATCCCGTTTCCATCTCCGTGCCCACCGCCACCACTCGGGCCTCCCAAGGGAACAATGCGCTCTACGCGCAGTACAACGCGCAGGTCACGGACGCCGCTAAGCTCACTCTTGGCTGGCGCAGCCAGCGCGTCTCGGACCACCTTACTCAGGGCGGGTTCGTGACTAGCGACCAGAGCCATATCCGAACCCCGCATGCGGGCGAGGCCGGAATCCAGTACGCATTCGCCCCATCCTGGACAGCGTTCGGCCGGCTCGCCACCAGCTTTCGCGTTGCGACCGTCGACGAGAATGGCTTCACCGCGACGGGAAATCTGCTCGAGCCGCAAACCGCACGGCATCGCGAAGCGGGCGTCGAGTACCGCCGGAACGGGCTGCGGCTGCGAACCAATCTTTACACGATGGACTTGAACAACGAGATTTACTTCAGTCCCATTGTGGTTCCGTTCGGCGCCAATACCAATCTTTCACCCACCCGACGAGGCGGCATGGAACTGTTCGCGGCCCTACCCGTGTCGCAGCAGCTTGAGTTCTCTGGGAACGCAATCCTTCAGACCGCCAAGTTCAAGTACGGCGTGTACGGCGGGGTCGATGTGGCTGGCAAAGACGTGCCGCTCGTGCCGCGCTCGCTCATCAACTTGCGCGCGACGTGGCTGTTCGCGCCGCAGACGCGG
Source organism: uncultured Enterobacteriaceae bacterium (assembly GCA_964651335.1). Taxonomy (GTDB): domain Bacteria; phylum Pseudomonadota; class Gammaproteobacteria; order Burkholderiales; family SG8-39; genus 2-02-FULL-66-14. Next base: position 43,348 of record CAZYVT010000026.1, on the reverse strand, counting down.
TTGGTAGGGGCGGTGAACTTCGTCGGCAGGCAGCGCTACGACAACGACCAAGCCAACACATTCTCGCGGCTCATGCCGGCGTACCTGCTCGCCGACGTGAAGCTTTCCCGCGCGGTGGGCAGCTGGAATCTGTCTGGGTCGATCAACAACGTCTTCGACAAGAAGTACTACAGCTACGGCATCGTCAGCGCCTTCGGCTGCGCTACGCCCGTCTGTGCCTATCCGCAAGCCGGGCGCGCGCTGTTCGCGAGCGCCGAGTACGCATTCAAGTAGCGGGTCGGGCCGCGGCGCGCTCAGTTCATCACGCTGCAAACCTGGATTCGTTGAAAATACAATCGACCCTCGCGACGCCCCGGTCGGGGAACCAACCGGCGAAGAGTTCAGGATGGAGAATCTCGGCCAAGATCTCAAGGCTGTCGACCACCCGCGGCCCTGGACGACTGAAGTAGGCGCTGCCGTTCACGGCAAAGACGCGACCGTTCCGCACGGCCGGCAGTTCGTCCCAGCCGGAACGATTGCGAAGAAGTTTGACATCCCGTAGCGTCTCGGCTACTGAATAACCGCAGCAGGCCACGATCAAGATCTCCGGTTGCGCTTGCAGCACGGCCTCCCATGACACGCGGACGGACGGCGCGCCCTTGCGCCCCAATGGATCCGACCCTCCGGCAATCTCCACCAATTCGGGATTCCAGTGGCCTGCGCAGAAAGGCGGATCGACCCATTCCATATGCACGCAGCGGGAGCGCTGGGAGATGTGTGACGTTCGGTCCCGGACGGCGGCGACTCTGGCGGAGAGCGAGGCGATCACCGCATTCCCGCGTGCTTCGACATTCAAAGCCACTGCGACACGCCGTATGTCGGACAAAATGTCCGCTAGGCTCGATGGCTCAAGATTTACAATGCGCGGCTTCTTCGGGAGAGTCGCGGCGAAGGCGGCAACGGAGCCGAAGCCCACTGCGCACACATCGCACAGTTGCTGCGTGAGAATGACCTCGGGGGCAAGTTCCCGGAGCAACGGTTCGTCGAGCGTATACAGGTTGCCTCGCGCCGCGAGCGTCTCGTTCACCCACCGGTCGACGACAGCGCTCGTTAGTCCCTGTCCGTAGATCTCGCAGTGTGTCACTCGCGGCTTCGATTCAAGCCCGGCGGGATAATCGCATTCGTGGGAAATGCCGACCAGTGACTCGGCAAGGCCGAGTGCGGCGACAATTTCAGTTGCTGCGGGCAGTAGGGAGACGACCCGCATTCGGTACTCCTACGCCGGGCGTTCGGGACCCGTGCCGCGCAATTGCAGCTGTCGCGCCGCGAAGTCAAAGATCCCAAAGAGCACCGCGGTCCACACAAAATCCCCCGCCAGAGCGTTGCGGAAGAACGGCAGCGCCATAACGTAGCATTGGGCGAGGCCAGCCGCGCTGTGCTCATACATTCCGTGCGTGTTGCCAAGCCAGACGGCAAAGTTGGTCACGAGGTAAAAGAGCAAGGAGCCGCCGAGAACAGCCATTACGGTTCGACCCAGTGTCCTCGATTTCGCTAACCAGCGACCGGCTCCGACGATTACAAGGAAGCTGCCGTAGACCGCCACGCTAGTCTCGTCAAGCGGGTATCCAAGCAAAAAATCGCTGGCTGCCATTGCAAGGAGCGGCACACCGTAGGCCAAGTGCCGTGGCAGCATGGCCCCGCCGAAAAGGGCCACCGCGAGGAGCGGCGTAAAGTTCGGGGGATGCGGCAGCAAACGGCCGAGCAGCGCCAACAGCAGTAACAAAAGGACCAGTCCGTAGTGTCTTTGGCTCATCGTGTTAATCATATTCCATTTCCTTCCTCTGCGACCGACTTTGGTTCTGGTGCTACAACTTCGTGACCCTATAACGGCTAGTCGTTCAATTGATAAATCTAACACTATGGATAGTGAATCTGAATCATTTTTGCACCAGGACCCTAATTGACCATAAATTACCAACTCATGTCATGGCACCTAATCGGATTCAGCCTGCGCCGGTGGTGACCGGGGACGAATGACGAAGCGCGTGATGCTTGCATGGAGCAGTGGCAAAGATAGCGCCTGGGCCCTGCACCTGTTGCGTAGTGATCCCGATGTCGAGTTCGCGGGGCTATTCACCACGGTCAATCGCGAGTTCGACCGCGTCGCCATGCACGCAGTGCGGCGCACGCTGCTGGATGCGCAGGCAGCGAGCATCGGCTTGCCGCTCGACACGATCCCCATTCCTTATCCCTGCCCGAACGAAGCCTATGAGGCTGCGATGGGGGCGTTCGTCGAGGAGGCGAAGCGACGCGGCGTGACGCACTTCGCATTCGGCGACCTGTTCCTGGAAGACATTCGCCGCTACCGCGAGGAGAAGCTTGCGGGAACGGGCATCGGGCCGCTGTTTCCACTTTGGGGGCTTCCGACCCGGGCCCTTGCGCAGGAGATGGTGGTAGGCGGCCTGCGCGCGTATATCACTTGCGTCGATCCCAAGCAGGCGCCGCGGGAATGGGCAGGGCGGCTCTTCGACGCCGCCTTTGTCGACGCGGTGCCCGGAGGCATCGATCCCTGCGGCGAGCGTGGCGAATTCCATACCTTTGTCTGCGACGGCCCGATGTTCCACCACCCGGTCGAGGTCGTTGCAGGTGAAATCGTCGAGCGCGACGGCTTCGTGTTTTCTGACCTGCTACCGCGATTCCCTGAACTTGCGCGCTGAGTGAACCTAGCCCTTTAAACTGGTTCGTTTTTGATGACTCCATCCCTGAATTCTGAACGGTATAGAGCCGGGCGTTTCCAACTCAGGCCGGCACTGATTCGGGTGCGGCCTCACTTGACAGGCCGCTCTCGGCCAATTGGCTGAACGGCCGCTCTGGGCGTGCGCCGTGACAAGGCGGCGCTTTCCAGTGGGTGAGAATCCCACCCGGCAACCGCTCCAGCCGGAAGCAACCGGAGCAGTCATGGAGGAGACGAAATGGCTGAAGCCTTCGGATAGCGGGTCACGAATTGGTGACAGCGCGAGTGTGCAGGCCGTAACGCGAGTGAACGCCGAGCAAGCCTCGAAAAGGACGATTCGCAGGCCGACCCGAACACCCTTTCGGGGAAGGCTGATACGTCTGGGTGAATGAGCGAAGCAGTGTCCTCAGTCGCTGCGCCGGGGTAGTGGCGACAGCACGTACACAAGGAAAGCGCGCGCAACACGGGAAGTCCCAAGGCGTGGATCTGCCTGTCCGGTTCGTTGAGCGGGATGTGGAAACGGAGCTACGGCGAGGTTACGTGGGCACCGCCAGACGAAAGAGGCGACAACAGACAAACCGGACCTACTGCCACCGCGCCACATCTCGACTCTACCGAAACCAGCAGTTCAGCACGGTCCTCTCCATCCTTGCGGGCTACCGACGTAACCTCAATTCACCCCTAAAATTTGCCCGCTTGTATGCTTGGCAACTTTATCTCACAGTTCAATTAAATGGAGGATCTATGTGGAGTCTAAGCCTGCCGTGGTGGGAATTTATTCTGCGCGGCGTGATTGTGTATGTCTTTTTGCTCCTCATCTTGCGCGTCACCGGCAAGCGTCAGACTGGGCAATTGGCTCCCTTTGACTTGGTGTTATTACTCGTTCTCAGCAACGCCGTCCAGAATGCAATGAACGGCGGAGATAACACCGTGTTGGGCGGGATCATTTCCGCCACGACCCTAATCGCCCTCCATTATGGCGTCGCATTCATGACTTTCAAAAGCAAGAAGCTGGAAGCTTGGATTGAAGGTACCCCCCGTACACTAATTCACAACGGGGTATTGAATGAGGAGATCATGCGTGGCGAGTTGCTGACACGTCACGAATTGTCTGCTGCCCTTCGTGCTGCCGGTTGCGCGGAAATCGAACACGTTCATGTCGCCACACTGGAAAACAATGGGCAGATCACTGTGTCCCTGCGGCCCCGTTCGACCTGATAAGTTCTGTAGTCCGCAAATATACGATCGCGCCTGCGCCGCCGTGGAAGTGGTGTCCATCAACTTCAGAGTCCTCAAGAGAGCCATGACTGCGGATCAACACACGGCGCTGAAGGTCTGGAAACGGCCAGTACCGGTCATTGGCAATGATGTCACATCGATCAGATGGTACGACCCAAAAAAACAAACGGGAGCCGAAGCTCCCGTCACAGGGCTCCTGCGATCTCCGGGGGGGTCGTTATGAGCAACAACCGCATATCGCGATTAGTTCCTGGCTAGCCAATTTCGCGCTGCATCGATTTCGGCGCGCGGCTCGCCCTTGCCCGCCATCTCGACGAGTCGGCCGAAGTACTGCTTCGCCTTGGCCGTGTCGCCCGACTGTGAGGCGGCAAGGCCGGCCCCATAGAGGCCGCGGAAGCGATTGGGTTCGCGAACCTGCGAAGCTTCGTACTCCTTCAACGCCTCGGCCGGGCGCTTGAGCTCGAGTAGCATCTCTCCGAGGAGCTCGCGCGCTGGAACGATCCGCGCCGGGGTGACGATGTGCTTTTCGTTCTTGTCCTCGGTGTCAGCGGCTTGTCGCATGAGGGTGAGCGCCTCATCGTTTTTCCCCTGTGCGATCGATGCCCAAGCCGAAGCGGCGAGGCGCATTACCTCCACCTCCGTCGCCCAATACTGGTTCTTGGCCGCTTTTAGTGCGTCGCGCTGCTGGGCAATTTGCTCGACATCTTTTTGCGCCGAAGCAGGGTCGCCGCTGCGTGCGGCACCAAGTGCGCGCGCAAAGTGCGTTATTGCCTCGGTAAACGGATATTTACTCGCACCCGGTCGCAGTTGCGCTGCCTCGCCCCAAGCCCCGCGCTCGACTGCATAGCGCGCCGGCATCGCCGCGAGTGCGTAGGGAGCCGCAAAGCGCGCTGGATTGGTCCCGCTCACCTGTAACGCTTCGTCGAAAGTCTTCCGGGCGTCGTTGTCACGTGCTACCTGTAGGTAGGCGTACACCATATAGTCCATTGCGTGCAGCGCCTCGTCGGGCTCGTTGCCTTTCTTCGCGACAGTTGCAGAACGGCGGTTCGTCGCCACGGAATCCGTCCAAGCCCCAACGCGCGTGAAGATGTGCGAAGGCATGTGCAGCGCATGCGGTGCGTCGGGAGCGATCTGCGCGTAGCGCCGCGCGGCCGGCAGCCCTTGCTGCGCGATCGGGGGCGCGTCGTAGCTGTGGATCAGATAATGCGCGATACCCGGATGGTCGGGGTACTTGGCGAATTGCTTCTCGAGAATTCCTGCCGCTTTGAGATAGGCCGAATAGGACTGGTCGGACAAGACTTGCGTTGCCGCAAGATACACCGCGTAGAAGATCTGCGCCTCGTTATCGTCCGGGTATTTTGCGGCGAGCGCCTCGAACGCCTTGGCGCGCGATAGCTGACGCGCGCGTTCAGGCCGATTAGCGAAGTCTTCATAGTAAGCGGCGACCGCCTCGATGTAATCGCGTTCGCGCTGCGTCTTCTCGCCCATCTTGCGGCCCTTGTCGATCGCCGCCTGCGCCCGCGGCGCGTCCTTCGGCGAGGCGCCGCTTCCGGCGAGCGGATTTGACATCAGGATCGACGCGAACCCCCAGGCCGCGATCCCGCAGGAATGGTCCTCCGCCGCGACTTCCTCAAACGTGCGCTCGCCCGCGGACCACCAGAACGAGTGGAGCATCGCTACGCCGCGCAGGAATTTTTCCTGCACCGCAGGGCTGCAGGAGTTGGGGAACTCAACCTTGCCGAGCTGCTCGGATGGCTTGCCGGCCGATTGGCTGAAGGCAGTGCTTGCCACTGCGAATGAAAAGGAAAATACAGCGACAACACGACTAATCGAGTGCCTCATGGTTCGTCTCCGTTAATCACATTACTCTACTAGAAACGCACCGGGGCGTGGAATTGGGAGAAAATGGTGTCCAGTTTTGCACCTAAATGGCTCCCCGACCAGGGCTCGAACCAAGGAGCCGAATTAGCGGTCAGCGGTACTGTCCGCTCCGGGTCGATAGCGGACGTTGAAGGTCAAGTCCCCGACGAGGGCTCGAACGTGGGACCGGCGATCGGCTACTGCGCCGTGATGTTGCCCTTGCGGATAACTTCCGCGTAGCGGTCGATCTCACGCTTGAGGTGCGCGCCGAGCTCTTCCGGCGTGCCGCCCGCGGATATCAATGCGTCCTGCTCGAACAGGGCGCGCACCGTCTTCGTCTCCAGCGCCTTCCTGATCGCCGCATTGATCGTCGCGACGATCTCCCTGGGCGTCCCCGCGGGGGCATAGATTGCAAACCAGTTGTCCGCCACGAACCCGGGCAGCAGCGTATTCAACGTCGGCAGATCCGGGAAAGCCGGCGACGGCTTCACGGTCGTTACCGCGAGCGCGCGCACCTTCCCCGCCTTGATCTGCGGCGCCGCAAGCAGCGCTTCCGCGAACAGGAAATCGACTTCACCGCTCACCATCGCCATCATCGCCGGCGCGCCGCCCTTGTAGGGAACGTTCGTGAAACTGATTCCGGCGAGTTGCCTGAACAGTTCGGCTGCCAGGTGGCTGGTGCTGCCGGAAACGGTGAGGGCTGCGTTGAGTGACGCGGGCTTCTTTCTGGCGAGCTCGACCAGCTCCTCGGCCGATTTCGCCGCCACGTTCGGATGCACGATCAGCACCAGCGGCGTCGAGCTGGTCCAGATCACGGGCGCGAGGTCTTTCACGGGATCGAACTTGATGGTGCTCCTGGCGAGCGTCGCGTTGATCGCAAGCGCGGCGGTGGTGAAAAGAATGGTGTAACCGTCCGGGGGAGAGTTGACGACGTTTTCCGCTCCGATCATCCCGCTCGCCCCGGGGCGATTTTCCACGATGAAGGACTGCCGGAATTGTTCGCCGAGTTCCTTGGAGAGGACCCGGGCCTGGATGTCGGTGGCTCCGCCGGGAGCAAACGGCACGACCACCCGCACCGATCTGCCGGGATAGCTCTGGGCCGAAAGATGCGTGGGCAGCGCGAGCGCCCAGGCCGCGGCAAGCAGAACGACGACACCCCGGAAATTCACGGCTTGATTGTCCGCCGCGCCGCCTCAGTAAGCCGGCGCTTTCGGCGCGACCGTCACCCCGCGCACGCCATGCTTCTCGATCAATTGGGTGACGAACCCCGAGGCCTTCACGTCCTCGGCGAACTCGCGCAGGTAGTTCGCGCCCGCCTCGCGGGCCTTGGGCGTGCCGATCGCCTGCTGGACCGCAGTGATCTGGCCGTCGAGCAGGCGCGATCCCGGCAGCTTCCCGGCGTCGCCAAGCAGGCCCGGCCTGAGCCCGGCGAGTGCATCGAGCTTCTGCGTCTTGAACACCTCGAACGCGGCCGGGAGGCCCTCCGCGCGCACCAGCCGGGCGTGCTTCAGCGTGCGGGTGAGAAAGAGGTCGTAGGCGCTTTTCGCGGAGACGGCGATGCGCACGCCGGCGCGATCGACGTCGGCGAGATTGCGGATCTGCGACCCGGCAGGCACGAGATAAGTCACCGGGATTTCCAGGTAGGCCGCGGTAAACGCGATCTCGCTGGCGCGCTGCGGCTCGGCGCCGAGGAACGCGATGTCCCAGGCGCCCGTCTTCACGGCGTCGGCGGTTTTGCCGGCGGCGTCGAAGCTCACGTACTCGACCGGCACGCCGAGCCGCCGGGCGAGCTCGGCGCCAAGATCGGGAGCGATGCCGCGCGGCGCGCCGTGCGGCGAGCCCGGGTTCACCAGCAGAAAGTTGCCGTGATTGATCCCGACGCGGAGCTTCCCGGTCGGGGCGAGTTCGGAGCGTACAGCGGGAGTGACCGTGGTCATGGCGCAGCCCACGAGGAGGAACAGGGGCACGCATCCTATCAAAATCAATTTCCGCATTTGAATCGGAAGGCTAGTCCGTTTCGTCCGGCGCGCCGCCGGCGGAGGCAAGGTCTTCCTGCTTAATCCTTTCTACATTGAACTTCCCTGCCCGCTCGCCGGGGCGCGCTTGAGCTTTGACTTGGGCATCGAACCGCCGGACGCCCCGGATCCCGCTATGGCTTGAAAACAAACCCCTGCCCGATCGCCACATTGGCGGGGATCGGTGGCAGATCCGAGAACAGCTCAGGGTGATCTCTCATCACCTTCAGGATGTGCTTCGGCTCGATGTGCTTGTTCACGTCGAACGTGGACTTGAGCAACCCCGCCCGGTTCAGCTTGTCCTGCGCCTCCCACATCGCACGGTAGTTGTTCGCCGAAAGCCGCCGGTCGGCCTGCTGGATGTTGAACTGCATGGCGGCTTCGGCCACCTCTGGCTTGATGCCGGGAATCCAGCGCGTCGCGACCTGCGCGGCCTGCCTGGGGTTGGCGCGCATCCACTTGTCGGCCTCCGACACGGCGGCGAGGAATCTCTCGATCGTGTCGCCGTTCTTCTCGACCCACGGGCGCAGGCCGACGTTGAAGCCCAGGTAGGAGATGACGTCGCCGCCGCGGATGATCTCGACCGCGCCCGGAACGTCCTTCAGCGCGACGATCGGCCACGGGTCCCAGCACGAAAACGCGTCGATACCCTTGGCGAGAAGCGCGACGGGCATGTCGGGCGGCGGCGTGTTGACGAGGGTCACCTCGGAGGGCGCGAGACCCGCCTTTTCGAGCAGCGCCAGGATGTAGAGGTGATTGATGGTGCCGAACGAGGCGGCGATCTTTTTGCCCTTGAGGCTCTTCAGATCGCCCCTGGCGATGCCGGATCCCTCGCGCGCAATGACCGCCATGGTGGCGTCCGACCCCAGCTTGGTCGCATTGCCGCTGTAGTTGCCGAGCGCGACAAGGTCCATGCCGCGCAGCACGGCGCCGATCATCGGCACCCCCACCTGCACCAGCTCGCTCTCCCCCGCCTGCAGCGCGTTGAGCGCGTCCACCCCGGTCGCGTAGGGACGCGCGATCGTCACGTCGAGCCCCCACTTCTCGAAGAAGCCGCGCTCGAGCGCGATCGGCAATCCGACCTGGTCGATGCCGGTCACCATGCCCGCCTTGAGCTTCACCGGCGCCTTCGCCTGCGCCAGCGCCAGCGACGGCGCGGCGAGCAGTACGCACAGCAGCAGAACGATTCGCTTCATGATCCCCTCCCCGTGACTTTCATCCTTCGGGACGCAGCGGCTCGACCCGCGTCACCCAGTAGTGCCGCGCGACCGAGCGCACATCCGCGGGCTGCACGCCCCGTACTTCGATCGAATTGTCGTGCGTTCCGGAAACTCTACCATAGCGCTGAAAAACGAGGACGTGGAACCGCTCGGGCGGAAAGGGCAGTGTCACGAGCAAGTTCACCTTCTCCGCGTCCGCGGCGAATCCGGGCGCGATCTTCCCTGGCGCCGCAATGCCGAGCCAACCCTGCCAGGCGATGTAACAGACAACCAGACCGACGACGATGCGGATTTTCACGCTGAGCGCACCATCTGCAGAACGTGCCCCGAGAGCGCCTTGAACTGCGCATTCTCGATCAGCGCGTCCCACGAGCGCGGCCGGGCGAGCGGCACGTCGATTTCCTTCAGCACACGGCCTTTCGACAGAACGACCACGCGGTTGGCGAGAAACACCGCCTCCTCGACGTCGTGGGTGATGAAAACGATGGTCGGCCGGCGCTCGAGCCAGATGCGCGTCAGCTCTTCCTGGAGCGTCATCCGCGTCTGCGCGTCGACGCTCGCGAACGGCTCGTCCATCAAGAGCAGGTCCGGGTTGTTGGCCAACGCCCGCGCCACGCCCACGCGCTGCTGCATGCCGCCCGAGAGGTCGGCCGGGTAGCGCCCGGCGGCGTCCGTCAGGCCGACCAGCGCGAGGTACTCGCGCGCGATCTTCTCGCACTCGGCTTTTGCAAGGCCGCGCATCCTCGGCCCGAAGGCGACATTCTCGTGCACGGTCTTCCACGGAAATAGCGCGAACGACTGGAACACCACGCCGCGGTCCGGACCAGGACCGTGGACCGCGCGGCCGTCGAGCAGGATCTCGCCGCCAGTGACCGGGATGAAGCCCGCAATCATGTTGAGGAGCGTGGTCTTGCCGCAGCCGGACGGGCCGACGATCGAGACGAACTCGCCCTCCCTCACTTCCAGCGACACGCCCTGCACCGCGGCGACGTGCGCGCCCGCGTAGGGGTCGAAGTAGGTTTTCGAGAGATTGCGCAGCGTAAGGCTTTTCATCGCGCCACCAGCCCCCAGCGCTGGCCGGTCGCGCGCTCGATCGGCACCAGGATCCAGCCGTCGACCACGTACCAGAGAAGCCCGAGGACGATCATGCCGAGCAGGATCTCGACCACGGAACCCGCGCGCCGCGCATCGAACATGAGAAAACCGATGCCGCTCGTTCCCACGATCATCTCCGCCGCGATCAGAGCGCGCCAGCCGTAGCCGAGGCCGTTGCGCAATCCTGTGACAATGTTCGGCAGCGCGCCGGGCAGCACCACTTCCCACAGGATGCGCGCGCGCGAAGCGCCGAGGCTCTGCGCCGCCCGATGCAACTGCACCGGCACCGAGCGCACGCCGAGCACTGTATTGAGCACCACCGGAAAGAGCACCGTATAGACGATCACGAACGTCATGGTGGTCAAGCCGAAACCGAACCAGATGAGGAGGATCGGCAGCCACGCGATGTCGCCGATCGCCTGGAAAAAGAGCAGCACCGGCCAGAGCATTGCATGCGCGCGCGAGCTCAAGCCCACGAGCACGCCCAGCGGAATGCCGAGCGCCATCCCGGCGGCGGCGCCGACCGCAAGGCGCACCACGCTGTCTTCCAGGTACTCGGGCAGGATTCCCTTGTAGAGAAGCGAGCCGAAGGAGCGCACCACGTCCAGCGGCCCCGGAAAGAACGCACGCGGGAACATGCCGGATTCCGCGACCATCGCCCAAAGCAGGATGACGGGGAGAAAAGGAACGACGGAGCGGATCGCCGGCCAGCGTGCCGTCGAGCGCATGTAGAGGCTCCATGCCTTGAGGAGCAGATTCACGCCCGCCGCACCATGCCCCAGCGCTCGATCGTCGCGCGCTCGAGCGGCGCGAGCAGCAGCCGGTCGAGCAGCAGCCACAGCACGCCGATCACGATCATGCCGAGCACGATCACTTCGGTGCGGTAGAAGTCGCGCGCAAGGAACAGCATGTAGCCGAGCCCGACGTTGGTCGCGATCATCTCCGCGGCGATCAGCCCACGCCAGGCGAAGCCCAAGCCCGTGCGGATGCCGGTGACGATGTTCGGCAGCGCGCCGGGGAGCAGCACCTCGGTGAGCATCGCCCAGCGGCCGGCGCCGAGCGAGGCCGCCGCGTGCCGCAGCGGCAGCGGAATACTCGCCACGCCGAGCAGCGTGTTGTAGGCGACGACGAAGAATACCGCGTTGAAGATCACGAACGTGATCGCGCCGAAGCCGTAGCCGAACCACAGCGTCGCGATCGGAATCCAGGCGATGCCGGCGAGCACCGAGAAAAATCGCAGCAGCGGCGTGAAAAAACTGGAAACCGCCGGGCTCACGCCCATCGCGACGCCGAGCGGAATGCTGACGATGAGCGCAAGCACCGTGCCGACCGCGACCCGCGAGAGGCTCGCACCGACGTGGCCGAGGAGCGAGCCGTCGCGAATCGCATCGAGCCCGGCCTGCGCGACCGAGGCAACGCCCGGAAAGACGCGCGGGTTGACTTCGAACGCGCGCACGAGAAGCGCCCAAGCGAGCAGCAATACGACGAGCGGCGCGAGGAAAGTCACCGCGGCAAGAACGCGTCGATCGCGCCACATTGCGTGAAGTTTACCTGCGTATGAATAGTGGAGCCGGTGGCCGATCACGCAGCGCTCGCGCATCGCGACGTATGATCCGGCCGAAGGAGATTGGCCATGCGCTACGATCTGTATTACTGGCCCGGGATCCAGGGCCGCGGCGAGTTTGTGCGCCTCGCGCTGGAAGACACAGGCGCCGAGTACATGGATGTCGCGCGGCTGCGCGGGGGGATGGCAAAGCTCGAGCGCTTCCTCGAAAGCCGCTCGGTCGAGCGCCCGCCGTTTGCGCCGCCGTTCCTCCAAGCGGGGAAGCTCGTCATCGCGCAGACGGCGAACATCCTGCTCTTCCTCGGGCCGCGGCTCGGGCTCGCGCCGCAGAGCCAGGCCGGCCGCCTGTGGGTTCACCAGCTTCAGCTCACGATCGCCGATTGGCTGGTCGAGGTCCACGACGCCCACCACCCGATTGCGGGCGGTTTGTATTACGAGGACCAGAAGCGCGAGGCGAAGCGGCGCGCCGCGGAGTTCCTCGGTAACCGGCTGCCGAAGTTCCTCGGTTACTTCGAGCAGGTGCTGGCGCGCGATTCGAAACGCCCGGGTTGGCTGACGGGCAATGCAATGACGTACGCCGATCTGTCGCTCTTCCAGATGGTCGCCGGCCTGCGCTACGCGTTCCCGCGGGCGATGGCGCGGCTGGAGCGCGCGCATCGGCGCGTGATCGCGCTGCACACGCGCGTCGCGGCGCGCCCGCGCCTCGCCGCGTACCTCGCGTCGAAGCGGCGCATCCCATTTAACCGGATGGGGATCTTCAGGCATTACCCGGAGCTGGACGCGCGCTGAACGTTCGGCGCGTCGCAGCTCGGCCCCCTCCTGTCGCTCGCCGCGTAGAGGCGCGCTACGACTCCCTGCGGGAGTGCATCTGCTCGAGCATCTCGTGCACGTCGAAGCACATGACGGCGAGGAACGCGGCGAGCACCAGGTAGTAGGCCGCATATTCCAGGCGCTTCGCGGGGGCGACCGTGTAGTAGGCGGTATTTTCCGGCGCCCTGGGGTCGAACTTGAACGCCTTCCAGACGTGCGGCGCGGCGAGCACGGCCATGAGGATGAGCAGCGGGCTCGGGCGCCAGAAGAACAGGCCGACGAGGAGCGGCGCGCCGAGCAGCCAGACGCGCGGCGAGATGATGGCGGTGATGCGCCCGCCGTCGAACGGCGAGACCGGGATCAGGTTGAAGAGATTAAGGAAGAACCCGGCGTAGGCGAGCGCGAGCAGCAGCGGCTCGCCGGTCGCGCGGTATGCGTAGTAGCAGGCGAGCGCGCCTGCGCTGCCGAGCAGCGGCCCGGCGAGCCCGACCCACGCCTCGGTCTCGACGTCGTGCGGCAGGTCCTTCAACTCGATCCACGCGCCGACAAAGGGGATGAAGGTCGGCGCGCCGACGGCGAGCCCGCGTTGCCGCGCGGCGAGGAAGTGCCCCATCTCGTGCACGAAGATGAGGAGCACGAGGCCCACCGCGTACCAGATGCCGTAAATAAGCGCGTAGGCGAAAACCGAGAGAATCATCGTCCCCCCGGTGAGCAGGACCTTGCCGAGCTTGCCCGCGGCAAGGAGCGCGAGCAGCGCTTTCATGCGCGCGGGCCCGGCGCGCTCACGCCTGCGGGGGCGGCGGCGGCGCGGATTACGTCTTGCGCCTGAAGAACTTGAACGCGATCGCGCCGATCGCGACCGCGGCGATGCCGATCACCTTGGCGAATTTGGCAAGGAACGCGAAGATCAGGGCGAACAGCCCGAGCTTCTTCGCCGCGACGCCGCCAATCAGCGCCGCCAACCCGTACTCGGCGACGTGATCGGTCGAGGAGTTGAAGTCGCCGTAGCGCTTGCCGTCGTTGTACTGGAGCGCGGCGAGCAGAGTGTGCGCGTTCGGTTTCTCTGCCTGGATGGTCCGCATGCCGGTGACCAGGTTCAGGCTGATGTAGCCCTCGCGCCCAAGCGCATAGGTGTTGTAGTTGACGCCGCGCTCGACTTCCGCCGACGCGCCCTTGCGCCTGGTCTCGGCCGACCAGACGAGGCGGCGCGTAGTGCCGTTGTACGCGGGCGCCTCGACCCAGCCGACGATCTCCAGTTCGGGGAAACCGCGCGTGCGGCGCTCGGCGTTGACCTGCTCGGTGCCCTCCTGCAGATTCGCGAGCAGCTCGTCCGCTTTCCAGTCCCTGGCGTCGTCGTCCTTCACGTATCCCGCGCTTACGAAGCTCATGACGACCATCCACTCGCCGGGACCGTCGGGAAACACCAGGCCGAGCAGCCCTTCGGACGGATGGTTGCCCATCGACTTCAGCAGGCGCCCGCCCTCGGCCGGAGGCACGTACAGGAAGGACGCCGGAAGCTTGAGCACGGCCTGGTCGCCGAGCCTGACCTCGGACGGCCCCGCGATCTTGCTCTTTCCGGCCGTCTCCATCGCGGCCCTGGCTTCCTCTTGCGCCTGCGGGTTCGGCTGCGCCCACGCGGCGCAGTGCAAAACCGCGGCCGCCAGCGCTGCGAGTCCGCGCGCCGCGGCAGTCGGTGCGAACCGGTTCATCTTGCTCCCCTCCCTTGCATTCATTATTGTCGGACAATACGCACTTCTGGTAAAAGGCGGAGCGATGAACGGACTCGCCACTGCGTTCGCGGGGACTCTCCGCAGGCACACCATGGCGGCGTGCGCGCTGGTCGTGCTCGGCGCCGCGTGGTGGTGGCAGCTCGCCGCCCTGCAGGACGCTCGCGAGCTGGTGTGGCTCGCGGTGACGGCGTTCTCGGTCCTCACCGGCTTCGTCGCGCTCGGCTGGCTGCGCCCGGCGCGCGTCGGGATCACCGCGCCGCAGGCGATGATGCTTCTGGGCACCCTCGGCATGCTCGCCGGCCTCGCCTTCGACGTGCAGCGCGCGGGGCTCGCGGCGATCGCCTCGATGTGCGCTACGCGCGCACCCGATTTTCTCGCCGTGGCGCAACTGCACCTCGAGTGGCTGCCGGCGATGCACCTGGGCATGATTGCCGGCGGGCTGGGAGCGCTCGCGTGGCTGCGCCGTGTGCGTCCCGGGTGCCGGCGGCAGTTCTGCGCCCGTTTCGTCCAGAACATCACCTGTTCAGGCTGGATGATCGCCGGCATGGTCGCGGGCGTGATGCTCTATTACAGGCTCGCGGCCTGGCTCGGCAGCGGCGGCGTGCCGGCGATGCTCGGGGGCATGATCGGCGGCATGGTCTGGGGCATGGTGGTGAGCGTCGCAATTTACCGCGTCATCATCGGCATGCATCTTTTAGGAGCGCAGCCGGAGGCATGAACGAAGAGATCCGCGTGGTCCAGGCGGAGATGGAGCGCTGCGGCTACATCGCCGAGCCCGCGATCGCCACCGCCGTGTTCCTCGCGCGCGAGATGCACCGGCCGTTGCTCGTCGAGGGCGCAGCGGGGGTCGGCAAGACGGAAATCGCGAAAGTGCTCGCGCGCATGCTCAGCACCGAGCTCGTGCGGCTGCAGTGCTACGAGGGACTCGACACCCACACCGCGCTCTACGAGTGGAACTACCAGCGGCAGCTCCTGCGGCTGAAGATCGCGGAGCGCGAGGGGCACGACCCCGGCAGGCTCGAGGAGCTGATCTTCGGGCGCGAGTACCTGCTCGAGCGCCCGCTGTTGCGCGCGATCACGCGCCGCGAGGGCCCGGCCGTGCTGTTGATCGACGAAGTCGACCGCGCCGACGAGGGGTTCGAAGCGTTCCTGCTCGAAGTGCTCTCGGATTTCCAGATCACGATCCCCGAGTTGGGTACGATCCGCGCCGAGCACGTGCCTTTCGTGCTCCTCACCTCGAACCGCTCGCGCGAGATCAGCGATGCGCTGCGGCGCCGGTGCCTCTATCTCTTCGTCGAGCACCCGACGCTGGAAAAGGAGCTTCGCATCCTGGAGAGCAAGGTGCCCGGTGTGAGCGAGCATCTCGCCCGCGCGGTAGCGCGCTTCGTGCAACGGTTGCGCGTGCGCGAGTTAAGGAAGCTCCCCGGCGTCGCCGAGACGATCGACTGGACGCAGGCGCTGCTGCGCCTGCACCGCAACGCGCTCGACGCCGAGACGGTTTTCGCCACCCTCGGCTGCCTGCTCAAGGACGAGCACGACCTCAAGGCGACCGGCGAGAAAGCGGTCGCGGAACTGCTCGCCTACGCGAGCGCGCACGACTGAGCGGCAGCGGGCGGCTCGATGCAGAACGGCGCGCACGGGTTGATTGCGCAGCTCGCGCGTTTTGCCGGCGCGCTGCGGGCGCGGGACCTGCGCGTCGGACTGGGTGACGAGGTCGATGCGGCGACCGCGCTTACGCTCGTCGATCTGCTCGACCGCGCCGAGGTGCACCGGGCGCTGCGCATCGCGTTCAAGGTGCCGCGCGACGCGTGGGATCTCTTCGACCGGCTGTTCGAGGAATACTGGGAGGGAAACACGGCGCCCCGGCGCGATGCGCCGCGCCAGGCGCTGCCGCGCGATCATCGCGGGCCGATGCAGTGGCAGTGGGACGGCCAGCGCGTGCGCCTGGCGGCGCCAGAGGGCGGTGAAGATCCCTCGGGCGACACTCCGGGATACAGCCCAGAACCGGTGCTGCGGCGCAAATCCTTTGAGCGCTGTACCCCGGATGAGATCGCCGCACTCGAGCGGCTGCTCGCGCGCCTCGAGCCGCGGCTAGCCGCCCGAAGGACCCGGCGCCTCGTTCCTACGCGCGCGCGCGGCATGGTCGATCTGCGCCGCAGCTTCCGGCACGCCCTCAGAAGCGAAGGGGATTTCCTCAGGCTCGCGCGCCGCTCGCGTGCGATCGACGCACCGAGCCTTGTCGTTCTCTATGACACCAGCGGCTCGATGGATGGCTATACCCGCATGCTGCTTGCGTTTGCTTTTGCGCTGCGCCGCACCATCCGGCGGGTGGAAATCTTCGCGTTCAACACCTCGCTGGTGCGCGTGACCCGCATGGTCTCGCCCGCGCAGGTCGAACGCTCGCTGAAGGAATTATCCGCGGGCGTTCCGGACTGGTCCGGTGGCACGCGCATCGGCGGCTGCCTGGAAGATTTCAATGCGCAGTACCTGGATGCACTCGTCAAGCGCGACACGACCGTGATGATCTTCAGCGACGGTCTTGACCGCGGCGACGCGAAGGTGCTCGCTCACGCCATGCGCACCCTGCGCGAGCGGTCGCGCCGGATCCTGTGGCTGAATCCCCTGCTCGGCGATCCGCGCTACAAGCCGGAGGCCGAGGGCATGCGTGCTGCGCTGCAGTTCGTCGATCACTTCGGTCCTGCCCACGACTTCGAATCGCTCGAGGGGTTGCTCCAGCACCTCGGCTAGAGTATCGTCGCGCGGCTTGCTTCACGCTTGATCAGGGAGGGGAGGCCCATGATTCCCGCGGCATTCGATTATCACTGTCCGTCGTCGCTCGAGGAGGCGCTCGGGCTGCTCGCGCGCCACGGCAGCGAGGCCAAGGTGCTCTCGGGCGGCATGAGTCTGCTGCCCGTGCTCAAGCTGCGCCTCGGCTTTTATGCACATCTGGTGGACATCGGGCGCATCCCCGGGCTCGACACCATCAAGGAAGAGAACGGCTTTCTCACCATCGGCGCGATGACGCGGCAGGCCGCGCTCGAGCGCTCCGAGCTGATCCGCACAAAGTACCCGATCCTCGGTGACGCCGTTCCCCTGATCGCCGACCCGCTGGTGCGAAATCGCGGAACCATAGGCGGAAACCTGGCGAACGGCGATCCGGCGAACGATCAGCCGGCGATCATGCTTGCGCTCGGCGCCACTCTGGTGGCGCGCGGGCCGAAGGGCGAGCGCAGCATACCGGCGAACCAGTTCTACAAAGCGCTCTACACCACGGCCCTCGCGCCCGACGAAATTCTTACCGGGATCCGCATTCCGATGCCTCCGCCACGAAGCGGGGGCGCGTATCTCAAGCTGAAACGCAAGACCGGAGACTTCGCCGCTGCGGCTGCGGCAGTGCAGGTGACCCTCGGCGGCAACGGCGCCATCGAGCGCGCCAGGATCGGCCTGACCAACGCCGGTCCGACGCCGCTGGAGGCCGTCGACGCGGCCAAGTTTCTCGTCGGGAAAATCCCGGACGACAAAACGATCGCCGAAGCCGCGCGCCTGGCGGCGTCGAAGAGCGCGCCGAGCGCCGACCTTCGCGGCTCGGTCGAGTACAAGAAGGAAATGGCCCGTGTCCTGGTGGGGCGCGCGCTGCGGAAAGCGGTCGAACGCGCGGGAGGTCAGTGACCATGGCAAAGCACCGGATCAGCATGACCGTCAATGGAGCGGCGCGCGAGGCGGAAGTCGAATCGCGTCTCCTTCTCGTGCACCTCATCCGCGAAGTGTTCCGGCTCACCGGCACGCATATCGGCTGCGACACGTCGCACTGCGGGGCCTGCACCCTCGTCATGGACGGGAATCCGATCAAGTCGTGCACGGTGCTCGCGGTGCAGGCCGACGGCAGCAAGATCATCACTGTGGAAGGACTGGAGCAAGGCGGCAAGCTCCATCCAGTGCAGGAAGGCTTCACCGAGAAGCACGGCCTGCAGTGCGGCTTCTGCACCCCTGGGATGCTGATGACCACCAGCGCGCTGCTCGAACGCAACAAGAACCCGAGCGAGCAGGAAATCCGCGAGGCGATCTCGGGAAATCTGTGCCGCTGCACCGGTTACGTGAATATCGTCCGCGCCGTGCAATATGCGGCCGAGAAAATGCGCTAGGAGAACGTCAATGACCACTCCAAAGACCGACGCCAAAATCTGCGGCATGGGCCATTCGATGAAGCGCAAGGAGGATCCGCGCTTCATTCGCGGCCAAGGCCGCTACGTGGACGACATCCAGCTCCCCGGGATGCTCTACATGGACATCGTGCGCAGCCCCTACGCGCACGCGAAGATCAAGAAGATCAATACCGAGGCGGCGCTGAAAATTCCCGGCGTGCTCGCGGTGATCGACGGCCCGACGCTGGCGAAATACAACTTGCACTGGATGCCGACCCTCTCGTCCGACACGCAGATGGTGCTGCCGATCGACGAGGTCATGTACCAGGCGCAGGAGGTGTGCGCGGTGATCGCCACCGAGCGCTACATTGCCGCCGACGGCGCCGACGCGGTCGATGTCGAGTACGAGCCGCTGCCGGTGATGGTCGATCCCTTCAAGTCACTCGCGCCGGGCGCGCCGGTATTGCGCAAGGACAAGAAGGACAAGAAGGACAACCTGGCCTTTCACTGGGAGGCGGGCGACCGCGCCGATACCGACCGCGCGCTCGCTGGCGCCGAGGTGGTGGTGACGGAGAATATCTACCTGCCGCGCATCCACGTCGCCTCCATGGAGACCTGCGGCTGCATCGCCGACTTCGATGCTGCGCAGGGCAAGCTCACGGTGTACATGACCACGCAGAATCCGCATCCGGTGCGAACTGTGTTCGCGCTCGTCGCCGGCCACGTGGGATTGTCGGAGGAGCGTATCCGCATCATCTCGCCCGACATCGGTGGCGGCTTCGGCGGCAAAGTGCCCGTCTATCCCGGCTACGTCATCGCCGTCGCAGCCTCGGTCGTCATCGGCAAGCCGATCAAGTGGATCGAGGACCGGATGGAGAACCTGCAGGCGGATTCCTTCGCGCGCGACTACCACATGAAGGTGGAACTGGGCGCGAAGAAGGACGGCACGATGACCGCGCTGCGCATCAAGACCGTGGCCGACCACGGCTATACCAACGCCTCGGCCAACCCGTCCAAATACCCCGCCGGGATGTTTTCGATCTGCACCGGGTCCTACGACCTCAAGCATGCCTTCTGCGAGGTCGACGCGGCCTACACCCACAAGCCCCCCGGGGGCGTCGCCTACCGCTGCTCCTTCCGCGTCACCGAGGCGGTGCATGCGATCGAGCGCGTAACGGATTCGCTCGCGCACAAGCTCAACATGGATCCGGCCGAACTCCGCATGAAGAACTTCATCAAGTTCGAGCAGTTCCCGTACAAGTCGGTGCTCGGCTGGGAGTACGACAGCGGCAATTACGCGCCGGCGCTCAAGAAGGCGATGGAGATCATCGGCTACGAGGCGCTGCGCAAGGAGCAAGCCGAGAAGCGCAAGCGCGGCGAGCTGATGGGCATCGGGATCTGCAGCTTTACCGAGATCGTCGGCGCCGGGCCGTCGAAGGACTTCGACCTCATCGGCCTGAAGCTGTTCGATTCAGCCGAGATCCGCGTCCACCCGACCGGCAAGGCAATCGCGCGCTTCGGCACCAAGAGCCAGGGCCAGGGCCACGAAACGACCTACGCGCAGATCGTCGCCGAGGAGCTGGGCATTCCTGCGGCCGATATTCAGGTCGAGGAAGGCGACACCGATACCGCGCCCTACGGTCTGGGCACCTACGCGAGCCGCTCCACGCCCACCGCCGGCGCGGCGGGGGCAATGGCTGCGCGCAAGATCCGGGACAAGGCGAGAAAACTCGCCGCTCACCTGCTTGAAGTGCGCGAGGAGGATCTCGAGTGGGAACCCGGGAAGTTCTCCGTCAAGGGCGCGCCGCAGAAGTCGAAGACCATTCAGGAATGCGCGTTCGCGGCGTACACCAATCACCCGCTGGGCATGGAGGCGGGGCTGGAAGCGGTGCACTACTACGATCCGCCCAATCTGACCTTCCCGTTCGGCAGCTACATCTGTGTCGTGGACATCGATCGCGGCACGGGCGTGGTCACGGTACGGCGCTTTGTCGCAGTGGACGACTGCGGCAACATCATCAACCCCATGATTGTCGAAGGCCAGATCCACGGCGGCCTGACGCAGGGGCTCGCGCCGGCGCTGTTCGAGGAGATCAGCTACGACGAGGAAGGCAACATCTCGGGCGGCAGCTTCATGGACTACTACGTCCCCACCGCGCTCGAGACGCCGCACTGGGAGACCGACAACACCGTCACGCCCTCGCCGCATCACCCGCTCGGCGCGAAGGGCGTGGGCGAATCGGCGACGGTCGGCGCGCCGCCGGCCATCGTCAACGCGGTCGTGGATGCGTTGCGGCACCTCGGGGTGACGCACATCGACATCCCGATCACGCCGGAGAAAGTCTGGCAGGTGTTGAAAGCGAAGGGAGCGACGGCGTAACCGGCTGAACTGCAGCGCGTCACACCGCGAACCGCCACACTGCCCCGTCGCACACGATCCGCCCGCCGGTCGGCGTGGCGAAGTGCGTTCCGAGGACGAGCACGGGCCGATCGGCGTAGCGCTCGAGGAACGCGCGGCGCGTGCGGCGCGCGGCGTCGGGATCGACGTCGAAGCGGTTCGCCCAGCCGGGCTCGGCGCATTGAACCGGGTGGTGCATGAGATCACCGGTGATCACGGCCTCTTCGCCGCGCGAGGCGATACGCACACTGACGTGGCCTGGAGTGTGGCCGGGCGTCGGCTCGAGGCACACTTCACCGGTAATGCGATGGTCCATCTCCACGAGATCCGCGAGACCCGCATCGAGCACCGGGCGTACGGAGTCGTTGCGCACTTCCCGGTCGGGCCCCGGCGGCTCGTTCGACCAGTGCTCCCATTCCTTGCGCCCGAATAGATAGCGCGCGTTCGGGAAGGTCGGCACCCAGCGCCCGCCCGCGAGCATGGTGTTCCAGCCGACGTGGTCCACGTGCAGGTGCGTGCAGAGCACGGTGTCCACGCGCTCGCGCGCATGGCCCGCCTCGGCGAGATCCTCGAGAAACCGGCCCTGGCGCATGTGCCAGTTCTGCACCGCGCGCGGCTTGTCGTTGCCAATGCAGGTGTCCACCACGATCATGCGACCCTCGGACTCGATGACGAAGCAGTGGATCGAGGCGATGATGCGCCCGTCGTCGGTAAGAAAGCGGGGCTTGAGCCACGCGTGCTGCAGCAGCCGTTCGGGCGACGCCCCCTCGAAGAGGAACGTGCCGGGCGACGGCCCCTCGATCTCAACGACGCGGGTAACGGCGACCGCGCCGATCTTCCAGCGAATGACGGGATAGGTCGTCGGCAAGCGCGGCTCCCGGAAGGCGCGCAATTATCACACTGCGGCTCTCCGCTGGTTCGCCGTATAAACGACCATCGGAGGCTGAACACGGAGGGAAACCATGCAGGCTCGGCCTAGCATGAGACGGCTCTTCCTCGGCGTGGCTTGCATCGCCTCGCTTGCCGCGCATGCCTTCGACCTCCAGGGCCACCGCGGCGCGCGCGGCCTCGCTCCGGAGAATACGCTCCCGGCGTTCGCCGCGGCGCTGTCGCTCGGGGTGACGACGCTGGAGCTCGATGTCGGGGTGACGCGCGACGGGGTGGTCGTGGTCTCGCACGAGCGCGAGCTGCATCCGGACATCGTGCGCGGGCCGGATGGAAGGTGGCTGGAGGGTCCCGGGCCTGTGATCCACGCGCTCAACTATGAAGAAATCTCGCGCTACGACGTTGGCCGGCTAAATCCGGCGCGCGAGTACGGCAAGCGTTATCCCGAGCAGAAGCCGGCGGATGGGGCGCGCATTCCGTGGCTCGCGGACGTATTCGCGCTCGCGCGCAAGGCGGGCAACGAGCAGGTGAGGTTCAACATCGAGACCAAGGTGTCGCCGTTCGCGCCGGAAGAGACGCTGCCGGTGGCCGAATTTACGCGCGCGCTGATCGCCGAGATCCGCGTGGGCGGCATGGCGGCGCGCTCGACGATCCAGTCGTTCGACTGGCGCACGCTAAAGGTGGTTCAGGCCGAGGCGCCTGAGATCGCGACCGTGTACCTCAGCGCGCAGCAGAGCTTTCTGGACAACATTCTTGCCGGCGGACCGGAAGGGTCGCCGTGGACGGCGGGCGTGCAGTTCGGCGCGCACGGCTCGGTGCCGCGCATGGTGAAGGCAGCGGGAGGGCGAATCTGGTCGCCGTATTTTGGCGACCTCGACGCCGCGAAGCTCAAGGAAGCGCACGACCTCGGCCTCGTGGTGGTGGTGTGGACCGTGAACGATCCGGCGCGAATCGCATCGATGCTGGCTCTCGGGGTGGACGGCATCATCAGCGACCGTCCGGACCTGGTTCGGGCCGAGATGCAGCGCCGCGGCATGGCGCTGCCTGCCGCGACGCCGGTGACGCCCTGATCCGCGAGGCATTTGTGCGCCGCCGTAATTGACCGCCGGCGAGCAGACCTGTATAAACCATGGCTCCGCTTGGGCAGGTGCCCGATGAGGACTTTTTAGGGGATAGAAATAGATATGGCTACAGGTACAGTCAAATGGTTCAATGACGCCAAGGGCTTCGGGTTCATCACTCCCGATGGCGGCGGCAAGGACCTCTTCGCGCACTTCTCGGCAATCCAGGGAAGCGGGTTCAAGAGCCTGAAAGAAAACCAGAAGGTGTCGTTCGACGTCACGACCGGCCCCAAGGGTGATCAGGCGACCAACATCCGGCCGATCGGCTGATGCCGATGGCACGACGAAAAAGCCCGGGCGACCGGGCTTTTTTTTGTCCCTTGATCTTTTGCTGATTGGAGGAAACCGATGGATAAGCGCAAAGCATGGCGGGAACAGGAAGAGCGGTTGGTCGCGCGCTGGAATGCGGCTGCGGAGCGCTACCGGATCGTCCAGGCGGAAATCGCGCGCCAGCAGCCGGCCGCCGGCGACGACGGGCCGAGCGCGGCGCTGCAGCTCGAGGTGCAGGCCGCGCAGGCCGAGATCGAAGCCGTGCGGCGGCAGGTCGCGCGCCTCAAGGTCGAGTTCACTTCGGGAAAGCGCTACTAGCGTCTTGCAGGCTGCTGACCGCGGTAGCGCCGGTGATGCCCTTGCGTAAAATGGGCGGGAGATTCGAGCCTCGCCTGAAAGAGGGGATTGATCATGACCAAGTGGCAAGCGGGCCGGCGCCTGCTCCTGGAGTTGTTGCTGCAGACAGGCATTGCCGCCGGCCTGCTCGCGGCGGTGCCCGTCTTCGCCGCCGACGACAAGCCGGACGCGAAGAAGGAATCGAAAAAGGACACAAAAAAAAGCTCCGAGAGCGACACCTTCGACCAGGACTCAGTGCTCAAGGATGCCGAGGAATTCTTCGGCAAGAGCACCGAGGGACTCGCCAAGGTGATCGAGAAGGTATTCAAGGAGCAGGGCCGGCCGAACGCCTACATCAAAGGCGAGGAAGCGAGCGGCGCGATCACCGTCGGCCTGCGCTACGGCGACGGCACGCTGGTGATGAAAAACGGCAGCAGCCGCAAGGTCTGGTGGCAGGGGCCGTCGATCGGCTTCGATTTCGGCGGCAACGTGGCGAAGGTGTTCGTGCTGGTCTACCACTTGCCGAAGACCTCCTCCATCTTCCAGCGCTTTCCAGCGGTGGACGGCAGCTTCTATTACGTCGGCGGCGTCGGCATCAATTACCAGCAGCGCAACCACATCGTTCTCGCTCCGATCCGGCTCGGAGTGGGCCTGCGCGCCGGTGCGAGCATCGGCTACATGCATTACACGCCGAAAAAGACCTACAACCCGTTCTAACCTGGTCTTCAGGGGAAATCGGAACTACACATGAGACCACTTCTTGCTCTGACGACGCTGCTCGCCGCGACACTTCCACTCGGCGGCTGCGGCTACAACACGCTCCAGCAGACCGATGAGCAGATCAAGGCCAGCTGGTCCGAGGTGCTCAACCAGTATCAGCGCCGCGCCGATCTGGTGCCGAATCTTGTCGCCACGGTGAAAGGATTCGCCGCGCAGGAGCAGCAGGTGCTGCTCGGCGTGACCAACGCCCGCTCCAGGGTGGGCTCGATCCAGGCCACTCCGGAGCTGGTGAACGACCCGGCCGCATTCCAGCGCTTCACCGCCGCGCAAGGCGAACTCACTTCCGCGCTCTCGCGCCTCATCGCGGTCGCCGAGAACTATCCGCAACTCAAGTCCGATGCCAATTTCCGCGACCTGCAGGCGCAGCTCGAGGGCACGGAGAATCGCATCGCAGTCGCGCGCAACCGCTACATCCGCGCGGTGCAGGAATACAACGTCACCGTGCGCTCGTTTCCGTCGAACCTCACCGCGATGCTGTTCGGCTTCAGGGAAAAGCCGCAGTTCGCGGTCGAGGACGAAAAGGCCATCGCCAAACCGCCGAAGGTGGAATTCGGCTCGAAGTAAGTCGATGCGCCGCGCCCTCCTCGCGCTTGCGGCGTTCCTGTTTCCGGCGCTCGCCGCGGCACAGATCGCGGTACCTCCGCTCAAGGCGCGTGTCACCGACCTGACCGGCACGCTCAGCGCGGAGCAGCTGCAGGCGCTCGAACGCACGCTCGCCGAGTTCGAGACACGCAAGGGCAGCCAGGTGGCGGTGCTGATGGTGCCGAGCACGCAGCCCGAGGCCATCGAGCAGTACGCGGTGCGCGTCGAGGAGGCCTGGAAGCTCGGGCGCAAGGGCGTGGACGACGGCGTGCTGCTGCTGGTGGCGAAGAACGACCGCAAACTGCGGATCGAAGTCGGCTACGGGCTGGAGGGCGTGCTTCCCGACGCCACCGGGAAGCGCATCATCGAGGAAGACATCGTGCCGCGCTTCAAGCAGGGCGACTTTTACGGCGGCGTGCGCGCGGGTACCGACCGCATTCTGAAAGTGATCGAGGGCGAGCCGCTGGCGGCCGCGCGCCGAGACGCCGACGGGGGGTCGGTAGTTTCACAATACTCCGATTGGCTGATCCCTGGATTGATCGCAGTGCTGATCGCCGGCGGTCTGTTGCGCATGCTGTTCGGGCGCTTCGTCGGTGGCGGCATCACGGGCACGGTCGCCGGTCTCGCGGCGTGGGTGCTTGCCGGGTCGCTCATCGTCGCCCTGGTGGTCGGCGTGATCGCGTTCATGCTCGGGCTTTTCAGCGGCAACCCGGGGTCAGGACGCAGCGGCGGCTGGGGCGGCCATTCGGGCGGCGGCTGGTCCTCGGGCGGAGGTGGCGGCTACAGCGGCGGCGGTGGCAGCTCGGGTGGCGGCGGCGCGAGCGGGAGCTGGTGACTTGAATCTGAAACGAATCGCGAAACATCTCATGACGCCCGACTGGGCTGCGCGGCGCGTATTCCCGCCCCGTGCACTCGCGCGCATCGGGGAGGCGATTCACGCCTCGGAGCGTACGCACTCAGGCGAGCTGCGCTTTGCTGCGGAAGCGGGACTCGAGCTGCCCGCGTTGTTGCGCGGTTTGAGCCCCCGCGTTCGGGCGGAGGAGGTTTTCGCCCGGCTGCGCGTGTGGGACACCGAACACAACAGCGGCGTCCTGATCTACGTGCAGCTGGTGGATCGCAGGATCGAGATTGTCGCCGACCGCGGCATCAGCGCGCGCGTGCCGCAACCGGAGTGGGACGCGATCTGCCGCGCCATGGAGGCGGCGTTCCGCGAACGCCGCTTCGAACAAGGAGCGCTGGACGCGATCGAACGGGTCACTCGGCTGCTGGCGCGACATTTTCCGGCGCGCGGCGACAATCCCAATGAGCTGCCCGACAAGCCGGTCGTGCTGTAGCTCCGACCGAAGTCCCGCGAGAACTACCAGAGCGGCGAGTTGACTCGCGCTGCCTGACTACCCGCCACCGCCGCGCAACGGCCGGAAGAATTCCCGGATCTCGCCCGCGAGCAGCTCCGGCTGCTCGAGCGCGGCGAAGTGGCCACCCCTTGGCATCACGCTCCAGCGCCGGATGTCGGTGTAGGTCTTCTCTGCGACCGAACGCGGCGGGCGCACGATTTCCCTTGGGAATTCCGCGTAACCGGTCGGCACATCCACAGTGGCGCCTTCGGGAATCGGCCACGGGCGGTGCAGGCGTGCGTAATAAGGCCAGAACGATGAGCCGATCGCGCCGGTGAACCAGTAGAGCGAGATGTTGGCGAGCATCTCGTCGCGGCTGATGGCGTTCTCGGGATTGCCGCCGCAGTCGCTCCAGGCGCGGAATTTTTCGGTGATCCATGCCGCGAGGCCGGCGGGCGAGTCGCTGAGCGCGAAGCCGAGCGTTTGCGGCCTGGTGCCCTGGATCGCCTGGTAGCCGGTTTCCTCCTTGAGCCACTCGTTGAGTTGGCCGAGGAACATCTTTTCCTCCGGCGTGGGTTTCGCCGCCATGTTCGGATCGCGCCGCACGGCGAGCAGGTTGAGGTGGATGCCGATCATGCGCTCGGCGTAGCGGTGCCCGAGCACGGATGCAATGAATGCGCCCCAATCCCCGCCCTGTGCCGCGAAGCGTCGGAAACCGAGCACATCGGTCATCAGCGCCGCAAACGCCGCGGCAATCTCCTCGACGCCGTAGCGCTTCTGGCCGGGTTGAAAGGAGAATGCATAACCCGGAAGCGAGGGCGCGACCACCGTAAAGGCATCTGCCGGGTCACCGCCGAAGGACGCCGGATCGGCAAGCAGCGGGATGATTTTCTCGAACTCGACCACGGAGCCCGGCCAGCCGTGCGACAGAAGCAGCGGCATCGGATCCGGGCCTCTCCCCTCCTCGTGGATGTAGTGAAGCTCGATGCCGTCGAGCGGGACGGTGAACTGCCGGAACGCGTTGAGCTTGGCCTCCTCCTTGCGCCAGTCGAACCCCGTGCCCCAGTACTCGACGAGCCCCTTCATGTACGCAACACTGGTCCCGGTTGACCACGGCTCGGCGGGCGGCTCGTCGGGCCAGCGCACGCGCGCGAGGCGCACGCGCAGGTCCACGATCGCATCCTCGGGGACCTGCACCCGGAAGGGTTTGGGGGTCCGTTCCCCGGACCCTCGATGACTCACTTTGGGAGTTCGGCTCCCGAGAGCGCCAAGCGCTTGAGCTTCCGGTCGGCCATGATCTTCTCGTAGCACTCCGCGCAGACCTCCCGCTTCCTCTCGCCGCCGGGGAGCGTGCGGAAGGTCGCGCGCGGCCTCGAGTGCTGGCCGTGGTAGCAGTATTTCAGTGGATTGAGGTTGGTCATTGTCAGGTCGGTTGCACTTTACCTCGCAAGGCCTTGATTCGGCCTCGCCTGATCTTACTCTCGATGCGCCTCCTTTTCGAGGCGCGGGTCGGTTGGGTGGGCTTACGGGGCTTGGGGGGCGTGGCGACCCTGTGGACGAGCTGATCGAGGCGCCGCAGGGCGTCCTCCCGGTTCTGGTCGCGGCTGCGCTGCCGCTGGGCCTTGATGACAATGACGCCCTCGCGCGTGATGCGCTGGTCCCGGAGCGCGCGCAGCCGGGCCTTGACGGCTGCGGGAAGCGACGAGGCGGCAATGTCGAAGCGCAGGTGCACCGCGCTGGAAACCTTGTTGACGTTCTGCCCGCCCGCGCCGGCGGAGCGCACGGCCGAAATCTCGACCTCGGATTCCGGAATCTGCAGCCGCATGCCCTTCATGACAAGGTATTATCGTCGCATACGCGGGACCGAACCCGGATGTTTACCGCCCGATCGTGGTCGAATCCGCTGATGGGAGAAACCATGCGTACCGTAATGATGACGCTTCTGGTCGCCGCAGCGCTTGCGGCCGCGCCCGCTTTCGCGGCGGATCTGAGGATTTCTTCCAGCGATTCATTCGAAACGCTGCTCGCGGCGCAAAAAAACAAGCGGGTGACGGTACGCACGCGCTCCGGCCAGGAGCTGACCGGCGTGGTGCGCGACGTGACGCCGCGCTTCGTGCAGCTCGGCGCGCTCACCGGCCGCGACTTTTTTGACGCCGTGATTGCGTTCGATGCGATCGAAGCCCTGATCGTGCGGACGAAGGAGTGATGCCGTCGCAGGCACCGGACCGCGTGGAGCGGCGCATTCCCCGATTCCTTCGCGTTACGCTGATTTCGGCCCGCGACCTGCTGATCACGGTCGGGCCGTTCTCGCTCATCGCGCTGGCGCTGCTCGCGGGTGCATACTTCCTCCTCAAGCCGCAACCGCCGCGGCACGTGGTGCTCGCGACCGGGCCGACGTACAGCGACTACGCCGAATTCGGCAAACGCTACGCCGCAGAGCTCAAGCGCCACCGCATCGAGGTCGTGCTCCGGGAATCCGAAGGCTCCTCGGGCAACCGGCGCCTGCTCAGCGACGAGAAGGTAAACGTCGACCTGGGCTTCGTGCGCGGCGGATCCGGTGAAGCGCTGCGGGCAGACGAGGAAAAAGGCGGCGTGCCCCTGGTCACGCTGGGGAGCCTGTTTCTCGAGCCGGTGTGGGTGTTCTACCGCGAGGACGCGGCGAAAAGACTGCCCGGCGGCAGGCTTGCAAGCATCACCCAGCTGCAGCAGTTGCGCGTGAACACCGGCGCCCGCGGCAGCGGCGCGACCAGCATCCTGTTCAAGCTCATGAGCGCGAACGGCATTGCGCCCGGGAGCCTGAAGCTGGACCGGCGCGACCAGGGCGAAGCGGTCGCCGCCCTGTTCGACGGCTCGCTCGACGCGATGGTGCTCGTCTCCGCGCCCGAGGCGCCGCCGGTGCAGGCGCTGCTGTTCGAGCCGGGCATCGCGCTGTTCGAGTTCGAGCAGGCCGAGGCGTACTCGCGCCGCTTCCCGTATCTCGGCCCCGTAGTGCTGCCACGTGGCGTGGCGGACCTGGTGCGGGACATTCCCCCGCGCGATACGCGCCTGATCGCGCCCACGACCATGCTGGTGGCGCGCGAGAGCACGCACCCGGCGCTGATGCAGCTCTTCGTGCAGGCGGCGCAAAAGATCCACGGCGAGCCGGGATGGATCGCGCGCGCCGGGCAGTATCCGTCGGCGCAGAACATCGAGTTGCCGCTGGCGCGGGAAGCCGAGCGCTACTACCGCAGCGGCCCGCCGCTGCTGCAGCGCTACCTGCCGTTCTGGCTGGCAAACCTGATCGACCGTATGTGGGTTGCGCTGTTCTCGATCATCGCGATCCTGATTCCGCTCGGCCGGGTGGTGCCGCCGCTCTACCAGTTCCGCGTGCGCTCGCGGATTTTTCGCTGGTACCGGCGCCTGCGCGAAATCGAAAGCGACGTCAGCAGGGGCAAGGCCGCGCCCGAAGAGCTGCTCGCCGAGCTGGACAAGCTCGACGCCAAGACGGCGCGCATCACGGTGCCGCTGTCCTATACGGACGAGTTGTACGCCCTGCGCGGACACATCGATCTGGTGCGCGAGCGCGTGCGGCAGGCGAAGTAGGATTCGCCCCTCATGCCCAGGATCACGGCATCCAGCGCCCTCTCCAGTTTTCGCGTTCTGGATCTGACGCGCGTGCGCGCTGGGCCGACGTGCGTCCGGCAGTTCGCCGATTTCGGCGCCGACGTGATCAAGATCGAACCGACCGTGGAAGAGGATCTGGGCGGGCCGCGCGACGGCCCCGATTTCCAGAACCTGCACCGTAACAAGCGCTCGGTCACGCTCAACCTCAAGGCGCCGCAAGGCAGGGAAATCTTCATGCGCCTGGTGCGGACCGCGGACGTGGTGGTCGAAAACTACCGGCCCGACGTCAAGGACCGCCTCGGCATCGACTACCAGTCGCTGAGGAGTGTCAACAAGCGCATCATTCTCGCGAGCATCTCGGGCTTCGGGCAGGACGGTCCGTATCGCGACCGCCCCGGGTTCGACCAGATCGCGCAGGGCCTCTCCGGCATCATGTCGGTGACCGGGCATCCCGGCGGCGGGCCGATGCGCGTCGGTGCGGCCGTTGCAGACGTCGCGGCGGGCCTGCTCGCTGCGCTGGGCGTGGTGACCGCGCTGCTCGAGCGCGAGTCTTCCGGCGAAGGCCAGTGGGTGCAATCGAACCTGCTGCAGGCCGGAATCCAGTTACTCGATTTCCAGGCCGCGCGCTACACGATGTCGGGCGAAGTCGCGCCGCAACTGGGAAACGACCACCCGACCAGCATGCCGACCTCCGCCTACAAGACGGCCGACGGCTACATGAATGTCGCGGCGTCGGGCGCCACGATGTGGAAGCGCCTGTGCGACTCGATCGGCCGCGCCGATCTCGCCGACCATTCCGATTACGCAGACGCCGAGCGTCGAGCGAAGAATCGCAAGGCGCTGAACGCGGAGATCGACCGCGCGCTGCTGACCAGAACCAGCGCCGAGTGGGTGGAGATCCTGAACCGCGCCGGCGTGCCCTGCGGGCCGATCTACACGATGGACCAAGTGTTTGCCGATCCGCAGGTCCGGCACGTTCAGGCATCGGCCGAAGTCGAGCACCCGAGGCTCGGGAAGCTTCGCATCATCAACCAACCGGTGAAACTTTCGCGCACGCCGGCGCGACTCGCCGCAGCAACGGCGGAGCGCGGCGAGCACACCGCCGAAGTGCTGCGCGAGATTGGCTTCGACGATGCGGCGATCGCGGAATTCAGGCGGGACCGAATCGTCTAGGGAGGCGCATGGCAAGACTCATCACGAGACGCGACGGCGCCGTTGCCACGGTGCTGTTCTCCAATCCGCAGAAAATGAACGCGATGACCTACGACATGTGGCGAGCCGTTCCGGAGACGCTTGCCGCCCTCGAGGCCGATCCTGCGGTGCACGCGATCGTGGTGGCGGGCGACGGCGACAAAGCCTTCATCTCCGGGGCGGATATCTCGCAGTTCGAGAAGCTGCGCGGCACCGCCGAGGCGCAGGCTGAATACGGCAAGGCGGTGGAAGAGGCCTACAGTGCGCCGATGAAATGCTCCAAGCCGGTGATCGCGCGCATCCGCGGCGTGTGCATCGGCGGCGGACTAGGATTCGCCGCCGCCTGCGATCTGCGCATCTGCTCGAGCGATTCGGTGTTCCGCATGCCCGCGGCCCGGCTCGGGCTGGGTTACAGCGCCACCGGAATGCGGCGCTTCATGAATGTCATCGGCGCGGCGAACACCGCGGACATCTTCTTCACTGCGCGCAAGTTCGACGCCAGGGAAGCGCTGCGCATGGGATTCGTCAGCCGCGTGGTTCCGCCTGGAAAACTCGAAAAGACGGTCGCAGAATACTGCGAGACGATCGCGGAAAATGCTCCGCTCACCGTCGCTGCGGCCAAGTTCGCGGTGCAACAGTGGCTCAAGGAGCCCGGCGAGCGCGACCTGACGGCGGCGCAGCGGATGGTCGAGGCGTGTTTCGCCAGCGCCGACCACAAGGAAGGCCGCGCGGCGTTCATGGAGAAGCGCAAGCCGAAGTTCACAGGGAGGTGATCAACCGCATGACCACGAGAAGGACACTGCTCGGTGCAATCGGCGCCGGTCTGGTCGCGCCGCGGCTGGCATTCGCGCAACCCGCGCGAACCGTTTCAGTGGTGGTGCTCTTTCCCGGCGATTCGGATGATGACGAACCTGCGTTGCGACCTTTCTTCGACGAAATGCGCCGGCTGGGTTGGGTGGAAGGGAAGAACATCGCCTATGAGCGGCTCGCGGGAAGAGGCGTGAGGGAGTACGTGGACGGGCTGGCGAAATCCGCGGCCAGCCGGACCCCCGACCTGATCTATGCGACCAGCGCGACCACCGCCCTTGCGGTGGTCAAGGCGACCGATTCCATCCCGGTCGTGTTCACGACGGCATCCGATCCCGTGGTCATGGGGGTGGTCGAGTCGCTCGCCCGGCCGGGTCGGAATGCGACGGGTGCATTTCAGAGCTCGGGCGACGCGGTGTACAAACGGCTCGAGCTGCTGCGCGAGGCGATCCCGCGCCTGAAGCGGATCGGCGTCGTGTTCGACCGCCGCTCCATCGAATACCTGCAGCAAAGGGCGATTCATCAGGAAGCCGCGCGCCGCCTGGGCTTCGATCTGTCGATCGCCGAGTTCGCGAACTTCGAGGCTGTGCCCAAAATCCTTGCCAACTTCAGAAGGGAGGGGATTGTCGTGGCGGGACTCGCGCCTTCGTTCACTCTGATCGCGCGCCGGCGCGAAGTCGGCGAGCTGGCGGCGAGGAACCGGATCGCGCTGGTTGCCCACCGGGTGGAATGGGCCGAAGCGGGCGCGCTGCTCACCTACGGCGCAGAGATCGCGGATGTGCTCCGGCGCAGCGCCGGAATCGCGCACCGGATCCTGAAGGGCACGCGGCCCGCCGAGATCCCGGTCGAGCAGGCGACGAAATTCGAACTCATCGTCAACCAGCGCAGCGCGATCGCACTCGGCGTCGTCATCCCGAAGTCACTGCTCTCGCGCGCCGACCGGGTGATCGAGTAAGGTCGCAAGGGTACGTTGGCCCCCGCGCCTTCGCCGGCCGAGAGCAGCGCCCGCATCGCAGGATTATTAACACCGCTTACATCCTGTTGCACTTTGGGCTGAACCCCGGACAGCGGAAGGGCGGTCCAAGCGTTATAGGCACAGGAGGTGCCCATGATGCTCTTTGCTAGAAAACTCCTGATCGGCTTCCTCGCGCTGCTCGTGGCCCTGCCGCTGGTGGCCGGGCAAGCCCGTGCCGCCTACTCCCAGGCCGAGCTCGACCAGATGCTGGCGCCGATCGCGCTCTACCCCGATCCGCTGCTGTCGCAGGTCCTGATGGCCTCGACCTACCCGCTCGAGGTGGTCGAGGCCGCCCGTTGGTCGCGCGCCAATCCGGGTTTGCAGGGCGACGCTGCCGTGCGCATGGTGCAGGAACGCGATTGGGACCCGAGCGTGAAATCGCTGGTCGCATTCCCGCAGATTCTCAGGCGCATGGACGAGAACCTGGAGTGGACGCGCAGTCTCGGCGAGGCGTTCATGGTGCAGGAGCCGGTGGTGATGGAGACCGTTCAGGCGCTCAGGCGCCGCGCGCAAACGGCGGGGCAACTCGTGTCCGACGATCGTGTGCGCGTCGTCGAGGAAGCGCAATCGATCTTGGTCGTGCCCGCAAATCCGCAATTGATCTACGTCCCGTACTACGATCCGTGGGTTGCCTATGGTCCGTGGTGGTGGCCGGCCTATCCTCCGATCGCTTGGGCGCCGTGGCCGGGCTACGTGCGCGCCTACCGTCCGGGCCTGAGCGTCGGCTTCTGGTGGGGCGCGCCGGTCGGCATCTCGGTCGGCTTCTTCTTTGGCGGCGTGGATTGGTACCAGCGCCAGGTCAGGGTCGTGCACGTGAACAACTATTACGTCCGCCCGGTCGTGACGCAGCAGCGTACAGCGATCTTGGCGCCGGGGCGCTGGCAGCACGATCCGTGGCACCGCCGCGGCGCCGCCTATCGGGATCCTGTAGCTCGACAGCAGTTTGCAACACAGGCGCCGTTGCGCGAGCTGCGCCGTGACGAGCAGCGCCGCAATGTCACCGCTCCGCTCCCTGCTCCCGCTGCGCGCACCGAGACGCCGCGCACCGCAGCGCCGCGAATCGATGCTCCGCGCGCGGCGCTGCGGCAGGACGATCAACGCCAGGGCTTCCAGCGGCCGCCGGAGTCGCGCCGCGAAATGAATCGCGTCGAGCGCCAGCCCGAACTGCGCAGACAGGAGACGCGGCCGGCGCCGGCATCGCCCCCGAGCGCCGAGCGCATGCCCCCCGCGCGCGTCGAGCGCGCTCCCATGCCGCGCGCCGAGCACGCTCCCGCGCCGCGCGCCGCGCGCCAGGAGCATCGCCAGGACGGGCGCGGCGAACGGGAACACCAGGGTACTCGGGACCACCCGGTCCAGAATCGTTGATCCGCGACGCAGTGCCAGCACTGAGCGGCGAAGCCCGCGCCTTTATAATCGCGTCAATCCTCTCTGACAGGACACGTCATGGCTTCGCTAGACAAAGTCGCCCTCGTCACCGGCGCGGGCACCGGGATCGGCAAGGCTTCCGCGCTCGCGCTTCTGAAGGCCGGCTGGCACGTCGCGTTCGCCGGACGGCGCGCCGACTTGCTCGAGAAGGCAATCGCCGGGTCCGGCGCCGACCGTTCGCGCACGCTTGCGGTTGCAACCGACGTCGGCAAACCCGAGCAGGTGAAGAATCTCTTTGCGAAAACGACGCAGAGATTCGGACGCTTGGACCTGCTGTTCAACAACGCCGGCATGGGCACCCCGGGCAACATCAATCTGGAGGACCTGAGCCATGAGCAATGGCAGCAGGTGCTCGCGGTGAACCTCACGGGCGCGTTCCTGTGCACGCAGGAAGCGTTCCGGATCATGAAGGCGCAGACGCCGCGCGGCGGGCGCATCATCAACAACGGCTCGATCTCGGCGCATGCGCCGCGGCCGAACTCCTCGCCCTACACCGCCACCAAGCACGCGATCACCGGCCTCACCAAGGCGAGTTCGCTCGATGGCCGGAAGTACGACATCGCGGTCGGCCAGATCGACATCGGCAACGCCGCCACCGAGATGACCGAGCGCATGGTGAACGGAGTGGCGCAGGCCGACGGCAGCGTGAAGGTCGAGCCGCGGATGGATGTGCAGCACGTGGCGG
This sequence comes from uncultured Enterobacteriaceae bacterium, assembly GCA_964651335.1. Taxonomy (GTDB): domain Bacteria; phylum Pseudomonadota; class Gammaproteobacteria; order Burkholderiales; family SG8-39; genus 2-02-FULL-66-14. The sequence continues at coordinate 8,528 of CAZYVT010000026.1, read as the reverse complement.
ACGCGATCGTGCACATGGCGAGCCTGCCGCTGGAGTCGAACGTGCTCTTCATGACCATCAAGGCGACGAAGATGCCGTTCGAGGGCCGGGGCTGAGCGAGATGTTCAGCCTCGAGGGCAGGGTCGCCATCGTCACCGGCGGCAATGGCGGAATCGGTCTCGGCATCGGGCGCGGGCTCGCCGGCGCGGGCGCGCGCGTGATGGTCGCCGCACGCGACTCGAAGAAATCGGATGCTGCGGTGCGCGAGCTCGGTCAAGACGCGTTCGCCATTGCTGTCGATGTCACCAGCGAGGAATCTGTGCGCACCATGGTCCGCGCCACGGTAGCGCAGTGCGGGCGGCTCGATATTCTGGTCAACAATGCCGGAATGAACATCCGCAAGCCGCCGCATGAGGTTTCGCCCGTCGAATGGCGTCAGGTGATCGAGACAAACCTCACCAGCGCGTACCTTTGCTCGCGCGCCGTCTACCCGGAATTGAAGAAGACAGGCGCCGGCAAGATCATCAACATCGGCTCGATGATGTCGATTTTCGGCGCCGGCTTCGCGCCCGCGTATGCGGCAAGCAAGGGCGGAATCGTGCAATTCACCAAGGCCTGCGCCTCGGCCTGGGCGAAGGACAACATCCAGGTCAACGCAATTCTCCCGGGCTGGATCGACACCGACCTCACCCGCCGCGCGCGCGAGCAGGTCGCAGGCCTGCACGAAAACGTGCTCAAGCGCACGCCCGCCGGCCGCTGGGGCACGGCAGATGATTTCCGCGGCATTGCGGTGTTCCTCGCGAGCGCGGCTTCCGGATTCATCACCGGCGCCGCGATCACGGTGGACGGCGGCTACTCGATCCAGGGTTGAGGTCCCGAAGCGTGTCCGAGCGCTCCCATCGCAGCGTCAAGGCGTACCGCAACCAGTCGTTCCTGAACAGCAAGGACGCCCGCGCCTTGCGCATTCTCGCGGAGTATCTCGAACCAAAGAGCCGCTTCGAGCGTCACCACGTCGACGACACCATCGTATTCATGGGCTCGGCGCGCACCAAGTCCCGCGAGCAGGCCGAAGCCGCCCTGAAGAAAGCGGAAGCAGGCGACGGCGACCTCGGGAGCGCACGCACCGCCCTCGCGATGTCGGCCTACTACGAGGCGGCGCGCGCGCTTGCCTTCCGCCTCACGCAATGGTCCAAGGACCTCGACCCGAAGGAGCGGCGCTTCGTCGTCTGCACCGGGGGCGGCCCCGGAATCATGGAAGCGGCCAACCGCGGCGCCGCGGAAGCGCGCGGCATGAACGTCGGCCTGACCATTTCGATTCCGCTGGATGAGTTCGACAATCCGTATGTCACGCGCGAGCTCGCGTTCCACTTCCACTACTTCTTCATGCGCAAGTTCTGGTTCGCCTACCTGGCAAAGGCGGTGCTCGTGTTCCCGGGCGGGTTCGGCACGCTCGACGAACTGTTCGAGGTGCTGACCCTGGTGCAGACGCGGAAAATGAAGAAACCGATGCCGATCGTGCTGTTCGGAACCGAATATTGGCGGCAGGTGGTCAACTTCGACGCCCTGGTGCGGCACGGCACCATCGACGCCCGGGACGTCGAACTGGTGCACCGCACCGATTCGGTGGACGACGCCTACGACTGGATCGTCCGGCAACTCGCAGAGCATGCGCTCGGCCAGCCGGGTCCTATGCTTTGAGCGCAAGCCGGATGAAGCAGAAATTCCTCGCACGTCTGTGCAAGCTGCTTGGACCGCTGGTCAGCCTGAAATGATCGGTGCGCGGCCGCGCACCTCGCCCAAATCCCACATCAGGCCGGCCATCAGGCGCAGCGCGTCGCGCGTGATCGGAAGCAGCAGGTGTTCGTTCGGCGCGTGCTGGCTGCAGGAGGCGTACGAGTGCGGGATCCACACCGTCGGCAGGCCGAGCACGTCGGTGAAGACGTCGTTCGGCAGCGAGCCGCCGAGGTTCGGCAGGATCGCCGGACTCCGACCGGTGGTGCGGCGGATCGACTCCGCTGCCCACTTCACCCAGGGATGATCGGGATCGAGACGCGTCGCGGCAAAAAAGCCATCGCGCGCGGGCGTCACTCGTACCATCGGAAATCCGCTTTTCTCAAGGTGACGCCTGAGCGCCGGGACGATGTCGGCCGGGTCGATTCCCACGACGTAGCGCAACTGGCAATGGGCGCCCGCGCGCGGCGGGATTGCGTTGACCGGCTTGTCCGGGTTACCGCAGGTGAAAGCGAGCACTTCGAAGCTCGACCAACCGAACACACGCTCGGCGGGCGTGAGGCCCGGCTCGCCCCAGTCCTGGTCGACCTTCGGTCCGTCCGGCCCGCCGTCCACCGCGCAATCGGCGAGCGCCGCACGCACGGAAGGAGTGAGCGTATTCGGGCGCCATTCCGGGACCCGGATTTCGCCGCGCGGGCCCGTAATCGTCGCCAGCGCCTGCGCCAGGATGATTCCCGGATTGGCGAGCAGTCCGCCCCAGTTGCCAGAGTGATGGCCGCCCTCGCGCAGGTCCACCAGAAGATCCATGTTCAGCGCGCCGCGGGAGCCGAGGAAGATCGTAGGCCGCCCGGGCGCGAGGCGCGGGCCGTCCGAAGCGATGAAGACATCCGCCCGCAGCAAATCGCGATTCGCCTCGCACAGCTCGCGCAGGCCCGGCGAACTGATTTCCTCCCCGGTCTCTATAAGCACTTTGAGGTTGAAGCCGAGCCTCCCGCGCGCCTCGATTGCCGCCTGCGCCGCGGCGAGATTGATGGTGTGCTGGCCCTTGTTGTCCGCGGTGCCGCGGCCGTAGAGGCGCTCGCCTTCGCGGGTGAGCTTCCAGGGATCGAGCCCCTTGCGCCATTGCGCCTCCTGCCCGCGGATGACATCGCCGTGCCCGTAGGAAAGAACGGTGACGAGTACGGGATCCTCGATGCGCTCAGCGAACAGAAAGGGTCCCCCGATCGCTGCCGGGTTCTCCAGGATCCGGCAGCGAAACCCCATGCGCTCAAAGCTCGGTTCCATTTCCGCCGAAAGATAGCGCGCGAGCTCAGCGCGCCTCTCCGGGTTCTGACTCTCCGTGGGAATGGCGACGCGGCGCGCGAGGTCCGCAATGAATCCGCCGTCGTCGAAATAGCGCTCCGCCCGCGCGATCGCCTGCTCCCGGCTCATTCTCGGTCCGGCATTACGCCGCTGCCGGCGTTTTCTTCAGCAACCGGTCGAACTCTTCAGCTACCTGCGCATCGTGTTCGAGCATCTCCTGCGGATCCTTGTCGCCGTAGTGCAGTACACCCATATCGGCGTACGCCTTGCGCACGCGCTCGCCCCACAGGCCGATGTCCTTCACGATCGGCACGATGCGGCTGAACAGGCGCTTGCGAAATCGCACCTGGCCTTCCGAGCCGTCCACCTGGCGTAGCGCGTCCTTCAGGTCGATCCCGAGCCGCTCCCACATCTCCGGGGAGTTGAAGCGGTCGCGCAGATGGTAGCAGCCCTCGATGACGAACTCTTCGCGCTCGCTGCGCTCGGCTTCGCTGAGATTCGGGTAGTAGTCGCGCAGCGCGAGCCGGCCGAAGGCGACGTGGCGTGCCTCGTCCTGCATGACGTACGCGTTCACGGCCTGGCAGAGCGGATTCTTCGAGTAGTCGCGGATGCGCTGGAACGCGACCAGCGCCAGCCCTTCGATCAGCACCTGCATGCCGAGATAGGTGAAGTCCCAGCGTCGGTCGCTGAGCGCCTGCTCAATCAGCGTCTTGAGCGGCTGCGAAATCGGGTACACGAAGCGGAACTTCTCCGTGAGGAGCCTTCTGTACGCCTCGACGTGGCGCGCCTCGTCCATCACCTGAGTCGCGGCGTAGAACTTGGATTCGATCGCGGGTACGTCCTGCACAATCCGCGCCGCGCAGATGAGCGCCCCCTGCTCGCCGTGCAGGAACTGCGACAGGTTGAATACCTGACTGTGGTAGCGCAACTCGGAGCGTTTGGCGTCGCCCAGCCGATCCCAGAGTGGCGTGCCGAACAGCGGCACCACGCTGTCGTCCATCTGCATCGGGTCGTCGGGGTCGACTGCGATGCTCCAGTCGATCCGCTTTTCGGCGTCCCATTGCTGCTGCTTGCCCTTGGCGTAGAGCTTGAGCAGGTCCTCGCTCGCAGCGTCGTAGTTCCAGGTGAACGTGGTCTCGCCGGCGCCCTGGAATTTCCAGTGCGTTTCCTCTACCGGCAGCGTGTACTTGAATAAGGTGGACATGGCAGCCGAAGTTTAGTCTCTAGGACAGAAACACGCCCTTGCCGGTGGTCTGCGTGTCGAACAGCCGATACGCCTCGGCGGCCTGCTCGAGCCTGAAGCGGTGCGTGATCAGGCGCTTGAGCGGAATCCGCCGCTCGGCGATATACCGCGCGCACTCCATCTGGCCAACGCTGGAGAACGTCCACGAGCCGATCAGCGTCACCTGCCGGCGCAACAGGTCCTGGCTGACGTTGAGGTTGACCTCTCCGCCCTCGCCGACGAAGCAAGCCGTCCCCCAGGTCCTGACGCTGCGCACCGCGGCGGCGCGAGCCTCAGGCGAGGCGCTGCAGTCGAGCGCCAAATCGACGCCCTCGCCGTGCGTCAGTTCTTTGAGCGCCTGCACCGAGTCGGTCGCGCGTGGATCGATGACCGTTTCTGCTCCGAACTCGCGCGCCAGTGCGCGTCGCTCTGCGCCCACATCGAGCGCGATCACGCGTGCACCCATCGCGTTGGCAAGCAGCGTTGCCGAAAGTCCTACCGGCCCTTGCCCGAAGATCGCGATCGTGTGCTCGCCGGTGAGGCCCATGCGGTGCAACGCCCCGTACGCAGTGCCGGTACCGCAGGAAATCGCCGCGCCCTCTTCGAACGAAAGCGGATCGGGCAATGGGACCATGGTCGGGACCGGCGCCTTCAGGTAGCGCGCATGCCCGCCGTGCCCGGTCACGCCAAAGACGACGATGCCCTTGCCGCAGAGCTGCGACCAGCCGCGGCGGCAGTGCTTGCACGAGCCGCAACCCCAGTAGTGATGGTTCATGACGCGCGCGCCTTCGGGCGCCTGTGTTGCGCTGACGCCCGGCCCGCGCGCGACGATCACACCGCAGGGCTCGTGCCCGGCGATCACCGGCCCGCCCGAACCCCCGAGGCCGAGCGCCGCTCCCATGCCGCCGCCCGAACGCTGTGCCCGGTACGCATGCAGGTCGCTGCCGCACATGCCCGATGCCTTCATTTCGATCACGACATCGCCGGGCCCCGGCGTCGGGTCCGGAAATTCCCTCAGCTCCAGCTCCCGTTCGCCCAGAAATACGACCCCGCGCATGCGTTTTCTCCCTCGGTTGACCGGTTGGACCGCTTAGCGCTTCAGCGGTTTGTAGCGGATGCGTTTCGGGCGCGCACCTTCCTCGCCCAGACGCTTGATCTTGTCGGCTTCGTACTCCTGGTAATTGCCGGCGAAGAACAGCGCCTGCGAATCGCCCTCAAACGCGAGGATGTGGCTGGCGATGCGATCGAGGAACCAGCGATCGTGCGAGATCACCAGCACGCAGCCCGCGTACTCGAGCAACGCCTCCTCGAGCGCGCGCAGCGTCTCGACGTCGAGATCATTCGAAGGTTCGTCCAGCAGCAGCACATTGGCGCCCGAGGCGAGCATCTTGGCCAGGTGCAGCCGCCCCCGCTCGCCGCCCGAGAGCTGGCCGACAGGCTTCTGCTGATCGGCGCCGCGGAAGTTGAAGCGCGCGAGGTAGGCGCGCGACGGCATCTGGATCTTGCCGACGGTGATCGTGTCCTGGCCCCCGGAAACGTCCTCCCAGACCGTCTTGTCCGCAGCGAGGGCGTCGCGCGACTGGTCGACGTGCGCGAGATGCACGGTCTTGCCGATCTCGATCTTGCCCGAATCGGGCTTTTCCCCGCCGATGATCATGCGAAAGAGCGTCGACTTGCCGGCGCCGTTCGGCCCGATGATGCCGACGATCGCGCCCGGCGGCACTTTGAACGAGACCTTGTCGATCAGCAGGCGTTCGCCGTAACCCTTGGACACGTTCTTGAATTCGATCACTTCGTTGCCGAGCCGCTCGGCGACCGGAATGAAAATCTCCTGGGTCTCGTTCCTCGCCTGGTGCTCCTGCGACGAGAGCTCCTCGAAGCGCGCCAGGCGCGCCTTGCTCTTGGCCTGTCGTCCCTTCGGGTTCTGCCGCACCCATTCCAGTTCCGCCTGCATCGACCGGATGCGCGCCGCATCCTGTTTCGCTTCGACCTGCAGGCGCTTTTCCTTCTGCTCGAGCCAGGAAGAATAGTTGCCTTCCCAGGGAATGCCGTAGCCGCGGTCCAGTTCGAGGATCCATCCGGCCACGTTGTCGAGAAAGTAGCGGTCGTGCGTGACCGCCACCACGGTGCCCGGAAAGCGCAGCAGGTACTGTTCCAGCCACTCGACGCTTTCGGCATCGAGATGGTTGGTCGGTTCGTCCAGCAGCAGCAGGTCGGGTTTCGACAACAGCAGCCGGCACAACGCGACGCGGCGCTTCTCGCCGCCGGAAAGCACTTCGATCTTCTGCTCCCACGGCGGCAGGCGCAGCGCGTCCGCGGCCACTTCGAGCTGTTGCCCTGAATCGGAGGAATTGACCAGGGCTTCCAGGCTCGCCTGCTCGGTGGCGAGCCGGTCGAAGTCCGCGTCCGGCTCGGAATAGGCGGCGTAGATCTCGTCCAGGCGCTTTCTCGCCGCGGCGACCTCGCCGAGCGCCTCCTCCACGCACTCCCGCACCGTCAGGTGCGCTTCAAGCTGGGGTTCCTGCGACAGATGACCGACCCGGATCCCCGGCATGCGGATCACTTCGCCCTCGTAGTTCTGGTCCTCGCCTGCCATGATGTTGAGCAGCGTGGATTTGCCCGAGCCGTTCAGTCCGAGCACGCCGATCTTGGCGCCGGGAAAGAAGTTCAGCGAGATGTTCTTGAGGATGGTGCGCTGGGGCGGCACGGTCTTGCTCACCCTGCGCATCGTGTACACGTACTTGGCCATGGCCCGAATTTACATCGGATCGATCGCGACGGCCTGTTCGTGAATTGCACCCACGCTCAGGACCTAGTCGCTTGATCTGAAAGACAGGATGACAGGGCAAGGCGGCACGGTGTCTAATTGACCGCCATTTCGGAAGTTCACATTACGTTGGGCTGCCGAACGGTGACGCCATGCGCAAGCAACCTGAGAACATTGACTGGCGGAGTTTCTTCGAGTGCTTCCGTGGTGAGAGCGACCGCGCATGCGGCGTTCTGGGCCGAGCGCTCATGGAAGACTTGCTCCGCCGTCTTCTAGAATCTAGGCTGGTTGACGGAACTGACCTTCTGTCCCTCTTCGGGAGCTCAGGTCCCTTGGCAACTTTTGCGGCACGGATTCGTATCTGCCGAGCACTTGGGTGGCTATCAGAAGACGATGCTAGGGATCTTCACTGTGTTCGCGATATCGGTAACGATTTTGCTCATCACCTTGACCATACGATGAGCTTTGATGACCAAAGCATCCGCGACAAGGTCGCCAGTTTTCGGTGCCCTGCGATAATGACCCGGTTCGGCGCCATTACGATACCGCCGATATCTGGCTCCGAAATAGCTGATATCGAGTCAAAACCAAGAAGGCGCTTCGAAGTCGCTATTGGCATCCTACAGCACGTAATTACACAAGCGATTTCAGCTAGCACGCGACCTGAAGATCCTATTGGCCTAATAAGCCTCTTGGAATCAAGCGGTCTGGCGAGAAAATCGTGAAACTGATTCAGAGCAATACGGCGAGTCTGCCCAACTTTAGGTCGAGCGGACGGGCGGGGACCGTCGTACTATTTTTGACTACGGTGCTGGCCCGCTGCTCACCAAAACGTTACGCAATGAACGGCTGTCTGAATAGTTGGAAGTAGCCTTGGCTATATCAGAAAAACTGTGCTGGGAAATCCTAAAACGCGCCGAAGGACAATCGGTGTCGTGCGTCTGGCTCAAAGGCGAACACTCGAAGGACCCTCCTCTTCAAAACGCTGTTCCTCTTTTTGTGCTCGAGCGTGATCTTGTGCTCCGGCACCAGAAGAACGAGATCGAAGACAGTCTGTATTTCCTTGAGAAGCGAGGCTATCTCACTCGACACGGGTTCCAAGGATTGACACGGATGGCTTTCCAGCTCTCAGAATCAGGAGTAGCTGTACTAAAGAAGGGAGCCTTTATTCCAGAGGAGCAGAAGGCATTTCGCGAGGCTCTACTGGACTTAAAGCAACCTGGATTATGGGGTATGAAATTCAATCTTGGTGAAGCATGGCGTCGGCTAAGGAAATGGCGCACATGATCAAGTTCGGATCGGAGACGCCATGCGCTACGGCGCGTTGGATACTACTGCATATCAAGCCTTTCCAGGCGACGCGCGAAACGCGCGCGCCTGAAAGGCGGCGTTACCCCCAACTGTAATTCCTGAACGAAGAGCCCTTGCACTGATCCTCTTGCCATCGCCAGCCGGTCGCCACAATGGAACCCTTCTTCAAGTACTACATCGCCACGTGGAGTTTCGCCTGCCTGCTCGCTCTCGGCC
>CAZYVT010000025.1:0-47330 GCA_964651335.1 uncultured Enterobacteriaceae bacterium | reverse complement strand
AGATGGCGTTCTGGTTGATGTTCACGCCGCGCCAGAACCCCGGCGGGACGTGCGTGTTGCGCATGGCGTGGTCGATCAAGAGGTTCGGAATGCCGTAGCCGAACGCGAATTCCCCGCTCGGGTTGAGGCCCTGGAACGTGGCCGGGTCGTGTCCATTCTGCAGGGCTTCCGGCCGCACGGCGGCGAGAATCGATTGCCCGGAGACGCGGATGTGCAGGCCGGTGAGGTTGTTGCCTGCGTCGAACGCGCCAACCAGCTTGCACTGCGTGACCGGGTGGTACTTGCCGTGCTGCATGTCCTCCTCGCGCGACCAAAGCAGCTTGACCGGCGTGCCGGGCATCTGCCTGGCGATGAGAACCGCCTGGGTTACGTAATCGTGGAAAGCGCCGCGCCGCCCGAAGCCGCCGCCGACGTTGATCTTGTAGACCTCGCACCGGTCGGCAGGGAGACCCGACGCGGCCAGGGTCGCAGCGAATGCGGCTTCGCCGTTCTGCGTCGGCACCCACACTTCGCACTTCTCGGCCGTGTAGCGCGCGGTCGCGTTCATCGGTTCCATCGGCGCGTGGTTCTGGAATGGATAGGCGTAAACCGCCTCGACCTTTTTCGTCGCGCCAGCGATTGCGGCCTTCGCATCGCCGTTCTGGTTGCCGATGAACGCCTGGTCGGCCTCGAGACCGGCTTTCAGCATCTCGGCGATCGTGGCGCTCGATACCTTGGCGTTCTCGCCCTCGTCCCAGACAATCGGCAGTGCGTCGAGCGCAGTCTTTGCCTGCCACCAGGTGTCGGCGATCACTGCAACCGCCGAATCCGCGACCTGCACCACCTTTCTCACGCCCTTCATGCCCGCGACCCTGGCGGCATCGAAATTCTTCACCTTGCCGCCAAAGACCGGACAGTCCTTGATCGCGGCATTGAGCATCCCGGGAAGCTTGAGGTCGAAGCCAAAGACCTGCTTTCCGGTCAGCTTGTCCATGGTGTCGAGCCGCCTTACCGGCTTTCCTGCGATCTTCCAGTCCTTCGGGTCCTTGAGCGCCACGTCCTTGGGCGGCTCGAGCTTCGCGGCGGCTTCCGCCACCTTGCCGTAAGTCGTCGTGCGCCCCGAGGGTTTGTGCGTGATGACGCTGTTCTGCGCGCTGCATTCGGACGCCGGCACGCTCCATTGGTTGGCGGCAGCCTGGATCAGCATCACGCGCGCCACTGCGCCGCCCTTGCGCACGTACTGGTGCGATTCGCGGATGCCGCGGCTGCCGCCGGTCGAGAAATCGCCCCACACGCGCTTTCTCGCGACGCTCTGGCCAGGGGTCGGGTATTCGGTCGTCACCTTCCCCCAATCGCATTCGAGCTCCTCGGCGACGAGCTGAGCGAGGCCGGTGAGGGTCCCCTGTCCCATCTCGGAGCGCGCAATTCGGATGACGACGGTGTCATCGGGCCGGATCACGACCCAAGCGGTGATTTCAGGCGAGCCGTCCGCCGCGCGCACGACCTCGGGGCCAAATGGAAGCCGCAGGCCGAGCGCAAGGCCGCCACCGACCGCGGCGCTACCCATGATGAAGGAGCGACGATTGATTTTCGGCATGAATGTCATGGCTCTCTCCTTCATGCCTTGGCGGCAGCGTGGATCGCCTCGCGCACCTGCTGGAAGGTGCCGCAGCGGCAGATATTGGTGATGCCGGCGTCGATGTCGGCGTCGGTGGGCTTCGGCTTCTCCCTGAGAAGGGCCGCGACCGCCATGATCAAGCCGGTCTGGCAATAGCCGCACTGCGGGACTTCATGATCGAGCCAGGCCTTCTGCACCTTGTGCAGGACGTTGTTTACGGCGAGGCCTTCAATCGTCGTAATCTGCTTTCCGACAGCCGCACCGACGAGCAGCGAGCAGGAGCGGAAGGCGGCACCATCCAAATGGACCGTGCAGGCGCCGCACTCGCCGATGCCACAGCCGTACTTGGTGCCGGTGAGGCCGATCTGTTCCCGGATCGCCCAGAGCAAAGGCGTGTTCGGTTCGGCGTCGATCTCGTGAATCCTTCCATTGATGGTCAAGCGGATCATCTGGTTCCCTCCCGGCAGGATTGCATCGCGAAATTGCTAACGTCTCCCGCGCTCCTCTATTCCGCGATGTTACGCTCTGCCGCGACCGCGGCCGGCCGGACCTGCAGCCAAAACGTCACCGGCCCGTCGTTCACCAGACTCACCTGCATGTCGCTGCCGAAGCTGCCGGTTTCCACCGGCGAATGGCGGGCGCGGGCGAGTTCGACGAAACGCAGGAACAGGCGCTCGCCATCTTCCGGCGCTGCCGCGGACGAAAAACTCGGCCGCGCGCCCTTTCGGGTATCTGCGGCAAGGGTGAACTGCGGTACCGCGAGCAACCCGCCGCCGACGTCGGCGAGCGACCGATTCATCTTCCCTTCGGCGTCGGGAAAGATACGGTAGCCGATCACGCGCTCGGCGAGCCTCGCGGCTTCCGCCTCGCCGTCGCCGCGCTCGACGCCGATGAGGGCGAGGATTCCGCGGCGGATCGCGCCCGTGGTCAAGCCGGCCACTTGCACGCGCGCCTCGCTGACGCGCTGGATGAGCGCAATCACGCGATGATGTCGGGAATCAGGCGGTCGCGCAGGCGCGCGATGGTGTCCTTGAGAAAGAGCTTGCGCTTCTTGAGGCGCCGAAGCTGGAGCTGGTCCTGGAGCGGATCGACCGAAAGCCGCGCAATGACGTAATCGAGATCGTGATGCTCGATTTCGAGCGCGAGGACGCGCTCCTCCATTTCCGCCCGCTCCTCTTCGGTGAGCGTCAGGTTGCCCAACGCTATCTCCTTTCTCTAATAGGTCGGCTTCTGCCTGAAGTACTCGATGCGGTCGATCGAGCGCACGGCCAGATCGTTGATTTGCGCGCCTTGCAGCACCTTGAGCGGTACTTCGGTTCCCGCGGCACCCAGCGCCCAGACCCTGCGGTAGAACTCGGCGAGCGAGGAGACTTTTTCCCCGCCTACACCGAGCACGAGGTCTCCGGCCCGCATGCCGGCCCGGTCGGCAGGACCTTCCGGCGACACCCGAGTCACGAACAGCCTTCCGTGCAACTCCTCGGCATTGATTCCGAGCCAGGGACGCACCGGGCCGGAGCGGCGGCCGTTCGCGATCAGATCGTCCAGGATCGGCTTCAGGAGATCCACCGGAACGAACATGTTTCCGGGCGATGCAGCACCGGTCCCGGCTGAGTCGTTCACGATCAGCGAGCCGATGCCGAGCAGCTCCCCGTTCGCGCTGATCAGCGCCGCCCCCGACCAGTCGAGCACCGGAGGGTAGGTGAAGATTGCCGAATCGAGCAGGTATTCCCAGCTCCCCGAAAACGGGCGGCGCGACACGATGTACGCCAGACTCACCCCTTCGCGTCCGCCATAACTGGCAATCATCGCGGGCTGGCGTTCAGCCAGGGCGCTTGCATCGCCGAGCGGCAACGGTTTGCCCTGCAGCGGCGCGAGCAGCTTGAGCAGGCCGAAGCCGCTCGCATGATCGTAACCGGTGACCGTCGCCGGCACCGATTTTCCGTCCACGCCCGTGACCTCGACCGACTCGGCCTCGATCAGGAGATATCCGATCGTCGCCACATAGCCGTCCCGGACCAGCACGCCGGAGCCCTCGCGCTGCGTGCCGAGCGTCGCGGCGCTTCTGGCGTCTTTCAGGATCTTCGACTTCACGCGAACCACGGCCGAAAGCGTCTGGTCCGCTTCTTCCCTGGCCGGTTCCTTCGCCTTGTCCTCGGCCGAGGCTGCGGCCGCAAGCGCGGCTGCGAGCAGCGCCACGGCGACGTGCCGAATCTGCGTCATGACGACCCCCGGTTGCATTCACCGCCATTTTGGTCCTCGTTCGCGCGCAAATCCAGTGGCGCCGCGGCTTGTCCGAACCAGCGAGACCCGATACTCTCACTGGCGTGAAATACCGCAGCGACGCGGTCGTCGTAGGGGGAGGAATCGCCGGAATCTGCGCCGCGCTCGAGCTGCTCGAAGGCGGCGCGAGCGTGCTGCTTCTGGACCGCGACGAGGAACAGAATTTCGGCGGCCTGGCAAAGGAAGCGTTCGGCGGAATTTTCGTGGTGGGCAGCCCCGAGCAGCGGCGCGCCGGGTTCCACGACACCCCGGAGGCGGCATTCGAAGACTGGTGCTCGTTCGGCGAGCTTCCCGAAACCGAGCGCTGGCCGCGCGCCTGGGCTTCCGCGTACGTCCAGCGCACGCTGGAGGATGTCTACCGCTGGCTCAAAGGCCACGGAATCGGATTCTTCCCGATCCCGCACTGGGTCGAGCGGGGCGACAAGGTCCGCGGCAACACGGTCCCGCGCTTTCACCTCGTCTGGGGTACCGGCAAGGAGCTCGCCAGCGTGCTTGCAGCCAGGCTGCGCGCCCACCGCGGCGCGGCGCGCCTGACGCTCAAATTCGGCCATCGGGTCGAAGCACTTCTCCTGCGAAGCGGAGCGGCGGCCGGCTGCCGCGGCCGGATCGAGCCGGGCGGCGAGGAGTTCGAGGCCGAGGCCGGCGCGCTCGTCATCGCGGCCGGGGGCATCAACGGCAGCGATTCCCTGGTGCGGAAACATTGGCACCGCGACTGGGCGATGCCGCCGGAAACGATCCTGAATGGCTCGCACCGCTTCGCCGACGGCACGCTGCACGAAGCGGTGCGCGCCGCCGGCGGCCGCGTCACGCACCTCGACAAGATGTGGAACTACGCCGCGGGCGTGCATCATTACCGGCCGCGCAAGCCCCGCCACGGCCTTTCGCTCGTGCCTCCGCCCTCCGCGCTGTGGGTCAATTTCCGCGGCGAGCGGATCCGGCCGCCGCTCGTGACCGGTTTCGACACGCGCGCGCTCGTCGCCGCGGTATGCGCGCAGGGACGGCAGTATTCATGGCAGATACTCAATCGCCGGATCGGATTGAAGGAACTGGCCGTTTCAGGCGCCGAGTTCAACCCTTCTGTGCGCGAAAAACGTTTTCTCGCTTTTCTGCGCGACACGCTTTTCGGCAACCGGTGGCTCGTCGATGAGCTGTGCGCACACTGTCCTGACGTCGTGGTCGCGCCGACGCTTCCCGAATTGGTCGAAAGGATGAACCGCCTGCAACGCGACGACGCGGTCCGGCTTGAGGCGCTGGAGCGCGAGCTGCGCGACTACGACGAAAGGGTACGGCGCCGTGCGACGGCCGAAGACGAGCAGGTGGCGCGCATTGTGACACTGCGCCAGTACCGCGGCAGCAAAGTCCGCACCTGCAATCTGCTGCCGATTCTCGAGCCGAAAGCGGGGCCGCTCATCGCGATCCGCGAGTTCATCATCAGCAGGAAAAGCCTCGGCGGCATGCAGACCGATCTCGCCTCGCGCGTGCTGGACGGGTCCGGCGCGGCGATCCCCGGCCTGTACGCGGCGGGCGAGGCCGCGGGATTCGGCGGCGGCGGCATGCACGGGCTGCGCGCGCTCGAAGGCACCTTTCTCGGCGGCTGCATCCTCACCGGGCGCATCGCCGGGCGCGCCGTGCGCGGGGAGGCCAACCCATGAGGCGGAATGCATGAAAAGAACCGCCGCATGGCTTGCGGTGCACGCGCTTGAAAATCTGGGCGTTCGATTCACCTTCGGCATCCCCGGGGTGCACAACACCGAGCTGTACGACGAGTTGAACAGCTCGGAGCGGATCACGCCGATCCTCGTGACGCACGAGGGTTGCGCGGCCTACATGGCCGACGCCGTGAGCCGCGTCTCCGACTCGGTCGGCGCGCTCGCGATCGTGCCGGCCGCAGGCGCCACGCACGCGGCAAGCGGAATCGGCGAAGCGTTTCTCGCCGGAGTGCCGATGATCATCGTTTCCGGCGGCGTGCGCACCGACCTGCCGTTCAAGTACCAGCTGCACCAGATCGACCAGCACGCATTCCTGAAGCCTCTCACCAAGGCCACGTTCAAGGTGCTCGAGCACAGAGACGTCGTCCCTGCCCTTTACGAGGCTTACCGGATTGCGACCAGCGGCGAGCCGGGCCCGGTGTTCGTGGAGCTGCCGGTGAACCTGCAGCTCTTCCCCGGCGAGGCGGGCGAGCTTCCTTCCCTGCCGGCCGCCGCGGTCGCGCGCGCGCCCTCCGAGGACTTGATCACCCGCGCAGCCGACCTGCTTTCCGTGGCGCGGCGGCCGGGCTTGTTTCTCGGCTGGGGTGCGCGCGATGCCTCGGCCGTGGCGATCGCCATCGCCGAGCATCTGCAATCGCCGGTGAGCACCACGCTGCAAGGGCTCTCGGTTTTCCCCGCGACTCACCGCTTGCACACCGGATTCGGCTTCGGGCCCTCCGCGGTTCCGGCAGCGCGGAACGCCTTCGCCCGTTGCGACGCCATGCTCGCGGTCGGAACCCGCTTCGCGGAAATCGCCACCGGCAGCTTCGGCGTCACCGTACCCGCAAATCTGGTGCACCTGGACATAAACCCGAATGTGTTCAACGCCAACTACCCGGCCAAGGTGGCGATCGAGGCGGACGCCAGGGCCGGGCTCGGCATGCTGCTCGAAGCGTTGCAAGAGCGGGGGGCGCCCCGTCCGCGCGACGATGCGCTGCATTCGCAAATCCGCGACGACAAACAGCGCTACCGCGAGCAATGGTACGCGCACGACTCGCAGGGGCGCGTCAACCCGGCGCGCTTTTTCGACGCCCTGCGCGAGCGATTGCCGCGCGATGCGATCGTCTCCGTGGACGACGGCAACCATACCTACCTCACCGCCGAGCTTTTCCCGGTGTACGAAACGAAAACCCTGATCGTGCCGACCGACTTCAACAGCATGGGCTACGCCGTGCCGGCGGCAATCGGCGCCAAGCTCGCTCGGCCGGAGCGCGAAGTCGTCGCGATCGTCGGCGACGGCGCGTTCATGATGACCGGGATGGAAATCGTCACCGCCGTGCAGCACCGTCTCGGGATCGTATTCTGCGTGTTCCACGACGGCGAGCTGAGCCAGATTTCGCAGGCGCAGTCGGTAACCTATCAGCGCGCGCCGTGCACCACGCTGGGCGCGCTCAACCTCGAAGGCGTCGCCACCGCCACCGGCGCGACCTACGTCCGCATGGCAGACGACGCGGGCATCGCCGCTGCGCTCGATCGCGCGATGGATGCGGCGCGCACCGGGCAGCCGGTGGTGCTCGATATCAATATCGACTACTCCAAGCGCACCGCGTTCACCCAGGGCGCTGTGATCACCAACTTCCGGCGCTTTCCCCTGGCGCAGAAGCTGCGCATGGCGCTGCGCGTGCTGAAGCGCAAGGTCACCGGTTGAAGCTGCTGCAGTGGAACATCCAGTGGTGCCGCGGCATGGACGGCCGCGTGGACCCGGCTCGCATCGCGCGCGTCGCACGCGAGCTATGCGACCCGGATGTGTGCTGTTTCCAGGAAGTTGCGGTGAATTTTCCGGCCCTCGAAGGCAGTTCCGGCGAAGATCAGGCCGCGCTGCTCGCCTCGGAGTTCTCCGACTACGAGGTTCACTTTGGCTGGGCCGTCGACGTCCCGGACGGCGGACGCGGCAGGCGCCGCTTCGGCAACCTGATCCTGTCCCGGTTGCCGGTCAAACAGGTGCTGAGGCATTCGCTGCCCTGGCCGCCCGGGGACGACGTTCCGAGCATGCCGCGTGTGGCGCTCGAAGCCGTGCTCGAAGCGCCGTGGGGCCTGGTGCGCGTCACCACCACGCACCTCGAGTACTACTCGGAAGCACAGCGCACTGCGCAGGTCGAGCGTCTGCGGGAGGTGCATGCCGAGGCCTGCGCGCACGCCCGGACACGGCCCTCGGCGCACTACGAATCGGGGCCTTTCGAGCCGCTCCCGCGCCCGGCATCTTCGATTCTCACCGGCGACTTCAACATGCGCCCGGGCGACAGGCTCGTCACTGCATTACTGCAGGACTACAGGGACGCTTGGCGCGTGACGCACCCGGGCGAACCGCACCCGCCGACGTTCTGCGTGCACGGCAAGGAACACGGCGAGGCGCCGTACTGCTGCGATTTTGTCTTCGTGAGCGAGGATTTGGCGCCGCGGCTTGCCGCGGTACGCGTGGATCCCGAGTGCCAGGCCTCCGACCACCAACCGGTGGTCGCGGAGTTTCGATAGCAGCCGTCGTGCTTCGGCTAAGATCCGCGCATCGACCGTACCAGACCAAACGTGCCCCGGAGGTCATTCATCATGGCCGAGTTCCGCAACAAATACCTCGCCTACGCCGAGATGACATCGCTGCTCGAGGGTTGGGCGCGGACTCATCCCGACCTCCTGCGCCTGGTGTCGATCGGGCGATCCAGCGAGGGGCGCGAGCTGTGGCTGCTCCGGGTCGGCCGCGACCCCGACGCGACGCGTCCCGCCGCCTGGGTCGACGGCAACATGCATGCGATGGAGCTCTGCGGCTCGAACGTGGCGCTTGCCATAGCCGAGGATGTGATTGCGCTGCATCGCGGCACCCCGACGCAAGCCTTGCCTGCAAAAGTGGCCGAAGCGCTTCGCGACGTGCATTTCTACGTCATGCCGCGCATGTCGCCGGACGGTGCGGAAGCGGTGCTGCAGAGCGGTCGCTACGTGCGCTCGAGCCCCGAAGACACGCGCAAACACAAGGGTCATGCGTACTGGCGCTCGAAAGACCTGGATGGGGACGGCCGCGTGCGCACGATGCGGTGCCGATGCGACGACGGTGAGCTATGCACGCTGCCCGGTTACCCCGATGTCCTCGTGCCGCGCCTTCCCGAGGACGATGGACCGTTTTACCGCGTCTTCCCGGAAGGCGTGATCGAGAACTTTGACGGCCGCCGCCTGCCCGATCCTTACTTTCTCTCCGACAATCAGCACGACTTCAACCGCAATTTCCCGTGGTCCTGGGCGCCGGAGCCCGAGCAGGTCGGTGCGGGCGATTTCCCAGGGTGTACGCCGGAGACGCGCGCGGTCCTCACCTTCACGGCGCAGCACCCGAACATCTTCGCCTGGCTCAACCTGCACACCTTTGGCGGGGTCCTCATTCGCCCGCTCGGCCACGCGCCCGACACCAAGCTCGACATGGGCGACCTCGCGATCTACCGACAGGTCGAGCAGTGGATGAAGGAGCTCACCGGCTACCCGACCGTCAGCGGATACCACGAGTTCCTCTACGAGCCGGAGAAGCCGATTCGAGGAGACCTGACCGACTACGCCTTTCACCAGCGCGGCGCGCTGGCTTACGCCGTCGAGCTCTGGGACCTCTTCCGGCGAATCGGCATGGACGTGAAAAAACCGTTCGTGGACCACTACGCGCATCTCACGCGCAAGGACCACGAGTCGCTGGTGAAGTTCGACCGCGAGCACAACGAGGGCCGCGTCTTCATGCCGTGGCGCCCGTTCGTGCACCCGCAGCTCGGCGAGGTCGAGATCGGAGGCCCCGAGCCGCTGGTCGGCGTCAGCAACCCGCCCTACAAGCTGATCGACGAGACGTGCCGCGCGCAGAGCGCAGCTTATTTGCGTGTCGCGGCGCTGTTGCCACGGGTCGACGCGCGCATGGTCGCCAGGGAAACGATCGCGCCCGACCTGACCCGCTTCGACGTGCGCGTCGCCAACTCCGGCTACCTGCCGACGTTCGGCATCGCCGCCGCGCGCAAGTTGCCGCACGCCGAGCCGTTGCGAATCGAGGCGCGCACCGTCGGCGGCGCGCGCCTGCAAGCGCCCGCCGAGTCAATCGTCGAGCTCGGGCACCTCGAGGGCTGGGGGCAGGGTCTCTACAACGGCAGCAGTATCTTCCTCCCATGGAGCCGCGGAAACGCAAGCGAGAGGATCGTGTCGCTTGTCATCCAGGGTCACGGCTCACTCACGGTGCGCGTTGGAAGCTGCCGCGTGGGTCACAAGGAACTAAGCATGGATTGCTAGGCCCTGCGGCGACCCTCGACGCGTGAGCGGATCTCCTCGACGCGCGTCCGGTTGACGCCGAAATCGCGCCTACCGATGCGCGATGCCGAGCGCACGTGGAGCACCCCTGCCTTCTCGTCGAACGTGAATTCGACGTCGTCCACAAAGCGCATCAGTTTCGTCCGGAACTCGGCGTAAACGTAATTTGCTTCGTGCCGCACAATCGTGCTTCGGTCCATCGACTCCACCGATTTTCGAATCGCAGCCATCGCTTCGACCGCGCTGCCCTTGAAGCGGATCGGAGCAATGTAATGCTCGCTGTCGGACGGATCGGCCTGGCTCGACACGCAGTTGGGCGTGCGCTTGCAACGCGGCAGCTTGCCGTCCTTGAGACCGAGGTAATCGGGGCGCTTCCAGGAAAACACTGTGTCTCCTGTGGCCGTGACAACGTGCAGCGCGAGCCCTGCTGCGGCGCCGGCGATGACCAGCACGACGGCGGCGAGGGCCTGCTTCAGCATGGAGCGCGCGATGTTACCATCGCCGCGCGGGCACGGCGGAGGCGGCCTAGAAATCCTTCGGCTCGGGCGGAAACTCCGGCTTGCGCTTCTCGCGCAGCGAAGCGATGCCCTCGAGCACCTCGGGCCCGCTGAAGCCCATGAATTCGAGCGCAAGCGACGCATCGAAGCTCGGCCCGGCCATGCGCAGCCAGTTGTTGAGGCTCCACTTGGTCCAGCGCAGCGCGGTCTGCGCGCCGGACGCGAGCTTGCGCGCCACTTCCAGCGCCTTCGCCTGCAACTCGCTTTCCTCGCAGGTGAGCGACACGAGGCCGATCCGCTCGGCTTCTTCGCCCGTGACCTGTTCGCACAGCAGCAGGTAATACTTCGCCTTCGCCATGCCGCAGAGCAGCGGCCAGACGATCGCGGCGTGATCGCCCGCGGCGACCCCCAGGCGCGTGTGGCCGTCGATGATGCGAGCGTTCCTTGCCGCGATCGAGACGTCGGCGAGCAAGCCCGCGACGAGGCCGGCGCCGACCGCCGGCCCGTGCATCGCCGAGACGACCATCTTCGAGCAGTTGATAATGTTGTAGACGAGGTCGCGCGCTTCGCGCCAGACGCGCGCGCGGGCCGCGAAGTCGCGCGTGACCTCCTCGACCATCGACAGGTCGCCGCCCGCCGAGAAACCCTTGCCCGCGCCGCGCAGGATCGCGACGCGCGTCTCCGGGTCGCGGTCGATGTCGAGCCAGACGTCGGCGAGCTCCCGGTGCAGCCGCGCGGTCGCGGTGGAGAGCTTGCCCTCCTCGCCCATCACCAGCTCGAGTATCCCCGGCTCGAGCCGCCGGACCTTGAGGTCTGTGTATTTAGAGTAGTCCATGAAGCCATTCTACAATCCGGTCGTGGAAGTCCTGCGCACCCCCGAAGAACGCTTCGCCAATCTGCCCGGATTTCCGTGGGCGCCGCACTACATCGAGTGGCGTAGCCTGCGGGCGCACGTCCTCGATGAAGGTCCGCGCGATGCGCGCGTTCTGCTCGCGCTGCACGGCGAGCCGACCTGGAGCTACCTGTACCGGCGCATGATCCCGCCGTTTCTGGCCGCGGGCTACCGCGTGGTCGCGCCCGACTTCATCGGCTTCGGACGGTCCGACAAGCCCGGAGACGACGCGTTCTACACGTTCGACATGCACCGCGAGTTCCTGCTCGACCTTGTCGCACGCCTAGACCTCGAGCGGATCACGCTCGCCGTGCAGGACTGGGGCGGGCTGCTCGGCCTCACGCTGCCGCTGGAATCGCCCGGGCGCTACGAGCGGCTGCTCGTCATGAACACCGCGCTTGGCACCGGCGATGTTCCTCTCGGCGAAGGATTCGTCGCCTGGCGCGCCTACGTCGCGAAGACCCCCGACCTCGACTGCGGCAAGCTGCTCGGTCGCGCCTGCCCGCATCTGAGCGCGGCGGAAGCCGCTGCCTACGAAGCTCCGTTTCCAGACGCCCGGTTCAAAGCGGGAGTCCGAAGATTTCCGAGCCTGGTCCCCGATCGACCGGATGCAGAAGGAGCGGCCCTCTCGCGCAAGGCGCGCGACTGGTGGAAGAGCGAGTGGAAGGGCGAAGCGTTCATGGCGATCGGCGCAACAGATCCGGTGCTCGGCCCGCGCGTGATGAATGCGCTGCGCAAGATGATCCGCAACTGCCCGGAGCCGTACGTGCACGCCGAGGGCGGGCACTTCCTGCAGGAATGGGGGGAAGAGGTGGCGCAGGCCGCATTGAAGCATTGGAAGGAAGCGTGAACCCGGCCGCGATCGGGCCGCTGCTGGTCTCGTTCGACGACGTCGCGCGCGCGCATGAGCGCATCGCGGCGCACGCGAAGAGAACCCCCGTTCTCACCTCTGCCACCATCGATGCGTTGACCGGCGCGCGTGTGTTCTTCAAGTGCGAGAACTTCCAGCGCATGGGCGCGTTCAAGTTTCGCGGCGCATACAACGCGCTGTCGCAGCTTGCACCCGAAGAGAAACGCCGCGGCGTAATCGCCTACTCCTCGGGCAATCACGCGCAGGCGGTTGCGCTTGCGGGACGCATCCTTGGAATAGGGGCGACGATCGTGATGCCCTCGGACGTGCCGAAGGTGAAATTGGAGGCGACCCGCGGCTATGGAGCGGAAATCGTCACCTACGATCCGAACAACGAGTCACGCGAGCAGCTCGCTACCCGGCTTGCCACCGAGCGCGGCCTCACGGTGATCCCGCCCTACGATCACCCGCACATCGTCGCCGGACAGGGCACTGCGGCGAAGGAGCTGATCGAGGACGCGGGTGAGCTGGACCTGCTGCTCGTGCCCTGCGGCGGCGGAGGGCTGATTTCCGGCTGCGCCATCGCGAGCAAGCATCTCAATCCTTCGTGCCGCGTCATCGGCGTGGAACCTGCTGCCGGCGATGACGCGAACCGCTCGTTCCGCACCAAGACCCTGCAGACGGTGCACAACCCCAATACCATCGCCGACGGCGCGCGTACCCCCTCGCTTGGGCGCGTCACCTTTCCGCTGGTGTTGCGCTATGTGGACGACATGACGACGGTGGAGGACCACGAACTGCTCAAGGCGATGTTCTTCCTCTGGGAACGCATGAAAGTCGTGGTCGAGCCAACCGGCGCGCTCGCCGCCTGCGCGCTGCTGGAGAAGAAGATCGACGCGAAAGGCCGGCGCGTCGGGGTCGTGCTCTCTGGGGGCAATGTGGATCTGCTTTGGGCGGCGGGGAAGCTGGCGGGGCGTTGATGTTCAATCGGGCGCGTTCTACGCCCACCGAAATTCGAATTGCTCTCCGCCGCGCTGCCAGGCGGAAATCGTGCGGGTCACCGTGAGAAACCATGTCTGTTCCGCGACCGGGCGTCTGGGCGGGGTGAAGCCTCCGGCGTCCAACAGAGCGCCGCACCCGCCCTTCTGCGGGTCCCGAACGGACCGATATCGAACGAGCCCGATCCGGGCGTGGCGCGCAGTGCGGGCAAAAGCCTGGGTGGCTGTGTAATCGTCCGGATCGGTCCATTTCCGGGCGTGCCGGGAGAATGGCTTCGTCCGCAGATCCACTGCGAGGGTATCGATCCGGGATCGAAAGACCGTGTGCGGAACCGGGCCCAGGTGTTCGAGACCAGCGCTGTCGGTCAAGAACCTCCAGCGCCAATATCCGAGCTCGGCGCAGGCAGTCCGCCGCTCCTCAGCACCGTAAAACACGCCCGGATCGGTCGGTGCCCGGAATCGGGAACCCGAGGCCCAGGGCGGATAGCGAAACGGCGTGGCGAGCAGGTAATGAAGATCAGCCGTTCCGGCCGCCCGGTGCGGCTTCGTGCCCTCCAGAATGTCCTCGAGAACCTCGTGCTCGGCAAGGTTGTCCACCAGCCTCGTGGTCGAAGCAACGTGCTGCGCTTCTACGGCTCTCCAGAGTTCGATCCGGCAGCGAGCCGCCTCAGATGCGACCGCGCGCGGCGTCCAGGTAGTGGAGGACACGGATCAAGCCTTCGGCGCGGGGAATCAATTCTATGGGAGCAGCGCCCAGGGCGTCATTCCTGCCGAGCAACCAAACTCGCGCTTTCTCGTCGGATCCGGTGATGGACTCGAGAGACCGGAACATGCGCACGAACAGGGCGCCCAATTCCCACTCCTTGCATTTCGGGTCGAGCAGGTACTTGCCGCCGAACATTCGCGAAACGGTTGGCTCGCTCAGTCCGAGCGTCGCGGCCACCTTCGACTGATTTATTTCCAGAAGCTTTGCGGCCTTGACCACTGCCTTCGTCAGCACCGCGCGCTTTTCCGGGGCCGGCGCAGGGCGGTCCGCTGCCTTGACTTGGACTGGCATGGCATCCCTTCCTCAAGCTTTCTTTACTGAGAAAGTTTATCACTATCTTATTTCATCTGAAATACCCCATCTTCCCGCGTTGCGCCCGGCGTAGACTGCGGCGCTGTGCCGGGTCCGGGTGACCCGGCTTGCGACGATGCCAGATGATCGCGCCGCCGCCTGACGATCGAAGGGGGAGTCACATGAACCGACGCGACACATTAAGCGCACTCCTTGCGCTCGGTGCTGCGGCTATACCATTCGCCGTCGGAGCACAGCAGCCGAAGAAAGTCGCGCGGATCGGGTGATCGAATGAGTCCCGCGCGCGACCGGTAAGCTATGATCGCTCCTGCCCGTTGACGGAAATCGCCATGCCGCTTCCCCAGAAAATGCGCGCCGTGGAAATCGCCAAGCCCGGCGGACCGGAAGTGCTGACACCGGTCGAGCGGCCGGTGCCCGAACCGAAGGATCGCGAGATCCTCGTCAAGGTCGCGGCCGCAGGCGTGAACCGCCCCGACGTCCTGCAGCGCACCGGCAACTACCCGGTGCCGCCCGACGCCTCCGACCTGCCGGGCCTGGAAATCGCGGGCGAAGTAGTCGCCTGCGGTGCCGCGGTGACGCTGTGGACGCCCGGCGACCAGGTCTGCGCGCTGGTGCACGGTGGCGGATATGCGGAGTATTGCATCGCGCCCGAAGTGCAGGCGCTGCCGGTGCCAAAAGGGCTATCGCTTGCCGAAGCCGCTTCGCTTCCCGAGACGTTCTTCACGGTCTGGTCGAATGTCTTCGACCGCGCGGGCCTGAAGCCCGGGGAGACACTCCTCGTTCAGGGAGGATCGAGCGGAATCGGCGTCAGCGCGATCCAGATGGCCTGCGCGATGGGCAACCGGGTGTTCGCCACGGCGGGCAGCGACGAAAAGTGCGCCGCGTGCGTGAAGCTCGGCGCCGAAAAGGCGATCAACTACAAGACGCAGGATTTCGCGGCGGAGATCAAGGCTGCGACGGGCGGCAAGGGGGTGAACGTCATCCTCGACATGGTCGGCGGCGATTACGTGCCGAAGGAACTGAAATGCCTCGCCGACGAGGGCCGGCTCGTGTTCATCGCGTTCCTGCGCGGGCCGCGCACCGAGCTCGACATCAACGAGCTGATGCGCAGGCGCCTGACGCTCACCGGCTCGACGCTGCGTCCGCGTCCGGTCGAGTTCAAGGGCGCGATCGCGAGAAGCCTGCGCGCCAAAGTCTGGCCGCTGATCGAATCGGGACGGATCAAGCCGGTGATCTACAGGACGTTTCCGCTCGCCGAAGCGCGCGAGGCGCACAAGATCATGGAGTCCTCGCAGCACATCGGCAAGCTCGTGCTGACCGTCTAGCGATCGTGCCGCGCCCCACAGATTGCCTGATCGTCGTTGACGTGCAGAACGACTTCATGCCGGGGGGCGCGCTTGCGGTGCCGCGCGGCGACGAGATCGTGCCGCTCGTCAACCGCATCGCTGCGCGCTTTGCGGTCGTCGTGCTGACTCAGGACTGGCATCCGGCCGGGCACGCCTCCTTCGCCTCGAGCCATCCGGACCGGAAGCCCTTCGAGACGGTCCGGCTGCGCTACGGCAAGCAGCTGCTCTGGCCGGATCACTGCGTGCAGGGCACGCCCGGAGCGACGCTGCACGCCGGCCTCGACATTCCGCACGCACAACTCGTCATCCGCAAGGGCCACCATCCGAAGGTGGACAGCTATTCGGCTTTTCTCGAAGCCGACCGCAAGACCAAAACCGGGCTCGACGGCTATCTGCGCTCGCGCGGCGTGAAGCGCGTGTACTGCGTCGGCCTTGCGACCGATTTCTGCGTGGCGTGGACCGCGCTCGACGCGCGCCGCTACCGCCTCCAGGCGGTGGTGATCGAGGACGCCTGCCGCGCGCTCGACACCGACCGCTCGCTTGCCGCAGCCTGGCGAGCGATGAAAAAGGCGGGGGTCAAACGCGCCGACTCCGCGGCACTCCTCGGCCGCCCGGGCTGACCTCGGCGGCGGCCTCGCGCTTCAGCCAGTCGAGGAAGTCGGCCACCTCGCGCCTTCCCGCGGCGTACTTCGACACAATGGCGTAATAGGCCCGCGCCGGGTCGGCGGAACGCTTGAAGGGCGCGACCAGTTCGCCCGAAGCGAGTGCGTCGCGCACCAGCGGAGTTCTGCCAAGCGCGACGCCGTGGGCGGCAATCGCCGCCGGGATGATCTGCTCGTAGCCCGAGAACATCACGCTTCCCGCGGGCTTGAGATCGGGCACGCCCTCCACTTCCAGCCACGTCTTCCAGTTGAGCCACGGGTGACGGGCGTCCTGGTCGTCGTACTGAAGCAGCACATGGTGGCGCAGGTCAGCCGGCGTGCGCAGCGGCCGCGCCGGGTCCGCGAGCAGTTTCGGGCTGCACACCGGAAATACGCGCTCGCCGAACAGCCGCACCGCGCCCGGCCCGGCAAGCGACGCCGGCCCGTGACGGATCGCGAGGTCGAGGCCGTCGCGCTCCAGGTCCTGGATGCGCGCGTCGGCGCTAATGCGCACGTGCACGGCGGGATGCGCGCGGGTAAATCCGGCGAGCCGCGGCACGAGCCATAGCGCAGCGAACGAATGCGTGGTGGTGACCGAGACGTTGCGCCGCCCCGCCTGCGAGCGCAACCGCTCGGTCGCCGCACGCATGGTCGCGAGCACCTGCGCAGCCGCCGGATAGAGCTCGCGGCCGGCGTCGGTGAGCATGAGCGCCCGGTGCTTGCGCCGGAACAGCGGCACGCCGATCTGGTTTTCGAGCTGCTGAATCTGCCGGCTGACCGCCGATTGGGTGAGGTGAAGCTCCTCGCCGGACTTGGTGAACGAGAGCAGCCGCGCCGCCGCTTCGAAGCCTTTCAGCAGATCGAGCGAAGGCAGCCGGCCGCTTCCGGGACCCGGTTTCACATTCCTTTTATTCATGCATTGCTTGAGAACTTTTCGTTTGAGGTTCCGTGCTGCAGGGCGCACAGTCTGCCCAACGAAGCATGCACATTATGCATGCTATAGCGAAGGAGACTCAAATGCGCATCGAACTCCAATCCGGCGGCCTGCGGCTCACCCGCAACCAGCCGCTCAAGATCCGCGACGGCGCGGGCAATGCGGTCTGCGCCACCGAGGGCTCGGTCTGGATCACCGAAGAAAACCAGCCGCGCGACATCGTGCTCGAGCCCGGCGGCTGCTACCGCCTGCGCCAGCCGGGACTCGCCATCGTGCACCCGCTGGGCGGCGAAGCCTCGGTCAGTTTCTCGTGAAGGAGAACTTCATGAACGACATCACGCTCGAACGCTACTACCACGACCCGGCGCTGCGCCGGGAACTGGAAGCCGCCGCGCGGCGCGAGCGCGCGCGCCACATGCAGCGCTTTCTCGCGCAAGCCGCGCAGGCGCTGCTCGGGGGCAACCGCGCCGGGACTTCTGCGCGGCGCGTGAAGCCGGCACAGCCGTGCGGAGCCTGCTAGAGAGGTGCCGCGACAGGCGAGCCGATCATTGCCCGTAGTGCTTGCGGTTCTCAGCCCACCAGGACTTCCAGTCGCCCGCGTAGTCGCTCTTCCACCTCTTCTCGCGGTAGATGATCGCCAGCACCGCCTCACCGACCGTGCGGCAGTAGACGCCCTCGGCCTTGGCGTAAACCGCCTTGCCGACCGCGGAAAAAGCCGCCATCGCCGGCTGGTAGGCATC
Organism: uncultured Enterobacteriaceae bacterium; assembly: GCA_964651335.1. GTDB lineage: Bacteria > Pseudomonadota > Gammaproteobacteria > Burkholderiales > SG8-39 > 2-02-FULL-66-14. The sequence continues at coordinate 29,472 of CAZYVT010000025.1, read as the reverse complement.
GCCACCTGCCGGCATGTTCCTGCGCACGATCAGGAAACTGATCGGCGTTTGGTCGCCGGCGTGAGGCGGCAGCAGCGGCACCGCGGCCCACTTCGTATAGTAGAGGTGCCAGAGCTCGGCCCAGGCCGCTTCCGCGACCTCGGGGTGCGAGTGGCCGAGGAGCCGCACGTTATGCTTCACCCACAGCTCGAGCAGCACCGGGTGCCTGCGCAGCGGGTCGTTCTTTTTCCAGAAATAGCCGAATGCGCCCGCTGCAACGGCAAGGAACAGCACCCAGAAGACGGCTCGCTTCACCTGGGGGTCCCCTTGTCCGCGGCGGACGACGCCCGCGCCGCGACTCCGACCGCGGACAAAGCGAAGAGCATGTCCGGCCCGAACGATTGCAGCGCCCAGGCGTTCACGTTGCCCAGCACCGCGGGCCAGCGCTGATCCGGGATTCCGTCCCACGAGCGTCCGCGCGCTTCATTCCGGAACGACGTGCCGAAGCCGTCGTCGGCGATCAGGCACAGCGATTCCAGCGCGCGCCCGGCGAATTCCAGGTCCTCGCGCTTCTGCGCCCCGCGCCTGCGCTCTTCCTCCGCCGGCTCCTCCTCGACATTCGCCGGGGCGCCATGAAAATGCTTCAGGTTGATGAACACCACCAGTGCGATCGCCGCGTGCCTCGTGCGATGCTCCCGCAGCCCCCTGATCGCTGCCGATTGCACCGGTCCGATACCGGAGAACAGGCCGCCGATCAGCACCTTTTCGATCACGACCAGATCGACACGGTACAGATAGACCCAGGATCCTGCGAAGAGGAGAGACAGCAAAATCGCGGCGACAATGCCCGCGATCCGCTCTGCGTTTCGCGACGAGATCTGGTTCGGCGCCACGGCAGGCGAGTCTAGCACCACCGTTAGAATAGGCGCTCTTCGACCGAAGGGGCGCGCATGTTCAAGGACGGCCTGCTCAAGGGCAAGAACATCCTCATCACCGGCGGCGGCACCGGGCTCGGCAAGGAGATTGCCGCCAAGTATCTCGAGCTCGGCGCCGAGCTCTGGATCTGCGGCCGCCGCGGGCCGGTGCTGGATGCCACAGCGAAGGAATTGACGTCGAAGCAGGGCGGCCGCGTGCGCACGCACGCGGTGGATATCCGCGACGCGCTGGCGGTGGACGCGATGGTGCAGCGGATCTGGGACGAGTCGGGGCCGCTCACAGGACTGGTGAACAACGCGGCCGGAAACTTCATCAGCCCGACCAAGGATTTGTCGCCGAACGGCTTCAACGCCATCGCCAATATCGTGTTCCACGGCACGTTCTACGTCACGCACGCAGTCGGCAGGCGCTGGATCGCAGGCGGCCACAAAGGCTCGGTGATCTCGATCCTGGTGACTTGGGTGTGGACCGGATCGCCTTATGTCGTACCCTCGGCGATGTCGAAGGCCGGCCTGCACATCATGACCAAGTCGCTCGCGGTCGAATGGGGGAAGTACGGCATCCGCCTCAACGCGATCGCCCCCGGGCCTTTTCCGACCGAGGGCGCCTCCAAACGCCTGCGCCCCGGAGGGGACTACGAGGATTCAACTCACCTCAATCCGATGCGGCGGATCGGGCAGATGCCCGAGCTGCAGAATCTCGCCGCCTTCCTCATGGCGGACGGTTGCGAATGGCTTACCGGCGAGACGATCGCCGTCGATGGCGCGGGATCGCTCGCTACCGGCGCCTACTTCACCGAGCTCGACAAGCTCACGGACGCAGACTGGGAGCGGATGCGCGCCCTGATCAAGGCGCAGAACGACAAGGACCGCGCCGGACGCACCACCTGATGTCCGGCAAATCCGAGCCGCGCCCGGCGGCGACGATCATCCTGTTGCGCGATGCCGACGCGGGCCCCGAGGTGTTCATGCTCCAGCGTACGCCGGGAGCGGCGTTTCTCCCCGGCGCATACGTCTTTCCCGGCGGCGCGATCGACGCCACGGACAGCGATGCGCAGGCGGCGCGGCGCGTCGTCGGACTCACGGATGAGCACGCAAGCGCGAAGCTCGGGATCGCTTCAGGGGGGCTCGCATTCTGGATCGCCGCGGCACGCGAATGTTTCGAGGAAGCCGGGATCCTGTTGGCAGTCGAGTCGTCCGGAGCCCCGGTCACGCCGCAGCGCGTCGAGGCGCTCGAACGCTGGCGCGTGCCGCTCAACGCCGGAGAGCGCGCGTTTGCCGAGCTGCTCGAGACCGAGGATCTTTTCGTTCCAGCCGGCGAAGTCGTCTACTTCAGCCACTGGATCACCGCCGCCGGGCGGCCGAGACGGTTCAACACGCGCTTCTTCGTCGCCCGCGCGCCGCAGGGCCAGTCGGGGGCGCACGACGAATCCGAGACCGTGCACAGCGTATGGGTCAATCCGGGCCAGGCGCTCGAGCAGCAGGAGCGCGGCGAGATCGAGATCATCTTTCCGACCCGCAGCTCGCTCGCGGATCTGGCGCGCTTCACCACTTCTCAGGCGGCGGTCGAGCACGCGCGCGGCCTCGGCGACATCGAAGTGAACGCCGCGTGCTGGGCGCTTGACCACGAAGGGTCCAGGCGGCTGTTCCGGCGCTCCGATCCGCCGTACTTCGAGATTCACTGGGGCGACCCCGAGGAAACGGGCGAAACCTGCTTCGTTCTCGTGCCGGGAGTCGTCAAGCGCCTGGACCGATTCGTGTCGCGCGTCATTGCCCCCAACCCCGGCATGATGACCGGCCCGGGCACCAACACCTATTTCGTGGGCGACGCGGAACTCGCCGTCATCGATCCGGGACCGGCGATCGACGAGCATGTCGAAGCGGTGCTTTCCGCAGGCGCGGGCCGGATCCGATGGATCCTGTGTACGCACACGCACGTGGATCACTCGCCGGCTGCAGCCCTTCTGAAAGCGCGCACCGGCGCCACGGTGCTCGGCCGGCCACGGCCCGCACACGGCAACCAGGACCACTCCTTCGCCCCCGACCGCGTGCTCGAAAACGGCGAGCGCGTCGAGCTCGGCGGCGTTACGCTGCGCGCGATCCATACGCCGGGGCACGCCTCGAATCACCTGTGCTACCTGCTGGAGGAGACGAAAATGCTCTTCACCGGCGATCACGTCATGCAGGGCTCCACCGTGGTGATCAACCCGCCCGACGGCGACATGGGCGCGTATCTCGCCTCGCTCGAGTTGCTGCTTGCCGAGGACATCGCGATCCTCGCGCCGGGGCACGGATACCTGATCGGGTCGCCGCACAAGGAGGCGAGACGGCTCATCGCGCATCGCCTGGCGCGCGAGGCGAAGGTGGTCGCGGCGATCGCGCGCCTCGGGTCGCCGACGCTCGACGAGATGCTCCCGGCGGTGTACGACGACGTGCCGCCCCGGCTGCACCCGGTTGCGGCACGCTCGCTCGCGGCGCATCTCGAAAAGCTCGTCGCCGATCGGACGGTCGGGGCTTTCGGCGAGCGTTACGGCGCATTGTCCGGGGACGATCGCCGCTAGCATGAACTTCGACTACGACCTCCTCACCATCGGCGGCGGCTCGGGCGGAGTGCGCGCAAGCCGCGTGTCCGCCACCTATGGTGCACGCGTGGCAATCGCGGAGCCGGGCCCTTTCGGCGGCACCTGCGTCAACGTCGGTTGCATTCCGAAGAAGCTTTTTTCCTACGCCGCGCATTTCCGCGAGGACTTCGACATTGCCAGGAGCTTCGGCTGGACAGTCGGCGAGCCGCGCTTCGACTGGCGAACGCTGCTTGCCAACAAGGACCGCGAAATCGCGCGCCTGAACGGCGTGTACGAGCGGCTGCTCGTGAACGCGGGCGTCACGATCCATCGGGCGCGTGCCACGGTGCGCGATCGGCACACGGTGGAATTGAACGGAAAGGCCTACACTTCCAAGCACATCCTGGTCGCCACCGGATCGTGGCCGACCGTGCCGCAGATCCCGGGATGCGAGCACGCGATCACCTCGAACGAAGCCTTCTTCCTCGGACAGCTCCCGCGCAGCGCGCTCGTGGTCGGGGGCGGCTATGTCGCGGTCGAGTTCGCCTCGATCTTCAACGGCCTCGGCATCGCGACCACGCTCGCCTACCGCGGCAAGCGGCTGTTACGCGGCTTCGATGCCGAGCTCGGCACCCGGCTCGCCGGGGAGATGGCAAAAAAGGGGGTGGCGATTCGCCTGGAAACCAATCCGGCAGAGATCGAATCTGGGCTCCAGGTCACGTTCGAGGACGGCAGCGCCGCTCGATACGAACTGGTCCTGTTCGCGACCGGACGCAAGCCGAACACGGCGAACCTCGGGCTCGAAGCGGCGGGAGTGAAGCTTGCGGTCGACGGCGCGGTGCTGGTGGACGCGTATTCGAAAAGTTCGGTCGACTCGATCTGGGCCATCGGCGACGTCACCAGCCGCGTCAATCTCACCCCGGTTGCAACCGCTGAGGGCGTGTGGTTGGCGAAGACGCTGTTCCGGGGCGAGCCGACGCCGGTGGATCACGAGAACGTCCCCACGGCCGTGTTCGCCAACCCCAATCTTGCCAGCGTCGGCATGTCCGAAGAAAAGGCCCGCGAACGCTTCGGCGCGGTAGAGATCTACAGGGCGAGCTTCCGCACCCTGAAAGACAGCCTTTCGGCGAGTGACGAGACGACCTTCATGAAGCTGGTCGTGGATGCGGCGAGCCAGCGCGTGCTCGGCGCCCACATGATCGGCCCGGACGCGGGCGAAATCATCCAGGGCATCGCGATTGCGGTGAAGATGGGCGCGACCAAAGCGCAGTTCGACGCCACCATCGGCATTCATCCGACGGCGGCGGAGGAGTTCGTCACCCTGCGCGACGGGGTGGCGTAGAATTTCCGCCATGGCACTCGAAGCGCGGATCGCAAAGAAAATCAGCGAGCTGCGGGCCAAAGGCGAGGTGCCGCTGGCGATCGAACTGTGGAACGGGAAGCGGTACGCGCTCGCCGACCGCACCAGCGTCACGCTGCGCATTCCGGGCGCGAAGGCGTTGCGCCACTTCGTTCGTCCCGACCTGGCGGCGCTCGGCGAAGCCTACGTCGAAGGCGACATCGACGTGGAGGGCCCGATCGACGAGGCGCTGCGGGCGGCCGAAGCGCTGGCACGCCAGCTCGACAGGCCGGCAAAGGGCCGCCTGCCGCTCTTCCGCCCTCGCCACTCGAAGAAGCGCGACGCCGAGGCGATCCGCTACCACTACGACGTCTCGAACGATTTCTACGCCCTGTGGCTCGACCGGCGCATGGTGTACTCGTGCGCGTACTTCAGGAACGGCGACGAAGACCTCGACGCCGCGCAGGAGCAGAAGCTCGACCACATCTGCAGGAAGCTGCGGCTGAAGCCGGGCGAGCGGCTCCTCGACATCGGCTGCGGCTGGGGCGCGCTCGTCCTCTGGGCGGCGGAGCGCTACGGTGCGCAGGCGACCGGAATCACGCTCTCGGAGAACCAGCACGCGCTCGCCAATGAGCGCATCCGCGCCGCGGGACTCTCCGGCCGTTGCCAGGTGCTGCTGCAGGACTATCGCGACGTTCCGGGCGAAGGCGTGTTCGACAAGATCGCCTCGGTCGGGATGTTCGAGCATGTCGGGCTGAAGAACCTGCCGCTCTACTTCGGCACCATCCGGCGGCTGCTAGCGGACGGCGGCATCGCCATGAACCACGGCATCACCGCCGTCGATACCGAGAGCCGCGAAGTGGGCTTGGGCGCGGGCGACTTTGTCGAGAAGTACGTGTTTCCGCACGGCGAGATCCCGCATCTGTCGCTCGTCGTGAAGGAAATGGGCGCTGCCGGCCTCGAAGTGATGGACGTCGAGACCCTGCGCCTGCACTACGCGAGGACGCTTGCGCAGTGGTCGCGGCGCCTGGAAGCCAAACTCGACGCGGCACGCGCACGCGCGGGTGACAAGCGATTGCGCATCTGGCGCGTCTACCTTGCCGGCTGCGCGCTTGCCTTTGAGCGCAACTGGGTCACGATCCAGCAGGTACTGGCGATAAAAGCCGACAACCCCGCGCTCAATCCGCTGCCGTGGACGCGGGAGTTCATGTACCGCTGACGCGGTGGCGGACTACTGGCCGCGGAAGCGTGGCGCGCGCTTCTCGAGGTAGTGCGCGATGCCCTCCTTGAAGTCCTCTGAGGCGAAGCTCTTCGCCATTTCGGCGTCGGCAAGCGAAAGCGCCTTGTTGAAGTCCTCCAAGGGCGAACCCCAGATCTGAGCCTTCATCACCGCCATCGAGCGTGGCGATACGGTGTCTGCAAGCGCTCGCGCGTAGGCCATGGTTTCGGTCATCAGCGTGTCCTGCGGAAACGCACGCTGCACCAGGCCGATGCGCTCGGCCTCCGCGCCATCGAACTTGCGCGCCGAGAACAGCAGATCGAGCGCGCGCCCGCTGCCGACCAGGCGTGGCAACAACCACGCGATGCCATGCTCCGCGATCAGGCCGCGCTGCGAAAACGAGGTGGTGAAGGGCGCCTCGGTGCTCGCGAAGCGCAGGTCGCAATACAGCGCGAATACGAACCCGAGCCCCGCGCACGGCCCGTTGATCGCCGCGATCACGGGTTTCGGCACCGAGAACAGGTATCCAAAGCGGCTGCGGTAGTGCTGCGAAACATCCAGTCCCGGCCTGGCGGGCGGCAGCGGCTCTTCCGCCTGCGCTGCTTCCGGCGTTGCGCGCCCGGCGCTGCCGTCGCGGATCCTTTGCAGCATGCCCATGTCGGCCCCGGCACAGAAGCCGCGCCCAGCGCCTGTGATCACGATTGCGCGCACGCCCTCGTCCGCAGCGCAGGCCGCGACCGCGCGCCGCAGGCTGTGGCCCATCGCCGGAGTCCAGGCGTTGAGCTTATCCGGGCGGTTGAGCGTGATCAGCGCGAGGCGGTCCTTCGTCGTGAGAAGGATGTCTTCGTAGGCCTGTGTCATCGCGCGTCTCCTCCGCAACTATATCAGCCGAACGCGCGCACGATCAGCGAAGCGCCGCTTGCAAGGAGCATGAGCGACACGGCGCGCATGAGCGCATCGCGCGAGATGCGCCGGAACAGGTGTCCCGCCGCCCACAGGCCGAGCAGTCCTGCGGGAACGATCGCCGCAGCGCAGGCCCAAACCTTCGGCTCGAGCAGGATTCCAGTCGCAAGGAACGCCAAAGCGCGCAGCGAGATGCTGGTCAGCGTCGCCAGACCGAGCGTGGCGCGGTACTGCTCCTTGGTCAGGCCGCGGTGCGAGAGGTACATCGCGTAAGACGGGCCGCCCGCGCCGAACAGGGTGCTCGTGATCCCGCCGGCAAAGCCGGCCGCATAGGCCCAGCGGGTCGCGAGCACCGCGCGCGCCTCGGGGTGGCGCGAGAGGCTGTAGAGGGCGAAGGCGAAGACAAAGATCCCGAGCGCCAAGGTCGCCGCCTGGCGCGGCAGGTTGACCAGCAGCGTCACGCCGGCCACGGTTCCGAGCACGATTGTGGGAACGAGCCGGGTCCACTCGCCGCGCAACGCGTGTTTCGGGTTCTCGAAGCCGATGCGGAACGCGTTGGCGAGGTCCATGAGGACGAAAAGCGCAAGCGCGAACTGGAGCGGCACCAGATGCGTGGCAAGCGGGATCGTAACGAGCGCGGCGCCGAACCCGGTGATGCCGAAGACCACCGAGCCGAGAACCGCGATGCCGGCGAGCGCCGCAATCTCGCCGGGAGAAATCGTCACTTCAGTATTTGACGGCGGGGTTCAGCGAATAAACACCGGTGATCTTGGCGCTGCCGAGCACCTGCCCCTTGATCGCGGCGAGTACTTTAGGTCCCGTGAACCTGCCCTGCAGCGGGCATTTCGCCGCGCTGAGCGCGTAGAGCGTAAAGGCGTAGTGGTGCACGATGGTGTCGTTCCACGGCGGGCAGGGACCGTCGTAGCCGAAGTAGTCGCCCGCCATGTCCTTGTCGCCCGCAAACCATTCCGTGTAGTCGTTGATGCCCTGACGCGTGCCGCGCTGGGCGTCGGGCCCTTTCTTGCCGCGCGCGGTTACGGCGCTCGAAAACTCGCCCTCGCGGAGCAGTACTCCGGACGGATCGAGATCCACCAGAGCCCAGTGGTAGAAATTCACCCGCGGCAGCGTTGCCTGGATCTGCCTTCCCTCCTTGTTGACGTCGTCGCCTTTCGAGGGCACGTCGGTGTCGTGGCAGATGAGGACGAGCGATTTCGTTCCCGCCGGCAGGTCGCTCCAGGCGAGGTGCGGATTTCTGTTGTCCGAAAGCCTGACATGGGTGTTCGGGTCGGGCACGGCGAAGGCGCAACGCCCGGGGATCGCTCCCATGTCCTTGAAACTGTCGCTGGTCAGGTTCATCGCGGGTCTCCTTCGTTGACGATTATAAGGTCTGCTGCCGTGCAGGGATTCATGCTCCGCAGGGCGTTCACGTAGCGCGCGAACGGAAGGTCGAAATGCGCTTCGAGCACTGCGGCGCGCGCGCGCAGCGCCGCGCGCAATCGCTCGAGCGCTCTCATGCGGGAGCGTGCGCGGGCCTTGCGCGGACCAGGGCCAGCGCAAGCGCGGCACCCGCGAACGAAAGCGCGGCGCAGCCGAGAATCGGTGCGTCGTAGGAGCCATGGGCATCGAACGCCGCACCTGCGATGGTCGGCCCGATCAGCGTGCCGAGGCCTGCCGCTGTGTACAGGCAGCCGATGATTCCGGCCACGTTGCGCCCGCCGAACAGGTCCATGCAGATGGTCGGCGACAACGCGACGTAGCCGCCGTAAAGCGAACCGAAGGTGACCGCGAATATCGCAAGGAGCCAGTAATTGCCTGCGATCCACCAGAGCAGGAACATCGCACCCAGACCGGCCGCGAGCGCGACGAGCGCACGCATGTGTCCGATGCGGTCGGCGATGCCGCCGATGGCGAAGCGCCCGAGCAGGCTCCCCAGCCCGAGCAGGCTCACCAACGCGACGCCCTGCGCCTCGGTGTAGCCCGCATCGCGCGCATGGGGCACGAGATGCACCATCGGCACGAAGAACCCGACGCAGAGCAAAAACCCCACCGCGTACAGCATCCAGAACTGCGGCATGCGCAGCGCGGCGCCCAGTGATACGCCGGGCGCCACCGAAACCGGGTTCAACACGCTTGGCCGCGAGCGCCGGTTCTCCACGGCGAGGGCGGCCGGAATCGCGAGCGCAAGCGTGACCCCGGCAAGCGCAAGATACGCGCCGCGCCACCCGTAAAGGTCGATCCACCATGCCGCAAGTGGCGGGAACACGAGATTTCCCGCCCCGATGCCGGACACGGCGACGCCTGAGGCGAGGGCGCGGTTCTGCAGAAACCAGCGCTGCACCGCGGCGACCGAGGGAACGTAGCTCAACCCGATTCCGACGCCGACGCCGACGCTATAAGTCGCATAGAGCACTTCCACCGATCGCGCATGCGCGGCGAGCGCTAGCCCCACGGCCAGACAGGCTGCGCCCGCGAGGCAAACGCCCCGCGGCCCGAACCGGTCGGCGAGCATCCCGCCCGGAACGCCGATCGAGAACCAGAGCAGCGCGCAGAGCGAGAACACCAGCGCGACGTGCGCCCGCGGCGCGCCGAACTCGGCCTGGAACGCGCCGAAAAACGCGGCAAACGAATATGCCGCGCCGAAGCCGATGAACATGAGCGTGAAGGCGGCGAGCACCACCACCCAGCCGTCCCGGTTGTGATACTCGTCGCGCACGATCCGCTGTTCTCTCAGTAGATCGCGCCGCGGGCGGTGATCGGCCAGAGCGCCTCCACGCGCCCGTCACGCATACAGACGTACCAGTCGTACAGATTCACGGTCGGGTCGCAATGACCCGGAATCAGCAAGATTTTCTCGCCGAGCGCCGGCGCGGTGGCGCCGGTGGCGATGTCGATCACCCCGTGCTCGTCCGAGGCGCGCACATAGGCAAGCCCCGGCCGCTGCCAGACGAGCGGCAGCCCGGAATCGACGCTCGATGCCTTGAGCCCCGCGTCCAGCACCGCGCGCTCCGGCACCGGCCGGCTCATCACCGTCGCGAGCACGAACAACGCGTGCTCGAAGCGCGGCAGGGGGTCGGCCCACTCGTTGCGCGCGTAATCCGCGTCCATGAACACGTACGAACCGGGCTGGATTTCGTCGAACACGCCCGAGTCGATCTCGAACATGAAGCTGCCGCTGCCCGCGCCGGTGACCAAGGGACAGGCGATCCCTTCGGCCTCGATTCTCGAGCGCGTCGCCTGCGCGGCCTGTGCCGCCTGCGCAATCTGCTCGCGGCGCTCGGTCATCGAACGCACGTGCTGCGCCGCCCCGTGGTACGCCTGCAGGCCCGCAAAGCGCAGGTGCGCGCGCGCGGCCACCTCGCGCGCGAGCGCGGCCGCAGACTCGCCCGGCGGTACCCCGCAGCGGCGGGCGCCGACATCCACCTCCACGTACGCGTCGAGTTTCGTCCCCGCCGCACGGCAAGCCGCATCGAGGTCGCGCACGTTCCGAGCGTTGTCCACGCAGACCCCGACGCGTGCCCGCCGCGCCAGCTCGGCGAGCCGCGCAAGCTTCGCCGCGCCGACGACTTCGTTCGACACCAGCACGTCGCCGATTCCGCCCTCGACCATCGCCTCGGCTTCCGACACCTTCTGGCAGCACACGCCGAGCGCGCCCGCGGCCATCTGAAGCCGCGCGATCACCGGGCACTTGTGCGTCTTGGAGTGCGCGCGCACCCGCACACCGCTCCCCGCGACCGCGTCCATCATGCGGCGGAGGTTGCGCTCGAACGCATCCAAATCGACGACCAGCGCCGGCGTGTCCACCTCCTCCAGCCGCATGCCGACCACCGCAGGCGCGCGCATCGATCAGATGCCTGTTGCGGCTCGGTGCGGGCCTTGACGCATCGCGAGCCAGGCAATCGAAACGATGACGGCCACGAGTGGAAGCAGCGCCGCCAGGTTCAGCAATTCCCAGCCGGAGTTGGTCACGATCATGCCCGAGGTGAACGAAGAGATTGCCATCATCACGAAGATCGCGAAATCGTTCACGCCCTGCGCCTTGGCGCGCTCCTCGGGCCGGTAGGTTTCGGTCAGCATCGTGGTGCCGCCCACATAGAGGAAATTCCACCCCGCGCCCAGCAGCACCAGCGACCACCAGAAGTGCGCCACGGAGACTCCGGAAACCGCAATCGCGATCGCCGCGACATTGAGAAGCGCCGCCGCGAGCATCACCGGCAGCAGGCCCAAGCGCCGGATCAGCCCTCCCGTGACGAACGACGGCGCGAACATGCCGATCACGTGCGAGGAGATGACGAACGCGGCGTCGCCGTAGGGATGTCCGCAGACGCCCATCGCGATCGGCGTGGAGGTCATGAGAAGGTTCATCACGCCATAGCCGATCGCGCCGGCAAGCACGGCGACCGCGTACTTCGGCTGCCTCGCGATCTCGCGCATCGATCGGCCGCTCGCCGCCTGCTCCGCCGCAGTCGGATTCGGGATCTGGATGAAACGCAGCAGCGCCATGGCGACGACCGCAAACACGATGAGCGCGAGATAGGCGCCCATGAATTTCGGCCCTGCAAGATCGATGGTAAAGCGACTCGTGGTCGGCCCGAGGATCCCCCCCACAAGCCCCCCCGCGAGCACGAGCGAGATCGCCGTTGCCCGAAAGTCGGCGCTCGCCGCCTCCGCTGCCGCGAAGCGGTAATACTGGCCGAAGGCGTTGTAGGTGCCCCAGACCAGCGTCCCGGCGCACAGCAGCCAGAAATTCTGCATCCAGATCGCCGCTGCGCAGATGAGCGCGCCGACGATTCCTACCGCCGCGCCGCGGATCAGCCCGGCCTGTCTGCCGACCCGTTTCATGTAGAGCGAGGCCGGGACGGTGGTCAGCGCCCCGCCCAGCACCCAGCAGGTGACCGGCAGGGTGGCGAGCCATTGGTACGGCGCGAGCGCGAGTCCGGCCAGCGCATTGATCGCGATCAGCGTGGAATTGTTTGTGAACAGCATCGCCTGGCAGGCGGCGAGCAGCGAAACATTGCGCCGGATACTGTTCATCTGTACAGTAATGGGGGGTTCAGCCATTCTAAATGAAGCTGCGCGGCGCACTTTCCTCGGTACAGGGGCGTTTCGAAAAGCTCGAACGCGAGAAGTTCGACGACGGCTGGTCCCCGGACGACGAGCCGGTCGCGCCGCTCGAAACCACCGTAGTCGAAGAGCGCGCGCGCTCGATCATCGCCACAAACGACTCGCCGGACGTGCCGTTCGAGCAGTCGATCAACCCCTACAGGGGATGCGAGCATGGATGCTCCTACTGCTATGCCCGCCCGAGCCACGCTTATCTCGAACTTTCTCCCGGGCTCGATTTCGAGACCAGGCTGTTCGCGAAGACGAATGCTGCGGCGGTGCTGCGCGAGGAGCTTACAAAGCCCGGCTACGTAGCGAAGCCCATCGCCTTCGGCACCAACACCGACTGCTACCAGCCCATCGAGCGCCGCTACCACATCATGCGGCAGATCCTGGAGCTGCTCGCGGAGTGCGAGCATCCGTTTTCGATCGTCACCAAGTCAGCGCTGGTCGAGCGCGATCTCGATCTCCTCGCCCCGATGGCGAAAAAGCACCTTGTCAAGGTGTTCGTGTCGATCAATACACTTGACCGGGTCCTCGCGAGGCGCTTGGAGCCGCGCGCCGCGAGTCCGCAGCGCAGGCTCGATACTCTTCGAGCACTCACAGGCGCGGGCGTGCCCTGCGGCGTGATGGTCGCGCCGACGATTCCGGCGCTCACCGACAAGTCGATCGAGGAAGTGTTAAAGGCAGCGGCAGCGGTGGGCGCCACCGCAGCGGGCTACATCATCCTGCGCCTGCCGTACGAAGTGAAGACGCTCTTCAAGGAGTGGCTCGCAGCGCACTATCCGCAGCGCGCAGAGCATGTGCTCAGCATCGTGCGGCAGATACGAGGCGGCCGGGAAAACGACCCAAATTTCGGCACCCGCATGACCGGCACCGGTACCTACGCCGAGCTGATCGAGAAGCGCTTCCAGATCGCCTGCCGGCGCTACGGGCTGAACCGGGAGCGCAGGGGAAAGAAGCCGCTCGACTGCTCACTCTTCAGGCCGCCGCCTCAGGAAAACCAGCTGAAGCTTTTCTGACATGCGGCGCCGCGGACTCTGGCTGACAGGCGGCTGGCTGATGGTCGCCGCGATCATCTGGCTCTCGCTGACGCCTTTGCCGCCGAGCGTCGAGATTGAGTACGGCGACAAGTTCGGCCATCTTTTTGCCTACGGCGCACTGATGTTCTGGTTCTGCCAGCTCTACGCAGCGCGCGGCGCGCGGTTGGCATGCGCGATCGGCTTTGCCGCGATGGGCGTCGCGCTGGAATTCATCCAGGGCGCGCTCGGCTATCGCAGCTTCGAAGTGGCCGACATGTTCGCCAATGCGCTGGGCGTGCTGATCGGCTGGGGGGCGGCTCTCGTATTTTCCAAGGAGCGGCCAAACGCCGAGTGAACGCGCCGAGCATCGGCGCAGGTCTTACGTTACTCTCATCGCATGAGCCGCTCGCGCACGCAGCGCCTGATCGAAGCGCCGATCCTGCCGACGCTGGCGCGGCTTGCGGCCCCGGGATTGCTGCTCGTGTTTTCGCAGGCGGCGGTGTCGATCACGGATACGCACTTTGTCGGCCGCCTGGGCACCGAGTCGCTTGCCGGGCTCGCGCTGGTGTTTCCGCTCGTGATGCTGCTGCAGATGACCTCGGCCGGCGCCATGGGCGGTGGCGTCTCTTCGGCGGTGGCGCGTGCCCTCGGCGCCGGGAACGAACCCCAGGCGCGTGCCCTGGTGGTGCACGCCGTGGTGATCGCGCTCGCAATGGGGATTCTATTCACCCTGCTGCTGCTGCTGCTCGGGCGCGGCCTCTATGCGCTGCTCGGCGGCCGGGGCGCGGTGATCGGCCAGGCGCTTGCCTACTCGAACGTCCTGTTCTCCGGCGCAGTGCTGGTGTGGATCGCCAATACCTTCGCGAGCGTGCTCCGCGGCACCGGCAACACGCTGGTTCCCGCGCTCGCCCTGATCGGCGCGGCGTTTATCCACGTCCCGCTCTCGGCCGGCCTGGTCCTCGGCCTCGGGCCTTTGCCGAAGCTCGGCATCGCCGGCGCGGGCGTGGCCTACCTCATCGCCGCGAGTTGCGCCGCGCTGGTCACGTCCACGTGCATCTGGAACAGCCCGCTGCGCCCGGCGCGCGCCGACCTGCGGCTCCAGGCGCGCCTGTTCCGCGAGATCCTGCGCGTCGGGGCGATCTCGTCGCTCTCGGCGCTGCAGACCGTGCTCACCGCGGTGGTCCTCACCGGTCTGGTGGGTCGTTTCGGCACTGCAGCACTCGCCGGCTACGGGGTCGGCATACGGCTGGAACTGCTGCAGGTGCCGCTCGTGTTCGCGATCGGCCAGGCGCTGGTGGCGCTCGTCGGCACGCACGTCGGCGCCGGGCGCGCCGGGCGCGCTAAGCGAATTGCGTGGACCGGAGCGGCAATGGCGGCGGTCGTGTCCGCAGTCATCGGCTTCGGCGCAGCGTTCTTTCCCGCCGCCTGGGTGACGCTGTTCAGCGCCGATCCCGCGGTGCTCGAGGCAGGCAGCCTTTATCTGCGGATCGTCGGGCCGCTGTATCCGATGCTCGGCATCAGCGTCGCCCTGTACTTCGCGTCGCAGGGGATCGGCAGGGTCGTGTGGCCCATGCTCGCCGGAACCGCACGGCTCGCGATCGTGGTAGCGGGCGGCATGGCGGCGGTAGCGCTCGGTGCCCCGATCTGGGCGCTGTTCGCCGTCATTGCACTCGGGATCTTCGTGCTGGGCTCGGTGACCGCGTGGGCAGTGTATCGATCCGACTGGAAACGCTGACCGGTCAGGCGAGGAATTCGATCAGCGCGTCCAACGTAGCGTCAGGCGCCTCCGCCATCAGCGAATGCCCGGAGGGCGCGATGATCACGGTACGCGAGCCGGCGATCGCGTGCGCAAGGGCATGCGCCGCCCTGGGTGGCGTCATCTGGTCGCGGTTGCCGAGTATGAAAAGCACGGGGCATTTCACCCTTGCCGCGCTCTCGAGCCCTGCCGCGTAATCGTTGCAGGCCTTGAGGCCGGCGTAGAGCACGCCCGGCGCGAGGCGCGCAAGCCGCGCCAGCGTGTCGCCGTACATCCACATGCCCGGGTTCGGGTTGCCGCCCAGCGGCACCTGCGGGGCGTGGCCCCAGATTGTGTCCATCTCGAACGCGGTCTGCTCGTCCCTGCGCGCTGCCTCGAGAAAGGCGTCGCTCACCTTCATCGGATAGGCGGTGCCAATGAGCGCGATGCGCCCGACCCGCTCCGGGTGGCGGGCCGCGCATTCGAGTGCGATGAGCGAGCCCATCGAGTGGCCGACCACGCTGGCGCGGTCGAGCCTCGCCGCGTCGAGGAGTTGCATCACCCAGTCGGCCATTTGTTCGACGGCCGGCAGCGGTGGTCCCTCGGAGCGCCCGTGTCCCGGCAGATCCAGCGCGAGGACGTTTCGCCCGTGATAGCCGAAGTAGCGGCTTTGCAGGCCGAACCAGGAGTGGTCCAGCCCTGCGCCGTGCACGAACACGATCGTCGGCATCGCCGGATCGAGAGCGTGTGCCGCCGTGTAGGCGAACGCCTTCCTGCCGTCGACCGCGAAATCCATCGCTACTTTCCGGTTCGCTTTGCGGCCCCAAGCGCCCGGTCAAGGTCATCGAGCAGGTCCTGGGGATCCTCCAGCCCGATCGAGAGTCGAACGGTGCCGGCCGTGATGCCCGCTTTTTTCAGGTCCTCGTCCGACATGCGGTAGTGCGTCGTGGTCGCCGGATGAATCACGAGCGATTTCGCGTCCCCGACGTTGGCGAGATGCGAGAACACGCGCAGGGTCTCGATCAACGCCCGCCCCGCTTCCCGGCCTCCCTTCAGGTTGAAGGAAAACACCGCTCCGGCGCCGCGCGGCAGCAGCCGCCGGCAGAGCTCGTAGTCGGGGTGCCCGGGGAGCTCCGGATACAGCACCTTTTCGACCATCGCGTGAGCGGCAAGGAACTGCACCACCCGCCTGGCGTTCTCGACGTGGCGCGGCATCCTGAGGTGCAGCGTCTCCACGCCCTGCAGGATCTGGAACGCGGTCATGGGCGCCATGCAGGCGCCAAAGTCCCTCAGGCCTTCCCTGCGCGCGCGCAAGAGAAATGCCCGCGTCCCCGATTCCTCCTCGAAATCCATGCCGTGAAAGCCCGCGTAGGGTTCGGTGAGCTGGGCGAATCTGCCGGACTTCTCCCAGTCGAAACGACCCGAATCCACCAACACGCCGCCGATCGCGGTGCCGTGCCCGCCGAGGAACTTGGTGGCCGAGTGGTAGAGCAGGTCCGCGCCCAGCTCGAAGGGCTTCATCAGCCAGGGCGTTGTAAAGGTGGAATCCACCAGCAGCGGCACCCCTGAGTCGTGCGCGATTGCGGCAACCGCGGGAATGTCGAGCACGTCCAGGCCCGGGTTGCCGAGCGTTTCTCCGAACAGCAAACGCGTATTCGCCCTGATCGAGCGCTTCCACGCGTCCAGGTCCCCCGGGCGGACGAACGTGGTTTCGATGCCGAATCGCTGCAGCGTGTAGGCAAGCAGGTTGTGCGAGCCGCCGTAAAGCGAATTGGAGGAGACGATGTGGCCGCCAGCATCCATGAGCGTCGCGATCGCGAGATGCAGCGCCGCCTGCCCCGAGGCCGTGGCGATCGCGCCCACACCGCCTTCGAGCGCGGCGATCCGTTCCTCGAGCACGGCCACGGTCGGGTTCGAGATGCGCGAATAGACGTGGCCGGCGCGCTCCATGTTGAAGAGCGACGCCGCATGCTCGGAATTGCGGAATACGTAGGAGGTGGTCTGGTAGATCGGGACCGCCCGGCTTCCGGTCGCCGCATCGGGCGACTGGCCCGCGTGCAGGGCCAGCGTGTCAAAGCCTGGGTATTTGGGTCCTGCCAAGACTCAATGAAGATTCTTGCGAGTGGGCCGCGTATAGGTCTCGAAGGCGCGCTCGGGTTTCTGGGGCTGAGAGGCTTTTTCTTTCCAGTCGCGGTCAAACAGGTCGTTCACCACGGTGATCACTTCGTTCACCCTGGACTGGTCGAACTGGCGCGCGAGCAGCGCCGAAATATCCTCGATCATGCAGCGGCGCTGCGCCTCGTGAATCGCCTGCGCGGTCGGCCCCACGAACAGCAGCCGCGATTCCTGCTCGCCGTTGTCGTGGTACAGCGTCATGTCGACCTCGACCGCCTCGTAGCAATACGGTCCGAGGTTGTCGAGCGCCGCCTCGAGCGCGCCGTGGAAGCTGCGCCCGATCTCGCCGGTCCAGCACACGAGCAGCATCAATTCCTTGTCGTCGAAGCGCAGCCCCGGCTCCTCCGGCTCGATGCTCTTCGCGTCGGCGAGCGACTCGGCGTCGAGATATTCCAGCCACGGCGCGAGCGCCTGCTCGATCTGCTTTCTTGACACGCCTTCGAGGATCGCGATGTCGGCGTGGACGTGTACTTCCATCCGCATGGCGGCTTTCCCGGGGAGAGAAGTGCGCATTTTATCACGCTGACAGGTGCGCCCGACGAGCGGGGCCGGTCCACCGACCGGCGGGGATTCGCGTTATTGGAGAAGCACTTGAGCCTGCGCGCGGAACAAATGCGCAAACCCGGTGCGGAATTGTTCATCGCCCGCGCGTGCTTGCTGTGATTCACTGCCTTCAACACGGGCAGCTGCCCAGGAGGTGGCCATGAACGTACTGTACAACAGCGAGAACTACTACGTGGTCGAGTTTCCCGGCCACTGCGGCGTCGAGCTGGTGGACAAGCATATGGGCCGCGGCGGATTTCTCGAGGGCGCGGTCGAAGTGAAATTCCGCGCCTCGATGGCGGACCTGGTCTCAAACGGTCCGAGCGTCGAATCCGTGGACGAGTTCCTGGGCAACTACGGCGCGCTGCTCACCAATCGGGTGCTTCTGCACTGAGCGGATAGAATGGCGCCGTTCTCGCGAATGGCGCCATGATTGCTCCTGATTATTCCGGCGGCGGTTTCGTCAACCTGATCGCCTCGCTCGTCGCGGCTTGCGGCGGCGCGGCGCGCCACCCGGAACTCGGCCTGCTTCGCGCCGAGGAAGCGGCGGCAGCGCGAAACGTGGTGCTGGCGATCTTTGACGGCCTTGGCGACAACTACCTGCGCGCACATGGCGCGGCCGGTGCGCTCGCGCGCTACCGGCGCGCCGGGATCAGTGCCGTGTTTCCATCCACCACGGCGAGCGCAATCACGACCTCCTTTACCGGCGCGACGCCGTTCGAGCATGGTCTCACCGGCTGGTTCACGTATTTCGGCGCAGCCGGATGCGTCGCCGCGCCGATGCCGTTTCGCACCCGCGGCGACAATCTGCCGCTCGCTGCACGCGGCGTTTCTCCCTCGCACGTATTTACGGAGCCGTCGATGTTCGATTCGCTCGCGGTGCGCACGATCGTCGTCACCCACCGGTCGATCGTGAACTCCGACTACAACAGTTACTACTGCGGACGCGCCGAGCGGCGCGCCTACGACAACCTGGAGGGCTTCGTGGCGGAGACGGAAGCGGCGGTGAAGTCCGGTCCCGAGCGAAAATTCATCTACACCTACTGGCCGGAGTTCGACACCCTCTCGCATCGGCACGGCGTCGGCAGCCCGCAGACGCGCGCGCAATTCGAGCGCATCGACGCCGCCTTCGGCGACCTGGTCGCGCGGCTCTCCGGCACCGACACGCTCATCGTCGCGACGGCGGATCACGGTTTTCTCGACAGCGCCGAGAGCGAATGTCTCACGCTCGACGGGGCGTCGGGGCTCGCCGGGCTGCTCAGATTCCCCCTCTGCGGGGAGCGCCGAGCGGCATTCTGTCATGTCCAGGAAGGGCGCGTACCCGAGTTCACGGCCCGCGCGCGCGACTGGCTCGGAGATCGTGCCGAGGTCCGGCCGAGCCGCGAACTCGCCGACGAAGGCTGGTTCGGCCCGGGTCGCGCGCACGAGCGCCTCGCGGAGCGGATCGGCGATGTGGCTTTCATGATGAAGGGCTGCTACACGGTGAAGGACTGGACTCCCGGCGAGCCGCGCCATCTTCATATCGGCAATCACGGCGGCGCGAGCGACGACGAGATGAGAATTCCGCTCGTCGTCGCCCACGTTTAGGAGAGCGTATGAGGGCGGATGCGAACGGGATCGGGATCCACTACGAACTGCACGGCAGGGAAGGCGCGCCCTGGCTGGTGCTGAGCCACTCGCTCGCGTGCAGCGTACGCATGTGGGACGAGCAGATCGCGGCATTGCAGGACAAATACAGGATCCTCGCGTTCGACACCCGCGGCCACGGCGGGAGTGAAGCGCCTGCCGGCCCGTACACGCTGGAGCTGCTCGCCGACGACCTGAAAGCGCTGCTCGACCGGCTGCACATCGCGCGCCCGCATTTCTGCGGCCTCTCCTTGGGCGGCATGATCGGCCAGACCTCCGCGCTGAAGTACCCGGGCGTGTTTCAGACGCTCACGCTCGCGGACACCACGAGCCGCATACCCGCAGAGGCCTGGCCGCTGTGGCAGGAGCGCATTGCGACGGCGGAAACGAAGGGCATGGGGCCGCTCGCGCAGCCGACGCTCGAGCGCTGGTTTACCGAATCGTTCCGGAAATCGAACCCGGCCGGGGTCGAGCGGATCCGAAAGCTCATCCTCGATACGCCGGTGTCCGGGTACGTCGGCTGCTGCCATGCGATCCCGAAGATCGACCTCACGGCGCGATTGAAGGAAATTCGCTGCCCGATCCTTGTCATCGTCGGCAAGGACGACCCGGGCACGCCGGTGGCGATGGCGAAGGAGATTCACGACCATGCCCCCGGGTCCAAGCTTGTCATCATCCCGGATGCCGCTCACCTGTCCAACATCGAGCAGCCGGCGGCATTCAATCGCGCGCTCGAGGAGTTCCTCGGCAGGAACTGAAACCGGCCGTGAGCGCGCTTCCGCCACGACTGATGCTGGTGGTGTTCTGCCCGTTCGCCGCGGGATACTTCCTGTCGTTCTTCTTCCGCAATGTCAATGCGGTCATCTCGCGGGATCTGGCGCGCGAGTTTGCGCTCTCACCCGCCGAGCTCGGGCTGCTCACCTCGACGTATCTGCTCGCCTTCGCCGCGTTCCAGTTGCCGCTCGGCGTGCTGCTCGATCGCTTCGGGCCACGGCGCGTGCTCGCTAGCCTGTACAGCATCGCCGGCGCAGGCGCGCTCGTCTTCGGGTTGGCGCAGGACTTCACGACGCTGTCGATCGGGCGTGCCCTGATCGGCCTCGGTGTCTCCGGCGGCCTGATGGGAGCGATCAAGGCGTTCACGCTCTGGTTTCCGCTCTCGCGCCTCGCCACTCTGAATGGCGTATACCTCGCGATCGGCGGCCTCGGCGGGCTCTCCGCCACCGCGCCGGCCGAGGCGCTGCTAGGGCCGTTCGGCTGGCGGTCGCTCTTCTACGGCCTCGCGGCACTCTCCGTGGCAGCCGCCGCGCTCATCTTTTCGGCCGTCCCGGAAAAGCGCCTGCCGGGCGCGGGCCAGACGCTTCGCGCGCAGATCGCCGGATTCGGCCGCATCTTCAAGTCGCTCGATTTCTGGCGCATCGCGATGCCGCTCGTCATCTGCCACGCCGGCTACCAGGCACTGCAGGGATTGTGGCTTGCGCCGTGGCTGTACGACGTCGCCGGTCTGGCGCGGCCCGCGGTGGCGAACTACCTGCTCGCCACGGCGCTCGCGTACGCCGTCGGCTCGGTGTTTTTCGGCGTCACGAGCGACCGCCTCGCGCGCGCGGGTGTGTCGCGCATGACGGTGTTCAAGATCGGGCTTTCGCTGTCTTTTGCGATGTTCCTGCTGCTCGCCGCGGGCGTCACGCAGGGCCTCGCCGCGATCCTCGCGGTGTACGGCTTCACCGCGATCTCGGCGGCGCTCGCCTACGCGCTCCTCACGCCCCTTTTTCCGCCGGAGATGACCGGCCGGGTCAACACCGCCTCGAACGTGCTCATGTTCAGCTTCTCGTTTCTCTTCCAGTGGGGCATCGGTGCAGTGCTAAGGTTCTTTCCCGTGGCGGAAGGGCGCTATGCCCCGGAAGGCTACTCGACCGCGTTGCTCATCCTCGCGGCGTTGCAGTTCGCGGTAATCGCCTGGCTCTTGCCGGTAAAGTACAAGGGATGACAGCTTCTGCGCGCGGGTATATCGGAGTTTCGATCGCTGCAGGCGCGGTATTCGCGCTCGGCCTGGGCATCCGCCAGGCGCAGCCGCTCTTCATCTCCGCCATCAATTCGCACACCGCGGTCGGGTACGCGACGATCAGCCTGGCGTTCGGCATCGGGCAGCTGATGTGGGGCGTCGCGCAGCCGATTGCCGGCGCGGTCGCCGACCGCCACGGCCCGCGCCCGGTCATGATCGCGGGCGCCCTGCTCGTTTCGCTCGCCACGGCGCTGACGCCGTTTGCCGGCTCGGCGCTTGCGCTCATCGTCCTCATCGGCGTGCTTGCCGCAAGCGGCGCCGGGGCGATCGGTCCGGCGCTGCTTATGTCGGCCGCCAACCGCTGGATCCCGGAAGCGAAGCGGGCGTTCGCGAGCGGCATCGTCAACGCCGGCGGGTCGTTCGGCCAGTTCACGCTGGTTCCGTTCGCGCAGTTGCTGATCGGCCTCGCCGGATGGCAACCGGCGCTGGTGCTGCTGGGTGCAAGCGGGCTTGCCGCAATCCCGCTCGTGCTCTGGCTCACCAGCGGGGCGTCCGCCCCCATTGCACGCGCCTCTACGGGCGCCGCGACACTGCGCGGGGCACTCCGCGACGCCGCGGGCGATCGCAGCTACCTGCTGCTCAACCTCGGCTTCTTCACCTGCGGCTTTCACGTTGCGTTCATCGCCACCCATCTGCCGGGGGTGGTCGAAAGCTGCCAGCTTCCGGCGACGGTGAGCGCCTGGTCGCTCGCCATCATCGGGCTGTTCAACATCGCGGGCAGCCTCTGGATCGGCCGTCAGATCCAGGAGTGGCGCATGAAACTCGCGCTCTCCGGGATCTACGCCGCGCGCGCAGCGCTGATCGTGGTGTTCTTCTACTCGCCCAAGACCGAACTGGCGTTTTTCCTTTTTGCCGCCGGGATCGGCTTCACCTACCTGTCGACGGTACCGCCGACGATCGGCCTCGTGGCGAAGCTGCACGGTCCGAAGTATCTCGCCACGCTCTTCGGCATCGTCATGCTTTCGCACCAGGTCGGCGGGTTCCTCGGCGCGTGGCTCGGCGGCAAGGCTTTCGAAGCCACGGGCAGCTACGACTGGATGTGGTGGACGGACATCGTCCTGTGCGCGATGGCCGCCGCGGTGCACCTGCCGATCCGCGAGGCGCGAAGACTCGCGCCGGCGACGGCCTGACGCCGCTCAATCCACTTTCGATTCGTCCCTGTACATGACCTTGTGGCGCGTCTCGCGCACCCAGTCGTCGATCTGCGCGACCGTCCGGTACTGCCTGGCGTCGAAGCGCTCCCAACTGACGATCTCGTCGAGCCGCTTTTTCCAGCGCTTGTAGGGCGGCTTCGCGGGCGGGCCGAAGCAGAAGATGTCGATGATCGCGAGATCGTCGGGGACGCCGAGCAGCGGCCGCATCGCATTCTGCGCGTTCTCCTGCCCGATCGCGGTCACCCACCAGACGTTGTAGCCGAGCGCGGCGGCCGCGAGGTGCGCCGACATGGTCGAGGCGGCCACGCTCTGCAACAGGATGCGCTCGGCGTTCTGGTGGTATAGGCGGTCCAGCTCCGAGCCGTCCATCAGCACGGGAAAAGCGCGCGTGAAGCGGAAATCCGCCACCACCACGATCATTCCGGGCGCCGTTTCCAGGCCCCGGTAATTCGGCGTCGGGAACTTCATCTTGAGCTTGGCGCGGTGGCGCTGCTCCTCGACGAAGTAATCCGCGATCCTGTGTTTCGTCTCCGGTTCGGTGACCACGATGAAATGCCAGGGTTGCGAGTTGGCGCCCGAGGGCGCGTGCCGCGCCGCCTCCAGGATCAGGTCGTAGTGCTCGCGCGGCACGACGTGCGCCGGATCGAACTGGCGCGTCGTCATGCGACTGCGAACGACTTCCATCAGCGCGTCGTAGCGGGCGCGCTGGTCGTATGTCGCGCCGCTTGATACCTCCCGGTTCCGGCTCATCGTCTCCTCCACTGCGTGGTCACTGATTTGTTGCCGCACCGGCCGCATGCCGAGGCACGCCGTCGGTGATTTCGTACCATGCGGCTTTGGAATCGACGTAGATGTGGCACGCCGGCCGCACCCCCGGGTCGTCGTCAAGCACGCCGAGCGCGATTTCCACCACATCCGGCTTCGACTCCCTCAGCCATTGCAGGGTAGAGCCGCAGCGCGCGCAGAATGTGCGCACGATTCCGGGCGACGAGCGGTAGCGCGTGATCAGTTCCGCTCCCGTCACGATTCGGAACTCCGACGCCTTTGCCGCCGAATAGGTCGCGAACGCGGTGCCGTGCGCCTTGCGGCACATCGAGCAGTGGCAGTGGCTCGCGGGTGAAAGCTTGCCGTCGATCTCGAAGCAAACGCCCCGGCAAAGGCAGCTGCCACGAATCATCCCTGCGCCTCCGCATGCTGCGGCAAGCTATCCGTAATCTCGTACCACGGCGCCTTGTGCGCGACGAACAGGTGCATCGCGGGCCTGACCCCCGGATCGCCATTGAGCGCCCCGAGCGGCAGCCCGCAATACGACGGGGCGCGATCGAACCGGCTCAGCAGCTTTGATCCGCACACGCGGCAGAATCCCCGGTGCGTGCCGGGCGTAGACTCGTACCACGTCACCAATTCCTCGCCCGCCAGCCACCGGAAATCTTCCGCCCTCACCCGTGCGCGGCTGCGAAACGCCGCCCCATGCGCCTTGCGGCACATCGAGCAGTGGCAATTCAGGGCACGCGTGAGCGGGCCCGAAATTTCGTATCGCACCCCACCGCACAGGCAGCTTCCGGAAAGCATCTCTAGCTCGAAGCCGCGCTGTCCATCCGGCCGGTGACGAGGAACACGGCGCTCGCGCGGACGATGCGCTCGCCGCCGGCCGCGATGTAGCAGTTCGCGAAAGCGAGCCGGCTGCCCTGCTTCTGAATATCCACGGACGTCTGCAGCCAGTCGCCCATCGTCGCGGTACCGGCGAAGTCGAGTGAAAGATTCGCGGTGACGGCGCCCGTGGGTGGCTGGGTCGAGGACGCCATCGCATAGCCGAGTGCGACGTCGGCCAGCATCGCCATGATCCCGCCATGAACCGTGCCACGGGCGTTGCAGTGTTTTTTCTCCACGCGCAGCCCGATCTCGAGCTTCCCGCCCTCGCCGCGGCCGTAGAGCGGTCCGATCAGTTCCAGCGCCGGGCTAGTGCGGAACAGCGGCTTGAAACCTTCCGGTGTTTTCAACTGGCTGCGCGAGTCTGTCATCCGAGAGTTCGATGTTTGACGCCCTATTGTTCCGGAGTGTGGGTGCTACTTCAGTTCCACCTCAACGAACACGAACTCATGCTCGTTCGGGTTCACCACGTTGTGTTCCACGCCCTGCGGCCGCGCGTACGACTGTCCGAACGCAAGCTCGGTCACGATCTCACCGTTCGCCGTTTCCTGCGTCAGCTTCCCGGCCGTCAGCACCACGACTACATAGTCATGCGCGTGCCGGTGCCAGCCGGTCTCCGCCCCCGGCGCAAAGCGCCACTCGGTAACGATCGCCCGGTCCGTTTCGTGCAGGAGTTTCGATGTGGCTTTGGCGCGGGATGGGATCATTGGCGTGGGGGAACCTGCTCGCCGCAAGAATATCATCGCCAGTCTGTTTCCGACCCGCCGCTGGTACCCGCGCGAACGTCTGCTATCGGGAGCTGCGACAGGCTGAACCCGACCCGGAGCGGACGCTCAATCCAACCTATGTCGTTAGCTTACTGATCTGCACCTGCGATGCGTGCCGTTTCCGCTGACGCCTCACCCTTGTCCTTTCCACGGGGCACGGGCAACCGTCACGAATGCGCGAAGCGGGATCGATTTTTCCCATTGCTTCAGGACGAATGAGCCGTCACTTCTGCGCGGTGCGGATGCCGGCGGGGCCGCCAGCGACTTTGATCGCGCCGGTCTTCTTCAGCCCCTTGCCATCAAAGCTCAGGACCTGTAACTCCTTCTCGATCATGCACTGGACGACAAGGGTCTTACCGTCTTGGCTCCAAGCCGCACCTTGACACCAATGGCCGACCTTGGCCTCGGCCACCGGTGTGAGCTTCGTGCCGTCAATGCGGAATACTTTGACCAGACCGAAGTCATTGAAGGCGTGGTGCGTCTTTGGCCGTTGCGAGCCGTTCATCACGGTCACCGCGACGTAGTTGCCATCGTGCGACATTCCGACCCCCTCAGGAGTCTGGCCGACGGAAATCGTGTCGACGATGCGCGGCGGATTCATCTTCAGATCGACAACGTTGATCACGTCCGCATCCCCTTGCCCGCCGCCCTGATTACCGAAGACGGCGACGTCGCCTCTTGGACTGATCTCGATACTGTAAGGCCGAATGCCTCCGACCATGTATTTCTTGGTGTCTTCGACCTTGTTGCCGTCAACCAGCAGCACCGAAATCTTGTGGTCGCCATCGCGCGTGACGAGCGCCTGCTTGCCGTCGGGCGTGAAGACAGCGTGGCTTGGACCTGACTTGGCGTCGCCGAGATGGATCTTGCCGCTAGCCGCTACGGTCTTGCCGGAAATAGTGAAGATTGACACCGTTCCCTCGTCACGGTTGGCGACGAGTGCGAGGGTGCCGGAGGGATTGATGGAAACGCCGGCGGCGCCCAAACCCGCTTCGAGCGTCGCGATGACTGCAGGCGGCTTCGCCTTGAGATCGATCACGGAGAGCTTGTTGTCCGGAATTGATTTCTTGGAATCGCCAGAATCGATCTTCGTTGCAGCCGTCACGAGTGCGATGCTCTCATCCGGGGCAACCGCGACGCTCTGCGGCGGGCCGACAACGGAGGACGGTGCGTTGACCTCGCCCACGACCTTGGGCGGCGAGACGCCGAGATCGACAATCGTGACCGTGTCGGCCGGCGGGTTCTGGACGACTTGGTTGGCGCCGTTGACATTGACGACCTTGTTGTCATTGGCTGATACCGCGAGCTGCGCCGCAGCGCTGAACGACAGTAGCGGTAACGTGACAAGCACGACAACGAGCCCGGTCACACGCGACTTTCGAGCACATCCGAAAGCGCGAGCAACCTCGCCCAACGCGGTAGAGGCTGTACGGTCAAACATAGTCATGATTCCCTTCCCCCTTTAAGTTTTTTCCGCCAAGTGCCATCGAGACTAGCGAGCGCGTCGATACTCCGTCGCTTGTCCGCCACCATCAGGCGTGAGTAGCCCGCCACGTCCGCCGCGAGAATCGCCGCCAAGCGCTGTCTGAGATCGATTCCGCTCACTACCGTCAGACCTTCCCGAAGCCGTGCCACCGAGGGATGGTACTCCCAACGGGATTGCCGGGATGCGCGTACCTGCGGCGCTATGACCGTTGCCGTAGATAGCCCGGTAGGACGCGCTCGTGAGGCGGGGAAACGTATGGCCTGATGGGCGGCGAGTGACCGTCCGCTGTTGGCCGCTTAGCGACTATCGGGCACGGGGCGAAAACCGACCCGAAGCCGCAATTCGGGAGCTGAAAATACTGACCGGCATCAACACGAACTCTTTCGAAAGCGCGGCTACGGCGTAGAGTCGTCGCGAGGCTCGTTCGAGAAAGAAGACATGAATCGGCGCGACGCGATCATGGCGCTGCTTGCAATCGGCGCCGCAGCCGTGCCGGTTGCAAGCGATGCGCAGGCTCCGGTCGCTGGCCGTGGCGGGCGCGTCGCGCGCGTCGGCGTGCTGATCACGAGTCTTGCCGAGGCGCGCGTCTACCTCAACGCCACCGTCGAGGGGCTGCGCGAGCGCGGCTGGGTGCAAGGGAAGAATCTCATCCTCGACGTGCGCAGCCCTGAGACCGACGTCGATCTCTATCCGAAGTCCGCCGCCGAGCTGGTCGCGGCCAAGCCGGACGTCATCCTCGCGACCACCTATCTCGCGGTGCTAGCCGTCACCGACGAGACCGATTCGATTCCGGTCGTGTTCGCGGCGATCTCGGATCCCGTCAAGGCGGGACTGGTGAAGAGCCTTGCCCGGCCCGGCGGCCAGTTGACCGGCGTCGCGTTCGGCGGCGCGCCGCTCGTCGGCAAGCGGGTCGAGATCCTCAAGGATGCGTTTCCTCGCTTGGCGCGGCTGGCCGTGCTGTATGACGTGGACCGCCAGGGAGAGGCAGGGCTCGCCGAGCTGCGCGAGGCGGCGCAGCAGCTCGGGATCGTGCTGCTTCCCCTGGGCGCAAGCCGCCCCGAGGAGATCGAGCGCGCCTTCGCGGAAATGCGCCGCAGCGCAGCCGACGCCGTGCTGGTGCCGGCCTCGATCCGGTTTTTCTTCGAGCGGCGCAGGATTGTCGCGCTCGCCGCCCGGTATCGCCTGCCCGCGATCTACGAGCACCATCTGATCGCCGACGAGGGCGGCCTCATGGCCTACGGGCCGGACTTCGTCGCCGGCTTTCGTCGCGTGGCGCACCATATCGACCGCATCCTGCGCGGCGCGCGCCCGGGCGATCTGCCGATCGAGGAAGCGATGCGTTACGAACTCGTCGTCAACTTGCGCACCGCCCGCGCCGCGGGGTTTCAGCTCTCGCCGCGGTTCGTCGGCCTCGCCGACCGGGTGATCGAATGACAGGTTCGCGAACGGCTGCTTGTGGCCGAACCCGGACAATGGAACGAGCGTCCCAGTTCGGCCCGAAGGAGTCATTCGCTACTCGCCGCGCGGCACCCGATTCATTGCGGCCCCGGGATTGGCGCCGAGGGCACGGCTCGCTCCGCGACTACGCGGCGCTCCGCGAGGGATTTGATCTCCTGCTCGCCCAGGCCGATTTCGGCCAGGATCTCGCGCGTGTGCTCGCCCAGGCGCGGAGCCGCAGTGCGCGGTACCTTCGGATGCCCTTCGATCTGCAGCGGCGTGTCTACGGTACGCACGCGGCCGAGCACGGGATCGTCGATCTCCACGAACACACCGTTGGCCGCCATCTGCTTGTCCGCGACCACGTCGTCGAAGGTGGCGACCACCGAGTAAGGCACATCGGCCTCCTCGAGCACGCGCTGCCAGTATTGCATCGGCTGGCTGGCGAAAATCCGGTCGCAGAGCTGAATGAGTTCGCGCATCCGCCCCTCCTTCAGGCGCTCTTCGAGGGTCGCGTAGCGCGGGTCGCTAGCGAGCTCGGGCCGGCCGATGGCGCGGCAAACCTTCGGCCAGTCGCGTCGCGTATCCACCACGGCCATCTTGAACAAGCGCCGGTCGCCGGCGCGGTAGTAGACGGCCGTGAAGCTGCGCGCGTCCTCACGCGGCCGGCGCTCCAAGAACCGCGCCCCAAGTAGCTTGGCCTGAATCATCACCGAGTTCGACCACGCGCCGCTGGCGAGCAGGGAGCAGGAGACCCGCGTGCCGCGGCCGCTACGCTCGCGCGCGAGCAGGGCAAGTAGCACCGCAGACAGGAGCGCCATGCCCGTCGGATGGTCGCCGGTGCCGTAGCCCAGCGACCCCAGCCAGCCGTCCGTCGGAAACAGGCTCGCCTCCATGGCCGAGCGCGACCAGTAGCAGACCGTGTCGAAGCCCGGCTTGTCGATCTCGTCGCCGACGTCGCCGAAGCCGGTGCCGTGCGCGTAGACCAGGCGCGGATTGATCGCCTGCAATTCGGGCCAGCCCAGGCCGAGACCCTCGAGCGACTTCGGGCGGTGATTGGTGAGGAACACGTCAGCGCTCTCGAGCAGGCGGCGCAGGATGCCGCGCGCCTCGGGCGCCTTCAGGTCGATCGACAGGCTGCGCTTGCCGCGGTTGTCGGGCAGGAAGCAGTACTCGTAGTCGTGGACCGGCATACCGGGGATGTGGTGGCCGCGCCGATTCAGATCGCCCTCGATCGGCTCGAGTTTGATCACCTGGGCGCCGTAGTCGGCGAGCGCCGCGCCCACCGACGGCACCATGATCATCGAGGCCGCCTCGAGCACGCGGACGCCCGAGAGCAGACCTGCTTCCTGCGGCGAGAGCGCCATGCGTCATACCTCCGTTGAGATTCGCAAGATAACGCATCCCCGCTGGGCAGAACCGGCAGGGTTCCACTGCGCTGCGGCTCGTAAACCGCGCCCGGTTCCGCTTCATTTCCAAGTCCGTGGATTGGTCCTCCTAACCGCGCTCAATCCAATCATAAGACCGCTGTGAGACTTGGCATCATGACCCCACAGTCCGTGCTGGTCCGGTAAGCGAACGCAACCGCGATGATGATGCTGGTCGGCATTGATGGCACCCGCGCGTCCGACCCATGTGAGAGCATTGCGCATGAACAAACCGTTTGACGTCATTATCTTCGGCGCCACCGGTTTCACCGGGCGACTGGTGGCAGAGTACCTGAACAGGTCCTACGGTATCGGCGGCGAGCTCGCGTGGGCGATGGCAGGACGCAACCGCGAC
>CAZYVT010000024.1:0-48316 GCA_964651335.1 uncultured Enterobacteriaceae bacterium | reverse complement strand
AGGTGACGAGAAGCGTGCGCTCCTCGATTTCCGCCGACGCCGGCTTGCCGTTGACCTTCATCGAGACTCTGACAGCCATGGATCCTCCTCAGTATTGATCAGGTATTGCTTGATTCGGCGGATAGTTTCTGCTGTTGCGGGACTGACCGCGGGCGCGATGACGCGGATGCGCATGCTAGCCCGGGGACCGCGCTCCACGCAATACCCTGCAGACGCGTACTGAAACCGGCGCCGGGCGAGCCGATCCCGGTGTACCATCCGGAACGCTGGTTGGGCGGGAGGTCCGGCCTGCATCGAATTGCAACAGTCAGTGAGCGCCAATGCGTCCCGAGAGGCGCGATCGCGGCACTGCCCATTATCCACAGGAGGATGGCATGCGCAGAATGGCAATTTCGTTCCTGGTCGCGTCGACGTCGTTCGTCTCGGCCGGCTCGGTTGTGGCACAGAGCCTGGACGATCTCAAGAATGACCATCGGACGGCGGCTGACGTGCTGACCTACGGCATGGGATACAACAACCAGCGGTACAGCGCTCTCAAGTCGATCCACAAGGGCAATGTCGCGAAGCTGGTTCCGGTCTGGAACTACAGCCTGAACAATCCGCAGGGCCAGGAGTCCCAGCCGATGGTGTACCAGGGCGTGATGTACGTCACCACGCACACCTCTACGGTCGCGATCGATGCGCTGACCGGTCGGCAGGTCTGGAAGCATGAGCTGGAATTCACCCCCGACGTGTTCAAGATGGCCTGCTGCGGCCTGCTGAATCGCGGCGCGGCGATCTATAACGGCAAGGTGTTCCGCACCACGCTCGATTCGCACGTGATCGCGCTCGACGCCAAAACCGGCAAACAGGTGTGGAAAACCCAGGTGATCGATTACAAGCTCGGCCACGCGATGACCGGAGCGCCGATCGTGGCCAATGGCGTACTGATGACCGGCATCGCGGGCGGCGAGTACGGTACGCGCGGCTTCATCGATGGCTGGGACTCCGAGACCGGCAAGCAGCTCTGGCGGACGTACACGGCGGCGGCGGGCAAGGAGAAGGGCGCGGACACCTGGCCAGGCGACACGGCGCAGAAGGGCGGCGCCCCGACCTGGCTCACCGGCGCCTACGATCCTGATCTCGATCTCGTGTACTGGGGCACGGGTAACGGAGGTCCCTGGAACGCCGAGGTGCGCAAGGGCGACAACCTTTACATCTGCTCGGTGGTCGCGTTCCGGCCGAAGACCGGCGAGATCGTCTGGCACTACCAGTTCTCGCCGAACGACCCGTATGACTACGATTCGGTCGACGTGGGCATGCTGGTCGACATGAAAATCGGCAGCGCGTTGCGCAAGGTCCTCATCCAGGCCAACCGCAACGGTTTTTTCTACGTGCTTGACCGGACCAACGGCAAGCTCCTCGCGGCCAACCCGTACGTCAAGGTCAATTGGGCCGACCGTGTCGATATGACGACCGGCAGGCCGGTCGAATCGGCCGCGACCAAGAGTGTGCGCGCAGGAGGGGACGAAGAAATCTTCCCGTCGATCATCGGGGGCAAGAACTGGAACCCGATGTCGTGGAATCCGGCGACCGGGCTCGCGTATGGCAACACGTTCAACATGAGCTGGCCGTACAAGCTCGCCAAGCCCGAATACAAGCAGGGCGAGTGGTACCTCGGGATCGATTTCCGCGGCGTCAACATGCCGAAGAACGAGCCGCATGGGTACCTCTCGGCGATCGATCCGATGACCGGGAAATCGAAGTGGAAGGCCGCGTGGCCGGGTGTTCCGAGCATGGCCGGAACGCTTTCTACCGCAGGCGGACTGGTGTTTACCGGGGCCGCGACCGGAGAGTTTCTCGCCTTCGACGCCCAGACGGGCAAGAAGCTGTGGCAGTTCCAGACCGGCTCTGGAATCATCGGCCTTCCGGTCACCTGGGAACACAAGGGCAAGCAGTACGTGACCGTGGTGTCGGGTGCTGGTGGCGTCTGGGCCTTGTTGGGGGACGCGCGCTTCGCGGCAGTTCCGGCCGGAGGATCGGTCTGGACCTTTGCTGTGCGCTGAATCAGTGACGTCGGACTGCTTCCGACGCCATCCCGTTGTCGCGACAGGGACTGCCAGCCTCGGGCTGGCGGTCCTTGTTGTTTTTGGGATGCCTGCGTCGGCGCAGACCGCCGCGATGGACGCCGCCGCCGGTGCATCCGACTTCGAAAAAGGACGGCAGCAATACCATCGCACCTGCGCACAATGTCATGGACGCAACATGGTGAACTCCGGCGTGACCGTCTATGACCTGCGAAAATTTCCCCTCGATCAGCCGGGCCGGTTCTTCATCTCCTTGAGCGACGGCAAGGGCAACATGCCGTCGTTCGGCGACGCGCTGACCGGTGAGCAGATGCGGTGGCTCTGGACGTACGTCAGCAGCCGGGGCAGGCCCCCGCAGTAGCGGGCATGTCGCCCCTGACGTGCATCCTCGCAGGGCTTGCGTGCGCGCTCGGGTTCGCGACGCCGGCCCTGGCCGACGAACTCTTGCCCCTCAAGGTTTGCATGGCGGAGGGCAACTCTCCGCTGTCGCATCGCGCGGGCAAGGAGCCGCGCGGCCTTGACGTTGCCATTGCGCAGGCGATCGCATCCGAAATGGGTCGTCCGCTCAAGGTCGTGTTCTTCGAATCGGAATACGAGCGCGAGACCACCCTGGCTCAGGAAGTGAATGCGATGCTGTCCTCAGCCGTGTGCGACCTGGCGTCCGGCTTCGCGCTGTTCGCGGCCGACCTCGGCGCGCCCGCCCGCCCGAACGCGCGTACGCCTGACCACGACGGGGCGAAGCCCAGGCGCCAGCGGCCATTTGTCGCGCTCGGAAAGATGGCGGCCACGCGCGCCTACCACGCGATGGCGATGGGCGTCGTGACGCGCGACCCGGGCATGCGCGTGGAGTCCCTCGCCGATCTGCAGGGCTTGCGGGTCGGAGCAATCACCGGCACGTTGGCCGGTTCGGCGCTTGTCCTGTACCGCAATGGTGCGCTGCAAAAGGGACTCGTGACGCTCTCGCAGCGCGAGGATCTGCTCGCAGCGCTCGAAGCCGGGCGGTTCGATGCGACCCTCACGCCGCTGAACCGTTACGACGCCTACCGCCTCGCGCATCCCGGCACCAGGATCACCCGCGCGACGTTCATTCATCCGCTGCGGATCAACCTCGGCTTTGTGGGTCTGGAAGGCGAAACTACGCTGCTCGCCGCTGCCGTCCGCGTGATCGAGCGGGCTCTCGCCAGCGGCGAGCTTGGCCGCTGGGCCGAGGCGGCCGGCGCCTCCTGGATCCGGCCCGAGGCGCCCGACATTCAGCCTTCGTTCACGATCGGAAGCCTGCGGATCGAATGAATCCGCGGAATCCGCCGCTCGGGCGTGAGTTCGCCGGTGTGAACTGCGCGCATCCACGGTCTTCTCCCGGTGATCCTGCCTTGAGAGGAAACTGCGGGAGTAGACTGCGCGCCTTGCCAGGAGCCTTGGGGGAGCGGACGTGAGGCGAGTCGTAGTGGTGCTTTCGCAATTCGTCGCGGGCGGATTGATGGTCGCGGCAGACGCGTCCGGTCAGAGCGCTGCCCCGGCGAGCGACGACCGCGTGGTGGTGAGCGCTACGCGCGCGGAGCAAAAGGCGTTCGACGTACCGGCGGCGATCGACAGCGTGTCCTCGGAACAGCTGCAGCTGTTCCAGCCCAAGGTCAATCTCTCGGAAGCGTTGAACCGCGTTCCCGGCATCTCGGTGCAGAACCGGCAGAACTACGCCCAGGACCTGCAGGTGACGTCGCGCGGCTTCGGCTCGCGGGCGCAATTCGGTGTGCGCGGCGTGCGCCTGATCGCCGACGGCGTGCCGGCGACGATGCCCGACGGTGCTGGCCAGGCGGCAACCTTCAGCCTCGGTTCCGCCGACCGGATCGAGGTGATGCGCGGGCCGTTCGCTTCGCTCTATGGCAATGCCTCAGGCGGGTTAATCCAGATCTTCACCGCCGACGGCCCGCCGGTGCCCGAGATCGGCGGCGAATTCTGGGCCGGGTCGTACGGCTCCGCGCGGCTCGCGCTGCGGCCGGCCGGGCAGAGCGGGCCGGTGAACTACATCGGCGACTTTTCCCGGTTCACCACCGACGGGTACCGCGACCACAGCGCGACGACCCGCGATCATCAGAATGCCCGCCTGCGGATCCGGCTCGATGACGGCTCGAAACTGAGTTTCGTGGCAAACGCGCTCAACCAGGCCGACACGCAGGACCCGCTAGGGTTGACGCGCGCGCAGGTCGAGTCCAATCCGCGCCAGGCGGACCCGGTGGCCACGACGTTCAACACGCGCAAGAGCATCGGGCACGCGCAATTGGGCGCCGCCTGGGACAAGCGCCTGGCGGACGGCGACTCGCTTCAGGTTTCGATCCATGGCGGCGAGCGCGACGTGCGGCAGTTCCTGGCGCTGTCCGGTGCCGCGATTACGTCCTCCGGCGGAGTGGTAACGCTGGAGCGCGTTTTTTCAGGAATCGGCCTGCGCTGGGCACGGAACACCGAGTTGGGCGGGTCGCCGCTGATGCTGTCCGCTGGCGCGGAGCTGGACAGAATGGCCGAGCGCCGGCGCGGGTATGTCAACACCGGCGGAGTGCAGGGGGCGCTGCGGCGCGACGAGGACGACGAAGTGTTCAGCACCGGCGCCTATGTCCAGGGCGAGTGGCGCTTTGCCGAGCGCTGGAGCGCGAGCGCCGGCCTGCGCATGAGCCGGGTCTCGGTTTCGTTCGACGACCATTTCATCGTCGCCGGGAATGGCAATGACAGCGGCGAGGTGAAGTTCAGCGCCACCAATCCGGTCGCCGGGCTGCTTTTCCGCGCGACGCCGAATCTGAACCTTTATGCAAGCTACGGCCGGGGATTCGAGACGCCGACGCTTGCGGAGCTCGCCTACCGGCCGGTGGGGCTGGGGCCGAACTTCGCTCTCAGGCCCGCCCGCAGCAAGCAGTTCGAGCTCGGCGCCAAGGCGACGCTCTTCGGCAGGAGCCGGCTCAACCTCGCGCTGTTCACGATCGAGACCCGGGACGAAATCGTGGTCAATTCCGCCATCGGCGGGCGCACGACCTTCAAGAATGCGTCGCGCACGGCCAGGGATGGCGTCGAGCTGTCCTGGGATTTCCCGCTGAACGTGAATACGAGCCTGTATCTGTCGGCCGCCCGGGTGGATGCGCGCTTCAAGGAAGGCTTTACCAGCACCGGTCCGGTCAGGGCGGGCAACTTTCTGCCCGCGGTTCCGCGCGACGTGTTCTACGCGGAGGCAACCTGGCGGCATCCGGCCAGCGGATTCGCGCTCGCGTTCGATGTCCGCCGTTCCAGCAAGCTGTACGTGGACGACGCGAATTCCGACGCCGCCGAGAGCTACACGCTGGCGAATCTGCGCGCCGGGTTCGAGCAGTCCGGGCGCGGCTGGAAGGTCAGCGAGTTTATGAGAATCGAGAATGTCTTCGACCGGAAATATGTCGGATCGGTGATCGTCGCAGATGGCAACGGACGCTTTTTCGAACCCTCGCCGCGGCGCAACGGAATCGCAGGGGTCAGCGCGACAATCTCGTTCTGACGATGGAGTCGACGGCGCGCTACCATTTGTTTGCGATTGCGCTGCACTGGATCATCGCGCTCCTCGTCTTTGCGCAGATCGCGCTGGGCTGGGGGATGCAGGAGATTCCCAAGAGCCCTCCGGGGTTGCGCGCCGGCTGGTTCAACCTGCACAAATCCATCGGTCTGACGATAGGGATGCTCATGCTGCTGCGGCTCGGCTGGCGCCTCCGCCACCCGGCGCCGCCGCTTCCTGCGTCCATGCCGAGCTGGCAGGCGCAGGCGGCACGCGCCAGCCACTTTCTTCTGTATGCGTGCCTGATTGTCCAGCCGCTGTGGGGGTACCTGGGTTCGTCCTTCACCCCCTATCCCATCAAGTATTTCGGCGTTACGCTGCCGCAGTGGGGCTGGGATTCTCCGGCGCTCAAGGATTTGTTCAGCGCGCTGCATCTGTGGACCGCGTGCCTGCTGATGGCGGTGCTCGCCGTGCATATCGCGGCGGCGCTCAAGCACCTCATCATCGATCGCGACGATGTTTTTCGGCGCATGTGGCCGTGGGGCGCGGCGGCGCCGAATGGCACAGGGGCGCCGCGCAGATCAGGCTGAAGGAGATTGCTCGTGCGAGCATGGGTGATTGCGGTGTGCATGTCGATTGCTGCGCCTCTATCGGCCCAGCCCATCGCCTACGTCGCGAACGAGAAATCCGGTACCGTGACGCTCATCGATACGGTACAGGACACGGTGATCGGCGAGATTCGCGCCGGCGCGAAGCCGCGCGGCATGGCCGCGAGCCGCGACGGCCGCAGGCTCTATGTCAGCGACCAGCCGAACAATGCACTGGTCGTTGTCGATCTGGAGAAGCGCGCGGTGGACTCCATGATCGAACTCGGCGAATCGCCCGAGGGCGTGAGCCTGTCTCCGGACGGGCAGTGGGTAGTGGCCGCGGTAGAGTTGAGCAACAGCATCGCGTTCGTGGACATCCGGACCGGCCGCGTGGAGTATCTGGTGAAGACGCTCGGCAAGAATCCGGAACACGCCGTGTTCAGTCCTGACGGTCGCTGGGTGTATGTCAGCGCCGAGGACGCGGACACGGTGGATGTGATCGACGTGACCCGGCGAACCCAGGTCGCCGCGGTCAAGGTGGGCGCACGGCCGCGCGGAATCGCCTTTACGCCCGATGGTCGCCGGGCGTATGTTGCGTGCGAGCTTGCCAGTACCGTTTACGTCATCGACGTCGCATCGCATGCCGTAATCGCGGCGATTCGTGCGGGAAACTTTTCCAACGGCGTCGCGATGCGCCCCGACGGGGCGCGCGTGTTCATCTCCAACGGCCGCGACGGCACGGTGTCGGTCATCGATACGGCCAGCAATGCAATCGTCGCTACCGTCCCCGTCGGCATGCGACCCTGGAACATGGCCGTCACCCCGGACGGAGCGAAGCTCTACGTCGCCAACGGCAGATCGAATTCCGTCTCGGTGATCGATGCGCGCACGAACGCGAAGCTGGCTGACATACCGGTTGGCGAGCTGCCTTGGGGCGTGGTGATCCGGTGACCGGAGGGGTGTCCGGCTCGCGTCTTCTGGCGCGCGCCGCCGCCGTGCTGGCGCTGTGCGCGTTCCTGCCCGCGGCTCTCGGCGCCGAAAACCCTGCCACTGCAATCGAAGGGGCAGTGGTCGAAGTCATCGGGATCACGCCGGTACCCGGGCTTGGCATGCCGCTTCGGGACGTGCCTGCCGCGGTGCAGAGCTTCAATGCAGATTCGCTGCGCACCCGGGACGCGCTCGACGCAACCGAATACATGGAGCGCAGTTTCGCGGGCGTGTCGACGAACGCGGCGCAAGCCAACCCGTTTCAGCCCGACTTCGTATTTCGCGGCTTCACCGCCTCGCACCTGCTCGGCCTGCCGCAGGGCCTTTCGGTGTTCGTCGACGGCGTGAGGGTGAATGAGGCGTTCGGCGATACGGTCAACTGGGACCTCATTCCGCGCAACGCGATTTCGACCGCTCACCTGGTGCCAGGCGCGAATCCGGTGTTTGGACTGAACAGTCTCGGTGGGGCGTTGTCGGTCTTGACGAAATCGGGCTTTTCCTACCCCGGGCATTCGGCACGCGTGCTCGGCGGCGCGTTCGGGCGGCGGGGCCTGGAATTCGAATCGGGCGCGCACGGAAAGTACGCCGACTACTTCCTGGCCGGGAATGCGCTGGAGGAACGCGGCTGGCGCGAGCACTCGCCGAGCCTGCTGCGCCAATTGTTTGCCAAGACCGGATGGCAGGATGAGGGCTCCGACATCGATCTCTCGCTGGCGGTCGCTGACAACGTCCTGCAGGGAACCCAGGCGCTGCCGCGCTCGATGCTGGGCGCTCCGCGCGATGCCTATACGTGGCCGGACCGTACCGGTAACGAGCTGCAGTTCGTGACCTTGCGCGCGTCGCACTACCTTCGGAACGACGCGCTGCTCGCGGGCGTGCTGTATTACCGCGGCCTGCGTCAGAATAATTTGAGCAGCAACATAAACGACGACCATAAACCGGCGCTTCCCACCGGCGCGGGCAATTCACAGGGCTTCAATGATCGCTACGCGCTCCGGCAGCGCATGGCGGGCGCCTCCCTGCAGCTCACCCTCGAAGGCGATCTGAAGGGTGGACGCAACCAGTTGACGCTCGGTGCGAGCTTCGACCGGGCCAAGTCGGACTTTTCCCAGGATCGTCAGGAGGCGCTGTTCTCGGCCGACCGTGGCACCGAAGGCTTCGGCGATTTCGCGGCGCATACGCGCTTGCGCGGCGGCAGTTCCTACGCCGGTCTGTACTTCAGCGAACACTTCATGCCGAACCAGGAGTGGACGCTGGCGCTCTTCGGCCGCTACAACATCGCCAAGGTGTCCCTGCAGGATCGTTCCGGACTGCAGCCGGCCCTGAACGGCGAGCACGTGTTCAGGCGGTTGAACCCCGGTGTCGGCGTGAACTACAACCCGACGCAGAAATTGACATGGTTTGCGTCCGCCGGACAGGGCATGCGAGTACCCTCCCCCATGGAACTGACGTGCGCCGACCCGGCGGCGCCGTGCACCCTGCCGAACCAGTTTCTTGCCGATCCACCGCTCAAGCCGGTAGTCGCCCGAACCATCGAAGCAGGGCTGCGCGCCAGACCCACCGACAATCTGCGATTCTCGGCTTCGGCCTATCGCGCGGCGCTGCGCGACGACATCCAGTTCGTGAGCTCAGGCGGCGTGATCAATGCAGGATTCTTCCGCAACGTCGGCCGCACCCTGCGTCAGGGCATCGAGCTGACCGCCGGGGCCACGCTCGGCAGCGTGCAATTGCAGGCAGCGTACGGGGCGCTGCGCGCCACCTACCTGACTTCGTTTACGCTGCACAGCCCGAGCAATTCCTCGCGCGACGCCAATGACGACATCGAGGTTACGCAGGGGAGCCGCCTCCCGGGCATCGCGATGCAGCAGCTCAAGTTGCACGCAGAGTGGAAGGCGGGCGAGCGCGCATCCGTGGGCTTCGGCTGGGCATGGTTCGACCGGCAATATGCGCGCGGGGACGAAAATAACCGCGACGCGAACGGGCCGCTGCCCGCCTACAGCGTGGCCTTCCTTACCGCGCGCTACGTACCCGCCGGGGATTGGGAGTTGGCGCTGAAAATCGACAACCTCTTCAACCGCCGCTACGAAAATTTCGGGGTCCTCGGGCGGAACTTTTTCAGCGGCCCGGGCAACACGTTCAACCCCGGGGGGGTCGTCAGCGAACAGTTCCGGTCGCCGGGCGCCCCACGCGCGGTCTGGATTTCATTGCGTTACGAGTGGAAAGACGGGCCGAGGGGTTGAATGCCCCCGGCCGCGGCGCCCGGATCCGGAGGCGATTCGACGCGACGCCAGAAGATCATGATCCGGCGCCCGCCCTGCGCAGCAGCTCGACCGTGCTCTGGTGTCCGCCTTCGGCCGCCATGTCGGCGGCTGTCTTGCCGCGATTGTCGCGTGCGCCGGCATCGGCGCCTCGATCGATGAGAAGACGCACCACATCGTCCTTGCCATACGCTGCTGCCCACATCAGGGCGGTGAGCTCGTTGTCGTAGCGTGCGTTGACGCCGACTCCAGCATTGAGCAGCAGACCCAGCACCTCCGAATGCCCGTTGCCCGCCGCGTACACGGCCGCGGTTTTCCTCACCCGGTCTACCGGGCTCAGATCGGCTTGGCGGGCAAGCAGCGCCTGGACGAGTGGGAGATTGCCGTTGAACGCAGCGCTCATCAGCGGCGACACTCCGGACAGATTGCGGATATTTGCGTCTGCGCCGCGCTCGAGCAGCATCAATCCGAGCGCGGTATGGCCGTTCTTGGCGGCGATGTTGAGCGGCGTGTCGCCCAGCCGGTTGCGGGAATTTGGGTGCGCACCCTGATCCAGGAGCGCGCGCACGGTCGGCTCGTGCCCGCGCCGCGCCGCCTGCAGCAGGTCCCTGTTGATACTGCCGTCCTGGGGGACCGCGAGCAGCGGTGCAAACAGCAGCACGATCGCCGTGCAACCGAACCCCAGTCGCCGGAACCAATTCCGACCCGTGCTGCTATGCAATAAGGAGAAACGCGACTCGATCGCCATTTCGAAAAGGGTGTTGCTGCGGCCCGGCCGTTGCATTAGACTTATCTGATAATAACAAGAACAGGCGAACCAATGGCTCTGGGGAGCGGTACCTGCAACGGCGTATGAACCAGCGACGGCCCTTCTTTTTCGGCCCGTCGATCGCGCCTCGCTCGATTCCAGCGCGGAATTCAAGGAGATGAACGTGATCGAACATTCCCGAGTGCGGTCGTTCCATGCGGTGTGGGTTGCCGCGCTTGCGC
Source organism: uncultured Enterobacteriaceae bacterium (assembly GCA_964651335.1). Lineage (GTDB taxonomy): Bacteria > Pseudomonadota > Gammaproteobacteria > Burkholderiales > SG8-39 > 2-02-FULL-66-14. Next base: position 37,923 of record CAZYVT010000024.1, on the reverse strand, counting down.
TGGCGAGCGCGCCCGTGTTTGCGCAGGAGGTGCAGGGCTCCAAACCCGGCACCCACGGCGGCGATGTGCCAAAGAGCATCAACGTTTCGCAGGACATGCTCAACAAGGCCAAGGGCGACGCGAAGAACTGGCTCCACACCCAGGGCAACTACGATCAGACGCGCTACTACCCGGGTTCGCAGGTCAACGCCGGAAACGTCAAGAAGCTGCGTCCGGCGTTCGTCTTCCAGACCGAGGTCATGGAATCGATGGAGACTGCGCCGACCGTCGTGGACGGCATCATGTATCTCACCACGTCGTACAACCACGTCTATGCGATCGACGCCGCCACCGGCAAGGAGTTCTGGCACTACAAGCACAAGATGGGGCCGGTGACGACCTTCTGCTGCGGCCCGAACAACCGCGGCGTCGCGATCGCGGGCGGGCGCCTCTTCATGGGAACGCTCGACGCGAAGCTGGTTGCGCTGGATGCGAAGAGCGGCAAACTTCTATGGGAGATGCAGATCGCCGATCCCGAGAAGGGCTACAGCGAGACGATGGCGCCCACCGTCGTCGACAACAAGGTGCTGATCGGCACCAACGGCGGCGAGTACGGGATCCGCGGGTTCGTCAAGGCCTACAACGCGGACGACGGCAAGCTCCTGTGGACGTTCCATACCATCCCCGAGAAGGGCCACGAGGGCGTCTGGGCGGTCAACGACGCCACTGGCCGCAACATGAAGCGCGACATCGCGGCCGAAAAGGCCGCGCTGGCGAAGGGCAGCTCGTTCTACCAGACTCTTGGCGGCGGCGTGTGGATGAACCCGGCGGTCGATCTGAAGGCGCGCACCATCTGGTTCGTGGCCGGCAATCCCTCGCCTGACCTGTACGGCGCCGAGCGCCCGGGGGACAACCTTTACACCGACTCGATTATCGCGGTTGATCTCGACAAGGGGACCTACAAGTGCCACTTCCAGTACGTCGCGCACGACGTCTGGGATCTCGACGCCGTTTCGCCGCCCATCCTGGTCGAGGCCAAGGACAAGAGCGGCAAAATGGTGCCTGCGGTGATCCACGGCGGCAAGACCGGGCACGTGTATGTGCACGACCGCAAGGACTGCTCGCTGATCCGCTTCTCCGAAGCGATGATCCCGCAGGAAAACATGTGGGTGCTGCCGACGGCACAGGGTGCGCGCATGCTGCCCGGGGCGAACGGCGGAGTAGAGTGGTCGCCGATGGCGTATGACGCGAAGTCGCGGCTCGCCATCGCGCTCAACCTGCACCAGCCGATGACCTACCACGTCGAGGCGTCCAAGTATCCGGGCGGCAAGCTGTGGCTCGGCGGTGCGTTCAAGGCGATCGCAAGCGAAAAGCAGTGGGGCCGGGTAGCCGCGGTGAACGTCGACACGGGCAAGGTGGCGTGGAAGCATGACACTGCGCAGCCGCTGATCGGCGGCGGACTGGCCACCGCGGGCGGATTGTTCTTCTTCGGCGAAGGCAACGGCAGCTTCAATGCGCTCGACTCGAAGACCGGCAAGAAGCTCTGGAGCTTCAATTGCGGCGCCGGGGCCAATGCGCAGCCCGTGTCCTACATGGTCGGCAGCAAACAGTATGTCGCGATGGGCTGCGGCGGCAATACGCAGCTCGACTTCAGGCGTGGCAACAGCATGTTCGTGTTTTCGCTCGCCGACTGACACGGCGTTCCGTACCGAAGAGGCCGCCCGCGGGCGGCCTCTTTTTTCGCCTGCCGGAATTGTGATGAAAGGGCTATCCGCAGCGGCCGCTGCGACGCTCGTGTTGATCGCGTGCCCCGGCGCCCGCGCGCAGGACGTCGAAGCGGGGCGCAGGAAGGCAGAGGCCTGCCTCGCCTGCCACGGCCCGAACGGCAATTCGGCCGTGCCGCAGTTTCCGATCCTCGCGGGGCAGACGGCGCGCTACCTGTACCTTCAGCTAAAGGACTTCAAGGAAGGTCGGCGCAAAGAACCGGCCATGGAGCCGTTCATTGCGAATCTCACACGCGAGGACATGTTCGACCTGGCGGCATTTTTCGCCTCGCAGCGCCTGCGTGCCGTCGAATTCAAGGTGGACGACAAGCGCGCCGCGCGCGGCAAGGCAAAGGCCGACGAAACGCTCTGCACCATGTGCCACCTGGGCGGATTCAAGGGCCAGAACGAGATCCCGCGCGTCGCGGGACAGCATTACGAATACATCGTGAAGCAGTTGAATGATTTCAAGGCTTACCGTCGCACCAACGACGCCGGCAACATGGCGAGCGTCGCGAAGACCCTGAGCAACCAGGACATCGAGGACCTTGGCCACTACCTGACCTCGCTGCGCTAGCAGACCTGCTCTGTCATACTCTTGTGCGGGCGATGCCGATGCGAGAAACTTTCCGGCAGGCCCGGAATCAGGAGCCTCAGGGAGCGAATGGATCTGAGCAGGCAGACCACGGTGCTGTTCGCCGACGTAAGCGGCAGCACCAAGCTGTATGAATCCGCCGGGGACGCCACGGCGATGGAGGCGATCGAGCGCTGTCTCGGCTGCCTGCGCCAGTCCTCGGACTCGTTTGGCGGTCGGGTGGTGAAGACGATCGGCGACGAAATCATGGTGCTGTTCCCTTCCCCCGACTCGGCCGCCGGTGCCTCGGCCGAAATGCAGCATGCGATCGATGCGCTGCCGATGGTTGCAAATACGAAGCTCGGGGTGCGCATCGGTTTTCAGTTCGGCCCGGTCATGCAGCGTGACGACGATGTGTTCGGCGATACGGTGAACCTCGCGGCGCGGCTGGTCGGCCAGGCAGGCAAGGGGCAGATCATCACCTCGATCGAGACCATGGAGCTGCTCGGCCCGATCTACAAGGCCTGGACGCGGCGCCTGTATTCGATTCAGGTCAAAGGCAAGACCAGCGAAGTCGAGCTGTGCGAAGTGCTCTGGAATCAGGGCGCCGACACGACCGCGCTGATGGTCACCCGGCCAGGCGCCAAGCCGAAGCTGGCGGTGCTGCGCCTGAGATACCGCGATCGGGAGGTCATCCGGCGGCGCGAGCAGGACTCGATGACGATCGGGCGCGACGAGACCGCGGACCTGGCGATCGCCGAGAGCATGGCATCGCGCCTGCACTGCACGATCGAGCGCAGGCAGGGGAAGTTCGTGCTCGCCGACCAAAGTACCAACGGCACCTATCTCACTCCGGAAGGCGACGCCGAGATCCTGCTTCAGCGCGAGGAGTTCACGCTCGGCAAGCATGGCTGGATCGCGTGCGGCCAGCACCGTGCCGCAACCACCGAGGTCATCGAATATTTCTGCGACTGACCCGAAGTTCCGGGATCACGTGCTCCTCCGCCGTAGCATTCGCGCCCTTTCCACGGGCGCACTCGTCGTGCTGTATGCCGCAACGCTCAAGGCGCAGCCGGCCGCCGACCTCGCGACCGTCACCGACGCCGAGATCGAGCGGGTCGCAGAGAGCGTCGGTTCGAGCGACACGGAGCGGCGAGTCATCAAGCGGCGGCTCGGCAGCTGGAAGGATCTGTCCGGGTCGGCGAAGAACCGGAACCTCGCGGAACCGGAGAAGCTCAGGCTGGTCAATGATTTCATGCACCAGACGCCGTTTTACTGCGACCCTGTGCTGTGGTGCATGGAGGACTTCTGGGCCAAGCCGGTCGAGTTTCTCGCCAATGACGGCGGCGACTGCGAAGATTTCTCGATCGCCAAGTACTTCACGCTGCGCGCGCTCGGCGTGCCCGAGGATCGGCTGCGCATCGTCTATGCCGTTTACCAGCGAGGCGCGTTCACCGGGGCCCATATGGTGCTCGCGTATTACGCGACGCCCGACGCCGAGCCGTTGATTCTTGACAACATCAACCCGTCGGTGCTGCCGGCTTCCAATCGTCCCGATCTGGTGCCGGTGTTCAGCTTCAACAGCCAGGGATTGTGGGGGGCCAAGGAGCAGAAAGGGCGCGGCCAACCGACCGACGCGTACCGCGCATGGGGCGATCATTGGCGCCGCGTGCAGACCGAAGCTGCGATTCGCACCGTGTCCGCGGAGCAGCGAAAGGGCGCCGAATGCCAGGCCCTCATTCAGCGGTCGCCGTGGTGCCGGTAGCGCACGAACGTCCTATAATGACCAATGCAGGCGCCGGCGGAATCTGGTTAGTCGGGCAACCGTTCATCGCGATCAGGCAAGGACTCCATGGATAGCGTAGACATCGAAGTTCTCCGCAGCGCGGAGGCGTGGCGCAGCGCCGGCCATCGCGTGACACTGGGCACGATTGTGAAAACATGGGGCTCGGCACCGCGCCCCGTCGGCGCGATGGTGGCGATCCGCGACGACGGCCAGGTGACGGGATCGGTATCCGGCGGCTGCGTCGAGGACGATTTGATCGAAAAGGTCCGTGCGCGCGCCCTCGCCGCAGATAAGCCTCAGTTGGTGACGTATGGCGTAACCAATGAGGACGCAACCAGGTGGGGCCTGCCCTGCGGCGGGACGCTGCAGATCGTGCTGGAGCCGGTCACCGCGGCGACCGGGATCCAGGCGTTGCTCGATTCGATCGGCCGGCAGCAGCTTGTGCTTCGGCGGCTCGACCTGGAAACCGGCCGCTCGACCCAGGAACCCGGGACCGGGCACGACGCGCTCGAGTTCGACGGCAAGATGCTTTCGTCCGTGTACGGCCCACGCTGGCGGCTGGTGCTGATCGGCGGCGGGCAGTTGACGCGTTACCTTGCCGAGATGGCGAAGATGCTCGATTACCACGTCACCGTGGTGGATCCGCGCTCCGAGTACGCCGACGGCTGGGACGTGCCCGGCGCGGCGCTCGACCGGGGCATGCCTGATGACGTGATCGTACGCATGAACCTCGACGGGCATAGCGCCGTGATCGCGCTCACGCACGATCCGAAGCTCGACGACATGGCGCTTCTGGAAGCGCTCAAGTCCGCGGCGTTTTACGTCGGTGCAATCGGGTCGAAGAAGAACAACGATGCAAGGAGACAGCGCCTGCGGGAATTCGACCTCTCGGAGCAGGAAATCGCACGCCTGCGCGGGCCGGTGGGTCTTTACATCGGGTCGAAGACGCCGCCCGAGATCGCGGTCGCGATCCTCGCCGAAATAACCGCAGTGCGCCATGGCGTCACGCAGCCGGACTGGGCAGCGAAAGAGAAGAGCCGTTTCGATCCTTCGGCCTGCGAGACGGTGCCGCAGAAGGCGTGAAGTTCGTCGGCCTGCTCCTGGCCGCAGGCAGCGCAAGCCGCTTCGGTTCCGACAAACTCCTGCACCCGCTGCTGCACGGCGTGCCGATCGCGGTGCAGGCGGCGCGCCACCTGAAATCCGAGGTCAGCGAGGTACTCGCGGTCGTTCGGCCGCGGTCAGAGGACTTGTCGAAGCTCCTCGAATCCGAGGGCTGCAAGGTCGTGATCTGCGAGCGCGCCGACGAGGGCATGGGGGCGAGCCTGGCGTGCGCGGTGCGCGCCGCGGGCGCAGCCGACGGCTATCTCGTCGCGCTTGCCGATATGCCGTTCGTGCGCCCGACTTCGATCGCCGCGGTGCGCGACGCACTTGCAACGGGCGCTCGGATCGCCGCGCCGTATTTCCGCACACGGCGCGGCCATCCGGTCGGCATCTCCGCGACTCTCCGCATCGATCTGGAGACGCTCGCAGGCGATGAGGGTGCGCGCGGAATCCTCGCCGCGCACCAATCCGAGATCGTCAAGGTACCGGTGGGCGATCCAGGGGTGATCCGCGACATCGACAGACCCGCCGACCTCGCGCCGCCGATCGTTGTTTGACCGAGCCAGAGCTAGATTGCAGCCGCGACCATTGCTGCATCGGGCATCCGTTTACCTGACTGAAGCTGCTCAAGTGCGGCCAGCCGTTCCTTGAGCTCCGCAGAAGTCAAGCGGTTCTTTCGATACAGTGTTCGCAAGAAAGCCGCAGGAGCTGACGCTTGTTTCGTGGTGCTGCAGTCGTGGCACGAGGCAACAATGTTTCGATAAGTATTGTCAGCTCCATTGGCGCGAGACACCACGTGGTCGAGTTCGCAGGTCTCTGCGCTGATGCTATTCAAGCAGTAGAAGCATCGATGCCCTTCCCGATCAAGGAGCACCCCCACGAACCTCCGACCGGTGAAGAAGTCCAGTCGTTCAAGGTCGACGGCGGGCGCGGGTGCGGCTGTCGGAATGACGCCCTCGATTTCCTCGGGCAGCAGCACGCGCACAAGATGCCCTTTCCGGGACCGGTCCTCAATGCGAATGCAGCCCTTTTCGCCGAGGCTGCGGATATCCTCTCGGACGGACGAATCAGAAAGGGCGAGGGCCTCCGCAAGAGGTAGCAATGCAAAAACGGCAGTGGGTTTCCCTTCCGCATGTGTGTGCCGGAGCAGGTGGTAGTAAAGCCCCCTTTCGCGGTTCGTGAGATGCCGAGCCGAGAACAGATAGTCCTCGCACTGCTTGAGAACGGTGGCGATATCCACGGTTGTCATCCTGGTCGCAATCGAACTGGCCGTAGGTGGCGCATTGGCGCCGGGAACAGCATATACCCACAGATGAAATCATCCAATGCCGGATATCTTCATTTGCCGGCATGGTTCCAGAACCAGAGATCCAATGCTGGCCGCGCAGGGTGCCTCAGGTCCGCACCACGCGATCCTCGAGACCGAGCCCTCGCGCGACGCCCAAGGAAATTCCCACCGCTTCAGCCTGGGTCGCCGGACGGCATTGACGGTTGTGAACTTCGCGCAAACGGCGGGACTGGTAAAATTCGCGCCTTTTCCACGCCCGCCATGTTCACTGCCGTCTCCCTCGAAACATCCGATCCCGAGATCTCGAATTGCATCGGCCTCGAGGCGCGCCGCCAGGAAGAGCACATTGAGCTGATCGCGTCGGAGAACTACGCCAGTCCGGCCGTGCTTGCGGCGCAGGGCTCGACATTGACGAACAAGTACGCGGAGGGCTATCCGGGCAAGCGCTACTACGGGGGCTGCGAAATCGTTGACGTCGTGGAACACCTCGCCATCGAGCGCGCAAAGAGGCTTTTCGGCGCCGAATGCGCCAACGTCCAGCCGCACTCGGGATCGCAGGCGAACCAGGCGGTCTATCTGGCGTTTCTCAAACCGGGCGACACGATCCTTGGCATGTCGCTCGCACACGGCGGTCACCTTACGCACGGCTCGGCAGTGAACGCGAGCGGAAAGCTCTATCACGCGATTTCCTACGGTGTTGACGCCGACGAGGTGCTCGCCTACGCCGAAGCGGAGAAGCTCGCACACGAGCACAATCCGCGCGTGATCGTCGCTGGCGCATCGGCCTACGCGCTCAAAATCGACTGGAAAAGGATGCGGCGCATTGCGGAGGATGTGGATGCGATCCTCTTGGCGGACATCGCGCATTACGCGGGTCTGATCGCCGCCGGGCTCTACCCGAGCCCGGTCGGGATCGCGGACGTGGTCACGACGACCACGCACAAGACGCTTCGCGGTCCGCGCGGAGGACTGATCCTCGCCAATGCCGAGCACGAGCGGGCACTGAACTCGGCGATCTTTCCCGGCATCCAGGGCGGCCCGCTGATGCACGTGATTGCCGCAAAAGCGGTCGCGCTCGGAGAGGCGCTCAGGCCCGAATTCCGCGACTACCAGGCGCAGGTGCTGAAAAACGCGCAAACCATGGCCGAGACGCTCAAGGCGCGGGGCTTGAGAATCGTCTCCGGGCGCACCGAGTGCCATCTGTTCCTGGTCGACCTGCGCGCGATGCGCATCACGGGCAAGGAGGCCGAGGAGGCGCTCGGGCGCGCGCAGATCACGGTCAACAAGAACGCGATCCCGAACGACCCGCAGAAGCCGGCGATCACCTCCGGCATCCGGATCGGCACGCCGGCAATGACCACACGCGGCTTCCGCGAGGCCGAGGCCGAGCAGCTCGCGCACCTGGTCGCCGACGTGCTTGAGCGTCCGTCGGACGAATCCAACATCGCCCGCAGAGGCCGCGAAGTGAAGACGCTCTGCGCAAAATTCCCGGTGTACGCATAGGCCCGCCATGCGCTGCCCGTTCTGCCAGTCCGGGGACACCCAGGTCGTGGATACGCGCTCCAATCCGGACGCGAACACCATTCGCCGCAGGCGCAAGTGCCTCAAATGCGACAAGCGTTTCACCACCTACGAGCGCGTGGACCTGAAGATGCCGCGATTGGTGAAGAAGGACGGCAACCGGACCGACTTTGACCGCGAAAAGCTGATTGCCAGCATGCGCCTGGCATTGCGCAAGCGACCGGTCGCGACGGAAGCGGTGGATTCGGCGGTGGATCGCATCGAGGAAAAACTGCGTTCGCTCGGCGAGCGCGAGATCCCGACCAGCCGGGTCGGCGACATGGTCATGCGCGAGCTCGCCAGGCTTGACAAGATCGCGTACATCCGCTTTGCATCCGTGTACCGCAGCTTCGAGTCGCCCGACGATTTCCGCGAAGCGGTGCAGGAAGTGGCGAAATCGACGAAGCGCCGCAGGTGACGCCCTTCTCGGCGTTCGATCACGCCATGATGCGGCGCGCGCTGGCGCTTGCCGAAAAGGGGCTGTACACCGCCACGCCCAATCCCCGCGTCGGCTGCGTGCTCGCACGCAATGAAACGATCGTCGGCGAGGGCTGGCACGAGAAGTCCGGCGGGCCGCACGCCGAGGCGAACGCACTGGTTGCGGCGGGATCTGCCGCCCGGGGCGCTACCGCGTATGTCTCGCTCGAGCCGTGCAATCACCAGGGGAAAACGCCGCCGTGCGCCGAGGCGCTGGCGCGCGCGGGTGTTGCGCGCGTGGTCGCAGCGGCGCGCGACCCGAATCCGCTGGCAAGGCAGGGTGGAGAAACCCTTGCAGCCGCCGGCATACGCTTCGAGCACGGCCTCATGGAGGCGGCGGCGAGGGAACTCAATATCGGATTCTTCTCTCGCATGACTCGCCGCCGCCCCTGGGTGCGGATGAAGATTGCCGCAACGCTCGACGGCCGCAGCGCGCTGGCCGACGGCCGCAGCCGGTGGATCACGGGTCCCGAGGCGCGCCGGGACGGCCACCATTGGCGTGCGAGAGCCTGCGCGATCCTGACCGGAATCGGCACAGTGAAGGCGGACGACCCACAGCTCACGGTGCGCGAGGTGGACACACCGCGCCAGCCGATGCGCATCGTGGCGGATAGCCGGCTCGAGATCTCCGAGGATGCGCGCATCCTGGAGGGTGGCAATGTTCTGGTGTTTTGCGCCGTGCAGACAGAACGACTACTGAATGGCGCTGAAATCATCGTGCTTCCGAATCCCAACCGCAAGGTCGAGCTGCCCGCGATGCTGGAGGAGTTGGCGCGCCGCGGCGTCAACGAGCTGCACGTCGAAGCCGGCTTCAGGCTGAACGGCTCGCTCGTCCGCGAGGGTTGCGTGGACGAGTTCCTGATCTACCTCAACCCGAGCTTTCTCGGCGATGGCGCGCAAGGGATGCTCGACCTGCCGCCCTTCGATGCCCTCGAGAGGCGTCCGGCGATGGCGCTCCGCAGCCTCGAGCGTGTCGGGAACGACGTCAGAATCCTCTGTCGGCCCGCCTAACGAACTCCGCCATGTTCACCGGCATCGTTGAAGCAGTCGGAATGATCGTGCGCGTCGAACGCGCCGCGCGCGGCGTGCGCATCGCTGTGCGCGCCGACCGACTCGACACGCGCAGTATCAAAGTCGGGGAATCGGTGTGTGTCCAGGGCGTCTGCCTGACCGTTACGATGCGGCGCGGCAAACTGCTGCGCTTCGACGTTTCGCGGGAAACGCTCAAGTGCACCTCCGGGCTCGAGCGGCCGGGCGCGGTGAACCTGGAACGCTCACTGCGGCTCGGAGACCCGCTCGGAGGCCACCTGGTTGCCGGTCACGTGGACGGAGTCGGGATGGTGATCGCAGCCGAGACCGCCGGCGAGTCGCGCATGCTGCGCATTCGCGCTCCGCGGCAGCTGTCGCGCTATGTCGCGCGCAAGGGCTCGATTTGCGTGGATGGCGTGTCGCTCACCGTGAATCGCGTCGACGGCAATGCGTTCGAAGTCAATCTCATTCCGCACACGCTGGGCGTCACGACGCTCCGGCGTCTGGCGCCGGGGACGCGGGTGAATCTGGAGATCGATCTTGTGGCGCGTTACGTGGAGCGGATTGTTGCCGCAGTCTGAGATCAGGAACCGCGGCAGGATGCCGGCAAGTACTTTATGTTGACGGTGGTTCCCGTGCCGCCGCAGGTCCAGCCATACAAGCCCGATCCCATGTCCGCGGGCGTCGTTGCCGGCGTGGCCGCGGCCTTGAGGGGGATCAAGGTCACGACCGAGCCATCCACAGCGGGGCTGATCGCGGTAACAAAGGTTGTGACTGCGCCATTTGCGTCGGTCTCGATCTTCTGCACGTACTTCGAACTCACCCCGCTTTCGCAACCCCAGCCGTTCGCCCCCGGCGGCGATCCGCCGAGCTGATAGACCTCGGAGATCGCAGTGCGGCATGCGGCTGCCGCCAAAATGACCTCGGACATCTTCGCGCGGACCGAATAATCCTGGAACGCCGGTAGCGCGACCGCGGCGAGAATTGCGATGATCGCCACTACGATCATCAATTCGACCAGCGTGAACCCTTGCTGCCAACGGCTCATTCAGGACTCTCTGGGCAGGACGGCTGTCCCGATTCTAGCAGCGTGCTACGCAGCGGCGACGTGAACAATTTCACACAAATCCGGTTCGATCCGGCGCTCCCGATCTGCGCGGTGCGCCGCGAAATCGGCGATGCGATCGCAAGGCACCAGGTCGTCATCGTCTGCGGCGAAACCGGTTCCGGAAAGACGACCCAGCTTCCCAAGCTCTTGCTGGCGATGGGACGCGGGACCGGCGGGCGCATCGGCCACACGCAGCCGCGCCGGATCGCCGCGCGTTCGGTGGCCGCGCGCATCGCGCAGGAACTGAAAACCGAGCTCGGGACGCTGGTTGGCTACAAGGTGCGGTTCCGGGAGATGCTGCGGCCGGACACGTCGATCAAACTGATGACCGACGGCATTCTCCTCGCGGAAACGCAGGGCGATCCGGAGCTGCGTCAATATGGCACCATCATCCTCGACGAGGCGCACGAGCGGAGCCTCAGTATCGATTTCCTGCTGGGTTATCTGAAGCGCCTTCTGCCGCGGCGTCCCGATCTCAAGCTGGTCATCACGTCGGCAACGATCGACGCCGCGCGTTTTTCGAGTCATTTCGACGGCGCGCCGGTCATCGAGGTGTCCGGCCGGCTCTATCCGGTCGAGGTCAGGTACCGTCCGGTGGAGGGCGACGCGGAAGACACGACGCGCGAAGAAGAGGAGCGCGCGCTTGCCGACGCGGTGGCGGAAGTTGCCGGCGAGGGGCCGGGCGACGTGCTGGTCTTTCTGCCCGGAGAGCGCGAAATTCGCGACGCCGCGGAGGTGCTGCGCAGGAATCACCTTCCGCACACGGAACTCCTGCCGCTGTTCGCGCGACTCTCGCTGGTCGAGCAGGACCGGGTGTTCACGCCCGGATCCGAGCGCCGAATCATCCTCGCGACCAACGTTGCCGAGACGTCGCTGACCGTGCCGCGAATCCGTTACGTCATTGACACGGGACTGGCGAGGGTCAAACGCTACTCGATTCGCAACCGGGTCGAGATGCTGCGCGTCGAGACCATCTCGCAGGCATCCGCGCGGCAGCGAGCCGGCCGTTGCGGGCGCGTGGCCGATGGCGTCTGCATCCGGCTCTACTCGGAGGACGAGTTCAGCGCGCGCCCGGCGTTCACCGATCCGGAGCTGCTGCGCTCCTCCCTTGCAGCAGTGATCCTGCGGGCGCTCAGCCTGAATCTCGGAAAGGTGGAGGAGTTCCCGTTCCTCGATCCTCCGGCGCCGCGCGCCATTGCCGACGGCTACGCGCTGCTCGCCGAATTGGGTGCAGTGGATGAACGCAACGAACTCACCGAGATCGGGCGCGAGCTGGCGCGGCTTCCGCTCGACCCGCGGATCGGCAGAATGCTGGTCGCGGCGCGCCGCGAGAATTGCCTCGAGCAGATGCTCATTATCGCCGCGGCGCTCTCCGTGCAGGACCCGCGCGAGCGGCCGCTCGAGCGCGCGGCTGCGGCCGACGAGCGCCATTCCGGATTTGCCGACGAACGTTCCGATTTTCTCGCCTTCCTCAAGCTGTGGAGGGCGCTGGAGCAGCCCAATGTCCGCCGCTACTGCCGCGACCACTTCCTCTCGGTGCCGCGGCTGCGCGAGTGGCGAGACGTCCAGCGGCAGCTTGCGGGGACCGTCGACGAATTCGGCTGGAAAATCTCGAGCGCGAATCCCGCAACACTGGAGGGCTACGCGGCAATCCACCGCGCGCTCGCTGCGGGGCTGCTCGGCAATGTCGGTATGAAGGATCAGGCCGAGCGCGCCTACTCCGGCGCGCGCGGCATCAAGTTCCAGGTGCACCCCGGTTCCGGAACGCGGAAGCCGGGCAAATGGATCATCGCCGCCGAGCTGGTCGAGACGACGCGCCTGTTCGGGCGCACGGTCGCGACAATCGACCCGAGGTGGCTGGAAGAGCTCGGTGCGCACCTTCTGAAGCGCAGCCAGGACCGGCCGCATTGGGAAAGGGTGCGCGCGCAAGTGGTCGCGCATGAGCGCGGCACGCTGTACGGGCTTCCGCTGTACGCCGACCGGCGCGTGCATTATGGGCCGATCGACCCGCAACGGTCGCGCGAAATATTTCTGCGCTCGGCGCTGGTGGAGGGCGACTACGAGACGCGCGCGCCGTTTCTCGCTCACAACCGGCGGCTGGTGCAGGACATCGAGAGGATGGAGCAGAAGTCGCGCCGCCCCGACATTCTGGTCGACGACGAACTGATCCTCGCGTTTTACGACGCCCGCGTACCGCAGAGAGTATACAACGGCGTCGAATTCGACCGGTGGCGGAAAGGCGCGGAACGGGCAGATCCGCAGCTGCTCCACCTCAGGCGCGAAGACCTGATGCGTCACGAAGCCGCTGGAATCACGACCGAGAACTTTCCGCACGCGATGCAGATCGGCACGAACCGGTTTGTCCTCGAATACCACTTCGAACCGCGCTCACCGAAGGACGGAATGACGATGACCGTGCCGGTCGCGCTCCTCAACCAGGTGCCTGCGGCGCGCTGCGAATGGCTGGTGCCGGGGCTGCTCAAGGAGAAGGTCCAGGCGCTCACCCGGAGCATGCCGGCGCGGCAGCGTCACAGGCTCGGCCCTCTGGACACGTTTGCTCGACGTTTCGCCGCCGCGGTCCCGCCGTCCGACGCACCGCTCGCCCAGGCGATCGCGCGCTATATCCGCGCCGAGTTCGATCTCGAACTGCCGGCGGACGCATTCCGGCCGGACTCGGCGCCGCCGCATCTGCACATGAACTTCCGAGTCGTGGACGAACACGGCCGACAGCTTGGCATGGGCCGGGATCTGGTTGCGCTCAAGCGCGAGCTGACGCGCGTGACCGAAGCGGTGCTGCAAGGCGAGTCGCAGGCGGACATTGCGCAACGCTTCACCGGATGGACCTTCGGCGACCTGCAGGAAGTCATGCAGATCCGCCGCGGCGGGGAGACGCTGGTGGGCTATCCCGCGCTCCTCGACTGCGGGGACGCGGTGATGCTGCAGGTAACCGATTCCCCGGAAAGATCGCGCGAGATCCATCGCGCGGGGGTCCGGCGCCTGCTTGCGATCGGATTTCGCGAGCGCATACGCGAAATCGAAAAGACCGTCAGGAACGACATGACACTCGGGCCGCTGGTCGAGGATCTGGTCGCGGCGGCGCTCGAGCGGACGTTTCTCGCCGACCCGCTGCCGACGAAGCAGGCGGACTTCACGCGCCGCGCGGACGAGGGTCGCAGCCGATTCAATCTCATCGCCCGGGAGATGCAGCGACTCGCGGCGACGATCCTGGGCGAGGATCAGCAGGTGCAGAAGCGGATCGCCGCGGTGCAAAAGGCACACCCCGATGCCGCGGCGGACGTCCGGCAGCAGTGCGCGAGGCTGCTCGCCCCGAACTGGCTCGCGCGCACGCCGTGGGAACGATTGCAGCACCTGCCCCGCTACCTCAGGGCGGCAGCGCAGCGGCTGGACAAACTTCGCACCGACCCGGCGCGCGATCGTACCCGTGCCGCTGAACTCGCGCCGATCGAGCAGGTGTACCGGCGCGAAGTCGGAGCCCGCTCCAGGCTTGGCACGGTGACGCGGGAACTCGAGCAGTTCGGATGGCTCCTCGAAGAACTGCGTGTTTCGCTGTTCGCGCAGGAGCTCAAGACGCCGGTGCCGCTTTCGGTGAAACGCCTGGCTAAACTGTGGCAATCTATGCGCAAATGACCGCAATCGGCGCCTCGCTGCTGTTCGCGTTCGCACATCTACTTCACCCACGCATCCTCTGGCTGATGCTCTGGCCCGTGCTCGTGGCGCTTGCGTTCTGGGGCGCTGTCGCGCTCGTGTTCTGGGCGCAGCTGGTGATCTGGCTCTCGGCGATCGTGAGGCAATGGGTACAGACTGCCACCTTCTTTGTTGCATGGGACGCAAGCGACGTCGCCGCATTTGCCGCCAAGGTGCTGATCCTGATCATGCTGGTGCCGATCATCCAGCTCACTGCGCTGCTGATTCTGGGGATCTTCGGCATGCCGGCGATGGTGGACCACGTTGCCGAGCGCCGCTTCCGGAAGCTGGAGCGCAGGCAGGGAGGGGGCTTCGGCGGCAGCATCTGGAACGCCATCGTTGCGCTGCTCGGCATGGTGCTGATCGGGCTCCTGAGCATTCCGCTCTGGATCTTCCCGCCGCTCTGGCCGCTCATTCCGGTCGCGATCATGGGCTGGGTGAACCAGCGGCTCCTGCGCTACGATGCCCTTGCCGAGCACGCGGAGGCGGCCGAAATGCGCCGGATTTTCACGCTGCAGCGCGCCTCGCTTTATTTCCTCGGCGCGGTGCTCGCGCTGGTCGCCTATGTTCCGGTGCTCGGCCTTTTTGCGCCGGTGGTGGTGGGATTAACCTTCATCCATTACCTGTTAGGGCAACTGAAGCTGCTACGGGAGCAGCCCATCGAGGGGAGAGTGGCATGAAGCATGCACTGGGTATCTTGTTCCTTGCGCTCATCGCGTTTGCCGCCGCGGCGCAGCAACCGGCACCGCCGCTCTATGCGACGACGAAGGTGACCGAAAACGTGTACCTGTTCCGCTACCAGTTCCATCAGGCGATGTTCATCGTCACGCCAGAAGGCGTGATCGCGACCGACCCGATCGCGTACCTGCGCCCGCAGGCGGCGAAGGCCTACCTCGAGGAAATCCGCAAGATCACGCAAGCGCCGATCCGGTATCTCGTTTACAGCCACCACCACTACGACCACATCTCCGGGGGCTGGCCGTTCAAAGAGGCGGGTGCGACCGTGGTCGCGCACCGCAACGCCAGAACGCGGCTGCTCGAACTCGGAAATCCCGACATTCCGCTCCCCGATGTCGTCGTGGACGATTTTTATGCCATCGAGCTGGGCGGCGTACGCCTGGAGCTCCATTACACCGGGCGCAATCATTCCGACAACTCGCTGCTGATGCTGCTGCCGAGGGAAAGGCTCGCCTTTACCGTGGATTTCGTTTCGTTCGGCAGCGTGCTCTTCCGTGATCTTCCCGATGGTTTCATTCCGGACTGGTTCGCGTCGCTGGAGCGCGTGCTGCAGCTCGATTGGGACCGGATGATCGCCGGCCACCCCATCCCGGGCGGGCGGCTCGGGACCAAGGACGACGTGCGCGCGCAGCTCGCCTACATGACCGACCTTTCCCAAGCGGTGCGCGAAGCTGCAGCGCAGGGAAAATGCTGGGACGCGGCGATGAAGGAGATCAAGCTGCCGAAATACGAAAAGCTGGGGGCCTACGATGCCTATCTGCCGATGAACGTCGAGCGGTTCTGCAGTTACTGGGGGCGCGGCTATTGAGCGGTTTTGGCGCCTACGTCATTGGCGACGAGATCCTGGTCGGCAAGCGGCAGGACAAACATTTCGCGTTCCTGATCGGGGCGCTCGCGGCGCGCGGTCTGCGGCTGGCATGGTGCGAATATCTCGGTGACGATCCCGAGCGCCTCGCAGCGGCGCTGAAGCGCAGCTTCGGTGCCGGCGACGCGGTATTCAGCTTCGGCGGGATCGGCGCGACCCCGGACGATCACACACGCCAGTGCGCTGCTGCCGCGCTCGGCGTACCGCTCGAGCTCCATCCCGATGCGGAGCGGGAGATTCGCGGGCGGTTCGGCGGCGACAGCACGCCGCAGCGGCTGCAGATGGGCGTCTTTCCGCAGGGGGCGGAGGTCATTCCGAACCCGTTCAACCGGATTCCGGGATTTTCGGTCCGTGACCATCACTTCCTGCCCGGGTTTCCGCAGATGGCCTGGCCGATGGCCGAGTGGACGCTCGACACGAGGTATCGCGCCCTGTTCGACCGCGACCTCTGGGCGGAGGCTTCGATCCTGGTCTATGGTGCGGGCGAGAGCCAGCTCGTGCCGGTGATGGAATCGGTGGCAGCGCGTTTTTCGGCAATCAAGGTCTTCAGCCTGCCGTCGATGGGCGCGGACGGCTCCAGGCGGCATGTTGAACTGGGTGTGCGCGGGGATCCGGCGCAGGTCCCCGTCGCCATTGGCGCGGTGCGCGCGGGGGTGAAAGCAGCCGGCTTTCCTTCTGCTGAGGCGTAAAAGAGAAAACCCCGCGCAAGGCGGGGCTTTCAGGTCACTTCTTTGTCTTCGTCTTTGGCCGAAGGAGTATCGCTTTCTTCGGCTGGCCGCGCGATGAGCGGCGCGGAGCGCCGTTTCGATCGCGCGGGGTTAAGGCGACGCGCATGCTTACGCGTTCGCTTTTGACCGCAGTTAGGCGACTTTCTTGGCCTTGGCGAAGTTTTTTGCTGTTTCCGTCGCAGCGGCGACATTCGCTTCCGCGATCTCGGTGGCCTGCTTGGCGACCTTGGTGAGGTTGTCGTAGGCGGAGTTGGCCGCAGCGATCATCTGCTTGACCGCAGTCACGGCAACGTCCGAGCCCGCCGGGGCGTTCCTGACCGCCTTGTCGAGCAGCGACACGAAGTTCTCGTTCCACTCCGCAACGCGCTGCTCGGCCATCCTGGAGAACTCGGCGTTGGTTTGCGTCGCCACTTCGTACACGCCTCGCGAGTAGGCCATCGCCTTCTCGATCGCGGGCTGCGCGAAGGTGCTCTGCAGGTTCACGAACTCCTGCACGTCCTTGGCCCCCGCCAGCGCGCGGGTGTTGGCTACGCTATCCTCAAACGCGCCCTTGAGCGCGCTCGAGCTCAGGTTGGCAAGCTTCTCCAGCGCCGCGAACTGCGTCGCAGCGACCGACAGCAGCGCCTCGACGTTGGCCTTGTTGGTACTCTTAATCTGCTCCGGTGTAACGTACATGTGACTCTCCTATCAGCAAAAGTATGTTCGGGTGCCCGCCGGCGTATGGTGCGCCGCAGCAATGAGAATTTTATTGGCATGTCATTAAAAGTCAACATATTTTGGTAAAGCAACATAAGTACTTGATGTGTCGCACAAATGACAGTGGAAGTTTACCGTCGATCAATTACAGACGTATGAAACGCCCCGCAGCAAGCACCATGGCGCGATTGGTCCCAACCGCTGCTAGGCAGGTCTTCGCGAAACGTGGTAAATAGAAAACGATCGTTTGTTTTGTAAAGCCCGTGCCTGCAAGACTTCTCAGAGCCGCCCGCTCGGACAACCGCGTGGCGGCGGTGCTCGATGCAGCGGCTCGACTCTTTGCCGCCAAAGGCTACTCCGCGACCTCGATGCGCGACATCGCGGAGGCTTGCGCCATGCTCCCCGGCTCGCTCTATTACCACTTTGCGGCGAAGGAAGACCTGCTGGTGGCGGTCTACGAGGCGGGCGTGCGCGAACTGCGCGATGCGGTGCGCGCCGCGCTCACGCATCAGGAAGAGCCCTGGGCACGGCTGGAGGCAGCGTGCGGCGCGCACCTCGAAACCGTCCTGCGCAACAGCGACTACGCCCAGGTTCTGGTGCGCGTGTTGCCGACCGACGTGCCCGGCGCGTCAGCCCGCTTGAAGGCGTTGCGTTCTGAATACGAAAACCAGTTTCGGGAACTGGTGGCCGCACTGCCGCTGGCTGCGGACGCAGACAGGAAAATCTTCCGCCTCATGCTGCTTGGCGCGCTCAACTGGTCGCGCTTCTGGTTCTCCGAGGAAGCGATCGGCGCGCGCAGGCCGCGTCCGAGCCGTCGCGAAACGCCGCAAGGCCTTGCCCGCAAGTTCACGCAGCTGCTCAGGGAGGCCCAGCATGCCTGAGCGCCCGGAAACCGCGGCTGCGCGAAGTCCGGCCGCTCCCCCTAAGGTGATCGTCACCAAGATCGGCCTCGACGGCCATGATCGCGGCAGCCGCGTCATCGCTGCGTTCTTGCGCGATGCAGGCATGGAAGTGGTCTACACACCGCCCTGGCAGGACATCCCCGCAGTCATCAAGCTCGCGATCGAGGAAGACGCGGATGTAATCGGAATTTCATCGCTTGCCGCGGATCATCTGCTGGTGCCGAAGCTCATGGCGGCGCTGCACGAGGCAGGCGCGGGCGACGTGCAGGTGGTGGTTGGCGGAATCGTGCCGCCGAACGACGAACGCATGCTGCTCGACGCCGGGGTCGCGCGCGTGTTCCATCCTGGCGCGCCGCTGGAGGACATGGCGCTGGATATCCGCGCGCTGGCCGCGAAGGCGCGAAGCCTGAGAACAGGCGCCCCATCATGAATAAACCGGTCTCGGGAATCCTGCCGCAGGCAGAGCTCGAACAGGCCGATCGCCGTTGGCAGGCCGCGTGCGATGCGACGCCGGCCGCCACGAAACGCGTCGTCAACCGCTCGGGAATCGAAATCAAACCGCTTTACACGCCGCGGGATTGGACCAGCGTCGAATTCTTCGACGAGCTCGGCTTCCCCGGAGAATTCCCGTATACGCGGGGGATTTACGCTTCGATGCACAGGGGCCGCTCCTGGACGCAGCGCCAGCTGGTGGGCCTCGGTGTGCCCGAAGACTACAACGCGCGCCTGATGGAGGTCCTGGGCCACGGCGCAACCGCAATCTCGCTGATTCCGTGCAATTCCGTGTTCCGCGGCTACGACGCCGACCAGGTGGACGTCGAACTCCTCGGCACCTGCGGCACGGTCATCAACACCGTGCACGACATGGAGCGCGCACTCGAGAACGTGCCGCTGGAACGGATTTCCTGCGCGCTGAATGACCCGTCGCCGTTCACTCTGCTGGCGATGCTGCTGGCGGTGGCGAAGCGCCGCGGAATCCCATGGACGAAGATCACAGGCACCTCGAATCAGAGCGACTGCATTTCGCACTACGTCGCCAACCACATGTTCTTCCGCCTCGCGCTTCCCGGCGCGCGGCGGCTCATCGCCGATCACATCGCGTTTGCCAGCCAGCAGCTGCCGGGCTGGAACCCCCTTTCGGTGGTCGGCCAGCACATGCAGCAGGCGGGCGCGACGCCCGCCGAAGCGATGGCGTTCACGTTGGCTTCGGCGGTGCAGTACGCGGAGGACTGCCTGGCGCGCGGCATGGACCCGGACACGTTCCTGCCGCGCTTCACGTTCTTCTTCGATATCTCGATCAGCTTTTTCGAAGAGGTCGCGAAGTTCCGCGCCGGGAGACGGATTTGGGCGAGGCTTTGCCGCGAACGCCTGGGCGCCCGGGATCCCAGGGCCTGGCGCTTCAAGTTCCATGCCCAGACCTCGGGCGTCGACCTCACGCGCCAGCAGCCGCTCAACAATATTGCGCGCGTCACCGCACAGGCGATCGCAGGGATTTTCGGAGGCCTGCAGTCGCTGCACACCGACAGCTATGACGAAGTGTTCTCCGTGCCGCGCGCGGAGGCGGCGCGCATCGCAGTGGCAACTCAGAACATCCTGCGCCAGGAGGCGCATCTCACCGACGTAATCGACCCCCTGGGTGGCTCGTATTACGTCGAGGCGCTGACCGGGGAGATGGAGAAACGGATCCGGGAGGTGATGGCGGCGATTGACGCCGCAGGCGGCATGTACGCGGCGGTGGAAAAGGGTATCGTGCAGCGGATGATCGGCGACTCGGCGCTGGCGTTTCAGAAAAGCGTCGAAAACGGCGAGCAGACGGTGGTCGGCGTCAATGCATACCGGGTGGACGAGGATCCGGCGCAGTACCGCGCGCTCGAATACCCGAGCCGCGAGCGCATCGAAGGGCAGCTCAGGAGACTCGCGGAGTTCAAGGCGCTGCGCTCCGGGCAGGCGGTCGAGCGCGCGCTGGGCGAGCTGGGACGCGCGGCGCAGGACGGCGGAAATCTCTTTGCGCTCGTAGTCGATGCGATCGAAGCGGGAGCCACGCACGGCGAGGTCTGCGCGCGGCTGCGGCGCGAGCTGGGCTTCGGCCGGCCGCTGACCATCGTGTAGCGGCGCCGTGAACGCCCCGACCGGCTGGGTGGAACGAATCTGCGCGCGCGACCGGCGCGCGATCGCGCGCGCGATCTCCGCAGTCGAGAACGAAGGCACGGACGCAGCGGTGATTCACGCCGGGCTCGAAGGGCGGCTCGGCAATGCGCGGGTCATCGGAGTCACGGGGCCGCCCGGCGCCGGCAAGTCCACGCTCGTGAACGCGCTGATCAGCGAGTATCTGGCGCGCGGCAAGCACGTTGCGGTCGTCGCGGTGGACCCCTCGAGCCCGATCAGCGGAGGCGCAGTGCTCGGCGACCGCATCCGCATGACCGAACACCAGGCCGATGAGCGCGTATTCATTCGCTCGCTCGCCGCGCGCGGACATCTCGGCGGGCTTACGCGCACCACGCGCGCCGTGATCGACGTGCTTGACGCGGCGCGCTTCGACGTCGTCATCGTTGAAACGGTCGGCGCCGGCCAGTCCGAGGTCGAAATTGCCCGGGAGACCGATACCAGGCTGGTCCTGTGTCCTCCGGGAATGGGGGACGAGGTGCAGGCGATCAAGGCGGGCGTGTTCGAGGTCGCCGATCTGTTCGTGGTCAACAAGGCGGACCTGCCGCTCGCCGAGCGCACCGAGCGCGAACTTCTGGGCATGCTTTCTCTCCGTACGCGTGCCGGCTGGAAGCCGCTGGTGCTGCGCACGGTGGCGACGACCGGCGAGGGCATCGCGGCGGTCGTGGATGCCGTTGATCGGCACCAGGCACATCATCACGGCCGCGGTTCGCGGTCGGTGCCGCAAATCGAGTTCCGGGCGACCAGGAAGCTTGCCCGCATTCACGACCCGCGCAGGGGATTCGAGTTGTCGGAAATCGAGAGCGAAGTGCGGCTCGACCCGCTCACCGGGGAAACGGCGCGCGTCTGCCACTTCGCCCTTCCGCCGCGCCAGGTGCCGGACCTTGCCACGCTTGCCGAGAGCACGCGCGCAACCTGCCCCTTCTGCCCGGAACGGATCGAGTCGAGCACGCCGCGTTATCCGGATGCACTGCTTGCCGGCGGGCGCTTGCGGCACGGCGAGGCGGTGCTCTTCCCGAACCTGTTCCCCTACGACGACGTGTCCGCGATCGTCGCGATGTCGCGCAGCCACTTCGTCGCCATGCAGGCGTTTGCCGCGGAAATGATCGCCGATTCGCTCAAGCTGGCGCGCGATTTCATTCGCGAGGCGGGCGCAACCGTGCGGGGGCGTGAAGCCTGGGGAATCGTGACGTGGAATTACATGCCACCCTCGGGCGCATCGCAGGTCCATCCGCACATGCAGGTGATCGTCACCGACACGCCGGGCAACGCGCTGCGGCGCGAACTCGAGGCCGAATCCCGCTTTCTCGAGCGCCACGGTGTGCCCTATCCCGAGGCCTTGCTCGAGGCCGAGCGCCGCGAAGGCAGCCGCATCGTGCTCGAGGAAAGCCCGCTTGCGTGGTGGGTACCCTGGTGTCCCGTCGGCATGCTCGGCAATGCACAGGCCGCGTTCGCAGGGCGGCGCACGCTCGGTGAATGCGGCGACGCGGAGATCGACACCTTCGCCGGCACGCTTTCGCGGATCGCTGCGGCCTACGCGCAGCTTGGACTGTGGAGCTTCAACCTGACGCTGTTCCCGGACGCCGAAGACCGCGGCTCCAGACGCCACTGGCTCACGGCGCGCCTGCTGCCGCGCTTTTACCTGCATCCGCAGCTCCACAATTCGGACGTCGCGTACCTGCAGCTCCTGCTGGGCGAGAAGTTCGGCATGATTGCCCCGGAGGCGCACGCCGCGGCGCTGCGGGAAAAACTCGCAGCGCAGTGAGCGAGAGCTCTCAGGAGAACCTGCCGCGCAGGCTCTGGTGGATTCTCGCCGGGCTGACGCTCGGCTGGGGATTCAACTGGACCGCCATGAAGGTGTCGCTCGCCGAGGTTTCGCCGTGGACATTCCGCACGTTTTGCCTTGCCGGCGGGGCGGCGATCCTGTTCGCGGTGCTCCGCGCGACCGGGGCGCCGCTCGCCGTGCCCCGCGCGGAGTGGCGCCGTCTCGCCGTGCTCTCTTTGTTCAACATCACGAGCTGGAACATTCTGGTGGCGTACGGCGTCTCCATGATTCCCTCGGGACGCGCGGCGATCATCGCCTATACGATGCCGGTGTGGGCGATCCCGCTGTCGGTCTGGCTGCTCGGTGAACGAATGAACGGCCGCAAGCTGGTCGGGATCGCGCTTGGAATGGCAGGCCTTGCTCTGCTTCTCTTAGAGTAGGTGTCCAACCTGCAGGCAGCACCGGTCGGCACGCTGCTCGTGCTGGGTGCGGCGCTCACCTGGGCGATCGGCACCGTGCTGCAAAAGAAATTCCCGGTTTCGGTGCCGGTCAGCGTCTTTACTGCATGGATCATGCTGATCGGCGGCATCCCGATCGTCATGGTGGCGGCGATTGTCGATCTCGGCCGGCACCCGCCGATCAGCGGCGAGGCCTGGCTCGCGATTGGCTATAACGTAATCGTCGCCTTCGCGTGGGCGCACTGGGCGTGGATCAAGCTTGCAACCTCGGTGTCGGTCACGGTGTTTTCGCTCAGCATGCTGCTCGTCCCGGTGGTGGGGGTGATTTCGGGAATGCTGTTTCTCGGTGAACGGCCAAGCTGGCACGAGTACGGCGCGATGCTGCTGATCGTGGCCGCCCTCGGAACCGTGGTCGTGCCGCAGCGCCGCTAGGAGGAAAGGCTCAGGACTCGTTCGGAGCGGCGTCGTCGGTGATGTGCAGGTTTTCCATCAGCGAGCCGCAGCGCGCGCATTGCACGCGTCCACCGGGATACAGCAGGAATCGGTCGGTGTCGCAGCCCATGCAGAAATAGGTCTGTTCCCCGAGCAGTCGGGGCGACGCGCCCCGGGCAGCGATGCGCTTGGCCCTGCGTTCGGCAAGCTTTACGACTTGACCCATTCGTCACCGGGTACGCGATCGCTCAAGATACCCATTGAACGCCGCTGACTGGAAAAGGTTGAGCGAAATCAACGCCGATTTCGCGCTCCTGTTGCGGGGGCCTCGGTCGGCGTATATTGATTTGCGGCTCCGATTTCTCGAGGAGGACGCCATGTCGAACCCACAGGAGCAATTCCTCACCGCCTATCGCGCCGGCCTGGAGGGCTTGGTCAACCTCGCCGGCACGATGCTCGGCGAAGCCGAACGCCTGCGGACACGCCAGCTGGAGGCGATCCGTGCGGCGATCGGCGAGCACGCCGAACTGAGCAAGGGCATCAGCTCTGCCCACACGCTCAATGATCTGCTCGCGGCCCAGGCGCGGTTCGCCAATCAGCAGATCGAAATCGCGCTCGGCTTCTGGAACCGGCACTTCGAGGCGGCGAGCCACGGCCAGCGCGAGGCCCTGCGGCGCATCGAGGAGCAGGCCGCGCAGATGAATGAGGAGTTCGGAAAGATGGTCGAGAGCCTTCCGCCGGGCGCCGAGCCGATGGCGGCGGCGATCAAGTCGCTGATGCAGGCGGGCTATGCCGCCTTCGGCATGGGCGCGCAGATTCCCGAACAGGCGGCGCGCCTGACCGAATCGCAGATCGCCACCGCCACTGCGGGAATCCGGGAGGCGGCCGCAAGCGCGAGCCAGAAGACCGCCTGACCACCACGTTGCGCGCGCAGTCGCCGTCAACTCGATCCGTCTCCCTCTGACCGGGATCGCCCCGACCACTAGGGATAGTAGCCCGGTCGTGGAAAGAGGGCAAATCTAGGGTTCGGCGCGCGGGACCGGGCCGTACTGGCGGCGCTCAAATAGTCGGAATCCATGGCGGCGATCAGAAGAACTCGTTGGCACGGGGAATCGGCATCGTTATAGACTGCAGCCATTACCGGTTGCAAACGGATAGGAGATCATGATGGCTGTCAACACCGGAATCAGCACCAAGGACCGGGCCCGGATCGCACAAGGGTTGTCGCGGATGCTCGCCGACACCTACCTGCTGTATCTCAAGTCGCACAATTTCCACTGGAACGTCGAGGGGCCGATGTTCCAGACCCTGCACCTGATGTTCATGGAGCAGTACACCGAAGCGTGGAACGCGATCGATACCATCGCCGAGCGAATCCGGGCGCTCGGGCACTACGCCCCCGGCACCTACAAGGAGTATCTGGGGCTCGCGCGCATCAAGGAGACCGAGGGCGTGCCCAGAGCGGAGAAAATGGTGCGGCTGCTGATCGATGCCCAGGAAGCCGTGGTGCGTACCGCGCGCGAGGTGCTTCCGCTCGCGGAGGAGGCAAACGACCAGCCGACCCTCGATCTCCTCACCCAGCGCATGGGCATCCATGAGAAAAATGCCTGGATGCTGAGAAGTCTGCTCAAGAAGTAACATTACTGCCGCGATGAGCGGCACACGAATCGAGCGCGACGCATTCGGCCCGGTTGAGGTTGCGGGCGAACGCCTTTGGGGCGCGCAGACCGAGAGAAGCAGGCGCTTTTTCCGCATCTCCGGCGAGCGGATGCCGCTCGCCGTCATCCATGCGCTGGTACTGGTGAAGCGCTCTGCAGTGCGGGTGAACCTCGCTCTCGGGCTGCTCGATCCGAAAAAGGCGGACGCGATCGCCCGTGCGGCCGATGAGGTGCTGGCCGGAAGGCATGATGAGGAGTTTCCGCTGCTCGTCTGGCAGACCGGCTCCGGCACCCAGACCAACATGAACGTCAACGAGGTGCTCGCAAACCGGGCCTCCGAACTCCTCGGTGGCGGCCGCGGGGAACAGCGGCTGGTGCACCCGAACGACGACGTCAACCTCGGCCAGTCGTCGAACGATGTTTTTCCCACCGCGATGCATGTTGCGGCCGCGCGCGCGCTGCGCGACGAGGTGCTGCCGCGCGCCGAGCAGCTTGCGCGCACGCTCGCCGTGAAACGCGACGCCTTTGCCGGCATCGTCAAGATCGGGCGCACGCATCTGCAGGACGCGACGCCGCTGACGCTCGGGCAGGAGTTTTCCGGCTACGTGGCGCAACTCGGGCATGCATGCCGGGCGATCGAAGCGGTGCTGCCCGGCCTGTATGAGTTGGCGATCGGCGGCACGGCGGTCGGCACCGGGCTCAACACGCATCCGGAATTCGGCGGGCGCGTCGCGCAGGACCTCGCGCAGGCAACGGGGATTCCGTTCGTCTCCGCGCAAAACAAGTTTGCCGCGCTCGCCGGCCACGAGGCGCTCGTTTTTGCGCACGGCGCGCTCAAGACGCTTGCCGCGGCACTCACCAAGATCGCCAATGACGTGCGCTGGCTCGCGTCGGGCCCGCGTTCGGGCCTGGGCGAAATCTCGATTCCGGAAAACGAGCCGGGCAGCTCGATCATGCCCGGCAAGGTCAATCCGACGCAGGCGGAGGCGCTCACCATGGCCTGCGCGCAGGTGCTCGGCAATGACGTCGCGCTGAACATCGGCGGCGCGTCGGGCAATTTCGAGCTGAACGTCTACAAACCGCTCCTCATCCATGCTTTCTTGCAGAGCGCGCGGCTGCTCGCGGATGGCATGGCGAGCTTCGAGGAGCATTGCGCGCGCGGCGTCGCGCCGAACCGCGACCGCATCGGCGAGCTGCTCGAGCGCTCGCTGATGCTGGTGACCGCGCTCTCGCCGCGAATCGGCTACGATCGCGCGGCCGAGATCGCGAAGAAGGCGCACGGCGATGGGACAACGCTCAGGCAGGCGGCGCTCGCGCTTGGATACGTCAGCGCGGAGCAGTTCGACGCCTGGGTGCGCCCCGAGGACATGATCGGGCCGGAAAGGTGAAGCGAAGAGAGTTTCTGGGCGCGGCGCTCGCCGCCGCCGCTGGCGCGGGCTGCTCCACGCCGGGGGTGAAACTGGACGTACCGTACGTCGTAACGCCGTACGTCGTTGTAGAGGAGATGCTGCGGCTCGCGAAAGTGGGGCCGGCCGACGTCGTGTATGACCTCGGCTGCGGCGACGGACGCATCGTGATCGCGGCTGCGCAGCGCCACGGCGCCCGCGGCGTCGGCGTCGACATCGATCCGCGGCGGATCGAGGAGGCGCATGCGGCGGCGCGCCGCGCCGGCGTCGCCGACCGCGTGCGGTTCTTGGTGCAAGACCTGTTCCTGACGGACTTTTCCGAAGCGACCGTCGTGACGCTGTATCTTTTTCCGGAGCTCAACGCGAAGCTGCGGCCGAAGCTTCTCTCGGAGCTGAAGCCGGGGTCGCGCGTCGTGTCGCACCAGTTCGGCATCGCAGGCTGGGCGCCGCTCGACGGCGCGCAGGTCCGGGTCGGAGAGTCTTCGCACGAAGTGTATCTTTGGGTAGTACCGCGGCCCTGATGGGTCGGCTGTTGCTCGCGCTGCTGGCGCTCGCGTGCACGACGCAGGTTCCCGCCGGCGAGCGCTTCGCGCAGGGCGTGCTCTGGCAGGTGACGAAGTCCGGTGCCGCGCCGAGCCATGTCTACGGCACGATGCACGTCGCCGATTCGCGGCTTGCCGAGTTGCCGGCGCCGGTGCGCGATGCGTTCGCGCGCGCGCGTTCCCTCACGGTCGAATACATCGAGGGCACCTACGGAAAGGAACGCTTTCTCGAGGCCGCGCTGTTCCTCGACCGGCAAACGCTCGGGGAGAAGATCGGGCCCGAGGATTTCGCCCGCGTGCTCGAGGCGCTCAGGCCCATCGGGCTGAAGCCGGATTTCGTCAACAAACTCAAGCCGTGGGGAGTGCTCCTCAACCTGCGCAACGCCCAGACCGGCGACGGCGTGTCGCCCGACGCGCAGCTGTACGCGCTGGCGCGGGCGCGGCGGATCCCCCTGTTTCCGATGGAGGATGTCGAGGAGCAGGTGTTCGTATTCGACGAATTCCCGATGCGCTCGCAAATTGCGCTGCTCAAGCATGCGCTCCTGCATCGCGAAGAACTGGCGGCGATGGCGGAGCAGACGCTGCAGGCCTACCTTGCGCGCGACCTGGCGGCGATCTGGCGCATCCAGCAGGATTTCGCCGCGCGCCATCCCGGGATTGCGCTACACCACGCCAACCTCACAAAACGCGTGCTGTTCGATCGCAGCGTGGTGATGGCGTTCCGCATGCAGCGCCAGGTGAGGAAGGGCAACGCCTTCGTCGCGCTGGGCGTCATGCATCTGTACGGTCCGAAGGGGGTGCTCGCGCTGCTGGAGCAGGACGGCTATCGCGTCAAGAGGGTCTATTGACCCGCCTGTTAACATTCGCGACGCGATGTCGGTCGTCGTCCTCATCTCTGGCCGCGGCAGCAACCTGAAAGCGATTCTCGAAGCCGGGTTGCCCGTGTCCGGCGTGATCAGCAACAAAGCGGACGCGAGAGGTCTCGAGATTGCCGCGCGCCACGGCGTGCCGACGCGGGTTGTGGAGCACAGGGCTTTCTCGTCGAGGGAACCGTTCGACGCCGCGCTCGCCGCGGAGATCGACCGCTTGGCGCCGAAACTGGTCGCCCTGGCCGGGTTCATGCGCATCCTCACGCCCGGCTTTGTCGAGCGCTACGCGGGACGCCTCGTCAACATCCACCCGTCGCTGTTGCCTGCGTTTCCCGGTCTCGACACCCACGAGCGTGCGCTTGCGGCCGGCGTGAAGCTGCACGGCTGCACGGTGCACTATGTCACCACGGACCTCGACCACGGACCGATCATCGTCCAGGCGGCCGTGCCGGTGCGGGCCGGCGACACGCCGGACATGCTCGCCGAGCGCGTGCTGCGGGAGGAACACCAGGTGTATCCGCGCGCGATTCGCTGGTTCCTCGAAGATCGGCTTGTCATCGAAGGCGGCATGGTGCGCGTTCTGGGAAACGATGCGCAACTGGTTTTTGCCGATCGCGCTTAGTTTCGCCTTGAGCGCGCACGCGGCGCCTCCGCGGCGTGTCGAGATCGCCTACGAAATCGTGCGCGACGGCGCGGCGGTGGTGGAGGTGACGGGTCGTCTCGAGCACGACGGCCGCCACTACCGGCTGGAGGAATCGTGGAAGGGAAAAGGCGTGTACGCGCTGCGCGGCGAGGCGACACGCCTGAGCCGCGGCGCGGTCTCCGCCGACGGACTGCACCCGGCGGAATTCGAGGACCGACGCCCCGGCCGGGATACGAGGAGGGTCGCGTTCGATCCGGCCCACGCGACGCCGGCACTGCAGCAGCAGGACCGGCTGAGCTTCATCTGGAACTTCGTATTCGTCCCGCCGCGTGCCGAGGCGGCCGTGAGAGTCGCCGACGGCAAGGGCGTCGCCACCCATGTTTATGTGCCGGCGGGGCGAGAGCGGATCCGCGTTCCCGCTGGCGAGTTCGACGCGCTGAAGCTGGTCAAGAAGAAGGAACGGCCCGATGATCGCGGCGCCGAGATCTGGCTTGCTGCGAATCGATCCTATCTCCCGGTGCGGATTCTGGTCACCGAGAAGGATGGCACACGCCTCGACCAGGTGGCGGTACGCATCGCCGTGCAGTAAGCGCCGCGAGTTTGCCATCGGGACCGTGAAAGCAACCCCCGGGCTGCTGGGCCACGCCGAAGCGCTCCTCGCGGAGCTGATGCCCTTCGAGCGCGCTGCTGACCAGACGGTTTCGGAGTTCTTCCGCAGGCATCGCCACCTCGGCCAGCGCGACCGCGCCTTAGTCGCCGAGACCGTCTACGCGGTCCTGCGTCGCCGGCGCTCGCTGGAGGCTGCGGCAGGCAGCACGGCGCCGCGGTCTGTGATCATCGCGGCGCTGGTGCGCGTGCAGGGGCTGTCGGGCCGTGCGCTCGAGGACGTGTTGACCGACAGCGAGCTCGCACTCGTTGCGCACGTGCGCACGGCGACCGGCGGGCGCATGGCACCTGCCGTGCAGGCCGATCTGCCGGACTGGCTCTGGGAGCGGCTTGCCGGCGCGCACGGCGAGATCGAGGCGATGCGCATTGCGCGCGCGCTGCTCGATCCGGCGCCACTCGATCTGCGCACGAATCTCGCGCGGATCCGGCGCGATGAGGCGATGGCGCAGCTTGCCTCGCGCGGGATGGCCGGAGTGCCGACACCGCATTCCCCCGCCGGGATCCGGCTTGCAGGCAGGCCGCCAGTGAATCGCGATCCGCTGTTTGCCGCCGGGCTGATCGAGGTGCAGGACGAAGGCAGCCAGATTCTTGCGTACCTTCTCGCACCGCGGCGCGGCGAGATGGTGGCGGATTACTGCGCAGGCGCGGGCGGCAAGACCCTCGCGCTCGCGATGCTGATGCGGGGCACGGGGCGCGTGTATGCGATGGACGTGTCGGCAAAGCGGCTTGCCGCGCTCGCGCCGCGCGCGGCGCGCGCCGGGGTTTCGAACATCCATCCACTTGTCCTCGCCGGGGAGAACGATGTTCGGGCGAGGCGGCTCGCTGGAAAGCTCGACCGCGTGCTCGTCGACGCCCCCTGCAGCGGTTTCGGCACGCTGAGGCGCAATCCTGACCTCAAATGGCGCTACGGGCCAGATCGCATCGCGCCGCTCGCCGACGAGCAGTACCGCATCCTCGCCGCTGCATCGCGTCTGTTGAAGCCGGGAGGACGCCTTGTGTACGCGACCTGCAGCCTGCTGGCGGAAGAGAACGAGGCGGTCGCAGACCGTTTCGCCGCCGCGCATTCCGAGTTCGCGCCGCTGTCGTGCGGCGAACTGCTCGCCGCGCAACGAATTCCCCTGGATGCGGGCGAGCGGTTGCGGCTGTGGCCGCACGTGCATGGCACCGACGGGTTCTTTGCGGCCGCCTTCTTGCGCCGATGACGTTACCAGAGCACCCGCAGACCGATGGCGCCGAAGTGCCGGTCCAGCAGCGACGCATGCTGCCGCCCCGCCTGCGCGGCGGGGACGGCGAGCAGCAAAGCGGCAACAACGATTCGCATGGTTGATACACTCACTACGCGCGGATTATGAACGACAACCAGATCGGCCGGCTGCTGCGCGACCTGTGGGCGGACCTGCAGGACCCGAATGTCCTCTGGCAGGTTGCGGTGCTTGCCGCCTGCGCGCTCGCCGCGTGGTGGATCGCGAGGCTGCTGCAATGGCGCGCACCGGAGGAGAGCGCCACGGCGCTCAAGCGTGGCGCGGCGGCGTTTCGCCGCGTACTCTTTCCGCTGCTCGCGATGACCTTGCTCTATGCCGGGCGCGCGGCGCTGGGGCACTGGCACAAGACCAACCTGCTGACCGTGGCGATTCCGCTGTTCGGTTCGCTCGCAGCAATCCGCTTCGCCGTATACCTGCTGCGGCTCACCTGCAAACGGAACGCCTGGCTCGACGCTTCGGAGCGGGCAATCGCGACGCTGGTCTGGGGCGCGCTTGCGCTGCACCTCACCGGGCTGCTGCCCGAGATCGTAGATCTGCTCGACGGCGTGCAGATCGCGTTCGGTGCGAGCAAGTTTTCGCTCTGGACGCTGGCGTCGGCCGCATTCTGGGTCGTAGTGACGCTCCTTCTCGCGCTGTGGGGGGGCAGCGCGCTCGAGGCGAGGCTGCTGCGGATCGAGAGTCTGCACACGAACTTGCGCGTGATGTTCGCCCGCCTGGGCAAGGCGGTGCTGCTGGTGGCCGCGGTGCTCGTCGTGCTGCCGCTCCTCGGCGTGGACCTCACGGTGCTGTCGGTGTTCGGCGGCGCGCTCGGCGTGGGCCTCGGGCTGGGGTTGCAGAAGATCGCTTCCAACTACGTTTCGGGCTTCATCATCCTGCTCGACCGCTCGATCCGGCTGGGCGACGTGATCAGCGCCGATCAACAGCATGGCGTCGTGACGCGGATCACGACGCGCTATGTCGTAGTGCGCTCGCTCGCCGGTGTGGAGGCGATCATCCCGAACGACACCCTGGTCACTACCACAGTGCTCAACCACTCCTACACCGACAAGAAGGTGCGCCTTGCGGTGAAGCTGCAGGTGGCATACGGCACGGACCTGGTCCCGGTGCAACGGCTGCTCGTGGAGATCGCGCAGCGTCAGGCGCGCGTGCTGCGCGACCCCGAGCCGACCGCGCAAATGAGCAACTTCGCCGACAGCGGCATCGAGCTTGAGCTCGGTTTCTGGATCGATGACCCCGAGCACGGAAGCCAGAACATCCGTTCCGACATCAGCGTACAGATCCTGAGCGAATTCCGTACCCGGGGAATCGAAATTCCCTTTCCGCAACGGGAGGTTACGCTGCTGCAGGGCACAACCAGGAACTGATGGGGTGCGCCCGCGTCAAATGCCCTTGCGTGCCGGGGGGATTCGCGTAAAATCCGCCCGCCACCGCCGTTACTGACGGCAAACCAAAGACTTCTCGATGCTTTTTTCCGGCGTATTCGAACTACCCTGGTGGGGCGTTGCGCTCGTGGCGCTCGGCCTCACGCACGTGACCATCGCTGCAGTGACGATCTTCCTGCACCGCTGCCAGGCGCACCGCGCGCTCGATTTGCACCCTGTAGTGTCGCATTTCTTCCGCCTTTGGCTCTGGTTGACCACGGGCATGGTGACCAAGGAATGGGCGGCGATTCACCGCAAGCACCACGCCAAGGGCGAGACCGCCGAGGACCCGCACAGCCCGCAGATCTACGGCATCAACCGGGTGCTCTGGGGCGGCGTGTTCCTGTATGTGAAGGAGGCCAACAACCGCGAAACGATGGAGCGCTACGGCCACGGAACGCCAGATGACTGGCTTGAGCGCAACATGTATTCGAAGTACGCGGTCCTCGGGCTGACGACGATGGGGCTCGCCGATCTTGCGCTGTTCGGGATCGTGCCGGGACTCACGATCTTCGCGGTGCAGGTGGTGTGGATTCCGTTCTGGGCGGCCGGCGTGATCAATGGCATCGGCCACTACTGGGGCTACCGCAGCTGGCAGACGCCGGCGCCGGACGCAAGCCGCAACATCATCCCCTGGGGCATCCTGATTGGTGGCGAGGAGCTGCACAACAACCACCATGCTTTTCCGGCGTCGGCGAGGTTGTCGTCGAAATGGTACGAGCTCGACATCGGCTGGCTCTACATCCGCGCGCTTGAGACGCTCGGCTTCGCAACGGTGAAGAAAGTCGCGCCAACGCCGCGCTTCGAGGCGCCGAAACCGGTGTGCGACGCGCAGACGCTGCAGGCGGTCATCGCCAACCGCTACGACGTGCTGCAGCGCTATGCCAAATCGCTCAAGCGCACCTACTCGGAGGAGTTCGAGCGCCTGCGCCACTGGTCCCCGCAGCAGGCCGAAGCGCTCAAGCCGCTCAAGCAATACTTGTCGCGCCTGCAAAGACTCACCGCGGCGGAGCGGACGCGTCTCGCCGAGGCGCTCAAAGGCTCGCGGGCGCTCGCGATCGCGACCACGATGCACGACGAGCTGGTTGCGTTGTGGGAGCGCTCCAGCGCCTCGAAGGAGCAGCTGGTCCGCCAGCTCCAGGACTGGTGTCAGCGCGCCGAGGCAAGCGGCGTGGGCCCGCTGGCGGAGTTCTCGCGCCGGCTGCGCCGTTACGTGTAGGCAGGAACGAAGAACAAAAAAGCCCGCGATTGCGGGCTTTTTTGTTTTCCGGCAGCGGCGCTTACTTCAGCTTCGTTTCCTTGTAGAGAACGTGCTTGCGTGCCTTGGGGTCGTACTTCTTGAGCTCCAGCTTGTCCGGCGTGGTGCGCCTGTTCTTGGTGGTGGTATAGAAGTGACCGGTGCCGGCGGTCGATTCGAGCTTGATTTTCTCGCGCATGGTCTGCTCCTCAGGCGGCTTTTCTCTTCGCCTCGATCTCGGCCAGCACCGCCTCGACGCCGACCTTGTCGATCTTGCGCAGCCCCGCGGTAGAAACGCGCAGGCGCACCCAGCGGTTCTGGCTCTCGACCCAGAAGCGGCGGTAGTGCAGGTTGGGCTGGAACACGCGACGCGTCTTGTTGTTCGCGTGCGAGACCAGGTTTCCCTTCATCGGTTTCTTGCCGGTGACCTGACAGACTCTGGACATGAAATGGCTCCGGGGGGTGTTGCGAAAAGGGGCGGATTGTACGCGAAAATCGCTTACTCTACCAAGCGCTTACAACAGTCCTCGTTCGGCAAAGGAAAGGCACTGGTTTCCGGCGACGATGAAGTGATCGAGTACCTTGATGTCCACCAGCGCCAACGCCTCCTTGAGCTGCCGGGTCAACAGTTCGTCGGCCTGACTCGGTTGCGCCACACCGGACGGGTGGTTGTGGGCGAAGATCACCGCCGCGGCATTCGCGGCGAGCGCCGCCTTCACGACTTCGCGCGGATAGACGCTCGTCTGCGTGAGCGTACCGCGAAACAACTCATCGGTCTGCAGCACCCGGTGCTGCGCGTCGAGCAACAGGGCGACGAATACCTCGTGCTCGCGTGCGCCCAGCGTAAGGCGCAGGTAGTCGCGCACCGCGCTTGGAGAGGACAGGGCACAGCCCGAACGCAGTTCTTCGCCCAGGCAGCGCCGAGCAACTTCGAGCACGGCGCCGAGCTGCGCGGTCTTTGCCGCACCAAGTCCTCTGACCCCTTCGGGCATGCGATCGGCGCCGAGAAGCCCGGACAAGCCGCCGCAGCGGGACAGTAGCTCCCGCGCGAGGTCCAGCGCGCTCTTGCCCCGCACGCCGGTGCGCAGGAACACGGCGATCAGTTCGGCGTCGCTGAGCGCCGCCGCGCCAAGCGCGAGCAGTCGTTCGCGCGGACGTTCCGCGGCGGGCCAATCGGCGATCGTCATGCGGCCCCCCCTGAATTCCCCTAGAATTCCTGCCTCCCGTACAACGCGCCTGCCCGCCGTCCCGATGACACTGCAAGGCAAGCGAATACTGCTAGGACTGACCGGCGGCATTGCGGCATACAAGTCGGCCGCACTTGCGCGCCTGTTGATCAAGGCGGGCTGCGATGTGCGGGCGGTACTGACGGTTGCGGCGACGCGGTTCGTGGGCGCGGCGACACTGCAGGCGCTGACCGGACAGACCGCCTGGACCGATCTGTGGGACGCACGGATCGCCGACAACATGGGGCACATCGAGCTGTCGCGCGATCGCGAGCTGATCGTGGTCGCGCCGGCGAGCGCCGACTTTCTCGCCAAGGCTGCAAACGGTCTCGCCGACGACCTGCTCTCGGCCCTCGTGCTCGCTCGTCGATGCCCGCTGATGGTGGCGCCGGCGATGAACGTGGAGATGTGGGAGAACGCCGCCACGCAGCGTAATGTCCTCGCGCTGCGCGACGATGGCGTTCTGGCCGCGGGTCCCGCCGCGGGAGACCAGGCCTGCGGCGAAACCGGAATGGGCCGGATGCTCGAGGCGGAAGAGCTCTTAGCCGAGATCGAGGCGTTCTTCCAGCCCAAGGCGCTTGCCGGCAAGCGCGTGCTCGTGACTGCGGGTCCGACGCAGGAGCCGATCGATCCGGTGCGCGTGATCACGAATTCGAGCTCCGGGAAAATGGGCTTCGCGGTCGCGCGCGCGGCACGCGAGGCGGGCGCCGAGGTGACTCTGGTGAGCGGCCCGGTCGCCTTGCCGACGCCCCCGGGCATTGCGCGTGTCGATGTGCGCACCGCGGGAGAAATGTTCGACGCGGTCAGGGCGGCGGCCAAAGCCTGCGACGTGTTCTTCTCGGTCGCGGCGGTATCGGATTACCGCGTCGCGAACCGCGCCGCGCAAAAGATCAAGAAGGACGGCGCCAGGGGCATGACGCTCGAGCTGGTGGAAAATCCCGACATCCTCGCCTGGGTCGCGGCGCAGAAAAACGGGCCGTTCTGCGTCGGCTTTGCCGCCGAAAGCGAGCATCTCAGTGCGCACGCAAGGGACAAGCGCGCGCGCAAGGGAGTCCCCCTGTTCGCGGCCAATCTGGCGCACGAGGCGCTCGGATCGGACGAGAACGCAATCACGCTGTTCGACGACAAGGGCGAGCATCCGCTCGGGCGCGGACCGAAGATCGAGCTGGCGCGCAAGCTCGTTGCGCACGTCGCAGCGCTGATCGCCGGGACAAAGCGATAGCGTGCGCGCCGTGGAAGTGAAGATCCTCGATCCGAGGATCCGCGAGAACATGCCTTGCTACGGTTCGACCGGCGCGGCCGGCATCGATCTTCGGGCGTGCCTGGAGGCTGCGTTGACGCTCGAGCCCGGCGATTCGCGGCTGGTGCCGTCGGGAATCGCGATCCACCTCGGAGATCCGGCCTACGCCGCGCTCGTGCTGCCGCGCTCCGGGCTGGGAGCGAAGCACGGCATCGTGCTCGGCAACCTGGTGGGATTGATCGACTCCGACTACCAGGGACAGATCTTCGTGTCGGCGTGGAACCGCGGCAAGAACGCGTTCACCATACAGCCGATGGAGCGCATCGCGCAGCTCATTATCGTCCCCGTCCGGCAGGTGGATTTTGCCGTGGTCGAAGAGTTCCAGACCTCGGCCCGCGGCGCCGCCGGCTTCGGTTCCACGGGAAAGGGCTAAAAACCGGCCGTCAGGCGAGGGAGTCCGCCCAGATCGTGCGCGCCCAGTTCCAGGCGAACGTACCTTCGGCTTCGCTTCGCGCCGAGGACACCCCGCCCGAGCCCTTCACCGCAACGAGCGTGCCCTGGCTGGCGTCCCACTGGTGCACCGACGAGACGCGAATCGCCTCCTTTTCCGAGACGAAGCTGTAGCAGGTGTTGATGATCTGCACCGGGGCCGGTTCGCGGCCGTTGAGAATCTCGACGATTGCGGCGGCCGCGATCTTGGCGTGGTTGTTCGCCATGCTGCCCGACTTCGGCATCCCGGGCGCGGAGAGCGTCGCGTCGCCGAGAACATGCACGCCCTTCACCGCCTTGGACTCCATCGTTCGCCAGTCGACGTCACACCAGCGGTTGTTGTGCGTGATGAGGCCGGCGGTGCGCGCGATCTGGCCCGCGCCGTGCGGGGGCACGACGTTGAGCACGTCGCCCTTCACGTCCTCGACCTCGAGCTTCACGGTCATCGTCTTTGCGTCCACGCCGATCGCCTTCGAGTTGCCGCGGTATTCCAGGATCCCCTGGTAGAGGTCGCTCCACGCGCGCTTGAAAAGCCCGCCCTTGGAGGTGACGTCGGGGTTTGCGTCCAGCACCAGCACCTTGGAGCGCGGCTTCGCCTGCTTGAAGTATGCTGCGACCATGCTCGCGCGCTCGTACGGCCCTGGCGGGCAGCGGTAGGGAGCGAGCGGGATCGAGAGCACGTACACGCCGCCGTCCTTCATCTGCTCGAGCTGTTTTCTCAGCTCGATCGTCTGCGCGCCCGCCTTCCAGGCGTGCAGCACCCGCCCGGTCTTCATGGCGTCTTCGTACCCCTGAAGGTCGCCGAAAGTAAAGTCAATGCCGGGCGAGACGATCAGCCGGTTGTAGGCAAGCTCGCCGCCGCGATCGAGCTTGACGAGCCGTTTCGCCGCGTCCACGGCGGTCGCCTCGTCGTTGACGATCTGCACCCCATGATTGCGCAGCCCGCCATAGCCGTGACGGATCTCCTCCATCGAGGAGTAGCCTGCCAGGACGAGGTTCGAGATGGGACAGGAGGTGAAAATGTTGGCGCGCTCGACCAGCACGACTTCGATCGCCGGGTCCCACATGCGGATGTACTTGGCCGCGGTGGCGCCGCCGAAGCCGCCACCGATCACGACCACGCGTCCCTTGGGCGCCGTGGTGGCACAGCCCGCGGCGGCGAGTGCCCCCGTCGCGCCGGCAAGTTTGAGAAATTCGCGCCGGTTGATTGTGTGCATGACGCCCTCCGTTACCGCTTCTGTGCGGCAAAGTACGCCGCCATCTGCTCGATCTGCTGGTCGGTATAGCCTTTGGCGATCTGGTGCATCACGGTTGCCGCGCGCTTGCCGTCGCGAAAGAACTGCATCTGGGTGACGATGTGGTCCTTGGGCAGTCCCGCGAGCGGTATTACGTTCTTGGTCACGGCGCGGCCTTCACTGCCGTGGCAGATCGCGCAGCTGGCGGCGAGATTGCGCCCCGCTGCATCCTGCGCCGACGCGGCAAGCGGCGCAACTGCCAGCGCAACCGCGCAAACGATAGCGATTCGCATCAGGAGCCTCCTCCCTCTGTGCTTTGAAATGCTGTGGAGTTTCCGCTCGGCGCGCAAGCGCTGTCAAGCGGCTGCGTCCTGAGGAGCGCATAACGAAACAGCCCGCTCGGCGGGCCCGGCCAGCGTCAGGCGACCGATTCCTTGGTCGCTGGCGGCGGGGCGGGAGCTTGCTCCTCGAAGCGCAGCACGATCTTCTCCGCATCGTCGACGTCGATCGTGACCCTGCCGCCGTGCAGGAGTTTGCCGAACAGCAGCTCGTCCGCAAGTGCACGGCGCACGGTATCCTGGATCAGGCGCGCCATCGGCCGCGCGCCCATCAGCGGATCGAATCCCTTCTTTGCAAGGTGTTCCTTGAGCTTCTGAGTGAACACAGCTTCGACCTTCTTCTCCGCGAGCTGCTCTTCGAGTTGCATCAGGAACTTGTCGACCACGCGCAGGATGGTCTCGTGGCTCAGCGCCGCGAACGAGATCATGGCGTCCAGCCGGTTCCTGAACTCCGGCGTGAACATCTTCCTGATCGCCTCCATCTCGTCGCCGATCTGCTTGTTCGAAGTGAATCCCATCGACGTCCTGGCCAGCGATTCGGCGCCGGCATTGGTCGTCATGACGATCACCACGT
>CAZYVT010000023.1:0-49959 GCA_964651335.1 uncultured Enterobacteriaceae bacterium | reverse complement strand
GATTCCCGTTACGTCTCCACGCTGGTGCGCGACTATGACGAGAACCGGGAAGGCAGCCAGCGCCGCCAGCAAGCCGAGGCCGTGGCTAACGCTGTTCGCGATCTCCTCTCCGAGGGACTGTGGCCGCTCCTGCAACCCCAAAACTTCGACCATCGCTGTATCTCCTACACGGCCTATCGTCCACGGTGAGGAACGCGCGCCGCTTTTGCGCGCGTCCCTCTCGACCGTGTGGTTGGGCCGCATGTCCGCCGTTGGCCGGATCACTGCGGTGCCCGACCGGCGAGACGAAACGCCCAGACACACAGCGCCCCCGCCGCGAACATCGCTATCCAAGATATCCAAGTCGGTACCACCCAGCCCGCCACCTCGGCGGGCCAATCCAGCAACAGTCTGACAACGTGGACGAGCGCAATCGCGCCGAAGACAACGCCGGAGATCTGAATGTAGGCTCGCATATTGTCGTTTCCTCTCGACGAGTCCGGCTATATGGTGCGAACGAGTTTCTGATGCGGCCCAATAGTCCGTGGTGAAGCGCGCGCGGCCGCGTTCGCCGCGCGTCGCTTTCGATCGCGCGGTTAAAGCGCATACTGATCAAGCCTTCACGTCTTCCAGGCGGATCCCGCGGCCGGCCCGAAGGCTCGCACGAGCCTTGGCAATGCGGTCAAGGAACCGTGGGTCGTTTTCCAGTCGATACTCGAACCATTCGTCCTCGGAGGCGAAGCCGATCAGCACGCCGGCAGGCTTTCCGTGACGCGTAATGACGATCTCGGCCTTCTCGGCCTCTCGCAAGTAGCGCGAGAGATCGTCTTTCACCGCCGCAAGCGGTACTTCCTTCATCCGGCTTTTCCGAACCTGGCCAGCCATGTTGCTGCCTCCAGAATGCGGTCGAGATCCTGACGCACGGCACCCGGCGCGAAAGGCCGGTGCTGCGCTCACCATGCTGCCGCCTGCTCGATTCGCGCTTGCGCGTCCTGGGAGACCTTGATCTGGAGCGCTGGACTCACCCGAAGCGGCGCAGTTGCTCCTGGAGCTGCTCCCAGGAGACAACCTCGCCACGCTCAGCCTGGGCGATGGCGGCAAGCAGCGCTTGCTCTTCCTCAGGTGAAACGTCGAAGGTTTCGTCGGCTTCGCGGGCGACCACGGTTACAACCGAACCCTCGGCCAAGGGCTCGCCGTCTAAAACGACTTTTCCGCCAACAACTTTTTCAGTTGCAACCTTCATGTTTGGAATCCTACTCCTTCGCAAGAGCCTGCGCATGATGCCGCCGAGCGTTTGACATGAGCGGCACACAACGGCGGCACGGCGCCAGACGGAGCGCGCAAACGTGCCCCGCCGTTGTGTATCCGTTCGATGGAAGGGTTGGGCGTCATTTCGGAACGCGCTTGAAGTGGTTGCGGCTGTAGACCTGAAACGGCTTGCTAGGGGCTGCCAACTCGAAAGTTTCGATGAACTCGTTGTCCGACAGAAACTCGTAGCTCTCGCGTGCCTTCCACGAGTTGCTGAAGTTCTCGAACGCCTCGCTCTCGAATACCAGCGATGCATGGCCTTCGGTCGCGCCTGCCTGTCGGTATGTGTTGACGAAGCCCTCGATGTGGAACTGCCGTAGGACGAGGAGCTTGCGCGCTTTGTCGAAGCTGAAGATTCCCCAGTGCTGGTGAACTTCGCCAGACTTGTTCTTCTCTTGGGGTGGATAGCGTGACGTGTTTGTCTCGTGAACGAAGCGACCGTTCATGACGAAGGTGTACTTGCGCGTGACCGTTCCGTCTCCGGCCTCACCCGAAGCGGTTCCGGTCCACTCTCCGATGAAGCGCCGGAGCGGTAGCCATTGATCTGCTTCTTGCTCGGCTGCACCGGCGGCTCCGGCCAACGCGGTTATGCACAACAGGATGGCAGCGACGGATTTCACGAGGTGCATCATGACGCCCGACGTGGAGCCCAGCCGCGCCGCACGGAATGCTGATATGAGGCGCGGCGCTTCACGGCGTCGGCCTGCGGCGCGGGGTTGGGCGGCTGCGGATCTGTACTAGACCTTCCTCATATCGCATGTCGCAGCAGTTCAATCGCGAATGTAACAAACGCGATCCAGGCAACCGTGAACAATACGGTACGAGCCCTGAAAAGACTGAATCCACTGATGTGAATCACGGCATGCGCGGCGCGTGCATAGAAGTAGACAGCAGCGGAAATCTCGGTAATGGAAGTTGACACCCCGACCGCATGGGCGATCAGAACAACCGTTGCGAAAGGCACGAAGTTTTCGACTGCGTTCATGTGCGCCCGATTGGCGCGATTAACCCAGTCAGGGAGGGGCGATGTTGACGCGACCTTGTAGTCGGAAGGTTTCAGGGGTCCGCGAGACAATACGTAGCCTATAACAACAGGAATCCAGAGAACTCCAGTGAGAATAGCGGTAAACAAGAGATAGAACAGTTCGGTCGTCATCCTTACCTCCATTCAATTCATTGATCGGACTCCGAAAATATCAGTGTTTCGACTGCAGCCCAACGAATCTAGCTAACCGGCAGGCCGCGCCGACGCTCGCCAAGTTGAAGCCGCGTACCGGCCCGTCCGGTTGAGCGCAGGGTTAGGCGGCATGGCGATGGAAATGTTGGTCAGATAAGAACAATGGCGGAGCCGCAACGGCAATGGTTGCACCTGGCGTCTGTATTTGCCCCAAGCCTGCCACTCGAGTCTCCGGCTTTACCCCTTTCCTGGGATCGCCTCCGGAGTGCTTGCATCGCGACGCGTGAATTTCTCCATTGACACCGAATATTCTCCCGTCGTCGCGTTGTGACGCACGCAATATTCAGTCGGATAAAACCCGGCTGCGGCGACTGCCTTCGGCGCCTTGATCGGCACGCAGCCGTTGGGTTTGGTCAGCATGTACGCACGCGCGACCATTGCTTCATGGAAGATCACCTTGCCGTCGTACACCCCGTAGATCCAGCTCCGCGTGAAGGGTTGTTTCTGGAACTCGGGACCCGTGGTGTCGACCAGGTGATTGCCCATGGCCGGAACGACGGCTTCGACATCGACATAATCCGGGGCCAGGTAGTTCGGCGGCAGTGGCTTCCTCGCGATCCGGAATTGGTCGCAGCGGACGAATTCGGGCCCACAGGGTCCGGGCTCTATCGCGAAGACTTCCGCGATCGAGACCATCTCGAAGTGGACGTCGAAGTGCGGGACATCGTAGACCCCGGGAGGAATGTGTCCCTCGGGGTTCCAGTTGAGGAGAACCCACTTGAACGGAACATCATCACGTCGGGCCACCACGTCCGGCAGGGGAATCACGAACTCGTGTGTGTGCTGACATTGCGTGGCGGCGTCCAATTCGCCGTCCTTGGTGCGGCCAAAGCAGCGATGGTGGTCGGAACCCTTCGGCAGGCCCTCCAACGCGCTCGAGGACCAGACGACGCCGATCGCTGCGGGGGTGCCGCCTTTGTCGAGCTCGGCGTAGCTCGACACCGTTCCGTTACCCAGCTTCAGTTGCCACCCCGGCGCTCGGGACGCCGATGTATCGGCGCGCTCGCTCGAGCAGCCCGCCGCCAACAATGTGACCGCCAACGAAATTGCGTAACGGGAAACCACGAGAGTCCCTCCTTGTGTTGATCGCTGAATCATCGCCGACGAATGACAGTCCGACGATACTACCCCTCCAAGCGTGAACCGTTAAGCGACCGGTCCTGGCCCATACTGCCGCTGGGCGTCGGGATTCATGTCGGCGGCCCCTCGATCTCGAACCGCAAACGTCCGGGCCCCTGAACGTAGGCCGCCCGCACGCCCCATGCCTTGTTACTCGGAGGCTCTATGGCAACTGCGCCTCGCTCGAGAACAGCGCGATAGTCACGATCGCAGTCGTCACTCTCGAAGCCGATGGTGGCGGAACTGTCGGCCTCGGCAGCATCTAGGATCAAGGTGAAGGAGCCGAAGGGAATGGTCGCCATCCGGTCGTTCTGGAACTGTGGTTTCAGCTGCCAGATTCGGTCGAGCCAGTTGAGGGCTGTACTGAGGTCGCGAACACTGAGGTGAATGTGATTGAAGTTCATAGGGCAGTAACCAGAATGAGCTGTGATGTCGGTTGGCGGCCTAACGTTCGGCTTCAGGCGA
Source organism: uncultured Enterobacteriaceae bacterium (assembly GCA_964651335.1). GTDB lineage: Bacteria > Pseudomonadota > Gammaproteobacteria > Burkholderiales > SG8-39 > 2-02-FULL-66-14. The sequence goes on along the minus strand of CAZYVT010000023.1, from coordinate 45,851 downwards.
GCGCCGCATGCGGCGCGTCGCCCTGGAACCGAGGGTTAGCCTGCATTGCGTCATCTCAAATCCGGACAACCACCGTCGCTGAGTCACGAACGCGAACCTTTGGCAATGACACAGACCGCACGTGGGCAGTACCGCCTGTCAATTTGGCATCGCCGATCGGTGGAAATGCACAATTTGCCAACCCGGTTCGCGTTTTCCGACCACGAACGTGACGCGACCATTGGCGCTGAAGGTCTTTCCATCCCTAGTCCCAGTCACGGTATCCATTCCGGTGATGACGACCGCCGTGTCAGACAAGGCCATGACGGAATGATCGCCAACTGTCGCGCCTCGCGGACGGTTACTCAAGAGCGCCGCCTCGAAGTACTTACGAATCTCCTCCGGCTTGGTAACAAGCGTTTTGCTGCCCGTGCCCAAGAAAAGGGCATCGGGCGCGTATAGCTTGACAATGCCATCGACGTCGGACGCCGTGAACGCCTTAGTCCATTTCTCCACGACCTGTAGCGCTTCCTCCTTCGGGCCGGCGACGGCGGCTGAGCAAAGCGAAGCGAACAAAGCAACGGCAACCAGAAATTTACGCATTCTTCCCCTCCATAAAGAAAATTGCCCCGGATTGGGGTTTCACCATAGGTTCGTATTCAAACGGCGATGCGTCATACCACTTTTGCATACTTGCAGGCTAACGTGGGCATCAGCCGCCCGCCAGCGAGCCGAAAGCGAGCGCAGCGGGTCGGCTGCATGCCGTGTTAGCCTGCTGCAGATTACTAAGCGGAGAGCAATTGATGCTGCTCCACAATGGCAGCTGGAGAGAATATTCGGATATTCTCTTCGATTCTCCGCAGTTGAGCATCCACTGTCTCCGATGGAACACCAGCAGGAGCGTAAGCAACATAGAGGACGTGAGAGGTCTCTAATGAAATAGCAGACCGATTATCCTGCCCGTAAATAATTGAACAACATACACCGTTCGCGTCTCTCATAATCATGTCGCCCGCACGAATGGCTTTGGAAGCACCATTCATCTGAGTGATATGGTCTCCTTCCCGTGACACGTCTATTGAAATCAAGCCCTGCAACTTCGCAGCATCATGTCCAGCGGTTAGAACTAACGTCTCTACTTCCGCAACGAAGTTTGAATCGACCAGGGGAGACACATTAGGCAGGCTCTTTCCTTTCAGTACGATTGACTCGACTTGAAGCTGCAAATGATAAGTCTTGTTGAAACGCTTATAGTACCGTTCGTAGTTTGACATCACGGGGAGCGACACGAAATCCTGCCGAGTAAATCCTTTGTAGCGTTCTCTCAAACTCGCTTCCGTCTCCCGTTTTTGCTCATCCAACTTCGGAGCCGAGCGGGTGTTCTCTACACCCGAAAGTTCCAGCAGTCCTATCACTGCTCCCGGGTGAGTGGTTCGCCATACATCGACCGTTGAAATCGAGAGCACGTGAATCCCAGAACTACTGACAAGTACTAGAGCAGGCTACCGTTGCGCTAAGCGGCGGTGCGCTTGCGCGCCGTCCGACTTGAGCGCGTAGTTATACGTCTTTGCGTCTCGACCAGACGACCCGACACGAACTTGTGTAGGACGCTCGCCATAAGCGTCTGGTATGGAACGCCTTCCTCTGCGGCCCGGGACTGCAACCCCTCTAGGTCCCGCGACGAAATTCTAATGTTGACCCGCTTGTTCTTAAGCAACGTAGCCTCCGCCGCTGCCCTGAGCCGCGCGATCTCGCCTTTCTGGTTCCGAACGGGTTTCCACTCGCCTCGTTCGAAAGAGGCAAGAATTTCCTGTTCCAACAGCCTTTCGCCGTTCATGTCACTTGTCCCCCGATAAGAAATCCCGTGTCGCCTTGCGGCTCGGCATGATGCTCTTCAAAAAAATCTCGTTCTCGCTTTCAACGTAGGGAACGAGGTACGCGTAGTCTCGTATCCGTACCACAAGCATCTTCTGATGCCCGTACTTCGCCCGGTTCGGGTGGTCCATTACGCTGAGAAGACCGCCCTGCGAGATCGCGGAAAGAACTTCCTCGAAAGAGACGCCACGTTCCGCTTTGAGCGAAAGGCTCTTCTCGGCGCTCCATCTCATGGGCTTCACGCCCAAGATTATACCCTTGTGTGCCTTATGTGCTCAAGGCGTATAACGTTCGCAGCTACCGGCGTGCGCGTCATGGCAGCAGATTTGGCGCGGCGCTGGCCGCGCGTCCGCGTGGGCTGCGCTGTTAAACGGCAGCCAATACCGCCCGGCGAATGGCTTGGGGAAGCTCAATGGGCGCAAAAAATCTCTGAGGGTAGAGGTAGTCGTCGCCCGATTCGTCGATGACCCGAATTTGCCGGTGTTTTGCCGCATCAGGGTCCGGGAGAACCCGATAGATCTTTCGGCGCTCCAAGGAAACTTCATAGCCTTCATTCTCGAGGCAAACGACGAACTGCTTTGCTGTTGATCGCATAGGCATCAGTCCATGTAGTGCTTGATCTTGAAATCTCGGCGCCCGATTCCGTGGGCCTCGTACCAGTGTACCTCGGCTAGCCGGACAGCGCCGTCTTCCAGGCGGACGCGAGCAACCCCTTTACGCTTTCTCCACCGGCCCCGGCCATAGCGCTTACGCAGGCGAGCGATCTCTCGAATGAAAGCACCAATCGCAAACGTTTCGGCATTCGCAATGTCTCCAATGATCTCAAAGTACATCAGGCGCCAATCTGTTGCCGTTTAACGTTCGCCGTGAACCGCGCGCCACTTCTGGCGCGTCGGTTTCGACGGCGCGGTTGGGTGGCAAATGGTCGAAGTCACAGATCGTCCGGCGTCAGCCCTGTGCGCTTGGAGATCCGCGCGAGCATTCGTGGTCCGATTTCTTCGCGGTCATGGAACGCGAAGACCACGTCTGGCCAGCCAGGCCTAGAAAGGGTCTTGTGCGAACCGGACTGACGCCTTAGAGTCCAGCCGATCCGGTAAAGCGCTGCGAGAACACGATTGGCCCTGGACGAAGGCCAGGGGGTCATGCCACTGCGATAGAGATGGACTGAGGTCCGGTCTCGTTGTGTTCGAGGCGTTCGGCGAGTACGCGAAGAGCCAATGCCTGAGCTTTCGCCATCGCTTCCTGGGCCGTGGCGCCGTAGGCCAGAACGCCAGGCAGCTCGGGCACTTCCGCCAGCCAGCGCCCGTCTTCTTCCCGCTCGTGCTCAATGGTGAAATGCATGGGCTCCTCTACAGTAGTCGCGATTCTACGCCTGCACCTGACTTGCCGCCCAACGAGTCTGTAGAAAAACTCTTTTCACACAGCAATGCTACCGCCGCCGATTCCGAATGGCGAGGGATTTGAAGATGGGGAGGCGCGATTGCGTTATTGAATTCGTGTCGCTCTGGTTTTTCTTCTCTATTGCCTGATTGCCGTTTCGCGTTCCTTCTTCCACTGCCCGATATCGCCATAGCGGTGAATCTTTCCGATGTTGTGGGCGAGGCAATACATCATCCATTGCGCGTTCACCTTGCGTCGGCCGCGCAGACTGAAGCGGCGCAGCCCAGTGGCGTGATTGATGTCGGCGAACACAGGCTCCACCGTCCCCAGGCGCAGGCTGTATCGATAGCGCCCCTCGTCGGTGTCGATCTTTCGCTTCATGCGCTCGGTGTGCGTTTCGGGCTTTTGGGTGTTGCGCCCCAGGATGAACGCCACTTGTCGCGTCGATGTCTTATCCGGAGTGCGCAAACACTGTGAGCGCTGTTCGCACGGTTCGCAGTCGCGCTGCGCGCCCCGGAATCTGACCATCTCGTAGGCCCCGGTGTGGGTGCGCTCGCCGTTGCGGTACAAGGTCTTGCCCGCCGGGCATTGGCAGCTGCTTGCATCCTCGGCCATGCGGAAGTCCTCATTGGTGTAGCAGCCCGGGTGCTTGCCCTTCTTCTTGTCTTCGATGCGCTTGTCCTCCTTGTGCCGCACCCGGTGGCGCTCGGCACCGGCAAAGCGCGGATCGCGCTTGCGGAAGTTCGTGTCGGCAACGTAGCCATCGATCTTGTTGTCTTGCAGGTACTGGAGATTGGCCTCGTTGTGCAGCCCGGCGTCGGCAGTCACCCGGATCCCCTCCAGGATGTCCTCATCGCGTCCCAGCGCTTTGAAGCTCGCGCGCACGCCCTCGAGCACCGGCGCGAGCAGGTTGTGCTCCTGGCCTTGCCCGAACGCCTCGCTGTGCACCACGATCTGGTGTTGGGCATCGACCACCGCCATGCCGTCGTAGCCTTGGATCACGCCTTTCGATGTCTTCATCTTGGCGCTCTCGGGGTCGGTGATGTTGCTCTTCACCGCCTTGCCGCTCACCCCAAGACGATCCTTCCCCGTCTTGAGCCACCCGCGCACCTTGGCGAGCGCCCGGTTGAGCGTGCGCATTTGCTTCTCGCGCGCCTGCTCGATCTGGCCTTCCCGCTCGGCGGCATCGGCCTCGCGGTGGCGCTTCGTCAAATACCCCAACGCCCGCTCCAGCTTCTCGGCCTTCTTCTGGAAGTCCTCGCGCGTGCCGCTCCATTCCTTGCTCGCGTTCGAGGGCATCTTCACCCCATCCACCGCGAACATCTCGCGCCCGATCAGACCCATCTCGTCGCACACCAGCAACACTTCCCGATAGACCCCAACGATCTCCCGGTCCAGCTTCGCCACAAACCCGGCAATTCGATCGTGAAGTGCGGTGTGCTGTCCGCCGAGAGCGCCATGAAGATGATGTTCTCCCGGCACAGCCCCGCGATGTCGCGGCTCGATGTCACGCCACGGGAATACGCATACAGAATCACTTTCAGCAGAATCGCTGGATCGTAGGCCGGCGCGCCCGTCTCATCGTTCACGTAGCGCGCGGCGAAGGGCGCCAGATCAATATCGTGATCGATCAGGTGATTCAGCGTGTGCTCGAACGTCCCCGGCAGAATCTGGCGCTCGTAGCTCACCGCTACCATCTTCATCTGCGCGTAGTTGTAGGTCTTGTAGCGCGCCATCGAATCCTCCCTCGCGTGCAATTTCGTTGACTCTTCATTAGAGCCAACGCAATGCGCTCAGTTCCGGATTCGAGAGGGTTTTTCTACAGCTTCAACGTACCGCTAGCCCGCGCGCTGCCGTTTCTTCAGCGCGTCGGTGCTCAGCGGATAGTTCGGCATCTAGGCCGCCAATTTCATGACGCGCAGTCGCTTCCTGCGTTACTCCGCATGCCAGAGTTCATATTGCATACCCATACGGCTGCCTTTCAGTGCTCGTCCTCGCAATCGACGGCGTCCGCGTCTTTGCCGACGAGGCAAATGTAACCCGCGAGTTCCCGGTCCCTTCATTCGATTACCTGATCCGCTGTGAGCAACACCGCCTGCGGAAGAGTGAGTCCGAGTGCCTTCGCCGTCTTCAGGTTGACGACGAGGCGGAACTTGGTTGGACGTTGGACGGGCATCTCGGCCGGATTCGCCCCCTTGAACAGGCGGTCCACGTAGTCGGCCGCGCGCCTCCACTGATCGTCGAGCTCCGGGCCGAAGGACATCAGCCCGCCCGCGGCGGGATAGCCGGACCACTGCGCGCTCGAGGGCAGCCTGTGCCTGAGCGCAAGTTCGGCCACGCGCGCCACATTGAGATTCACCATGCCATCCACACGGATCGTCACCGCCTGCATGCGCTCCTGCTTCATCCTCCAAAATGCAGGCTCGAGTTCGTCGGCACCTTTGACGACGTATCGCCGATAGTCGATTCCCAGGTCCTTCGCAATGGTCAGCATTTTTTGCGCGTTCTCGACGCTGTAGGGCAGGGTCGATTCCGGCGTCAGCCAAGCGAGGCGCGCGAGGCCTTTCACCGTCTGGCGAATAAAGTCGAACTGCTTGAGGAAGCTACTCATGTCGACCTCGTACGACAGGCCGGTGACATTCCCGCCGGGGCGCGCATAGCTCGCGATGAACCCGTCCTGGACGGGATCAGGCGGTGCGATCATGACGATCGGGATGGACCGGGTCGCTTCCATGGCGGCCCGGATCTGGGCTGGCTGCGTGCCCGTCAGTACATCGACGCCGAGCCGCACGAGCTCCTTGGCGTGAGGAACGTTAAGCTCCGGCTTTCCCTCGCCCCACCGTGCTTCGATGACGTAGTTCGACCCCTCGATCCAGCCGCGAAGGCGCATCTCCTCGCGAAATCCATTCAGGATCCTGAGAGAGTCTGGGGTCGGGCCGCCGCCGAGTATCAGGCCGACACGGTAAACCTTTCTGGGTTGCTGCGCGTGCGCGAGCGCTGCCGCGAACAGCGCGCTCGTCCCTGCAAGAAAATGCCTGCGTCGCCATTCACCCATGGTCCCTCCCGGTCGAGCCTACCGTACCGCCGAACGTCCGGCTTGACGCGCCGGGGCCTCATAGGGGTTAGGCTGCAGCGGCCAGCTATGGACTGTCATACCAGTAGTCGTAGCCAAGTGCTGCCATTAGACCGTGTAGCGTTAGTGAAGTGATCACAACGATGGCCGCGAACAGGGCCACGGACTTCCCGAACGCGAACCGTCGTCCGAGCCATGTTCCTACGGAAGCCAATACAGCGCTATACACGATATTTATTGGCCAACCCAAGTTCTCCTGTGCGAATACTGTCCACCGGCCGCCCGAGAACGTGTAAGCACTAAAAGGGATAAATAGCGGCGCCAAGAAATAGTAACTGGCCCACCAAACGAAGACGCCAGCAAACATGAGAAGCCAGGGGCCAAGCGCAAAAAACAGCCACCGGGCGGCGAGCATGCGTGTCGAAGTCATTTGTCCTGCGGCCTAACGTCGCGCATGAGGCGCGCGCGTAAGCGCGTCGCTCTCGATGCGCTTGATACTGATTGAGGCCCCCTTTTCCGGTGGGCTCGGTAGCTTGACGCTACCATCCAAGAACGTGTTTGCCGACACGACCATTCTTCGAAAAGGAGGCCTCAAATGCGATTCTATACCCGGCAACATCGGTACTACTGCGGCGTGGACTTGCACGCGCGCTCGATGTACGTGTGCGTGCTCGACCAGGAGGGCAATGTGTTGGTGTCGAAGGACATCGCTTCGGCGCCCGAGCCGTTTCTCGAGATCATTGCGCCGTACCGCGAGGACCTCGCGGTGGCGGCCGAATGCATGTTCACCTGGTACTGGCTTGCGGACCTGTGCGCGCGCGAGGGGTTGGTGTTCGTTCTGGGTCACGCGCTCTACATGCGCGCGATCCACGGCGGCAAGGCGAAGAACGACCGCATCGATGCGCACAAGATCGCCGCACTGCTCCGGGGCGGGATGCTGCCGCAGGCGTACGTGTATCCGCAGGCGATGCGCGCGACGCGCGATCTCATGCGTCGCCGGAACTACCTCATGCGCCAACGCGCGGAGCTGCTCTCGCACATCACCAACACCAACCACCAATACAACCTGAGCGCCCTGGGCGTTCGGCCCGCACGGCCTGCCGAGCGCGCGGGGATCGCCGAGCATTTCGCCGACGTGCCGGTCAGAAAGAGCATCGAAGTCGATCTGTCGCTCATCGCCCACTACGACCGGGAGCTGCCCACGATGGAACGCTACATCGAAACAAGCGCCCAGGCGCACGACCCGTTGGGCCTGGCGATCGTGCGCACGATCCACGGCATGGGCAACGTGTTGGGCTTGTCGATTCTCTACGAGATCCACGACGTCGGCCGTTTCGCCCGGGTGCAGCAGTTCCTGTCGTACTGCCGCCTGGTGAAACCCACCAAGGAGTCGGGCGGCAAGATCCTCGGCCACTCGGGCCGCAAGATCGGCAACGCGCACCTCAAGTGGGCGTTCTCGGAAGCCGCGGTGTGTTTCCTGCGCGCCAACAAGCCTGCACAGGCGTTGCGCACGCGCCTCATGGCCAAGCACGGCAAGGGCAAGAGCCTCGCGATCATCGCCGCGAAACTCGCCCGCTCCGTGTACTTCATGCTCAGGCGCAGCGAGGCGTTCGACGCCGAGCGCTTCTTCGCCCATTGAGCCCGATTCGACACCGGCGGCGCGCAACCGCAACCGTCTAACTGGAGCCACCAAGGCCCGCGGCCCGCAACCATGAGGTCGACCGATGTCAGTGTGCCTTCGAGCACGTCGCGACCATGGCCGCAATTGCATCCGCCCGGCAGCCCTTACGCGTTGATTGGACGCTCACCGCCGGTGCCGAACCGTTTCCTCGATTCTTCGAACGCTCTTTGCTTGCCTGCCCCCACCCCGAGCGCGGCACTAACTGGAGGGGATCCTCGTGATCCGAACCCGACGCATTGAATGCGCCGGATGGGGCCTGAAGTCGTTTCCCGGGCGTCGCTCCCACGGGCGCGACGACGCCGACCGATGCTCCGATCGGCGTCCGACCCACGATAGGTGTTTGGAGCAGGCACTGCCTGCAAAACCCGCCGCCTGAAATCAAGCCAGGCCACGGCAAAAGCGAGACGAGATCGTTGCACCTGCAGCGCAAGCTTCACCGCTCGCGCCGCCCCCGCTTTACCCCTTGACGCGCCGGGGCCTCATAGGTGTTATGCGACGTTCTGCATCTTGTTGGCAAAGTCGCGGCCGGAAGTGGAAGGAGGAAGAGCCCGTCCGTCCTTGTGATAGAGCGAAATGGCTTCCTCTACGATTTGGCACAGCTCGTCGAATACGGCCTTTTCGTCCGCGCCATGGCATCCGCCGAAGATGAGGCCCGGAGAGCTTCCGACGTAGCACTGATCTTCCTCAGACCACTCGACAATCTTCGCGTACCTCGCGCTTTCCCTCATGACTTTGACTCCTCAATAGCCCGCCGCACCGCTCGAATCTGGTAGTGCTTCGCGTCGTCGCCTGGCGCACCCGACATTGTGATGGGTTTTGTGACCTTCGGGTGTACGAAGTTGCGATGACTTCCCTTGCCGCCGCGGTCGCTGAAACCAGAATTCTCGAGATCGGCGATCAGTTCTCTGATCTTCGGCGGCACAAGAGGATCCCTTTCAATCTACGTCGCATAACGTCGTGGTGTGCGGCGGGCGCGCACGATGCAAAATGGTGCGCCGACGCTGGCCGCCCGTCCGCACCACCTATAGTTAGGCGGCATGGTTGTGCACTCACCGATCGCAATAGCCCAGTGTTTTCTCATTGGGGACTTATCAAGGCCATTAGACGTCGGACCCGCTCGGCCCATGGATTTCCGGGTTTCGCGAATGCAACAAAGAGGTAGACAAGGCCGACTACCGTCAAAAGTGCACCGAGACTAACCCACTCGCCTCCCCACGCGAGTATCAATACTGCGACTCCATTCCCAAAGAAGATAAGTCCAAAAAGACCAAACAGCCACCGTGGTGCTTTTGTTGGCTCAAGCCCGTCGGGATAGTTCTTCATGCCGTATAACGTTCGCGTTGAGCGGCCGCCGAAGGCGGTCCGCTCTCGAACGCGCTGTTAGGTGGCCAGCTATTTCGTTTCATTAACGTACATCGAAAGCCATCCGGCATGCGTTTGTACTTATTGCGTTGTAGTCATTGCGGCCGGCGTGTCCGATGCTCCAATCCACTTCTTCCCGGTCTGCGAAAAGATGTAAAGAGCGATTATCGTGCCGACTGGAAAGCCCAATAGCATGATCGCGGCAATAACGCGGGAAAGGGTACGTCCCCAAGCTTTTCCCGCTTGAGCTCCCTTTGCCGCGTAGTAGTGAATCACTGCAAGGGGCAGTACTGCTAGGCCGACGAAAGCAATCGCGGGTGATTCGTGGTATCCGGGGAGGAATTGTAGAAGACCGATTAAGGCAAAGATTACTATGAAGGCTGCATAGGCAAGAAATAGGACGTGATGTATCCGGTACAGGCCGTTGTTCATGGCGTTATGTGCTTGTGCTTTCATCCTGCCACCTAACGTTCAATCATAAGCAAAAGTGCTGATGAACATGGTCGTCTCCGGTGTTCGTTTCGTCAACCTGCCCTCGAATCAGCGCGTTAGGGAGTGTATGGTTGTACAGTAGTCATGATGAACGTCCATTTATGGAACAAACGGCTGATTCCTCTAAAGATTCCTCAGGCGCCCCTCCTGCACCCCGCCTGATCGATCGCGTTCGCGCGGCGATTCGCTCGCGTCACTACAGCCGGCGCACGGAAAAAACATACTGGTTCTGGATCCGGTACTTCATCCTCCATAACAACAAACGCCATCCGGCCGAAATGGGCGCAGCCGAGGTCACGGCGTTCCTCAGTTGGCTCGCCACCGATCGCGACGTCGCGGCCGCGACGCAGAACCAGGCGCTCGCCGCTCTTCTCTTTCTTTACAAGGCGGTGCTCGAGCGCGACTTGCCCTGGTTCGACGACCTGGTGCGCGCGAAACGCCCGGTGCGCGTGCCGGTCGTGCTCAGCGCGGCCGAGGTGCGCAAGCTGCTCGAGCAGCTCGACGGCGTGACCTGGATGATGGCGAGCCTGCTCTACGGCGCGGGCCTGCGCTTGCAGGAATGCCTGATGCTGCGCGTCAAGGACGTGGACTTCGCCTACCGGCAGATCCTGGTGCGCAGCGGCAAGGGCGCAAAGGATCGCGTGACAATGCTCCCCGAAGGCGTGGTACAGCCGCTGCAGGCCCACCTCGGCAAGCTGCGCGCGCTTCATCGCCGGGACATCGCCGAGGGGTACGGGGAAGTCTGGTTGCCTCACGCCCTTTCGCGCAAATACCCGCGCGCCGGCCATGAGTGGGGCTGGCAGTTCCTGTTTCCATCGAAAAACCGCTCGGCCGATCCGGAATCAGGCGTCATCCGGCGCCATCACCTGTATCCCGACACGATGAGTCGCGCGATCAAGCGCGCAACGCGCGCCGCCGGCATCGCCAAGCACGTCAGCTGCCACACCCTGCGGCATTCGTTCGCCACGCACTTGCTGGAAGGCGGTTACGACATCCGCACGGTGCAGGAGCTGCTCGGGCATTCGGACGTTTCGACGACGATGATCTACACGCACGTGCTCAACAAGGGCGGGCGCGGAGTGAAGAGCCCGCTCGACCGGCTGGAGCAGCGGAGCGCCGAATACCGCGTCTGACGAAAAGGGGCCGAAGGATCGGCGGCGGACCCGCTGCGGCGCGATCCGCGCGTCGCGATTCAGCGCGCCGCGCGCTCGATCAGGATTTCGAAGCCGCCGTCGTCGAGCGGCCGGCTGCGGTGGCGGAATCCCTGCTCGGCGAGAATGTCGTAGAGCGGGAAGGGCTCGCGGTGAATCAGCACCCGGAGCGGCGCGTCGGGCGCGCCGCTGAGCGCGCGCATGATGCGCAGGAACGGCTCCGGCGGCTCGAGACCGCGCACGTCGAGCGAATCGTCCGCCGGTTCGCGGCGCGCCTCGCGGGCGAGCTCGGCGGCGCGCGCGCCGAGGGTGCGCTCGAACGCCGGGTACATCATGCCTTCCTCGGTTTCGGTGTGCTGCCGGAAGAGCAGCGCCAGGGTCTCGAACTCGGCGCGGCAGCTCTCGGGGTCGTGCGCCGCCGAGGCCGAGGAGAGCGTCCACAGGATGGCGCGGATGTCGTCGTGCTGCATCCGCAGCGCCTGGGTTGCGTCGCGCAGGCCGCTCACTTCCTCGTACACCGGGAACAGGCGCTCCTCTTCGAAGCGGAAATGTCCGAGCAGCGCGTCGCGCAGTTCCACCAGGCGCGCATTGAACGCGCCCCAGTCGGTGCGCACGACCGCGTCGGCCGCGGCGAACAGTTCCCTGCAGCGGCGGTGGTGCTCGGTCAGCGCGTCTGCGACGCCCGGCATGTGCGAGGACTCTGCTGCATGATCGGGCCATTCTCCGGGGCCGGGCGGCCGCGGCCTTGATGTGAGTCAAGCGGAAGCGGCGAGCCGCGCGTGCGCGTGCGTCGCAGCCGCGAGCAGCAGCGCCGCGGCGAATGCATGACCGACCTGGATCGGGAGAACCGCCGCGGTCAGGACCGAAAGCGTGCCGGCGGCGGGAGCGAGCGCGGCGCACGCCGCGAGCGCAATTCCGTGCGCCGGAAATCCGGCCGCGGCAAACCGCAGGCCGAGCGCCGCGACGGTGGCCGCGGCAGCCAGGCCGAGCGCTGCGTGCGCGAGCAGGAGCGGCACGGGCGGATCCGGGAAAAACGTCGCGAGCGTGCCGCCGTACGCCGCTTGCACGCATGCAAACAGCACCGCGGCCGCGGCGAGCGGCCGTTCGCGCGCTGCATCGATTCGCAGTGTGGCGGTGCGGCCGTGCAGCCAGGCAAGAAGCGCGGCGAGCGCGATGCCGCCGAGCTGGTTGAACCACGCCGCCGGTCGCGGCGGATCCGTGCCCGTCACCCAGCCCACGATCGAGAGCACGATGGTGAGCGCGAGCGCGGCGCTCGTCGCCGCGCGCAATTCGCGCCGCCGCAGGGCGAGCGCGGCGAGCACGAAGACAAGGAGCGCTGCAAGCGAGGCTGCGGCGCGATGCACCCCGCGCACGATGGCGATGGCTTCGCCCAGTTCGCGGACGCCGAGCCGGATCGTGACGCTCGCCGCCACGACCGTCAGGACGGCGAGCGCGGCTAGACCGGCGAGGGCGCCGATGGCGCGCACTTCAGCTCCCGCGCCGCGCCGGCGGGCGCGGGTGCGCGCAGGGCGTGCGCGGTCCACAGGGCGGCGGCGAGCACGAGCACTGCGCCTCCCTGGTGCGCAGCACCCAGCGCGACCGGCACGCCGAGGAGCAGCGTCGAGATGCCGAGCGCCGCCTGCAGGAAGAACGCCGCAATCAGCGCGCTGGACGCGGCGCGTGCGGGCGTGCCGCGCGCCTTCCACCACGCGAGCGGCACCAGCGCCGCAAGCAGCCAGAAAAAGCCGCGGTGCACGAACTGCACGGTCGCCATGTTGTAAAGGAAGTTCTGCCACCACGGCTCGAGCATCAGGATCTCTGGTGGAACGAAGTGCCCGTTCATGAGCGGGAAAGTGTTGTAGGCCGATCCCGCGCGCAGCCCGGCGACGAACCCGCCGCTGAGCGCCATGAGGACCACCAGGGCGGCGAGGGCAAGCGCGCAGGTCGCCAGCCCGCGCGACACCGGGCGCGCCGCGGGAGATCGCAGAAGGTCGAGCGCAATCCAGAGCTCGGCAGCAAAGATCGCGAGGGCGACGCCGAGATGAGCGGTGAGCCGGAAGTGGCTCACGCGCGGGTTTTCCACCAGACCGCTTTTCACCATGAACCAGCCCAGCGCTCCCTGCAAGGCGCCGAGCAGGAATACGCCGGCGAGCTTCCAGGCGAGCGGCCGGTCGATCCTGCCGCGCGCCAGGAACCATAGAAACGGCAGCAGGAACACGGCGCCGATGAGTCTTCCCAGCAGGCGATGTGCGTATTCCCACCAGAAGATGCGCTTGAACCCCGCGAGGTCCATGTCGAAGTTCACCTGCTTGAACTCCGGGGTTTCGCGGTACCTGGCGAACACGTCCTCCCAATCGGATTGCGACAGCGGCGGGAGCGTGCCGACGAGCGGCTGCCACTCGACGATCGAGAGCCCCGAATGGGTGAGCCGCGTCGCGCCTCCGACCACCACCATCGCGAACACCAGTGCGGCGCAGCAAAGCAGCCACGCCGCAACCGCGCGGCGATCCGCGAGCGTCATCAACGCAGGTCCCTGAATCGAGTGGCGCGAATCCTAACCCGGCGAGCCCGAAAAAGCTTGATGTGCATCAAATCGCGGCCTTTGGGCGCAGCGTACCTTCGTCCGGCGTCGGTCCGCACGGGACGGACCGCGCACACAAGAACCGACCGAGGGGTGCGACATGGCAAACGCTACGCAAAGCAACGTTCCGGGCGACGACGTGCTGGAGGAGCCGGTTCCGGCGATGCAGCAACTGATCGACAATCCGTTCCTGCTGCTTTTCATCGGCATCGCAATGCCGACGGTGCTCTATGTCATTTGGGGCGTGATGGAGATCGTCTCGCTGCCGATCGCCAAATAAGGGGGAGATTCCGATGAGCGCAATCCTGCCGCCGTCACAGCGCGTCTGGTGGAAAGAGCCGATCGACCGCGTCGAGCTGCTCTGGATCGTGCTCGCGCTGGTGTGGTGCCTGATCATGTTCTTCATGATGCCGTACTGGCACGTGTACGGTAAGCAGAACCTCGCCAACGAGGCCTACAGGACCTCTCCCGAGGCCTTCGCCAGGAAAGCCGACGAGGTGATCGCGAAGTACAAGGTGCGCGAGGAGGGGCCGCAGAAGACCCCGGTGGTGAAGCCGCCCGCGGGGAGCGACGTGTACCTCGTCGCCCGGCTCTGGAGCTGGTCGCCGATCCTCGAGCTCGAGGCCGGCAAGTCCTACCGCATCCATCTCATGTCGATGGACTGGCTGCACGGTTTCTCGCTGCAGCCGGAGAACATCAACATCGAGGTGCATCCCGGCTACGACCACGTGCTGACGGTGACGCCGACCAACCCGGGCAGGTACTCGATCATCTGCAACGAGTACTGCGGCATCAACCACCACACCATGATCAGCCCGCTGTACGTCGTCAAGTAGGGAGGAAAAATCATGGCAACCAATCGCAATTTCAGGACCTGCCCGACCACGGGACTGGTGTTTCACGAGCCGGCCGAGAAGCTGATGCGCTGGAACGCGGTGGTCGCGGTGGTCGCGCTCCTCGTGGGGGGCCTGCTCGCCATCGGCGTGCTGCTCACGCGCTGGCAGGCGGTGCACCTGCTGCCGGCGGACCTGTTCTACCAGTTCCTCACCGCGCACGGACTCAACATGCTCGTCTACTGGATCATCTTCTTCGAGATCGCGATCCTGTACTTCGCCTCGTCGACGCTGCTGCGCTGCCGCCTGGCGACGCCCCGCATGGCCTGGGCGGGGTTCTGGCTGATGGTCGCCGGGGCGCTGCTCAACAACTACTCGGTCACCCGCGGCGATTCGAGCGTGATGTTCACCTCGTACGCGCCGATGGGCGCGCACCCGACGTTCTACGCCGGCTTGATCCTGTTCGCGGTCGGCGCGCTGGTCGGCTGCTTCGTGTTTTTCGGCACCCTCGTGATCGCCAAGGACGAGAAGACCTACCACGGCTCGGTGCCGCTGGTGACCTTCGGCGCGATCACCGCGGCGATCATCGCGGTGTTCACGATTGCGTCGGGCGCGATCATCCTGATTCCGACGTTCCTCTGGTCGGTGGGGCTGATCGAGCACATCGACTCGCTGATGTACCGCACGGTGTGGTGGGCATTCGGCCATTCGTCGCAGCAGATCAACGTCAGCGCGCACGTCGCGGTGTGGTACGCCGGGGCGGCGATCGTGTTCGGCGCCAAGCCGATGTCCGAGAAGGTCAGCCGCACCGCGTTCCTGCTCTACATCTTCTTCCTGCAGCTCGCGAGCGCGCACCACTTGCTCGCCGATCCGGGCCTCACCTCGAACTGGAAGATCTTCAACACCAGCTACGCGATGTACCTCGCGGTGCTCGCCTCGATGGTGCACGGCCTGACCGTTCCCGGCTCGATCGAGGTGGCACAGCGTCTGAAGGGCTACAACAATGGCCTGTTCGAGTGGCTGAGAAAGGCGCCCTGGGGCAACGCGCCGTTCGTGGCGATCTTCCTTTCGATCATCATCTTCGGCTTCCTCGGCGGCATCTCGGGCGTGGTGATGGGAACCGAACAGTTGAACCTCATCATGCACAACACGCTCTATGTTCCGGGGCATTTCCACGCCACGGTGGCGACCGGCACTACGCTCGCCTTCATGGGGCTCACGTACTTCCTGATCCCGGTGCTGTTCCGCAGGGAGGTCGCGTTCGGCAAGATGGCGACCTGGCAGGTGTACATCTTCGGCCTCAGCATGGCGGGTCTGTCGCTCTTCATGATGGGTGCCGGGACGCTCGGCGCGCCGCGCCGGCATTGGGACATCAGCTTCGCCGGCAACGCGTTCGCCCATGAGTTCCCCGGCACCGCCTGGCTGATGATCACGCTGATGGCGATCTGCGGCCTCGGCGCGCTGCTCGGCGGCGCGATGTACCTGGCGATCACGGTCTGGTCGGTGTTTGTCGGCAAGCGCATCCAGACGCCCGAGTTCAGATACGTGCCCGCGAAGCAGGGCGTCGCACCCGCGCCGCAGCCGATCGCGGCCACGCTGGCCGCGCACCATGGCGGCATCGGCGCGGCCGGGATGGTCGCTCCGGGAACCTTCGTGCTGGCGCTGGTGTTCCTGACGTCGTTCGTGCTGTACTACTTCGTCAACTGGAAGTACCTGTCGACGGTCTGGCCGCTCAAGTAGGTTTCAACAGGAAAGGCGCGTTGTGAGGGACGTGCTGAATCTCTTCAAGCTCCGGATCGGGGTCGCGATCGCAATCGCGGCCCTGGCTGGATTCGCGGTGGAGCGGGGCGCATCGCCGGGCGGCTGGCAGATCAGCGCGCTGATTCTCGCCGTCCTCATCTCGTCGGCCGCCGCAGGCGCTTTCAACCAGTACGTCGAGCGCGACCTCGACCGCCAGATGGCGCGCACGCGGAACCGCCCGTTCGTGACCGGCGCGTTGCCGCATCGCCCGGCGTGGCTCTGGCTGATCGGCGCCATGATCGCGGCGGCGGTGCTTGCAGCGACGCTTGCGGCGAACGCGGTTGCCGCACTGCATGTGTTTCTCGGCGCCTTCACCTACGGCGTGGTGTACACGGTGTGGCTGAAGCGCCGCACCTGCTGGAACATCGTGATCGGCGGCCTTGCCGGGAGTTTTGCGGTGCTTGCCGGCGCGGCGGCGGTGAGTCCGGTGCCGGGACCGGAAGCACTCGCGCTCGCCGTGGTCCTGTTCCTCTGGACCCCGCCGCATTTCTGGAGCCTCGCGATCGCCTGCCGCGAGGACTATGCCGCTGCAGGGGTGCCGATGCTTCCCGTCGTGGTGGGCGACGAGCGCGCGGCACGCGCAATCTTCGCCGGCGCCGCGCTGCTCGTCGGCGCCTCGCTCCTGCCGGCCGCCTGCGGGCTGGGCTGGATCTATCTCGCGGCCGCGCTCTCCGGCGGGGCCTGGTTCCTCCTCAAGTGCCGTTCCCTCCTCGAGCGTCCTGGCCGCGAGACCGCTCGTGCGAGCTTCCGCGCCTCGCTGTTCCAGCTCTGCGCGGTACTGCTGGGAGCGATGTTTGACGTCGCGCTGCGCTAGGGAAAGCCCGGGCCGGAGTCCGGTTTCCCGCAGCCGGCCGGACTTTGGTTCGCAGTTCCATGGTCTCGTCACTTGGCTCTGCAGTTCGAGCCAAGTGACGAGATGTATCAAGGGCAAAACCCGCGCGCTACCCTGGAATCCGGCCCTGACCCCGATCTTCTTCGCAGCGATGCTTGCCGCCGCCGCGTCCGCCGCCTTGGCGTTCGACGAGAAGCAGGCGCTCAGGGCGAGCCAGGCCGCGATCGGCCGCGAGATCGGCAACTACGTTTTCCGCGACAGCGAAGAGCGCGAGGTGCGGATCGCGCAGTTGCGCGGCCAGCCGCTGGTGGTGAACTTCATCTACACCGGCTGTTTCCAGGTGTGTCCGGCGAGCACCAGGTTCCTTGCGCAGTCGGTGGCCGAAGCTGAGCGCGCCATCGGTCCGGGCAAATTCAAGGTCGCCACGATCGGATTCAACCTGCCTTTCGACACGCCGCAGGCGATGAAGAGCTTCGCCAGAAAACAGGGCGTCGTCTCGCCGAGCTGGATGTTCCTCACGCCGGACGCGGAGACGCTGCCGCGCCTGATCGCCGACTTCGGTTTTTCCTACGAGCAGACAACCGCCGGATTCGACCACCTGCTGCAGGCGACGATTGTCGACGCAGAGGGCAGGATCTACCGCCAGCTTTACGGGGATTCGTTCCCTGCGCCGCAATTCGTCGGGCCGCTGCTCGAACTCATCGCCCATGCGCCGCGCCCCGCAGGCGACATCGGCGCGCTGCTCGAGCAGGTGAAATTGCTCTGTACCGTCTACGATCCGGCGGCGGGCAGGTACCGCGTGAACTACGCGGTGGTGATCGAAATTTTCGTCGGCCTTTCCATCTTCCTGGTCGGAATTCCAAGTCTCGTCATCGAGTGGCGCCGCCGGCGCCGCACGCGCCCGACCGGTTGACGCATGTCAAGAGCGGAGACCTGCGCGCCCATTAGCATGCGCAGGTGATCAAGCTTATCCACGTCTTCGGACAGTGGTTTTTCCTCAAGATCGAGGCGCTGTTCAACCTCGCCTTCGGAGAGCGCCTCAACCCGCTCTACTACCTGGGGGCGATCTCGTATTTCCTCATGTGGCTGGTGGTGGGAAGCGGTCTGTATCTCTATGCATTTTTCAAGACCAGCGTCGCGGACGCGTACGCCTCGGTCGAGTACCTGACGCACGGCCAGCCTTACGTCGGCGGGGTGCTGCGCAGCCTCCACAGGTACGGATCCGACGGCGTGGTGATCACGATGCTGCTGCACCTTGCGCGCCACTGGACGTTCGACCGCTATCGCGGCTTCCACTGGTTCTCCTGGTTCACGGGGGTGGCGCTGCTGTGGCTGGTCTACACCGCCGGCATCAACGGCTACATGCTGCCCTGGGACCGCGTGGCGCAGTTCGTCACCATCGCCACCGCCGAGTGGTTCGACTGGCTGCCGGTGTTCAACGGCACGCTGATCCGCAACTTCATCTTCCCCGAGGCGGTGAACGACCGCCTGTTCTCGCTCTTCTCCTTCATCCATATCGGCGTGCCGCTGCTCGTGCTTGCGGTGCTCTGGGTGCATACGCACCGCGTGCCGCACGCGCGCACCAACCCGCCGCTGCCGATCACCCTCACTTTGACTTTCAGTCTCATGGTGCTGTCGCTCGCGAAGCCCGCGCTCAGCCAGGGCGAGGCCGACCTCGCGAAGGCGATCACGACGATCGAGTTCGACTGGTTCTTCCTGCCGGTCTACGCGCTGCTCTATCGCTGGACCCCGGGCGAGGTCTGGGCGCTCGTCGGCGGCGCGACCGTCCTGTGCGCGCTGCTGCCGTGGCTGCCGCCGAGGCGGCGCCTCGGTCCCCGGGAGGGCTACCACATGCTGGTGCGTCCGGACAACCGCATCCTCGGCGTGCGCGAGGGCGAGACGATTCTCGACGCCGGACTGCGCGCCGGAGTGCCGTTCCCGTTCGACTGCCGCGGCGGCGGATGCGGCAAGTGCAAGTCGAGGCTCGCCTACGGGCGCGTGGACTACGGCGCTTATCAGCGCCCGGTGTTCAGCGACGAGGAGCGCGCCGCCGGCAAGGTCCTGCTGTGCTGCGCGACGCCGCTCTCCGATCTCGAGATCGAGTACGAGCCGCTCGAGCTGCCGGGAAGAATCCCGCTGCGCGCCTGGAGCGCGACGGTCGAGAGCATGGAACTGCTGGCGCACGACGTGATGCGCGTGATCCTGAAGCTCGAGGGCGGCAAGCCGATCGAGTTTTACGCCGGCCAGTATATCGACATCGTGCTCGGGAACGGCGAGAAGCGGAGCTTCTCCTTCGCCACCGCGCCTCAGGTGAGCGACCGGATCGAGCTGCAGATCCGCCGCATTCCCGGCGGGCGCTACACGACGCACGTGTTCGGGAAGATGAAGGCCGGCGACGTGGTGCGCTTCGAGGGTCCGCTCGGTTCGTTCTTCCTGCGCGAGGACTCGGAGAAGCCGATCATCTTCGTCGCCGGCTCGACCGGATTCGCGCCGGTGAAGAGCATGATCGAGTACGCGTTCGCCCGCGGCCTCAAGCGCAGGATGATCCTCTACTGGGGCGTGCGAAAGCTCAGCGACCTCTACCTGCCGGAGCTGCCGCGGCAATGGGAACGCGAGCACGGCAACTTCAGGTTCATGCCGGTGCTCTCGGAGCCTTCGCCCGAGGACCGCTGGACCGGCCGGACCGGTCTGGTGCACGAGGCGATCCTCGCCGACTTTCCCGATCTATCGATCTACCAGGTGTATGCCTGCGGCTCCGCCGGGATGGTCGAGGCGGCGTACCCGGCGTTCAAGGCGCACGGGCTGTCGCAGGACGACTGCTTCTCGGACGCTTTCCGGCTCGCGCCCAGGATTCGCACCGCGCAGGTCGAGCTCGCGAAGCTGGGGGGCGCGTCATGACGCAGGCGACCGGGACTGCGCCTGTGAAACAGGCGCTGAGAATCGTGTTCCAGCTCGCACTGTACGTGCCGCTGATGGCGATCATCGGATACTTCTCATCGTACCCGCGGTTCACGCAGGTGCCGGAGGGCGAGGCGCTGCTCCGGTTGTCGCTGGTGCACGCCGCTCAGCGGCTGCAGGAGTGCCGCGAGCGCACCCCGGAGGAACTGGCCAGGCTCGCGCCGAACATGCGCGCCGCGCTCGACTGCCCGCGCGAGCGCTCGCCGGTGCTGGTCGAGCTCGAGCTCGACGGCAAGGTGGTGTACCGGCGCGAGGTGGCCGCGGCCGGCTTGCAACGCGACGGCGCGGCCGCGGCCTATCATCGGATGAGCGTTCCGGCAGGCTCGCACCGGATCGTCGCCCGCCTGCGCGACCGCGCCTCGGCCGATTTCAATTTCGTGCGCGAGGCGACGCTGGAGCTCGCTCCGGGAGCGAGCCTGGTGATCGATTTCGCCGCCGCTCAGGGCGGCTTCCTCTTCCGGGGCTAGGCCTGTGGTCCCGGCGATCGAGCAGGCGTTCGATCGCGCCTTCGGCCGGCACGCCAATCCCTGGCGGCACCTGGGTGCGCTCGGCTTTTTCCTGTTCTGGATCGTCGCCGCCACCGGCATCTATGTCTACGCGTTTTTCGACACCAGCGTCGCCGGAGCGCACAGCTCGCTGGAGCGGCTGACGCGCGAGCAATGGTGGCTGGGCGGCGTGATGCGCAGTCTGCACCGCTACGCCTCGGATGCGTTCGTCGCGGTCGCGCTGCTGCACCTCGCGCGCGAGGCGCTCGCACTGCACTTCCGCGGCTTCCGCTGGTTTTCCTGGACCACCGGGGTCGTGCTGCTGTGGTTCCTCTACGGCTCGGGCGTGGTCGGGTACTGGCTGGTCTGGGACCGGGTCGGCCAGTTTTCGGCCACCGCGACCGCCGAGTGGTTCGATGTCTTCGGGCTGGGTTCCGGACTGGTGGTCGGCAATTTCCTGACCCGCGCCGACGTCACCGACCGCCTGTTCTCGCTGTTCGTTTTCCTGCACATCGGCGTGCCGCTCGCGTTGCTGGCGGCGATGTGGATCCACATCGAGCGCATCGCGCATACCGACACCCTGCCGCCGCGTGCGCTGGGCTGGGGGACTCTGGCGATGCTGCTCGCGGTGTCGCTCGCCCGCCCGGTCGGTTCGGATGCGCCGGCGGCGTTCGGCGCGCTCCCGGAAACGCTGCGGCTCGATTGGTTCTATCTGTTTCCGCATCCGCTGATGTATGCGACCTCGGCAGAGGTCCTCTGGCTGATCCTCGGCGGCGCGACGCTTGCGCTGCTCGCGTTGCCGCTTGCGGTGCCGCGCCGCCGCGCGGCGGCCAGGGTTGATCTCGCGCGCTGCACCGGCTGCGCGCGCTGCGCACACGACTGCCCCTACCTCGCGATCAGCATCGTGCCGCGCTCTGACGGCCGTGCCTTCCTCAAGCAGGCCGTAGTGCGGCCCGAGCAGTGCGCGGCCTGCGGCATCTGCGCGGGCTCGTGCCCGACCGCGGCGCCGCCGGCCCAAGGCGGGCTCGCGCCGGGCATCGACCTGCCGGATCGGCCGCTCGAGGCGATGCGGGCGCAGGTCGCGCGGCTCGCGGCGCTCGGACGCGGGATCGTGTTTGCGTGCCGCCACGGGCGAAGCGCGCGCGCCGCCGGCGAGGATGCCGTGATCGAGGTCGAGTGCGCGGGACAGCTGCCGCCCTCGCTTGCGGAGTACGCGCTGCGCAACGGCGCGCGCAACGTCCGGATTACAGGCTGCGCGCCGGACGGTTGCGAATACCGGCTGGGGAACCGCTGGATCGACGCGCGCATCGCAGGGACGCGCGAGCCGCACCTGAATCCGAACGTCGCGCGAGAGCGCCTGCGCGCCGGATGGGTGGAGGCAAAGGAACGGCTGCCGCGTACCGCGCGGAGCGCGGCGCAGCTCGCCGCATTCGTCATCTTCGGCGCGCTGATCGCAGGGCTGTCCTTCGCCCCGCGCTATCGCCCGCTCGCGCCGGGGGAGGCACTGCTTCGCGTGATCGTGGTGCACTCGGGCGAGCGCCTCCAGCCGTGCCGCAAACTCGGCCTCGCCGAGCTCGCGGCGCGCGCGCCCAACATGCGCGCTCCGGAGGAATGCCCGCGCGGGCGCGCGCCGATCGAGGTGAGCGTCGAACTGGACGGCACGGTCCTGCTCCGTGAACGGCTCGCGCCGGCGGGCGTCGCCGCCGACGGCGCCGCGCAGCTCTATCGGCGTCTTTCCGTGCCCGCGGGCAGGCACGCGTTGCAGGTGCGGGTACGCGACTCGCTGCGCCCGGATGCGCGCGCCTGGGAGCGCGCGGAGACCGTGGACCTCGCGGCGGGCCAGGTGCTCACGATCGACTTCCGCGCCGGGCAGGGTGGTATCTTGCTCTTATGAATGCGCGCTACGCGTTGCCGTTGCCCGACGGCCCGCGCCGCCGGCTCGCCGAGGGCTGGCTCTGGCTTGCGCTCGTTGCGCTCGCCCTTTCCGGCGTGTTTTCCGTGCTGCTGGTGCTTTCGCGCGCGCCGCTGACCAAAGACTGGTTTCCGCTGGTGGACTT
This sequence comes from uncultured Enterobacteriaceae bacterium, assembly GCA_964651335.1. GTDB lineage: Bacteria > Pseudomonadota > Gammaproteobacteria > Burkholderiales > SG8-39 > 2-02-FULL-66-14. The sequence continues at coordinate 23,312 of CAZYVT010000023.1, read as the reverse complement.
TTTCCAGGTCGCGCTCGTGGTGCACGTCGACCTTTCGGTGCTCGCCTGGTTCGTCGCCTTCGGCGGCGTGTTCTGGAGCCTGAACAGCGCGCCGCGGCTGCTCGGCCTGGGCTGGAGCGCGCTCGGCGCCGCGGTCGCGGGCGCGGCGCTGATGTCGGTTGCCCCTTTTGCGGGCGCCGGGCGGCCGATCATGGCGAATTACATCCCGGTGCTCGACGAGCCGGTGTTCCTCGCCGGGCTGATCCTGTTCGCCGCGGGCGTCACGCTCGTCGTGCTGCGCGGGATGGCGACGGTGCCGCGCGTCGGCGTGCTGCTCGATGGCGCCGGCGCGTTGCGCTTCGGACTGAATACTTCGCTGGTTTCCGCCGCGGTGGCGCTGCTTGCATTCGGCTGGTCGTATCTCGCCGCGCCCTCCGGCCTCGACCCGAAGGCGTACTACGAGCTGCTGTTCTGGGGCGGCGGGCACGTGCTCCAGTTCACCTGGACGCTGCTGATGCTGGTCGCCTGGCTGTGGCTCGCACAAGCCGCGGGGGCGCCGGCGCCGCTCACGGCTCGCACCGTGGTGCTGCTGTTCGGCATCGGCCTCGCCTCGGTGTTCCTGACGCCCGTCATCTATCTTGCGTACGACGTCGGGACCGTGGAGCACCACCGCTGGCACACGTGGCTGATGCGTTTCGGCGGCGGGCTCGCGATCCTGCCGTTCATGCTCGCGCTCGTGCTGGGTCTTGCGCGCGCGCGGCGGCCGGACGAGCGCGAAGGCGCGTTGCGCGCCGCGCTGCTGAGCTCGCTGCTGGTCTTCGGCGTCGGTGGAGTGATCGGCGTGTTGATCCACGGCTCGAACGTCAAGGTTCCGGCGCACTACCATGGCAGCATCGTCGGCGTGACGCTTGCGCTGATGGGGTTGGCGTATCACCTGCTGCCGAAGTTCGGGTACGCGGAAGTGCGCGGCAGGCTCGCCGCATGCCAGCTCTGGCTTTACGCCGGCGGGCAGTTGCTGCACGTCCTCGGACTTCTCTGGTCGGGCGGCTACGGAGTGCAGCGAAAAGTGGCTGGCGCCGCGCAGGCGCTGCGCAGCACGGAGGAAATCGCGGCGATGGGCCTGATGGGGCTGGGAGGCCTGGTCGCCGTAGTCGGCGGCATGATGTTCCTGGTGCTGGTCTTCCACGCCATGCTGCGGACTTCGCAGGGAGCCCTGCTGACGCAGGAATAGCGAGCGATGGAAATCGTCTGGTTCACGATCATTGCGATTGCGCTCTACGTACTCTCCGACCGGCTGCTCGATTTCATCGAGCGCCGGCGCGGCAAGCGCTTCGGGGAGAACCGCTCGTTCGTGTTCTTCGCCATCGTCGCACCGCTTGCGCTGCTCACCTTCTGGTTCATCCGCGCGTTCTCGGGCTAGCGCTCCCGGCGGCGCAGTTCGTCGAGCAGCGAATCGAGTTCGCTGCGGGTTCTCGCCCACACCAGGCTCGCCGAGGCGGATTCCCTGCAGGCCGCGGCGAGCTGCAGCGCGGCGCTTTCGCACCCGGCGAGCGCGGCGACGATGAGGTCGGCTTCGGCGGCCGCCGCGAGCACTTGCGCGGTGAGCGAGCCGCGCGCCACCTCGAAGGTCCACTTCAGGGGCTTTCGCTCGGCGATCAGCGCGACGCTGCGCCGCGCCTCGTCCGCGTGCCGCCGCAGCGATCGTTCCATCGCCGCGACGTCGATGCTGCGGCGGATCGCCGAGGGGTAACCGATCTCGCGCGCAAACGGCAGTCCGGCGAGACGCAGCAGATCGATGTCCTCGACGAACACCGCGAGGAGTTCGGCTTCGAGGCGCGCGGCGAGACCGGCGGCAGCCTCGAGCGCCGCCTTTCCGGGCGCGGATGCATCCAGCGCGACGACGACGCGGCGTGTCTTCACCGCAGCGGGCGCCCGCGCCATCCCTTCGGGGAGGCCTCTGGAGCGCCGCGCGCTCGCGCCCGCTCGGCAAATTCGAGCAGCCGCGCCTCGACCCTGCGGTTGAAGCTCTCCGCGGGAATGCCGGTCAGGATCTCGACACCCTGGTCCACGGACCCCACGGCATGAATCTGGAATGATCCGGAAGCCACCGCGTCCACTACCTCATCGCGCAGCATGAGGTGTTTGACGTTGGCGGCGGGAATCAGGACGCCTTGCTCGCCGCTGAGTCCCCGCGCCTTGCACACGTCGAAGAACCCTTCGATCTTCTCGTTCACGCCGCCAATCGCCTGGACGTCTCCATGCTGGTTGACCGAGCCGGTGACCGCAAGTGCCTGGCGTAGCGGCGCATCGGCGAGTGCCGAGAGCAGGGCGTAGAGCTCGGCGCTGGACGCGCTGTCTCCCTCGACGCCGCTGTAGCTCTGCTCGAACACCAGGCTCGCGGAGAGCGACAGGGGCTGCTTGGGCGCGTAGCGTCCGGCGAGATACCCCGAGAGGATCAGCACGCCCTTGGAATGGATCGGGCCTCCGAGCTCCGCTTCGCGCTCGATATCGACCACCTTGCCGCTGCCCAGGCGCACGCGCGCCGTGATCCGGTGCGGCATGCCGAACGCGAACCCGCCGAGCTCCAGCACCGCGAGCCCGTTCACCTGGCCGACGCGCACGCCCGCGGTGTCCACGAGCAGGGTGCCGCGCAGGACCTCGCGCTGCAATCTCTGGCGGACGCGGTCCAGCCGCCGCTCGTGCGCCTCGATCGCGTGTCGCACGTCATCGGCGCTCGCCACTGCACGGCCCGCGACGCGCGCCCAGTAGTCGGTCTCGCGCAACAGGTCGGCGAGGCCGCGCAGCTGCAGCGAAAGCCGCTCCGCGTCGCCGGCATGGCGCGAGGCATGCTCGATCACGCGCTCCACTGCGGAACGCTCCAGCGGCAGCAGCTTTTCCGCGCGCGCGAGCGTGGCGATCATGCGCGCGTGATGCAGCTCGCTCTCCGGCGCTCGCCCGGTGTCTTCCTCGAAATCGATCGCCACCTTGAACAGCTCGCGGAACTCCGGGTCGTACTCGTAGAGCAGGTAATAGAGCAACCGCTCGCCCACGAGCACGACCTTGACGTCGAGAGGGATCGGTTCGGGCTCCAGCGACACCGTGCTGATCAGGCTCAGCGCCTGCGCCGGAGACTCCGAGCGGATTTCGCGCGAGCGCAACGCCCGCTTGAGCGCTTCCCAGGCGAACGGCTGCTGCAGGACCCTGAGCGCGTCCAGAATGAGATAACCGCCGCTGGCGCGGTGCAGGGCGCCGGCCTTGATCAGGGTGAAATCGGTGAGCAACGCGCCCATCTGCGCGATGTGCTCGATCCGCCCGACGAGGTTGCCATGGTTCGGGTTGTCCTCGTGGACCACCGGCGCGCCCGCGGCGTTGGAATGCTCCACCAGGACATTCACCTGGTAGCGCCGCAGCGGTGATTCCCCGCCTTCCGCCCGCCCGATCGGAATGCCGAACAGCATCGGCTGTTCGCCTTCCTTCGGCTGCCTGAAGTACTCGGCGTGATCCTGCACGTCCTCCTGCACCTTGGACAGGTACTGGACCACCTGCGCCATCGTGCCGTACGCGCTCTTCAAATCTTCGATTAGGCTGTTGACCGCCGAGCGGGTCACCTGGCGGTTCAGCTCGCGCAGCTTGCGCTGCGCCTCGCGGCGCCATTTCGGCACTTCCTGGATGACCCGTTCGAGCTCCTCTTGAAGCGCGGCGATGGCCGCCTCCAGGCGTTGCCGCTCGGCTTCGGGCAGCTTGCGGAACTCGTCCGGCTCCATCACGGCGTCGTTGCGCATGGGCGCGAAGGCGAAGCCCGCCGGCGTACGCAGCAGGGCGATGCCGTCCTTGCGCGCTTTCTCGCCCACGGCACCGACCGCCTGCGACTGGTGATCGTTGAATTCGGTTTCGATCTCCTGGCGGCGCGCCCGATATTCATCGGTTTCGAATGCCGCCGAGAGGCCTGCCTGCAGGTCCTCGACCAGCCGCTGCATATCCTGCCTGAAGTGCGGCGCGCGGCCGGGCGGCAGCGACAGCCCGCAGGGCTTGTGCGGAGTCGCGAAATTGAACACGTAGCACCAGTCCGGAGGCACCGGTTCGCGCGCGGCGCGTTCCGCGAGCAGCCGGCTCACCGTGGTGCGCCGGCCGTAGCCCGCGGGACCCATGGCGAACAGGCTATAGCCTTGCGCGCGGATGCCGACCCCGAAGCGGATCGCGTCCACTGCGCGCGGCTGCTCGAACAGCTCCGCCGAGTCCTTCAGTTCGTCGGTGGTCGCGAAATTGCCGTGCGCGAGGTCGCACCTGCGCCGCAATTCGGCGGGCGCAAGCCTGCGTCCAACGGTAGAGGGTATTTCGCTTCCCGGTCCGCTCATCGACACTCAGCGCGACCAGTACACCCGCACGAGGTATTCATCCGGGCTGTAGCGGAGCACGAGGGTTCCCTGAAAGGCGGCGCGCAGCGAGTCGCCGATCCGCCGCGCCACGTGCAGATCGGTCGTGGTCACCTCGGTGGCGCCGCGCACCTCGCGGATGGCGATGATGCGCTGCAAGGGATGGCGGCGCTTCTCGCGCCCTTCCTCGTTCCTCACCAGCCGGAGCACCTCGTCGCGATGGGAAGCGAAGAACGTCCCCGAGAGACGAATGCTGCCCGCCGGCTGGCGCTCGCGTGTGCGTTTGCAGGCGGGGCAGAGGTGCCGTTTGGCGTTCTTGCTGGCCTCGCCCCATTGCCAGCGGCCGCGGCGGAAAACCGCGCCGCACCCGGGGCAAAGCGCGAGCTGGGTGGGTTTGCCGCGCTCAAGGTAGGGATCATGATGGATGTCGTCGAACGACCGGTCGATGTGGCGGCGTTGCCGCTGGCGGGGGTCACGGCGTTTCATTGCGGGCTCCGGTTCTGGAAATCCACAGCGCTAGAGTGTCGCCGCCGGGTCGGCCCGGTATTGATCCGGATCAACTGCATATCCGCTCGTCACTTATAGCGTGGGTCCATGAGCTTATTCCATTCGCGCGCGTCGGCGGTGCCCGGGAATGGCATCTGACCGCTGGGAGCATTTCCCGCACATGGCCGATGTGGGGGTGCGCGGCATCGGCGCGACGCTGGAGCGGGCCTTCGAACAGGCGGCGCTTGCGATGACTGCGGTGGTCGCGGATCCGGAACGGATCGAGCCGCGCGAGAATGTGGCGGTCGCTTGCGACGCGCCCGATACCGAGTTGCTGTTCGTGGACTGGCTCAACGCGCTGGTGTACGAGATGGCAACGCGGCGCATGTTGTTCTCCCGGTTCGCGGTGCGGATCACGGACCGAAAGCTCACGGGCAATGCCTGGGGCGAGCCGGCCGATGCTTCGCGCCATCAGCCCGCCGTCGAGGTAAAGGGCGCAACTTATACTTCGCTGCGCGTGGGACGCGAGCCGGGCGGGGAATGGGTGGCGCAGTGCGTGGTGGACGTCTGAACGGAGAGCGATGGACATCTCCCGATTCAAGAGACGCTCCGAGTTCGAATGGGAAATCGAACCGCACGGGGCAATGCGCGTGCCGGGGGTCATCTACGCCACCGAATCGCTCATCCGCGACATGGACGACAAGGTCCATGAGCAGGTCGTGAACGTCGCCGCGCTGCCGGGAATCGTCAAGGCCTCCTATGCGATGCCCGACGCGCATTGGGGTTACGGTTTTCCAATCGGCGGCGTGGCTGCGTTCGACCCGGAGGAGGGAGGAGTGGTATCCGCGGGCGGCGTCGGCTTCGACATCTCCTGCGGTGTGCGCTGCCTGCACACCGCACTCGCCGTTGCGGATGTGATGTCTGTGCAGAAGCAACTCGCTGATCGCCTCCACCAACGGATTCCTGCCGGAGTGGGCAGCACGGGCGCGATCCGCCTCGGCGCCGAGGAAATGGACGCGATGCTTGTCGGCGGCGCGAAATGGGCGGTCGGGCGCGGCTGGGGGCTGCCGTCGGATCTCGAGCGCGTCGAGGAGCGCGGGCAGATGGAGCACGCCAAGCCCGGCAACGTCTCGGATCAGGCGAAGAAGCGCCAGCGCGACGAGATGGGGACGCTCGGCAGCGGCAATCACTATCTCGAGGTGCAGAAGGTGACCCGCGTGTTCGATGCGGGCATCGCCCGGATGTACGGATTGCGCGAGGGCGAGGTGGTGCTCAGCATCCATTGCGGCTCGCGCGGCCTCGGCCACCAGATCGGCACGGAGTTCCTGCGCCGGATGGCGCTCGCGGCGGGGCAGCACGGCATCCGTCTGCCGGACCGCGAGCTGGCATGCGCACCGATCCGCTCCCCGGTGGGCGAGGAGTATCTCGGCGCGATGCGCGCCGCGATCAACTGCGCGCTCGCTAATCGGCAGATCCTCACCCATCTCGCGCGCGAAGTGTTCGCCGAGGTGCTGCCCGCTGCGCGCCTGACGCTGCTTTACGACGTTTCGCACAATACCTGCAATCTCGAGGAGCACGTGGTGGACGGACGGCCGCGCAAGCTCTATGTGCACCGCAAAGGCGCGACGCGCGCGTTCGGTCCCGGCCACCCGGATGTTCCCGAGGCGCTGCGCGCCGCGGGCCAGCCGGTGCTGATTGGCGGTTCGATGGGGACGGCGTCGTACATTTTGGCCGGCGCCGACACGGGCGAAGCGCGCTCGTTCGGCTCCGCGTGCCACGGTGCGGGGCGCGCCATGAGCCGTCATCAGGCGCTGCGCAACTGGAAGGGGCGGCAGGTGGTGGACGAACTGGCGGCGCGCGGCATCCTCATCCGCAGCCGGTCGCAGCGCGGGGTCGCCGAGGAAGCGCCCGGCGCCTACAAGGACGTTTCGGAAGTGGTAAATGCGGCCGAAGCGGCGGGACTCGCGGTCAAGGTTGCGCGTCTCGAGCCGCTCGTCTGCATCAAGGGCTGAAGGCTACATCTCCGGCATCGCCGGCGCGCGCTCGTTCTGCGGGACCTGCGCGATCATGCAGTCGGTGGTGAGGATCAGCCCGGCGATCGAAGCCGCGTTCTGCAGCGCCGCGCGCGCCACCTTGCAGGGATCGAGCACGCCCATCTTCACCAGATCGCCGTATTCGCCGGTCGCGGCGTTGAAGCCGTAGTCGCCTTCGCCGGCGCTCACGCGCTGCACGATCACCGCCGGCTCGCCGCCGGCGTTGCGCACGATCTGGCGCAGCGGATCCTCCAACGCGCGCAAGACGATCCGGATGCCCGCGTCCTGGTCCTGGTTTGCGCCGCGCAGGCCGCCGAGACGCGCCCGTGCGCGCAGCGGCGCCACGCCGCCTCCCGGCAGAATGCCTTCCTCGACCGCGGCGCGCGTCGCGTGCAAGGCGTCGTCGGTACGGCTCTTGCGCTCCTTCATCTCGGTTTCGGTCGCGGCGCCGACCTTGATCACCGCCACGCCTCCGCCGAGCTTGGCGGCGCGCTCCTTGAGCTTTTCCTTGTCGTAATCGCTGCTCGCCTCGTCGTGCTGCTGCTTGATCTGCGCCACGCGCGCGGCGATCGCTTTCGGGTCGCCGGCACCGCCGATGATCGTGGTGTCTTCGCGATCGATCTCGATGCGCGTGGCGTGGCCGAGCACTTCGGGCGCCGCCTTCTCCAGGGTCAGGCCGGCCTCTTCGGCGACCACCATGCCGCCGGTGAGGATCGCGATGTCCTCCAGCATCGCCTTGCGCCGGTCGCCGAATCCGGGCGCCTTGACCGCGCAGGACTTGATGACTCCGCGCAACGTATTCACGACCAGCGTCGCGAGCGCCTCGCCCTCGATCTCTTCGGCGATGATCAGCAGCGGTTTGCCCATCTTCGCCACGTGCTCGAGCATCGGCAGCAGGTCGCGGATGGCCGAGATTTTCTTGTCGTGCAGCAGCACGTACGCGTCCTCGAGCACGACCGACTGTTTCTCCGCGTTGTTGATGAAGTAGGGGGAGAGATACCCGCGGTCGAACTGCATTCCTTCCACGACCTCAAGCTCGCTCGCCAGGCCCTTGCCGTCCTCGACCGTGATGACCCCCTCCTTGCCCACCTTTTCCATCGCCTGCGCGATCATCTCTCCGATCGAGGGATCGTTGTTGGCGGAAATGGCTGCGACCTGCGCGATCTCGGTGCGGCTGGTGCACGGCCGCGCGATGCGCTTGAATTCGCCGACCACCGCTTCGACCGCCTGGTCGATGCCGCGCTTGAGGTCGATCGGATTCATGCCCGCGGCAACGTACTTCAGCCCTTCGGTCACGATTCCGGCGGCGAGCACCGTGGCGGTCGTGGTGCCATCGCCTGCGACCTCCGAGGTCTTGGCAGCGACCTCACGCACCATCTGCGCGCCCATGTTCTCGAAGCGGTCCTCGAGCTCGATCTCCTTGGCCACCATTACCCCCGAATTGATGACGCTGGGCGCGCCGAACGAGCGTTCGAGCACGACCGTGCGTGCCTTGGGACCGAGCGTGACGCGCACCGCTTCGGTGAGCTTGTTCATTCCCGCGACCAGTCTGGCGCGCGCGTCGTCGCCGAATACGAGCTGTTTTGCCGTCATGATGCCGACTCTCCTGTGCGGATTCCTTCAGGCGCCAGCATAAGGAGGCGCATCGCGACGGGCTTGATCGAAATCAAGCGCCGGCCGCGGCCGCAGCGGCCTGGAACGATGCTTTCCCGTCAGCTCCTGCCGGATTCGCGCTTGCGCAGCGCCTTGGCGGTCCGCTTCACGAGCTTCTGCAGCTTGCCGATCTCGTCGCTCCGGCTGGTGTCGACGCGGACCGCGTATTCGCCTTCCGCGATCGACCGCAGCGCGTCGCGAATCTGCAGGACCGGACGCGACACGCGGTCGGAGACCAGCTTGGCAAGCGCGATCGCGAGGATCAGGACGGGCAGCATCGCCAGCAACGCGAGCGAGATCGCCAGCGAGGGGATCCAGTCACGGGTCTCGAACTTCTGGTCGTACTCCCGGACGATCGAGATTCCGTCCCATCCGGTTGCCGCGCTTCCTCGCTGCGACACGCTGTAGACGACGCGATAGGGCACGTGGTCCCGTGTTTCGATTCTGACCGTGGTTCCTTCGAAGCTGCCGCCGAACAGAACGTTCTTGAAAATCGCGGTCCAGTCGTCTTCCTTCGATTTTGCCGCGCTGGCGATGACATCGCTCGGAAGGATTCCCGACCCGCCGTCGACTTTCGGCTCTTTTCCCGGCCGCCACGTGTAGCGCAGAATGGGGCGGCCGGTGTCGAAGAACGTGATTTCCATCGGGCCGATGGCGATGCTCCGGGGAGCGAGACGGGCGAGATCGTCGTGCGAGAGCGCCATTCCGATCACCAGCTCGCCCGCCTTCAGCCCAAGGCGCGTTTCCAGGTCTCTGGTGGAGGTGTGCGGCAACGCGTGCAGTATCCTGTCGCCGACGCGGTACAGGAGACGGTGCGGCATTTCCTTGACGACCTGCGGTGTCAACCGGGCGGCGAGAGGGCCTGATCCGGACGGATGAATCAGGGCGATGCCGCCAGCCGGTTGCATGACCGCGACCACGAGTTCCCCGGGGACGCTGGAGCTTTCCAGGTCTCGAAGAACCTCGCGCGGCGCGACGCTTCGCGGAGCGGTCTTCTCCAAGGCTCTCGCCAGCCGCCCCACGTCCGAGCGCAGCGGGCGGTCGATCTCCGAGGCCAGCTGGAATTGCAATCGCCGCGCGTCCTCCGTTGCGGCGCTCGCCACGGTGACGTCGAGCACGAAGGTCGCGAGCCCGTACGAAACGCCGGCCACCAGCACCGCGCTCAGCACGGTGCAGATCAGCAAGGCGGCGAAAACGTGGCTTGCCAGCCCGCCCTGAAAAAGGCCGCCCCGGCGCATCACGAGGGCCTTGTCGAGAGCCTGCAGCGCCTTGTCGTCCAGATTCGCGGTTGCTTCGCAGGTCTTGAGGATCAGCCGGCGCACGAAGCGGTGCGCCGCCGATTCGCCGGTGCAGCGGACGGAGAGCGTGGCGCCCCCCTCGGAAGGATCGACCGTAGCGGTGATCTCGAGCGGAAAGTTGCGCCATTCGCTTTCCGCGCCCGCCTCGATCCCGCGCGCTGCGAGCAGGCTCCCCGGAGTTTCGTGCCGGATCTCGAAATCGTGCTGCAGCAGCAGCCTCCTGCACCGCGCGTGCAGTTCGGCGGGTGTCTCGGCATGTTTCGCCGAGTGCGCCGCCGTAACCCCGAAGCTGGTGAGGAACATCAGCAGGAGCAGATAGGCCGCCACCGCGACAAGCGACCAAACCAGCCAAGCAGCGCTGTAAGCGATCACCGCCAGGCTGAGGATCACGAGCACCAGCGCGAACCCGCTCAGCGCGACGAACAGGATCGTGGGGGCATACGCCCGCGATTCGACAAATCGGCCATACCAGCCGTCCTGTCGCCGCAGCCAGAACCGGCCAAACGCGCCGGAGAGCCTTACGCGCACTGAGGTCATCGGATCTCTCTTCTATTTTGAATTTGTCAAGCCATGCAGTCCAGCAGTTGAACGCCGACCGGTTCCCTCTCGGACACGGCGCCTCTTTCGTGTTCGAGCACGATGAAGCAGTTCGCCTCCGCCATGGAACGCAGCACGCCCGAGCCCTGCTGGCCGGTGGTGCGCACGTTCCATTCGCCGTTCGCGCCGCGGAACAGGATCCCGCGCTGATACTCGGTCCGCCCGGGAACCTTGCGCAGCGACACCGAGCAGGGAACTCTCAGCACCGGCAGGCCGCAGTCGTCGCTGCGCCCGGACAGGACGAGCAACGCCTCGCGCACGAACTGATAGAAGGTCACCATCACTGCGACCGGATTTCCCGGCAGGCCGAAGAGGAATGCCGCATTTCCTCCTGCTTCGATCCTGCCGAAGGCCATCGGCCGCCCCGGGCGCATCGCAATTTTCCAGAACAGCACCTCGCCGAGCTTGGCCATCAACTGCTTGACGAAATCCGCCTCGCCGACCGAAACGCCGCCCGAGGTGACGATTGCATCGGCGCCCGCGGCGGCGCTCCGCAGGGCGCGCTCGAGCGCCGACGGATCGTCGCGCACGACGCCCAGGTCCAGAAGCTCGACCCCGAGGCGCGAGAGCATGCCGTGAAGCGTGTAACGGTTCGAATCGTACACCTGGCCCTTGCCGAGTACGGTGCCTACCGAGCAGAGCTCGTCGCCGGTGGAAAAGAATGCGACGCGCAGCCGCCGTTTCACGCCCACCTCGGCGATGCCGAGCGAGCCGATCACGCCGAGCTCAGCCGGACGCACCTGCATTCCGGCTTTCAGCACCGGCACACCGGTCCTCAGATCCTCACCCGCGTAGCGCACGTTCTGCTTCGCCTTCTGACCGGCGGGGACCGCGATGCGGCGCCCTTCGGCGCGGACGATTTCCTGGACCACGACTGTGTCCGCGCCCTGCGGCAATGCGGCGCCGGTCATGACGCGCACACACTGGCCCGGACCGACGCGGCCCTCGAAGTTCCGGCCGGCGAGCGCGCTGCCGACTTCCTCGAGGATCGCTTCCGCATCGGGCTTCAGGTCGGCGCTGCGCACCGCGTAGCCGTCCATCGCCGAGTTGTCGTGCCCCGGGACATCGATCGATGGCACGATGTCCTCGGCAAGCACCCGCCCGAGCGCGGCGCGAAGCGGCACACGCTCGTTTCCCTCGATCGGCGCAAGGCAGGCGCGGATCGCCTCGCGCGCCTTGTCCACGTGCAGCGCGGCGGGGTCGTAGCCGTCGATGCAGCTCACGATGCCGGAAAGGCGAGCAACCTGAGCGTTCATGCGTCGCGCAACTCCTGCAATGTGTTGATGTTCCTGAAAGCGTCCGCCTCGTCGTCGAAGCATACCTCCGCGACTTTCAGCGTTGCGTACCAGGCATCGATCTTGCGGCCTCCCGCGGCGAGGAACGACTCCAGGTGCGGCAGCACCGCACGCATCACCAGAGAAAACACCGGATGCGGCTGGACTCCGGTCTTCGCCACGGCAAGCTCGTTTGCGCCCAGCGACCGGCACAGGCGCGCGACCAGATCGAGCGGCAGGAACGGCGAATCGCACGGTGCGGTCACGATCAGCTCGTGGCGAGCCGCCTTCATTCCGGCGTGCAATCCGGCGAGCGGGCCGGCGAACCCGCCCAGCTCGTCCGGCACGATGCGGTATCCGAAACGCGCGTAGTCCCCGGGATTCTGGTTTGCGTTGATGATCAGCTCCTGCACCTGCGGCGCGAAGCGTTCGATCGCCCATTGCACCATCGGCCTGCCGCGAAACGGCTGCAGTCCCTTGTCCACTCCGCCCATGCGGCGTCCCTGGCCGCCCGCGAGCACGATCCCGGTGACAGCTTGCATCGGCCGATTTTAGCGGCAGCCGCCGGTATGTCGGTCGGTTGCCGGCGCCAGGGGCGCGTGCCAGACTGCGGCGCATGCAGAACCGCTGGCTGGTTCGGTTTCTCAATGTCGGGCACATGCTCGACCACCTCGTGATGCTGGTATTTCCGACTGCGGTGGTGGCGCTGGGGCGTGAATGGGGCAGGCCCTACGCCGAGCTGCTGCCGCTCGCGTTGGGGGGGTTCATCGCGTTCGGCGCATTCGCGATTCCGGCGGGTTGGCTCGCCGACCACTGGAGTCGCTACCGGACCATGGTGCTGTTCTTCTTCGGCATCGGCGGCTCGATGCTGGTCACCGGACTGGCGCGGGAACCCTGGCAGATTGCTGCGGGCCTCACCGTCACGGGCGCATTCGCCGCCATCTATCATCCCGTGGGCATCGCGATGCTGGTTCGGTCTCCCACCAGGATGGGGCGCGTTCTCGGCTGGAACGGCTTGTGGGGGAACCTCGGCCTGGCGGCTGCGGCGCTCGTTACGGGGGCGCTCGTCGATCTCGCCGGCTGGCGCGTCGCGTTCTTCGCCCCCGGCATCGCCTGCATGCTCGCGGGAGTCGGGTTCCTCGCACTGGTGCAGGACCCGGGCCGGGCAAAAAAAACTTCCGGATCGATCGGGCTGCACGTGGACACGCGGATGATGGGGCGAATCTTCTCGATTCTGCTGGTCGCCACGGCCTGCGGCGGCATCATCTTCAACTCGACCACGGTCTCGATGCCCAAGGTTTTCGATGAGCGGCTGCAGGCGCTGACGCAGACCAATTTCGGCATCGGCGTACTGGTTGCGGCCGTGTACACGATCGCGGCGTTCGCGCAGGTGCTGATGGGTACGCTGATCGACCGCGCCGAGTTGAAGCGCCTCATGATCGGGGTCGCGCTGGTCCAGATTCCGCTCCTGTTCATGGCGGCGAACCTGGAAGGCTGGCAGATGCTCGGCGCGGCGCTCCTGATGATGCTTGCGGTATTCGGCCAGATCCCGCTCAACGACGCGATCGTCGGCCGGTACTGCGCGGACGAATACCGCGCGCGGGTGCTCGCGGTACGCTACGTCGTGTCGCTCGGCGTGGCCGCGGTCGCGGTGCCGATGATCGCGGCATTGCACCGCACCGAGGGCGGATTCCGGAACGTGTTCTTTGTTCTTGCCGCGCTCGCGGGCGGCATGCTTCTGGCCTCGCTCTTTTTCCCGTCCCGCGCCGAACTGGTCGCGCAGAAGGAGAAATTCGCCGCCGATGCCGCCGGCTCTCCGGCGCCCGCGCCTTAGGCGCTTGGTCTGAGCCGCTCCCAGGCGCGCGCGGTGCGCTGGACGCGCGCCGCCGCGGCGACCTTGAACAGCTCCCGGTCGCGTTTCCAGCGGTTGGAAGCCGCGTCGCCACCCGCAGCGTCCCAGTGCGTATCAGCCTCTGCGAGCAGTCCGTCGCCGACGGCAAGCGCACCCGCCAACGCGACGTGCGTGGCGGGCGAATCCCGGTCCTCTGCCGCGAGCGCGCGCAGCGTGTGGAGATGCGCCGCCGTGCGCTCGATCCATGGGTTTGGCCACGCGAGCCTTCGCGCTTCGCGCACCAGGTACGCGATGATCGCCGCGTGCACGTGCAGGTCTTCGACGGTCCGAAAAGGTTTGACGTACTCGTCATAGCCATCGCCGGGAAGAAGTGCGTCGTCCGGCAGGCGCACATCCTCGAACCGCAGCCGCGCGTGCGGCACTTCGGGCACGAACTTCGTCGGCGGCATCGTCTCGACGTGAACGCCGGGCGAATCCGCCGCCACGCGCGCGACGCGAAGCGCAGGGCGCTCGCCTGCAACATCGGCGTCGCGCGCCGCGACGAAGAACAGCGCGCCGTCGGGGCCCAGCGTCGTCCAGCGTTTCGCGCCGTGCAGCACCCAGCCGTCACCCTGTTTTCGAAGCAGACTCTTGATCGCTTTCGGGCTGTTGCCTTCAGTCTCGGTCACGCAGAGCGCGGCGATGCGGTCCTCCGGCACGCCGGGGAACAGCGCATGCAGCGCTGCCTGGTAACCCGAGGCGAACGCCCAGCCGACCCGGTCGGCCCTGAAGCCCGCGGCAATCGCGCGATCCATCGGATTGCGCCAGGTCTGCGCCGCCTCGCGAAAACGCGGCCACCACTCGGCGACGTCGCGGCACTCGGCGGCGACGGGTGCAGCCTTGAGCACGTACCCGATCGCGTCGTCGCGCATCGGAATTCAGGCAAACGCGGTCGGCTGGGCGACGGTTCTCTCGAGGCGATTTAGGCCGGTAAACGCCAGGTAATGCCGTCCGCTCGCGCGCCCGAGCATGGTGAGCCCGACGCGCTGCGCGACTTCGTGGCCCATTTTGGTGAGCCCCGAGCGCGACACCAAAAACGGGATCGCCATCTGCGCGCACTTGATCACCATCTCCGAGGTCAGGCGCCCGGTGGTATAGAAGATCTTGTCCGAGCCGTCGATGGCGTCGAGCCACATGAAGCCGGCGATCGCGTCCACCGCGTTGTGGCGGCCGACGTCCTCGATGAACATCATGATCTCGGCCGTGTCGGGCCCGGTGGCGCGCGCCAGCGCGCACCCGTGCACCGCCCCCGACTGCTTGTAGATCGTTTCGTGTTTGCGCACCTTCTCCACCAGGTCGAAGAGCTGCGCGTCGGCAACGCGCACGTCCTGGCGGAGCTTCACGCGATCGATCTCCTCCATCAGGTCGCCGAATACCGTGCCCTGGCCGCAGCCGGTGGTGACGGTGCGTTTTTTCATTTTCGCGGTCACGTTCTTCGCCGACCTGCCGCGCGTAGTGACCGCGACCGAATCGGTTTCCCAGTCCACCTGCACCGAGGTGATGTCCGCGAGCGACTTCACCAGCCGCTGGTTGCGCAGGTACCCGATTGCAAGCGCCTCGGGCGCGTGGCCCAGCGTCATGAGCGTCACGATTTCGCGTTTGTCGAGGTAGAGCGTGAGCGGATGCTCCCCGGCGATCGAGGTCGGCACCATCTCGCCGCGCTCGTTGTAGGCCTCGACCTCGTAGGTCGCCGGCCGCGCGGCGTTGGTGAGTACGGGACGGTGGGGCTTCGCCATGTTGTCAGGCGTTGAACGGCGCGCCTTTCGCTTCCGTTCCAACGCCGTTAGCCGCCTATGTAGGACATCTCGATTTTGCGCTGCTTTGCCGTCTCGGCGGTGCGAATCTCCGAATAGCGGTCGCCGCGCGAGCGCCAGACCGCCGCGATCCGGTTGCGGATCTCGGCGTCGGAGGCGCCGCCGCGCACGAGCTGCTTGAGGTCGTGGCCGGAGTGCGCGAACAGGCAGGTGTAGAGCGCGCCCTCGGTGGAAAGGCGCATGCGGTTGCAACTGCGGCAAAACGCCTGCGTCACGGAGGAGATCGCGCCGATCTCGCCCGCGCCGTCGCGGTAGCGCCAGCGTTCCGCGACCTCGCCCGTATAGTTCGGATCGACCGGCTCGAGCGGAAACTGCTCGCCGATACGCCGGATCACTTCAGCCGAGGGAACGACGTCGTCCATGCGCCAGCCGTTGGTCGAGCCGACGTCCATGAATTCGATGAAGCGCACGATATGGCCGCTGCCACGCCAGTGGCGCGCCATGTCCACGATCTGGTGATCGTTGGTCCCGCGCTTGACCACCATGTTGATCTTGATCGGCGCCAGCCCCGCGGCGGCGGCGGCGGTGATTCCGTCGAGCACCTTGGCCACCGGAAAATCAGCGTCGTTCATGGCCCGGAACGTAGCGTCATCGAGCGAATCGAGGCTCACCGTCACGCGGGCCAGGCCGGCGCGTTTCAGATCGCCTGCGTGACGAGTGAGGGTCGAGCCGTTGGTGGTGAGGGTGAGATCCGCATCCAGCGGCGCGAGCAGCGCGATCAGCTTCGCGAGGTCCTTGCGCACCAGCGGCTCGCCGCCCGTGAGCCGGATCTTCTGCACACCCAGGCCGATGAAGATGCGCGCCAGGCGCGCGATCTCCTCGAACGTGAGGATGGCGCCATGCGGCAGGAACCGGTAGTTGGCGTCGAACACCTCGCGCGGCATGCAGTACACGCAGCGGAAGTTGCAGCGGTCCGTGACCGAGATCCGCAGATCGCGCATCTGCCTGCCGAGCGTATCCTTCAGGGGCGAGCCATCCCAGGGGGGCGAGGTGAAGTCGCCGCGCTCGGTGCGAATCGGAATAACCTTTTCTGGCATGGTGGTTTTCTCCGCAAAATCATAGCAGAGGGTATAGTTGCCTGAATGGAAAAACCGAAAATTCCGGTCGCGGTGGTGATGCAGCGGCGCACTTCGGCGAACCGTTGGCAGTCAGAGGTCTGGGAACCCTGGGGCGTGCTTCCGGGCTACGCCGAGGGCGGGGAGCCGAGGCTGCTGGTCGACCGGGCCGGCGTCCAGCAGTGGCTGCATCCGGGCTTCTCGCTGGTGCTGCACCGGGACGAGGCGGAGGGCTATTACCTGAATGTGTCCACCGACAATCCGCGCGTTTTTGTGCTCTGGCGCATGGATGACGAGCGCGAGGGTGTGGAGGCCGCCCGCGGCCTGCCCCTCGACGTGACCGTGAGCTATAACGAAGGCGGGCGCTGGATGGACGGCGGGCATTCCGTTGACGGCGTACCGATGCCGGCGGAAGTCTTTGCGTGGGTCGGCGAGTACGTCGAAATGAATTACCGCCCCGAGCCGAAGAAGCGCATCAAGCCGCGTTCCTTCATGCATCCGAAGGACCGCGCCGCGCGATGAGCGAGGACCACGAGCCGTTTCTCTCGCGCTGGTCGCGCCTGAAGACCGACGCGCGCGAGACGCCGAAGGAAGAGGCGCCTGCCGAGCCGGCACCTGCGCCGGCCGCGCACGAAGAACACGCTCCGCCGCTACCGCCGGTGGAGGAGCTCACGCCGGAATCCGATTTCAAGCCGTTCATGGACGCAAAGGTGGAGCCGGGCACGCGCCGTAAGGCGCTGAAGAAACTCTTCGCTGACCCGCACTTCAACGTACCCGACCCGTTCGAGGCGTACTCGGAGGACTACACCAAGGGCGAGCCGATCCCGCTGGAGATGCTGAAGACGCTCAACCAGGCGAGGAAGCTTCTCTTCGACGAGGCGGAGAAGACGGCGCAGGCCGGAACTGAAAAGCCGCAGGAGCCGCCGCAGGAAGCGAAGGATGGCGCTGGAAGGCAGGACGCTTAAGGTCTGCAGCTGCAACGGGACGATTCCGCTCGACGCGAAGCGGCTCGCGCACGCGCTGAAGGCGGGGCAACCGCTCATCGTCCACCGGGAGCTGTGCCGCAAGGAGACGGGCGCGTTCCAGGCGGCGCTGGCGGATCCCGACGTGATCGTCGCCTGCACTCAGGAGGCGCCGCTTTTCTCCGAACTGGCCGAGACTGCCGAATCCAAGGCGAGCCTGCGGTTCGTCAACATCCGCGAGGCGGCCGGATGGTCCGCCGAGGGCCGGGAGGCGGGGCCGAAGATCGCAGCGCTGCTCGCCGCCGCGGCCCTTCCCGAGCCGGAGCCGGTTCCCGTGGTCACATACAAGTCGGGCGGGCAGCTCCTCATCATCGGGCCGTCGGACGCGGCGATCGACTGGGCCGAGCGCCTGGCAGGCTCGCTCGACGTGAGCGTGCTGCTCACCAGCGCGAATCGAGGCGAGCTGCCGGAGGAACGCAAGTACCCCGTGTGGTCCGGCCGCGCCCTCAAGGTATCCGGATGGCTGGGCGCGTTCGAAGTCGAGTGGCAGCAGGACAATCCGATCGATCTCGAGATCTGCACGCGCTGTAACGCCTGCGTGCGCGCCTGCCCCGAAAACGCGATCGCCTTCACCTACCAGATCGATCTCGAGAAGTGCAAGGCGCACCGCCAGTGTGTCAAGGCCTGCGGCGAGATCGGCGCGATCGATTTCTCGCGCGCCGCAGCGCCTCGCAAGGAGTCATTCGACCTGGTGCTCGACCTGTCGAGGGAGCCGCTCGTCCGCCTGCACGATGCTCCGCAGGGCTACGCCGCCCCGGGCGCCGATCCGCTCGAGCAGGCGCTCGCCGCGCGCAATCTCGTGGCGCTCGTGGGCGAGTTCGAGAAGCCGCGGTTCACCCAGTACCGCGAGCGCATCTGCGCGCACGGCCGCTCGGGCAAGATCGGCTGCACGAAGTGCCTGGACGTGTGCTCGACCGGGGCGATCCTGGAGGACGGCGATCACGTCAAGGTAGAGCCGCACCTTTGCGCCGGTTGCGGCGGCTGCGCAACGGTGTGCCCTTCGGGCGCGATGACCTACTCCTATCCGCGCATGCCCGACCTGGGCATGCGGCTGAAAGCGCTGCTCCCGACTTATCGGGAGGCGGGCGGCGAGAACGCCTGCATCCTAGTTCACGACCTCGAGGCGGGACGAAACCTGGTGCACGCGGTGGGTCGGCGAGCTGGATTCGGCGAGCGGGGTCTCGGCCGCAAGGGTGCGGGCCGCGGGCTGCCGGCCCGAGTGATCCCGTTCGAATGCTTTCACGTCGCGTCGATCGGGATGGACTTGTTGCTCGGCGCGCTCGCCTATGGCGCAAGCCAGGTGCGGGTGCTGGCAACCGGGCGCGAGGCCGACGGGTATCTCGCCGCGCTGCGCCAGCAGATGGGCTACGCGCAAAGCATTGTGTCGGCGCTTGGCTACGAGGGCGATCACTTCGCGCTGATCGAGGCGGGAGACGCGTCCGCGCTTGAAGCCGGGCTCTGGAAGCTCGAGCCCGCCCGCACGGCCGATAAGCCCGCCACGTTCAATCTCTCTCCCGAGAAGCGCACCTCGCTCGATTTCGCGCTCGAGCACCTGGCGAAGCAGGCGCCGATGCCGAAAGAGGAGATTGCGCTTGCCGCGGGCGCGCCCTTCGGAGCGCTCCTCGTCAACAAGGACACGTGCACGCTGTGCAAGGCGTGCATCGGGGCGTGCCCCGAATCGGCGCTCCTGGATGCGCCTGACTATCCACGGCTCAGGTTCATTGAACGCAACTGCGTGCAGTGCGGCCTGTGCGTCAATACCTGTCCGGAGGACGCAATCCGGCTCGTGCCTCGGCTATTGCTCACCGCTCAGGCGAAGGAGCCGGTGACGCTCAACGAGGCCGAGCCGTTCAATTGCGTGCGCTGCGGCAAGCCCTTCGGCACCAAGCCGATGGTGGACAACATGCTCGGCAAGCTGGGCGCGCACTCCATGTTCCCCGACGCCGGTCACCTGAGGCGCCTGCAGATGTGCGCCGACTGCCGCGTCGTCGATATGATGGAGAACAAAGGCGAGGCTTCGATCTTCGACTACGTCGGCAGAAAATGAGTGCGCAGGCGCTCGTAGCTGAAGAGCAGGCGCGCGCGAATTTCTACGCGCTGCTTGCGCGGCTGTTCTACGCGCCTCCCGACCGGGAATTGCTGGAGACCCTCTCGGCGGCCGACGAGATCGCCGCCGAGGGAGGGAATCGGGCCTTTGTGGTGGCTTGGCGCGACCTAACGCGCGCAGCAGCGGCGACGGATCCGGAAGCCGTGCGCGAGGAGTACGACGAGGCTTTCGTAGGCACGGGCAAGGCGCAGGTGACCCTGTACACCGCTGCGCACAGGACGCGGAGTGCGTCCCACAATTCCCTGGTGGAAATCAGGGGTTTTCTCGCGATGCACGGACTCGGTCGCATGGATTCGGCGCATGAGCCTGAAGATCACGTTGCAGCCGTCTGCGATGTGATGCGACATCTGGTATCGGAAGGTGATGCCGCGGCGCAGCGCGCGTTCTTCCTGGCATTCATTCAGCCGGCGGCAGCGTCGTTGTGCGATGCAATAGACGATTGCCCGCGCGTTTCCTTCTACCGCGCCGTGGCGCTCTTCGCTCGGCGCTTCTTCGAGATTGAGCACGCGGCGTTCAATATGGAATAAGATTGCGTGTTGAAAGGTTGGTGCAAGAAAAGGCATTCCGATCCGGCTCGATCGGACGTGCTTCCACGACACGGAGGCAAACATGAGCGAACGCACCACGCGTCTTTCCCGGCGCAACTTCCTCCTTGCGGTCGGTGCCGGCGGCGCCGCGACGGCAGCGGCCATCGTTGCGAAAAACGCGCCGCCCGCCGCAGCGCCAGACAAGTCGAAACGCGCGACTCGCGGATACCAGGAATCGGCGCACATCCGCAATTACTACCGCACCGCGAAGGTCTGAGGAGGTCCGCCATGCTGCTGACGAGAAAGGCGAACGGAACGGTCGCTTCGCAACCCAGGCTCGCGCGCGGAATCTCCGGCGCGCTGGCGAGGACGATGGACCGGCGCACGTTCATGCGCCGCTCGGGCCTCACGCTCGGCGCGGGGGCTGCTGCTGCGCAGTTGCCGTTCAGCATGATCGGTGTTGCCGAGGCCGCAAAGGACGAGATGCAAGCCGGCAAGATCGAGGTCAAGCGCACGGTGTGTACGCACTGCTCGGTCGGTTGCGCGATCGACGCGCACGTCGAGAACGGCGTGTGGGTGCGCCAGGAGCCGGTGTTCGACTCGCCGCTCAATCTCGGCGCGCACTGCGCCAAGGGCGCCTCGGTGCGCGAGCACGGCATCACGCACGACTCTCATCGGTTGAAGTACCCGATGAAACTCGAGGGCGGCAAGTGGAAACGCCTGTCCTGGGATCAGGCCTACGACGAGATCTCCAAGAAGCTGCTCGCGATCCGCGACGACAAGGAAAAGGGCGGACCCGATGCGCTGTTCGTGGTCGGCTCCTCCAAGCACAACAACGAGCAGGCGTACCTGCTGCGGAAATGGGTCTCGCTCTGGGGCTCGAACAACTGCGACCACCAGGCGCGGATCTGCCACTCGACCACGGTCGCCGGCGTCGCCCAGACCTGGGGCTACGGCGCGATGACCAACTCGTACAACGACGAGCAGAACTCCAAGAGCCTGCTCTTCCTTGGCTCGAACGCCTGCGAGGCGCACCCGGTCTCGATGCTGCACACGCTGCACGCGAAGGAGAACGGCTGTAAGGTGATCGTCGCCGACCCGCGCTACACGCGCACCGCCGCGAAGGCCGACACGTACGTGCGCCTCCGCTCAGGCAGCGACATCGCGTTCATCTTCGGGATGCTCTACCACATCTTCAAGAACGGCTGGGAAGACAAGCAGTACATCCACGACCGCGTCTACGGAATGGACAAGGTCAAGGAAGAGGTCATGGCCAAGTGGACGCCTGACAAGGTAACCGACGTCACCGGGGTTCCGGAAGCCGAGGTCCTCAACGTCGCCAAGATCCTTGCCGAGAACCGGCCGGGCTTCATCATCTGGGCGATGGGCCAGACGCAGCACACCACCGGCAACGCCATGGTGCGCGCAAGCAACATTCTTATGCTCGCACTCGGAAACGTCGGCCGCGCCGGCGGCGGCTGCAACATCTACCGCGGCCACGACAACGTTCAAGGAGCGACCGACGTAGGCCCGAACCCCGATGCGCTGCCGGGCTATTACCCGGTGTTCGTCCCGGGCTCTTGGGCGCACTGGTCGCGGGTCTGGAACGTGGATCCGAAATGGCTCGCGGAGCGCTACGCGCCCGGAATGCAGGCCAAGCCCGGCATGACGGTGTCGCGCTGGATTGACGGTGTGATGGAGAAGAACGAGGCGATCGACCAAGGTCCGAATCTGCGCGCGATCTTTTACTGGGGCCATGCGCCGAACAGCCAGACGCGCGGACTCGAGATGCTCGAGGCGATGAAGAAGCTCGACCTCATGGTCGTGCTCGACCCATATCCTTCGGCGAGCGCGGCGATGTTCGCGATGGTCAGGAAAGACGGTGCGTACCTGCTCCCGGTGGCGACGCAGTTCGAAACCGAGGGCTCGGCGACCGCGTCCAACCGGTCGCTGCAGTGGCGCGAGCGGGTGATCGAGCCGCTGTTCGAGTCGCGCACCGATCAGATGATCATGTACCAGCTCGCGCAGAAGCTCGGCTTCGCCGATCAACTTGTCGGTAAGAAGGACGGCAAGCAGAACATCAAGCTGGTGAAGGGCAAGGGCGGCGAAGAGCCCTCGATGGAGGACACGCTGCGAGAGATCAACCGCGGCGCGTTGAGCATCGGCTACTCCGGCCAGTCGCCCGAGCGCCTGCAGGCGCACATGAGGAATATGCACGTGTTCGACGTCAAGACGCTGAAAGCGAAGGGCGGCAAGGACGCGAAGACCGGCTACGACCTCACGGGAGATTATTTCGGGCTGCCGTGGCCGTGCTACGGCAAGCCGGGGATCAAGCATCCGGGGACGCCGAACCTTTACGACACGTCCAAGCACATGATGGACGGCGGCGGCAACTTCCGGGCGCTGTTCGGCGTGGAGAAGGACGGCGTGAACCTCCTCGCCGAGGACGGCTCGCACCCGAAGGGTGCGGACATAACCACCGGTCATCCGATGTTCGACCACGTGCTGCTGAAGAAGCTCGGCTGGTGGGATGAACTCACCGATGAGGAGAAGAAGGAAGCCGAGGGCAAGGCCTGGCATTTGGATCTTTCGGGCGGCATCATCCGGGTGGCGATGAAGCACGGCAATCACCCGTTCGGCAACGCCAAGGCGCGCGCGGTGGTGTGGAACTTCCCCGACGCGATCCCGCAGCACCGCGAGCCGCTGTACAGCCCGCGCCCGGATCTCGTGGAGAAATACCCGACCCACGACGACGTCAAGGTGATGTGGCGCCTGCCGACGCTGTTTAAATCGGTGCAACAGAAGGCGGTGAAGGACGAGATGCACAAGAAGTTCCCGCTCATCCTCACGAGCGGGCGCATCGTGGAGTACGAGGGCGAAGGCGAGGAGACGCGTTCCAACCCGTGGCTCGCCGAGTTGCAGCAGGACATGTACATCGAGATCAACCCGAAGGCGGCGGCCGACCGCGGCATCCGCAACGGCGAGTTCGTCTGGGTGCACACGCCCACCGGCGCGAAGCTCAAGGTCAAGGCGCAGGTCACCGAGCGGGTAGGTCCGGACACGGCGTTCATGCCGTTCCACTTCTCCGGCTGGTGGCAGGGGCAGGACATGCTGCCGTTCTATCCGGAGGGTGCGGCGCCGATCGTGCGCGGCGAAGCGATCAACACCGGCACGACCTACGGCTACGACCGGGTCACGATGAT
>CAZYVT010000022.1:0-50100 GCA_964651335.1 uncultured Enterobacteriaceae bacterium | reverse complement strand
GCGGCTCCCGCCCTACGTCTTCAACATCACCAACGAGCTGAAGATGGCGGCGCGCCGCCGCGGCGAGGACATCATCGACCTGTCGATGGGCAATCCGGACGGGCCGACGCCGAAGCACATCGTGGAAAAGCTGGTCGAGGCGGCGCAGCGCCAGGATACGCACGGCTATTCGATGTCCAGGGGCATCCCGAGGCTGCGAAAGTCGATCTGCGACTGGTACCGGCGCCGCTGGGCAATCGAGTTCGATCCCGATTCGGAGGCGATCGTCACCATCGGCTCGAAGGAGGGCCTTGCGCACCTGATGCTCGCTACGCTGGATCGCGGCGACACGGTGCTGGTGCCGAATCCGTCGTATCCGATCCACATCTACGGCGCGATCATCGCGGGCGCAGACATCCGCTCGGTGCGCATGACGCCCGGGGTGGACTTCTTCAGCGAGCTCGAGCGCGCGATCCGGGAGCTCATTCCCAAGCCCAAGATGCTGGTGATCGGGTTCCCGTCGAATCCGACGGCGCAGTGCGTCGAGCTCGCCTTCTTCGAGCGCGTGATCGCGCTTGCGCGCGAGCACGACATCCTGGTGGTGCACGACCTGGCCTACGCCGACATCACCTTCGACGGCTGGAGAGCGCCCTCGATCATGCAGGTGCCGGGCGCGCGCGAGGTCGCGGTCGAGTTCTTCACCATGTCCAAGAGCTACAACATGGCCGGCTGGCGGATCGGCTACATGGTCGGCAACAAGGACCTGGTGCACGCGCTGGCGCGCATCAAGAGCTATTACGATTACGGCACCTTTACGCCGATCCAGGTGGCCTCGATCATCGCACTCGACGGGCCGCAGGATTGCGTCGAGGAAATCCGGCGGACCTATGAGAAGCGCCGCGACGTGATGGTCCGCGGCCTGCGCGACGCGGGCTGGATGGTCGAGAACCCGAAAGCCTCGATGTACATCTGGGCGAAGATTCCCGACTTCTACGCCGGCCTCGGTTCGATCGGGTTCACCAAGCGGCTGGTCGAAGACGCGAAGATCGCGGTCGCTCCCGGGATCGGGTTCGGCGACTACGGCGACGATCACGTGCGGATCGCGCTGATCGAGAACGAACATCGCCTTCGACAGGCAGCGCGCGGCGTGCGCGAGATGTTTCGCAAGGACGGATTGTTGAGAGGCGCGGCCTGAATGAGGCCGATCAACGTCGGCCTGCTCGGAATCGGCACCGTGGGGGGCGGCACCTGGGACGTGCTCGGCCGCAACGCCGACGAGATCCAGCGCCGTGCCGGCCGCGCAATCCGCATTTCGCGGGTCGCAGACAAGGCGCTGGAGAAGGCGGCGAAGATCGTCGGCAAGCGGGCGAAGGTTACATCCGACGCGTACGAGGTCACCCGCGCGAAGGACATCGATATCATCGTCGAGCTGGTCGGCGGCACCACGGTGGCGAAGGACCTGGTGCTGGATGCGATCGGACACGGAAAACACGTCGTCACCGCCAACAAGGCGCTGCTCGCGACGCACGGCAACGAGATCTTCGCCGCCGCGCAGAAAAAGGACGTGATGGTCGCGTTCGAGGCCGCGGTCGCGGGCGGGATTCCGATCATTAAGGCGCTGCGCGAGGGCCTCTCCGCGAACCGGATCGAATGGATCGCCGGGATCATCAACGGGACGTCGAACTTCATCCTCTCCGAAATGCGCGACAAGGGGCTGCCGTTCGCGACGGTGCTCAAGGAGGCGCAGAAAAAGGGTTATGCGGAAGCTGACCCGACGTTCGACATCGAGGGCATCGACGCCGCGCACAAGCTGACGATTCTCTCCGCGCTCGCCTTCGGCACTCCGATGCAGCTCTCCAAGGCCTATACGGAGGGCATCTCGAAGCTGACGCGGGAGGACATTCGGTACGCCGAAGAGCTGGGCTACCGCATCAAGCTGCTCGGGATCACGCGCCGCGCAAGGAAGGGAATCGAACTGCGAGTCCATCCGACGCTGGTTCCCGCGCGACGCCTGATCGCGAATGTGGAGGGCGTGATGAACGCGGTGCTGGTCAAGGGCGACGCGGTCGGGCCGACGCTGTATTACGGCGCGGGCGCAGGCAGCCAGCCGACTGCGAGCGCCGTGGTCGCCGATCTCATCGATGTCACGCGTCTGATCACCGCCGACCCGGAGCATCGCGTGCCGCATCTCGCATTCCAGCCCGACCGGCTCTCGAACGACCGCATCCTGCCGATCGGTGAGGTGGAAACCTCGTACTACCTGCGCATGCGAGTGGTCGATCGGCCCGGAGTGCTGGCCGACATCGCGAGGATCCTCGCAGATTCGAGGATCTCGATCGACGCCATGGTGCAGAAGGAGCCCGGCGAGGGCGAGAGCCGCGTGGACATCGTCATGCTCACGCACCTGGCGGTCGAAAAGAACGTCAACGCCGCGATCGGCCGCATCGAGAAACTGCCGACCGTTCCGGGAAAGGTGACGCGCATCCGGCTGGAGGAACTGCTGTGACCGGCCGTCAGCCGGTATAATGGCCACATCATATGGTCATGGAGGCTAGGATGCGCGTCGCCGCAGGAAAATTCAAATCGCAGTGCCTTGCCCTCATGGACGAGGTGGAACGCAAGCGCAAGGAAATCATCATCACCAAGCGCGGCCGACCGGTCGCGAAGCTGGTGCCGGTGGACATCGCCGATAACCCTCTGATCGGGGGCATGCGCGGGACGGTGCGGTTCATCGGAGACATCGTCAGCCCCATCGGCGAGAAGTGGAATGCCGAGCGCTGAGTCCATTCTTCTCGACACCCATGTATGGGTCTGGTTGCGCGCCGGCGAGACCGGCGGGTTCCGCCGGGCAAGCCTCGAAGCAGTAACCCGCGCCGCAGCCAGATCCGCGCTATGGGTGTCCGTGATTTCGGTCTGGGAGATCGCGATGCTCGTCGCGAAGGGGCGGCTGCAACTCGGGCTTCCGGTGTCGGACTGGATAAGGCGCGCGCTTGCCGCGCCTGGCCTGCTGCTCGCTGAACTGACGCCGGAAATCGCGGTTGAAGCCTGCAATCTGCCGGGGGATTTCCATGGCGACCCTGCCGACCGGATCATCGTCGCCACCGCCCGGCTCACGGGCGCGACGCTTTTTACGAAGGATCGCTCGATCCTGGCCTACGGGCGACGGAGCCACTTGTCGGCGATGCCGCTTTAGGTCGCGCATGCTGTATGTGTCCACGCGCGGCAAAGCGCCGCCCAGGCGCTTCACCGAGATCCTGCTCGAAGGCCTCGCCCCGGATGGCGGCCTCTACGTTCCGGAGAATTACCCGAAGGTGGAACTGTCGGTGCTGCGTGGCAAGAGCTACCGCGAAATCGCCTGTTCGATTCTGTCGCAGTTCATGGCCGACGTCGCCGATCTGGAGAAGCTGACAGGAAGGACCTATACCAAAGCCGTTTTCGGCAGCGACGAGATCACGCCGCTGCGGGAGCTCGAGCCGGAGTTATTTCTGCTCGGGCTTTCGAACGGCCCGACGCTCGCGTTCAAGGACATCGCGATGCAGCTTCTCGGGCAACTGTTCGCGCAGGTGCTCGCGGCGCGCGGCGAGACGCTCAATATCCTCGGCGCGACCTCCGGCGACACTGGCTCGGCGGCCGAATACGCGATGCGCGGCAAGAAAGGCATCGACGTGTTCATGCTCTCGCCGCACGGCCGCATGAGCGCGTTCCAGCGCGCGCAGATGTACTCGCTTCAGGACCCGAACATCCATAACCTGGCGGTGCAGGGCGCATTCGACGATTGCCAGGATGTGGTAAAGCAGGTCAACGCCGACGCGGCGTTCAAGACGGCCTACCGGATCGGCGCGGTGAACTCGATCAACTGGGCGCGCATCGCGGCGCAGGTGGTGTACTACTTCAAGGGCTACTTCGCCGCGACCCGGTCGAATGGCGAGAAGGTCTCGTTTGCCGTGCCGTCGGGCAATTTCGGCAACATCTATGCCGGCCACGTTGCCCGGGCGATGGGGTTGCCCGTGAAGCGCCTCGTTCTCGCAAACAACGAAAACGACGTACTCGACGAGTTCTTCCGCACCGGCCGCTACCGCGTCCGCAAGTCAGCGGTCGCGACCTCCAGTCCGTCGATGGATATCTCCAAGGCATCCAATTTCGAGCGCTACCTGTGCGATCTTGTCGGCCGTGACGGGGCGCGCGTGAAGGCGCTCTGGGCGGAGCTCGAAGCGGTCGGAGAATTCGATCTGTCGGCGATGCGCAAGCCCATCGCCGGGACCGGATTCGTGTCGGGCAGTAGCACCCATGCCGACCGGATCGCGACGATCCGCCGGGTGAACCGGCGCTACGGCGTCACGGTCGATCCGCACACCGCGGACGGAATCAAGGTCGCCGAACCCTATCGCGAGCCGGGCGTGCCGATGATCTGCCTGGAGACCGCCCAGGCAGTCAAGTTCGGCGAAACCATCCGCGAGGCACTCGGCCGCGACCCGGAACGTCCAGCCGGGCTGAAAGATCTCGAATCGCTGCCGCAGCGCTACGAGGTGATTGAGCCGGACGCCGAGGCGGTCAAGCGCTACATCGCGCGCCATGCGCGCTAGGTTTCCTCCCGCGCAACCGCGACCAGGCGCAGCCGGTCGAGGATCGCGATTTCGCGCTGCTCGACCGCGATCAACCCTTTCTGCGCCAGCTCGCGCAGCAGCCGCGAAAGCGTTTCCTTTTTGATGCCGAGGCGCGAGGCGACGACGGTCTTGGTGGTCGGCAGGCGTACGGTGCAGGTGCCGTCTGCAGAATCGGAACCGGCCAGCGAATCGAGGTAGGAGGCAAGCCGTTGCACGCCGCGCCGCAGCGCGCCGGCCTCGACCTCGGCAAGCAGCGTCACGGTACGTTCGGAGAGCGCGTTGATCACGGCGCGCGCGAAACGCGGGTCGTTGTCGACCAAAGCGAGGATGGAGGCAGCCGGAATCATGACGACCAGCGAATCGTCCAGCGCCACCGCCTCATAGGATGACGGGCGTCCCAGGAACGAGCCCGCGAGGCCGAAAGTCTCCGCGGGGCCGACGATGCGCATCACGCGCTCTTCGTCGTCTCCGCCGCGAAACGCAAGCTTCACCTGGCCGTAAGCGACTGCGTAAAGCCCGGGCTGGCATTCTCCCTGCGCGCAGACGATCGCCCCGTGCCGGACGTGCAGTGCCCGGGCGCGCGCAGCCAATTCGGCGACTTGCCGCTGCGCAACGCCCCGGAACAGCGGCAGGTTCGAGAGCACGCCTTCCAGCAACCGCGGGTCGCGGGAGGCGCCGTTGGCAGATCCGTTTCTCGCTGGGACCACCTGTTGCATTGCACAAATCATGCTACGGACGTGCGCGAAGCAGTTGAGCCAAGTCAAACTTTCCCGCACAATTCAAGCGACTAGCCCCGCTTGATCCAGGTCAACAGGCGTCACATAAAACGCGATGCAATCGAGCACATCGTTGGCATGATCTGCCCGAACAGACCGTGACCGAATGGGGAGCTGCAAAAAGAAGAAGGATGAAGCGTTGGCGCCAGCGCCGGCGTGGTCAGGTTTCTATTCCGCGAGGCACCGATCGGGGAGAGGCGAAATGGTAGATCGTCCGCGTTTCAATTGGTCCCATGTGCTCGGCAAGTGGTCCGGCAGCGCGCTCTTTCTGGCACTGGCGGGCGCGCTGCTGTTTTTCAGTCAGCCGACCGCGGCGCAAGCACCTGGCCCGGAGGTCTGCAAGAACTGCCATAGCGACCACGTGGAGAGTTACCTCGCCACCAAGCACGGGCAGAAAGGCAACGTCAGCGGTCCTGACTGCCAGACCTGCCACGGAGACGGTACCGAGCACGTGAAAGCCGGCGGTGGCCGCGGCGTCGGCGGCATCCTCGGATTCAACAGCAAAGCGATTCCCGCAGACAGGAAAGCCGGCGTCTGCCTGTCGTGCCATGAGGGCAACCGCCACCTCGCGTTCTGGGATTCCGGCAAGCACAAGAAAAACGACGTCTCGTGCAACAACTGCCACAGCCTGCACGGCACGCCCGGGGCGGGCGCGAGCTTTGCCTTGAGAAAGGACAATCCGTCGGTCACTCCGTTCCAGACCACGGCGCGCCAGTTGCAGTACGAGACCTGCACCTCCTGCCACAAGCAGATCCGCTCGCAGCTTCTCAAGCCTTCGCACCACCCGATCATCGAGGGCAGGGTGAAATGCACCGACTGCCACAACCCGCACGGGGCGCTCTCGCATGCGATGGTGAACAACGAATCCGTGGTGCAGCTCTGCACGAGCTGCCACACGGAGAAGCGCGGGCCCTACATCTGGGAACACCCGCCGGTCGAGGAGAACTGCCTCACCTGCCACAACTCGCACGGTTCGAACCATAACCGGCTGCTGGTGGAGAAAGCGCCGAACATGTGCCAGGACTGCCACGACGCATCGCGGCATCCCGGCACGGTCTACGGCGGCGGCGGCGGGTTCAGCCCGGTTCCCGTGCCGCCCGCGGTGGCCGCGGTGCCGAACACGCGGCTGATCGCTCGCGGGTGCGTCAACTGCCACAACAACATGCATGGCAGCAATGCTCCGGGCATGCGCGGCAAATTCTTCCTCCGGTAAGAGGCGAACATGAACCCCAAACTTTTTGCGATCCTGGTTGCGAACCTGTTCGTTGCGTCGCCGCTCGCGTTTGCCGCCGACGGGGATTTTGTGTGGTCGGGTTCGGCGAGCCTGGGCGGACTCAGCGTGCACGACAAAGCGCGCGATCCGTCCAAGCTGAATGAATACCGCGACCTGGACTCGGGCGGCCTTGGGATGTTCGACGTGAAGGGCCGCGGCCAGAGCTACTACCTCAACGCCTTCGGCGAAAACCTCGGTCGCAACGATCAATCGATCGACCTATGGGGCGGGAGCTACGGCGTATTCAAGTACCGGCTTTACGACAATGAGCTGCGCCACAATTTCGGCTCCGGCCCCGGGGCGATGTCTCCGTATGCGGGAATCGGCGGCTCAACCCTCACAGCGACGTTTCCGAACACGAATACCGCCACGTGGAACACCTTCGACAATTCGTACAAGCGCCGGGATCTGGGCGGGATGTTCGAATTCTCGGGCAACTCGCCGTGGTACATCCGCGCCGATGCGAATGAGGTCAAGAGGAACGGCGTCAAGGTCATTGCCGGCGCCCAGGGCACGAGCCCGGGCAACGGTTTCATTGATCTGCCTTCTCCGGTGGAGTTCACGACCCGGAATTTTTCGCTGGAAGGCGGCTATTCGTCCAAGCTAGGGCATTTCGCGGTCAGCGCGCTGCATAGCAATTTTTCCAACGACGACCCGCTGCTCCGGTGGTCGAACGGCTTCCTTGGCGCAGGCCCGAGTCCGTCCGGCCTCGATACGACGGTGCTGCCGCCCGACAACGAGCTGACGCGGCTCGCCGTCAACGGCAACTTGCGGGGGCTGCCGCTCAATTCGACATTGGCGGGACGCGTCACCTACAGCAAGGTGACCAACAATGTCGATGTGCGGCAAACGATGTTGTCAACGGGGAACACCAATCCTGCGACGGTCCCGGACAACAACGTGTTTCACGGAAACATCAAGAACAAGACCGCGTCGGCCTCGCTCACCTCGAACCCGACGCGGGAACTCGACACCAGGCTGTACTGGAACTGGTCGCGCAAGGAGAATCATTCGACCGAGGTGATTTTCAGTCCGGCGCAGGGCAGCGGCCTGCTCGCGGGCGGTGGCACCACCACCAGCAATTGCACCAATGGCAGCGCCGTCGCTCCGATCGTTGCTGCGAGGCCGTGCGAGCCGGAACTGTTCAGCTACAAGAAGAACAATTTCGGCATCGAGGCGGGATTCAGGGTAAGCCCGGGCCACAAGCTCGCGGCGGGGATCGACTACTTCGATACCGAGCGGGAGCGGATCGACTTCACGAAGACCAAGGATCGCAAGTACTACGCCGAGTACAAGAACAGTATGCTCGACACGGTCACCGGTCGCATCAAGTATCAGTATCTCGAGCGGCGATCGCACTTCGAATCGAGCGATCCGACGAATCCGATCGACGCGTTCGTCAGGCGATTCGATTTCGCGAATGTGGACCAGAACCTGGTGAAACTCGTGCTGGATATCTCGCCGCCGGTGCAGTTTCTCGACCTCGGCTTCGAGGCCATCTACAAAGACAACGACTTCAAGGATACAGTCCTGGGACGGACCGCAGACAAGCGGCAGGAATACTACGCCAACGTGTCTTTCGGCGATCCGAAGGCCTTCCGCGTCATGGCCTTTGCCGACATGGAAGTCCTGAAGCTCGATTCCAGGCACCGCGTCGGGACCGGCACCGCCGATCCGAACGCGGCGCCCGCACCCGCCGGTCTGGTACCGCCCGGGCCGCCTTTCTCCACGACCTACAACTGGTCGGCGAAGAACAACGACAGGAGCTGGCAGGTGGGGATCGGGGCGGACTGGCTGCCGATGGAACGGCTCAAGTTCGCCGGCTCGATTCTCTATGCGCGGACCAGGGGTACGGTGGATTTCACCGCCCTGCCGAGCGGCGGCGTGACCCCGGTCGTCTCGCCGATCACACTGCTGCCGATTGGAAACTTCGACAATACGCGCAGGCACGCGCTCAACCTGAAGGGAACCTACACGTACGACAGGCATTGGGACTTCACCGCGGGCTACGCGTACGAGAGGTATCGCTTTAGCGACATCGGCTTTGACGGTTTCACCTATACCGTCAACAATGCGGTGCCGCCGAGCGCGACTCAGACTGCGTACCTGAGCGGGCAAAGCGCATTCCAGGACTACACGGCCAACATCTTCTACCTGCTTGCGACATACAAGTTCTAGGCCTCGCGCCGGGGTCGGTACGGATGGCCCCGGGGCGCCAGCACATGAGAAGTCAACTGGACTGCACGGGGAAGCGTTATTAATGAGGGGTCGGATTCAACAGAAAGGACAAGGTATGAAGGGAATAATGCTGATTTTGACTGCCGCTGGCGTATTCGTCGCGGGTGCGGTCCAGGCCCAGACCGGAGCAGACGTGCTGAAGGCAAAGGGCTGTCTGGGCTGTCACGAGATGGACAAGAAGAAGGTGGGCCCGGCGTACAAGGACGTGGCCGCCAAATACAAGGGCAACAAGGACGCCGAAGCGATGCTGGTCGGCAAGCTCAAGGAAGGCAAAGGCCATCCGAAGGTCGCCGCGTCCGACGATGAACTCAAGGCGGCGGTCGAGCACGTACTGGCCACGAAATAACCTGCGCCATTTCTCGGAAAAGCTGGCTGCGGCCGGCTTTTTTTGTTGGTGGCCGGGACTTGGTATGATTGAATGTGAATACGTGGATTTCTCGAACATGAGACAGAAGGGACTGATCGTTGGGGCGCTGCTCCTTCTCGGGACGGCATTCGCGCTGCCTGAGGCCGCGGCCCAGGGCGGCGAGCGGACCGGAAAGCAGGTCGTCGAAGCCGTTTGCGCCTCCTGCCACGCCACCGGCGCAAAGGGCGCGCCGAAAATCGGCGACAAGAAGGCGTGGAGCAAGCGTGCATCACAGGGCATGAGCAGCCTTACGGAGCACGCGCTCAAGGGAATCCGCGAGATGCCGGCGCACGGCGGCAACATGAAGCTCACCGATCTGGAGATCGGGCGCGCGGTTGCGTACATGGTCAACCAGTCAGGCGGCAAGTGGGTCGAGCCGGCCAGCGCCAAGGACATGGTGGCCGAGCGCAGCGGCGCGCAGGTCGTGAAGGCGCAGTGCGCCAAGTGCCATCAGGGCGGCGCGGGCGGGGCGCCGAAGATTGGCGACCGGGATGCCTGGAAACCGCGGCTCAGTGCAGGGGTCGAGAATCTCGTCCGCTCGGCGATCCGCGGGCACGGTGGCATGCCTCCGCGGGGTGACAAGGCCGACCTGACCGATGGCGAGATCCGAAGCGCGATCCTGTACATGTACAACCCGAGCGCTCCGCCGAAGAGCGGCGCTGCAGTATCGCCCGCCCCGCCGATACCGGCCGGCACGCACAAGAGCGTCGGCGGGATGGACATTTACCTGGGTTTCGTTGCAGCGGAAACCCTGCGCAGGTATCCGGAAGGCTCAGTCGAAAGGGTCATGCACGGTGGAGTTCCGGGCGGGACCGGCAATTACCACCTCAATGTTTCTCTCCTCGACCGCGTGAGCAAGGCCCGGGTCATCGACGCGAAAGTCGAAGTTCAGATCGAGCAACCGGGATTGACGAGCGAAACCAAAGTGCTCGACGCGGTCGTGATCAATAGCGCTGCGAGCTATGGAAATTACGTCAAGCTGAAGCCGAAGACGCACTACGTGATCACCGTGCGGGTGCGGAAACCCGAAAGTCCCCAGCCGGTCGAAGCCCGGTTCGAGCACCGGCAGTATTGAATCGCGCAGCCTGCGGCTACGCGCTCATTTCGCGGGTTGGGCGGCGTAGAAGGACGAAATACTCTCGATGATCGAGTCGCCGTAAGGCAGGCTCATCTTGTGCATCATGGAGCTTTCGCGACGGTCGTCGCGGTACGCCCGCAGCGCCATGATGAGATAGTCCCGGTCCTGTCCCCTGATCCTCGGAACCACCATCGCGGTGTTCTCCGCCGTCGCGCCATGGCATCGCTCGCACTTGTCGGTCAGGTCCTGGACGATCGTCTGTCCCTTCTCCGCGGGCCGCGATTTCTGGACCGAGTAGAAGGCGGCGATGTTCGCGATGTCCTTGTCGCTCAGACCCGTGATGTAAGTGCGCATGCTTTCACGCTGGCGAGTCGTTCGATAGGCCTTGATCGCGTCCACCAGGTACATCGCATCCTGGCCCGCAAGGCTTGGCGTCGCCGTATCCGTGCTCACGCCGCGAGAGCCGTGACAGCCGCCGCACACGGCGCTCAGGGGTTCGCCAGCCGCCGGATCGCCGACTGGCGGTGCGGCGCGCTGCGCCGGAGTCTGGGAAGCGAAATACAGCGCCAGGTTTTCCATGTCCAGCTTCTTAAGGCCGGGCAGGAGCGCATGCATCGGGGCGGCCTTGCGCTCCTTGTTCAGGTATTCCTGGACCGCGACGACGAGATAGCGCGGTTGTTGGGCCGCCAGACTGGGTATGCCGGGAGTCGTGCTGTTGCCATCCTCGTTATGGCACTTCGCGCACGCTGCCGCCAGCGTCTTGCCGCTTTCATACGGAGACCCGGGCAGCGCATCCTTTCCCGGAGCGCTGGCAACGGGCGCCAGACCGGCGTAGTACGCGGCCACGTTGCGCACGTCCGCTTCGCTCATGCGTCCAGCCATTTCCTTGAGCGCGGCATGAGTGCGTTTCCCCTCCCGGTAGGCCTTGATGGACTCGGTCAGGTAGCGCTCGCGCTGCGCCGCCAGGTGCGGTATGGCCGGCGCCATGCTGCGGCCATCCAGGCCGTGGCACGACTTGCATTCGCGTTCCGCGAAGGCTTTGCCCGCGCCGACATCGGCTGCAACCTGCTTTACCGATTTGCTCTTGGCGGCCGGATCCTCTTTTTCTGCGCAGCCAGACAGCGCCAGCGACAACACCGCAATACCCAGCAAGAGACGTTTCATCGGGAATCTCGAAGAATGGTGGGTCAAATGATCGGAAGTCCTGTCAACCAACGAAAGTAGTTCCGTCGTCGTTCCTCTGCGCAACTGCGGAAGGAGGCCGCGAGAACCACATCTGGTACATGGACACCACCCACATGAAGGCGAAGGACAGGCCCATGACCACGCCGCCAATAATCACCATCCAGGCGAACGGGTGGTACAGCTTGGTGAAATACCAGGATCCGATATCCAGCGTCAGGGCGACGAATGGAACTGCGACGACCGCGCACTTGAACCACACCGGCCGCACGTAGGCGTGGCTGAAGATCGAGCCCATGATGAAAAAAACGAAGGTGAGCCCGAAAAAGTGAATGTGCGATACGCGAACCAGCGTGAAAAGCGCTGTGCCGGTGTCCCGCTCCGTCACTTTCTGCACGTTGTCGTAGCCGTTCAGGTTCGGGAGGTGCGGGTTGCTGCCGTCATGGCAGACCATGCAGCGCTTTTCCAGCGTCGACTTGATCTCCTTTTCGTAGCGGGCGCGCTCGGCGCCGTCCTGCACCCAGGAGACCAAGGAACTGACTTCATCGCGCGGCAGCATCGCCGACATCGAACCGCGCAGCGCGGCTTCGAGACGCGATCCCTTCCCGCTGCCGCTGTAGGCGATCACCACGTCTTCGTACGACAACGTGTTCGGATCGCCGTCCTTGCCGGAGTAGGTGTGAAACAGGTAGATTCCGGCGAACAGGTAGGCCGTCCCCAGGATGAGAAGAGTCGCGGTGAAAAGAACGCGCATGCTGTAGGGCAGCTCCGAATAATGGCGATAAAGCCGGTGCAGCGGGACATCACTCACGGTCGGTTCCTCACGGTCGGTTCCTTGAAGTCGGCGCTTTCCGGCATCGGCCTGCGGGTCGTTTTCACTTGTCCTTCTTGGCTGCGGGCGGCAGCACCACGTACGTAACCGCCCGCGCCGTTTGGCGCGCATAGTAAGCCGCAATGTCCCTGACATCCGCCTCGGTCATCAGCGCAGACATCGCGGCCATCGCCGTGCTCTTGCGCGCGCCGGTCCGGTAGGCTTGCAGGACCTGCTCGAGCCAGTCCGCGCGCTGCGCCGACAAGCGCGGCATCATCGGGTCGGTGCTGTTGCCGTTGGTGCCGTGGCAGCGATCGCAGCGCTCCACCCACTCCGCAGTCGTCAGCGGCCTGCGCACGTTGAGCGGCTGCGGCTGCTGGGCGGCATAGTACGCCGCCATGTCCTTCATGACGCGCTCGTCGAGCGCCGCTGCGGGGCCCTTCATCGATTCATCCTTGCGCGATCCGTCCTTGTAGGCCCGGAGCGCGGCCGCGACGTACTGCGAATCCTGACCGGCAAGGCTCGGCGTCGCGGGATTTCCGCTCACACCCTGGTCCCCATGGCATGCGGCGCAGGCCGAACCGGCCGCAGCCTTGCCCGCTGCTCGGTCACCGGGGGCCGGGGTTTGTGCGTTGGCGGGCTTTTGCAGGGCATAGAAGAGCGCGATGTTGTTCAGGTTTTCATCGCTGAGGGCCCCGACCAGGGATTTCATCATGTCGTGCTTGCGTTGACCGCTCCTGTAGGCGGTCAACGCCGCGACGAAGTATTTGGGGTCGAGCGCGACCAGGCTTGGCATGCCGGGCGTCTTGCTGATGCCGACCTCGCCGTGGCACCCGCCGCAGCCGGCTGCCGCAGCCTTGCCGGCCTCGACCGGGTCAGGCTTCGGTGGAGCCGCTTTCGCGGTGCTCGTCGCGGGAGGTCGCGGGGGCTCGAGATTCGCGTAGTAGGCGGCCACCTTGACCAGCGCATCGTCGCTCAGATACTTCACGGCGCCGGGCATGGCGCTCTGGACCCGTGCGCTATGCCGGTAGGCGCGCAGTTGGAGGTCGAGGTAGGCGGCGCGCTGTCCGGCGAGATGGGGCACGCCCTTGGCGGTGCTGATCCCGTTCGCGCCGTGACAACGGGCGCAAGCAGCTTCCGCGATGCGCCCGCCTTCCGCGACTTCCATGGGAGTGACATGAATTGCCCGCAGGTCGTCCTCGCCCCCCGGCTTGACCACGGCAGATTGGGCTTCAGCGTTCGGGGAATGACCTGACCCTGCTGCGGCCGCAACGAACACAAATGCCATCACGAGGAAATTCTGCGCGCCAGGTTTCATCGGCGTCCGGGCACGGTAATCGGAACCCACGACATCCTCCACGGCATTGTGTTTACCCATTCCGGCGATTAACAGCGAGGCGGCGGTCACCCGTGCGTGGTTTGGCGACTTGCCACGTAGCCGTTTCTACCCAAGGTGGAAGCAGCCGCACCATGAGCCACAACAAAATCAGCGGCGCGACAGCCACCGAGACCGCGGTCACCAGGCCCTCCCGGTGCAGGATGACAATTTGATATTCCAGTATTCCTTTTACGGTCTTGGCGATTTCCTGTCCGCCGATGACCACATTCCAGCGCATCATCCAGACCGAAAACAGCACCAGCAGCGCGCAGGTCGTCACTCCGGCAATCAGTGCCTTGCCCGTAGTGCCTTTCCAGATCATGTAGGTCAGCAGCGCGAGCGGCGTCACCGCGCCCAGCGCGAACTGCAGGACGAAGAACGGGATGATGAGCGGGCCGGTCACGTATTCCAGGATGATCTCGATCCCTTCACGCCCCTTGTAGACGATGTTGGCGAACTCCAGGCCTTCCAGGACCAGCGTGAACATCGCGAATCCCCACAGCACGTAGGCCAGACCCTTCAGGCACGGCAGGTCAATCGGGACCTTGCGCAGTTTGCAGGACAGGACATAGAGCACGATCAATAGCGCAACCCCGGAGATGATGGCGGAAAACAGAAACACCACGGGCATCAGGTCGGAGGACCACCACTCGCGGGATTTGAGCGAACCGAACACGAACCCCACGTAACCGTGCAGGCCGTGCGCGGCCGGTATGCCGATCACGGCGAGCGCAAAGATCCACTTATCATCATAGCGCATCGCCTTCTCGGACAGGTCATACGATCCCAGGGTTGCCGCATGGCAGAGCGTTCCGAGAATGCCGCGTCGCTGCTGCGCCTGCTGCACGAAATAGGCCCGGTACATGAACCAGACTTCCAGAATCAGCAGGATGACGTAAAAGCCCGCCGCATAACCGAAGACAGCGATCGCCGACGTCCAGTGCGGAGTCCACACTGGATTGAATGCGCGTTCCGGATGGCCCAGGTGGAGCAGCAGCGGCGCAGGCACGAAGATCATGAACGCGAGCGCAGTGAGCAGGGCGAAACGCCCCACCGGCTTGAATCGCTCCAGGCCAAACACGTGGTACAGGCTCGAAACCGTGAAGGCGCCTGCAACCAGGCCCGTGAGATAGGGATAGACGACGATGAGCATGGTCCACCCAATCACCGTCTCGTTAGGGTACACGTAGCCGATGAAAGGCGCGGTGTGAACGAGCGGTTCCATCAGGCCACCTCGCTGTCGAGGCCGATGTAGAAGACGTTCGGCTCATTGCCGGTTTCGGGCCTTAGAACCTGTACGCGGTACTTGTTGTTGCGCATGAAGATCTTGATTGGACTCTGCGGGTCGTTTCGGTCGCCGAAGATGCGCGCGCCGACCGGACAGGCTTCGACGCAGGCGGGCTGCAGTCCCTTGGTAATTCGGTGATAACACCAATAGCATTTCTGCGATACCCCTTTTTTCGCGTTGAACCAGCGCGCGCCGTAGGGGCAGGCCTGCACGCAGTACTGGCAGCCGATGCAGTACTTCTGGTCGATCAGCACTACACGGTCCTTGGTCTTGTACGTGGCGCCCGTGGGACACACTTGCACGCAGGGCGGATTCGAACACTGGTTACACAGCTTGGGGACGAAGAACGCCTTGTCGACTTTGGCGCCTGCGTAGCGATTTGCGAAGCGGTATTCCCGCTCCGAACCCGAGGCCTCGATGTTCACCGGATCGTGCTGGCTGTCGATGCGCGGTTTGTCCTCACCCTCCAGATAGACGTAGCGCTCCACCCAGGTGTTGAAATGATGCGCATCGGGAGGAACATCGTTTTCTTTCTTGCACGCTTCCACGCAGCGCAGGCAGCCGATGCATTTCGTCGCATCGATGCCGAATGCCCAGCGGTGCTTGGTCCAATCGTAATCCTTCGTTGGAAACGAGCCCGATTCGGCGGCGCGTCCTTCTGTTTGAGGCGCGCTTCGTGCGGTGCCGAGCGATCCGGCGCCCACGAGCGTCCCGGTGCACGCCACTGCGGCGCCGCCCAGACGCCGGAGAAACTCGCGCCGCGCCTTCCCCGAAGGGTCGGATGGGTTAGTCATGGTTTTCCCTTTCCTTGCGTGGCAGGGCGGCAGTTCTGCGCGGCGTAGTAGGCGGCGAGGTTTGCGATGTCCGCGTCGCTCAGCGCCCGCGTGACGCCCGCCATCATCGGATCCTTGCGCAGGCCGGCCCTGAACGCCTTGAGCACGTTCACCAGGTAGCCCGCCTTCTGCCCGGCCACATTCGGCCACGCGGGATTGCTCGCGATGCCCGTTTCGCCGTGACAGGACGCGCAGTTCTTGGCCAGGGTCTTTCCAACTGCGGCATCGCCGAAAGCCACTCCGCTCGGCGCCGCTGCACAACTCAAGCTGCCGTAATAGGCGGCAAGATTCGGGATATCCGCGTCGCTCAGCGCCTGTGCCAGCGGCGTCATCGCCACGTCCTTCTGATCGCCGGACTTGTACGCCGCCAGTATCCGCGCAAGATAGGCGGGGTGTTGCCCGGCCAGATTCGGCCACGTGTCGTTCGGGCTGATACCTTCCGCGCCGTGGCAGTTGGCGCAACCTGCGGCGACTTGTTTTCCGGCTGCCGGATCGCCGGCCACCCTGACCGCAATGCCCGCGATCTTGGGCGCGTGAGGGTTGTGGCAAACGATGCACTGTTGGCCGCCTCCATGTTGCGCCAGTTCGACTTGCGGCTGAGTTTCCGGCCGGCCGGGCATGGCCTCATGGCACAGAGTGCACAGTTTCACCGTGTCGGAGGGAATCGGCAGTTTGCTGTTTTGGGGATGCCCCTTGGCTGCGCCATGGCAGGTTTCGCAGCTCACGGTCTTGTGGTTGTTGGCCGACCATTGCGCATGGCGCTCGCTATGGCAGTCCAGGCAATAGCGCGGCGTCTGGAACACCGGCTCCTGCGAGGCAAGTTCGGGAACCGAATCGGCGCGGTAGTGGCCGTATTTGTAAAACGACTCTGGAGTAAAAAATGTCTTCGCCGCGTACGCCACCGCCGCGAAGGCTGCCATGACAAGAATGAGGCGAACGATGTGTTTGGGCATGGCCCGGGTTCTTCATTCTCGCGGCCGCACCGCGCCGGCGGTTGATTTGGATCAACCGCTCGAGCGGCGGCCGGAGCAGCAACAAAAAAAGCCGGCTGCAGCCGGCTTTTCCCGAGGAACGGTTCGAGCTACTTCGCGGCCAGCACGTGTTGGACCGCCGCCTTTAACTCGGCGTCCGTGGCGGACACCTTCGGATGTCCTTTGCCCTCCTTGAGCTTGCCAACGAGCATGCCCTCGGCATCCTTGTTGCCCTTGTATTTGGCGCCTACGTCCTTGAACGCCGGGCCCACCTTTTTCTTGTCCATCTCGTGACAGCCCAGACATCCCTTTGCCTTCAGCACGTCCGCACCGGACTGCGCCTGGACACCACCCGCCGCCATCATTCCCGCGCCAGCCAGGACCAACAACATTGCCTTCATTTCGGTTCTCCTTTCATCGTTCATGGATATACGCGCGCTCCCTACCCGCTGCTGCCAAAGAATCCGACCAGCACCAGGACCAGCAGCGTCAGGCCGATGGCGATCAGCGTCAGGCCCAGGATCTTGGAGCCCAAGGTCATGGGGCGGGACGGAGCATCGACCAGGTAGTTCTTGAGTTCCCCGGATTCGAGCAGCCGCCGGTACTCCAGGGCGTGCTCCTGCCTGAACTCTTCCAGCGACACGGATCCGGTGAACATCACGATGTCCGGGGGCGGATACTTGTCCGGCCGGAAGTGATTGTTGAAGAAATGCACGGTAAAGAGGAACACCGCGGCCAAAATCGCTTCTTCCCCGTGGACCAGCGTGGCCACGTTGAACACCCACCCCGGCAGCACCGAGGCGGTCAGGATCGGAACCGCCAGCATGAGGCCGCTGCCGCCGATGATCGCCATTCCCCAGAACACCGCCCAGTAGTCGAACTTCTCCCAGTATGTCCAGCGGTCGAAGACCGGGCGCGGCCCCTTGGCGATGAACCACTGGAACATCGCGACAATGTCCTTCAGATCCTGCCAGCTCGGCACCAGCGAGACGGGCCCGAACCACTCGAAAGTCCTCCAATTGCGACCGATCCGGAACAGAAAGTAAATCACGTGGACGAAGAAGATCCCCAGCATGATGGCGGCGCTGGTTCTGTGCACGATGCCCGCAACCTTCGGGTTGCCGAATGCGTGCATGACAATCTTCGCCCACGAGGTTTCCGCGTAAAGCACGGCCATGCCGCTCAGGACCAGCGTCATCACGCTGATCGCGAAGACGAGATGGGCGAGCCGCCAAAGGGGGCCGAAGCGCCGGAAATGCTTGCCTTGCTGCTGCGGCAGTTCGTCCGTTCGCACATGGGGCCGGTTCTTGCGTTCCTGCCGGTCCTTGTATTCCCGGTAAAACCAGAGCGCGGTGTGCGTCCAGAAGAAGATGAACACGCCCGCAAGCAGCGCGATCATGAACCGCGCCGCGATCCACATGTGGGGATAACGGTCGAAATCGGTCGCAGTCGCGTGCGGCTCGAAAGTCACGAACCCCTTGGTCGCGCCCTGGTGACATTGCTGGCAGGTCTTCAGCCGGTTGCCGGCGTGCACCCTTGAGCCCGGATCCTTCACCCGCTGGATGCTGTGGCTGCCGTGGCAATCGAAGCACTTGGCGGTGTACGCGTAGCCCAGCGTGTTCACCTGGCCGTGATAGGTGCCAGTGTAGGTCTTGAGGCTTTCCTGGTGGCAGGTGCCGCAATTCTTCACGATCCCGAGCTTGATCGAATCCATCTTCGGGGAATCGACGTCGTGCGTGGTGTGGCAATCCGAACAGATGGCCGCCGCAGGATTATGGTTCTGCAGGACTTCCTTGCCGTGAACGGAAGTCGCATACGCTTCGCGCTGTTTTGCGTGGCACTTCCCGCAGGCATTCGGAATGTTCAGCCGCCACTCGGCGCGAACCATGCTGCCGACCGGATAGACATAGTGGGCGTCGTGGCAGTTGTAGCAGGTGGCATTGGTGCGCGACTGGTCTTGCCTGCTGGGTCGCGCATGGATGGATTTCATGTACCGGTCGATCTGCTCGATCACCACCCCCAACCGCGGGAAATCCTTGGTCTTGTTGTTCTGTTGGGCGGTTCTCCAAAGATCCTCGTGGCATTGCACGCAACTGACCTTGTGGAGCACGCCGGGCTGGTGCGGAATCTCGGTGATGTCCCTGTGGCAATCGACACAGAGGCGCTTTCCGTGAACGCTGTTTCCGAACTTGTCCGCCGCGACGTGCAGTTGCCGCGCCTGTCCGTTCGCGCCCGGCGCTGAAAAGCCTTCGTTCCCGTGGCACCCGAGGCAGACAGTGCTGTCCGGTTTTTCGGCCGCTTGCTGGGCGGCGGGATCGGCGGCCGCTGCGCCTTCCTTGGCTCCCGGCTGCCCCAGAGCAGGCGCCGCCGTCAGACCGATGACGGCCGAAATCAGCCAGGTTGCAAGTCTTGAGCGCGAAAACCTCATCGATCCGGGCCTTTGCTCCGAGGAGGCGATTGTCGCTCAAAAAAAGCGATGCCCGGCGCCTTGCGACGCCGGGCACGGGCCTGTCGCGCGCCCACTATTTCAACTTGGTCGCTTCGATCGCGGCCTTGGCGCCGAAGCCGACGGTGACCGGGAACGAAATGTGATGCCCGCGCGTGGTGATGTTGTCGTCGTGGACCGCGAAAGCGAAGTTGTAGACCTTGCCTTCCTTCAATGCCTTGTCATCGGGGTTGGCGAGGTTCAGCGCGCGCGCCCACACGACGGTCCATACGCCGTCTTTCCAGGCGCCTTTGACGTTGTTGTTGTCGGCGCCCGACCCCTTGGCGCCTTCCCTGTTGAGCACGTACTCGGCGATCAGATCGCCCGCTTTCCATCCGGCGTTGGGATCGAACGGGACCGCATTCTGCCCGCGGATGAGCGCGGTCGGCATCTTGCGGATATCCTCTGCCGAGAGCGCCTTCTTCCCGACCTTCGTCTCGTCGTACATGAATCGCGGTTGGTGAGTTTTCGGGTCGACGTTGGAACCGAACGGGTTGCCGCCGGCGTCGCTGAGGCGGTATTCGAGCACATAGCCGTCGTCGGCCATGCCGACCGGGTTCGAGCGGTGCGCGCGCCACTGCATCAGTTCGAGAAAGCCCCCGGCCGCCTTGATCTTCGCGATCTCTTCCGGGGTCTTGCCTTTGTCCCAGGACGCCTCCGCGTCGGTGCGCGTCGAAGGCAGGTACTTGCGAACGTCGTTCTGTTTCAGCGCCTGGTACAGCGGATTCGCCTGCACCTCGGCCTTGGTCGCAAACTTCGGGTTGTCGCGTTCGCCGTTGTGGCAGGTGAGCCAGCAGCCCTGATTGGCGAAGCCCGGCACGCCGCCGTCATCGATCATGATCGAAAAGCGGTCTTCGTAGATGCCCGGTTGCTCGCCCTTTCGGACCACCGCATCCAGCTTCGGAAATCCGTAGGTCTTCCATTCCTTGCCGTCGAAGCGCACAAACTGGTGCGCCTCACCCGCGTAATTGTTCCGCGTCTTCCACTGCGCGCGGAAATAGGCGTTAGCGTTGTCGTACGCTACCTGCAAGCTCAACTGGATGACGCCGTTCTTGCCTTCAACCGGCGTAGGTTCCAGCGGATTCGCCTTGACCAGCTTGTTGCCGAGACTTTCTTCCTTGCCCTTGTGACAGGTCAGGCAGGCGCCACCGCCGATCACCACTGGAGAACCGGGATGGCTTGAACTGCG
Source organism: uncultured Enterobacteriaceae bacterium (assembly GCA_964651335.1). Taxonomy (GTDB): domain Bacteria; phylum Pseudomonadota; class Gammaproteobacteria; order Burkholderiales; family SG8-39; genus 2-02-FULL-66-14. Next base: position 29,609 of record CAZYVT010000022.1, on the reverse strand, counting down.
GATCCATTGATAACTCGACTGCGCCGGATAGAACAAGGTGACCGATTGGACGGGGACGCTTTTCCAGTCGACGCTCGCCGGATCGGCCGCCCAGGCGGCCCCCGCGAGCAGCGTGCTCAGGCCCAGCGCCAGCGGCGCGAATTTCGGTTGTTTCATCATTTTGGTGCCTCTCTGCACAATGTGATTTTCCTGCAACATTAGATCAATCCATCGGTACGTTAATATTGTATGCGCCAGTCATTCTTGACTCAGGTCAAGCACGACTTGGCGCCGCATCCGCGCAATCTCAGCCGGCGGTCGGATAGAAAAGAGTCAGCGTCGCGGCGGGAAATTGCTCGCCAAGCACATTCACTGTCGACCCAGTGGGAAGCGTTAATCCAAGCTGCTTGACGCATAAGCAAATATTGATCTGGCTCAAACACACAATGCGCGGACGAATCAAAATGTTCTTTGTTTCTGGCTGTCGCCGCCGTCGCCGAGCAGGTGATGGGTAATTTGAGGGCGGCCTAGCGACGGGCGTTCTGGCGCGTTCGTGTCGCCGCGCGCCAGCGATTGCCCCCGGTCTGTGCGGGGGGCGAGGAAGTTTCGGCGCGCTCAACCGACTTATGAAGGAGGGGTAGCTCGCAAGATGGGATTCGGTCTTCCGCCGCCCTTAGCCGGTACCCCTGTCGTTACGGCTGACTTCGCGGCGGCGTCAAGCCGCACCGACACACGCTTTCGCCTTACGATTTACGCGAAAGGCCTGATCGCCTTTGCCACGCTGGTCGCTTACCTGACCATCATCGGACTCTACGTGGCCCACGAACAGGGAAGGCTAGTCTATGCGCACGGGCAGTTGGAGCAACTCCATGCGGAGAGTGAATTGCTGTCCAAGGTCAACGCGGCGCTGACCCATTCCCTTGTCAGGCTGCAGATGGCATTGAATTCGGGAACTGCCAACCCGCGATTCGATGACATTCAGCTCGATCTCGCAGCGCTAATTCCGAACCTGCCGGAGTTGCCGCAGACGTTTCCGGAGATTGCCTCAACCGTCAAACGCTTTGAGCGGCATTTGGCTGGAGCGGGCGACGAGCACGAGCGCGACAGGCTGATCGCGTTGCGCGACAGCGGGCTGCAATTTGCCGAGGATCTGCATAAGATCGAGACCAGGCTACAGGGTCAGAACGATCAGTTATCCAAGGAATACTCCGGGTTGATTCGGAACTTCATGGTCATCTTCTCGGTCGCATTTCTGCTCGGTCTGGCGATCCATGGCTCAGCGGTGATGGTGTTTTTCTCCAGGCTCGCGTCGGATATCAGAAGTACCGAGGCACGCGCCGTGGAGATCATCAAGGGCTATCGCGGGAAACCGCTCGAGGTCACCCGTCACGATGAGGTCGGCAGTCTGATGGAAAATGTCAACCGCATGCAGTCGGAGCTTCATCACCGGGAACAGCAGCAGGAAATCTCGCATCAGCATCGTTTTTACCGGGAGAAGATGGCTGCGGTTGGGTCGCTCGCGGCAGCCGTTGCGCATGAGATCAACAACCCGATCAATTCGATTTCCGGAATCGCGCAACACACGATCGACAGCATACGGTCTCAAAAGCGCCCGGACGACGAGGCGCTCTGCGGCAACGCCGAATTCATACTCAAGCAAACGGACCGCATTGCCTTGATCGTGCGCCAGATTGCGGACGTGAGCGCCCCCCGTTCGACGGACCCGGAACTGCTCGATATCAATGAACTGATGCGAACCACCTGCAGTTTCATCCGCTACGACAAGCGCTTTCGCAGCATCCAGATCCTTCCGGACCTGGATCATGATCTGCCCGCGGTCCGCGCCGTCGCCGACCATCTGACGCAGGTACTGATGAATCTGCTGATCAACGCCGCGGATGCGATGCAAGAGGCCACTGGCCGCACGCCGGTGATCCGCGTGGTCACGCGCCGAACCAATGGCGAAATCATTTTGTCGGTGTCGGACAACGGCCAGGGCATGGACTCCAAGGTTCTCGCGCACGTGTTCGAACAATCGTTTACCACCAAGCCCGCAGGCAAAGGGCGCGGCATCGGGCTTTACCTGTGCAAGACCCTGATCGAAGAGCTCGGCGGCCGCATCGACCTGGAATCGACCGTGGGCGTCGGCACCACGGTGCAGGTTCGCCTGCCGTCGCAGCACGGATCAACGGCCGCGGCTTGAGCGCACATGCCCGCTCTGCACGTACTGGTGATTGAAGATGAACGAGCGGCGCGCCAGGTTCTTGCCGAAGCGGTCGGCAATGCCGGCTATTCGGTCGATGCGGCGGCGGACTTCGCGCAAGCCACGGCGAAGCTTGCGCGCGACGACGTCGACGTGGCGCTGTGCGACATCCAATTGCCGGATGGAGACGGTATCGAGCTGCTGCGCCAATGCCGCGCGACCAAGCTCGACACCAGCTTCATCATGCTGACGGCATTCGCTTCGCTGGACACCGCCGTCGAGGCGCTTCGCGCCGGCGCCTTCGACTACATCATCAAGCCCCTGCGCCACGTCGAAGTGCTGCACCGGCTGTCGCAGATCGAGGCTCTAAGGGGGTTGCGGGAAGAAAACAGGGTCTTGCGCAAGGCAGTCAATGGAAGCAGACCGTTGTACTGCTTCAGCTCTGCCGGCATGCGCAACGTGGAACGGCTGGCGGCCAAGGTGGCGCCTACCGATTGCACCGTCCTCATCACCGGCGAAAGCGGCACCGGCAAGAGCGTGTTTGCGCGCACGATCCACGAGCAGAGCGGGCGGCACGACGCGCCGTTTCTGTCGGTCAATTGCGCGGCCATTCCGGACCAGCTCCTCGAAAGCGAATTCTTCGGCCACACGAAGGGGGCGTTTACCAGCGCCCATCGCACGCGAAAGGGGCTGTTTCTCGAGGCCGACCGGGGCACGCTGTTCCTCGACGAGATCGATGAAGTGCCTTTGCGAATGCAGACCAAGCTGCTGCACGCGATCGATGACAAGGAGGTCAGGCCGGTGGGAAGCGAGCAGTTGCGTCGCGTGGACACCCGGATCATCGTCGCGAGCAACCGAAACCTTCCGCAATTGGTGGCCGCGGGCAGGTTTCGCGAGGATCTGTTTTTCCGCCTGAGCATGTTCCAGATCGTGATGCCGCCGTTGCGCGAGCGGCCGGAGGATATACGCGGCCTGATCCAGTTTTTCCTTCACGTCAATGACGCGACGAAAAGATCGTCGCCCGCGACGGAACTCGACCCGGAGGCGGAGGAGATCCTGCTCGGCTACGACTGGCCGGGCAATGTGCGGGAACTGCAAAACGTGATCGACCGGGCGCTCATCCTCGCCGAAGGCGGTCGTATTTGCGCCGCGGACCTTCCTTCGGAGCTGGCCAAGGCCGCATCACCCGCGATTTCCGCGCAATCGGCGATTGCGGCGGATCAGTCGCTGCGCGCTCACCTGCGCAGGCTCGAGGTCGATTTCATTCTGAAGGCAATCGCTGAAGCAGGGGATGACCGCAAGCTGGCTGCGCAAAGGCTGGGCATCAGTCCATCGACCCTTTACAGCAAGCTCGCCGAACTGGAGCCCAAGTGAGCTGCCGGAGCGTACCGACCGCGATCCGGGAACAAGGAGATCCCAATGTGCACGAACCATGAGAAATCGGCGAGACACGCGGGCCGTGCAATCGTCGCCGCAATTGCAGCGGGGCTGTCGGCCCTGCTTGCAAGCTGTGCCACCGCGCCTCCGCCCGCCGAACGGGTGCGCTTGGTCTGGCCCGCCCCACCCCTGACCACCCGCATCGAGTTCGTTCGTTCCATCGTCAGCGACGAAGACCTCGGCCAGGACACCACCTTCAACCAGCGATTGATCAATTTCCTCGCCGGTGAGAAGCCGCCGGCCAACCAGATCGCTGATCCCATGGGGATCGCGGTATCCGACGACGGCAACCGTGTTTACGTGTCGGACTACGCCCAGCTCGCCGTGTTCGTGTTCGACTTCGCGCAGAAGACGTTTTCCAAAATCGGCAAAGAGGCGGTGCTCGCCCGGCCGGTGGGGCTCGCCCTCGATGCGGACGAAAATCTTTACGTCGTCGAACAGCAGAAGAAGGGGATCAGCGTTTTCGACCGGACAGGAAAGGCGATCCGGTTCATCACCGATCCCTCCCTAGAAAGACCCAGCGGCATTGCCATCGATCGGGGACGCGGGAAAATCTATCTCGCCGACACCGCCCACACCAAGTCCGAGACGCATAACGTCAAGATTTTCAATCTGGAAGGTAAGCTCATCGGCACTCTTGGCCGCGGCAAAGGCGGCGGACCGGGCGAGTTTCTGTTCCCCACTTATGTGGCGGTGGACGCAACGGGCAACCTCTACGTCACCGACACGCTCAATTCGCGGGTCCAGCTCTTTGATCCCGACGGCAACTATGTCAGGAACTTCGGCGAGCGAGGCAATAGCTGGGGCATGTTCGACAAACCGAAAGGAGTTGCGACCGACAGCTTCGGCAACGTGTATGTTGTGGATTCGGGGTGGAGCAATGTGCAGATCTTCAATCCGAAAGGACAGGTCCTGCTGTTCTTCGGCGGCCGCGGGCCGATCCCCGGAATGTTGAGGAATCCGACGGCCATCGCGATCGACAAGCAAAACCGCATCTACGTAGCCGACTACCTTAACCACCGGGTCGAGGTGTATCGGCTCGTGAACACGAGCGCGGCAGACAGTTTCCTCAACCCCACGGGCGAAACGAAAGGAAAAGATAGCCAGGCGGAGAAAAAACCAGCAACCAAAAAGTAGTCCGTCAAGCTAAAAAAAAGGGGCACACTCTTACTTTCGAATCGCCACAGGCTCGCAGCGCAGGTTTGCCCTGTGGGGTAGCCCTTGGGGCGGAGCTATTGAGCGTCCAATACCGTGCCGCCGCCAGTCTCTTCAAAGCCGGTAATCAAGTACAAGTTTCACTGGCTTGCACTGCTTGGTCTTTTTGCGGTCTGGGCGAGCGGGGTTTTGGTGAGTGCCTGTACGGCACCACCCCAGTTGCTTTCGGTTCTGTTCGAAAAGGTACCGCCACCCGGGCAGGAAGTGCCACCCGAACCGGTGGTTCGCCAGCCGCGCCGCCCGCCGTATCAACCCCCGAAGCCGCCCCCGATCGTGGAAATGCAAGAACAAGCGCCCAGGACCGATTGGGCTGCGCTGTTGGCACAGCTTCCGAAGGCGACAGGCGGCGGCACGGACTGGGTGCGGGCGCTGAATGAAAAGCTGATCGAGCCGAAACCCGGACTTGATCCCAAAGCCGAGGACGAACCGGTCCTCGACGTCGACGTGGAACTCGTTCCCAAGGGAGCGTCGGATTTCAAGGTGACGTATTCCCACAAAATCCACACTCAAATTCTCGCTTGCGCCAACTGCCATCCGGCCATCTTCCAGATGGAAAAGGGCGCCGACCCCATCACCATGGAAAAAATCTTTGCCGGGGAATTCTGCGGGCGCTGTCACGGCAAGGTCGCCTTTGACCCCGTCAGCGGCTGTCCGCGCTGCCACCTGGCCATGCCCAAATGACGCGCATAGCGTTCCGGCTTGCCCTCATTGTGATGGTGGCCTTCGTGCCCATCCGAAATGTGGACGCCGAGCCGGGCGACATCAAATTCACCCGTAAGGAGGCAGGTACGGAGGATTTCGCGCCGGCGATTTTTCCTCACTGGGTACACCGGATGCAGTTCAAGTGCTCTGTGTGCCACGAGAGCATCTTCAAGATGAAGGCAGGCGCCAATCCGGTGACGATGGAGGCGATAAACCAAGGCAACTATTGCGGGGCTTGCCATAACGGCAAGACAGCGTTTGCGCCGATGTTCGAGCATTGTTCGCGCTGCCATCGACAATGAAACGGGCGGTGAGTGTCGCGCTGCGGTCCGGAATCGCGATGATCCTGTCGCTGCTTCAAACGGGGCCGATCAGCGCCCAGGACCTATGGGGCCTGCGCCTGGGCACCTGGGGAGGCGAGGCCGAACTGGGCTACGCAAGCGACCACCAGCAAATTCGCTCCGAAGGCGGCGTGGCGAGCGACTTCGCGCACCGCCGCTATCGCGAGCAACTGACTATCCGCAATCAAGGCTCATATGTCATTGACCCGCGGCTCGTCATTACCAACCTGGCACTGACCTTCGGTCTGTTTCAGGACCAGGAACGTAGCGATGGTTCGGCGAGTTCACGCCAAGGCAAACTCATCGGCTACGCGGTCGATTCCACCTTCTTTGGGGAGAAACCATACAACGGCACGCTCTACGCGAACCGCACGCAAAACTTCGCGATCCAGCCGTTCGGCGGACGCACGGATCTGACCTATGAGAATCGCGGCGTCGTGTTACGGCTGCGCGAAGACAGCATCCTCAGGGACTGGGGAGTTCCCTATTTCAACTCTACGCTGCGGCTCTATCAGGAACGTATCCAGGAGTCAACGACGAGTCTCGGCCAGACCTTCCGGCGCGACGAACTCCGCAACGTCCTCAGCTTCGACGGCCACAAGGGCTTCGAGAGTTCGGACCTGGACGTGCGATACGAATTCACCGACCACAATGACACCGCCTTCGCGCTCGGCGCTTTTCAGACGCAAATGGCGAACCTCAACTACAGCCTGGACTTCGGGCCCACCCTGAATCGCCGCTGGGACTCCCGCCTTAACTATTACTCCCGCACCGGCCTCAGTCCAACGACATTTTTCACCGCGGACGAGCATGTCCGTATCGAACACTACAAGAACCTGTCGACGGATTATCGTTATCTGCTCACGCGCATCGATACACAGGCGGGGACTACCACGACCCATAATGGGATTTTTCATTTGCAGCACCAGCTTTACCGGAACCTCACCACCAACGCGCTGCTGTCGGGCCTGCGCACGGAACTGCCCGATGGCGCGCTCACCAACTATGCGGGTCAGCTCAACTTCAATTATCGACGCGGCCTGCCGTGGAACGGCCAGGTGTTTGCATCCACCGGCGGGCGCTATCAATTGAACGACAACGACCTCAAGACCTCGCGGATCAACGTCGTCGATGCCACGTTCGGCGCGCCCTCGCCGCTCGGTAGCGGAGCCGGATTCCTCCTCGAGCAACCGTTCGTAATTGGTTCCACGATCGTGGTGGTGGACACGCGGAGCGGCGCGCGGCTCCCGACCACGCTCGGCGTGGACTACGACATCGTCCAGGAAGGCAATCTCATCAGGATCATTCCGCTGCCCACCAGCCTGGTCATTCAGCCGGGCGATCCCTTGGCGGTGAGTTATGGTTACGAAATCGATCGCAGTCTCAAATACACAACGGCCTCCGGGTGGCTGAGAGCCGGCGTGGACTTCCGCTGGATTGCCTTCTCCGCCGGGCACGAGCAGACTGACCAAACACCGCGCTCCGGCGGCTCCAGCCAGTTCCTGGAGAACCGGCGCAACGACACGGCACAACTGGACTTGCGCGGGGCCTGGAAGGCGATGGAGGGGCAAATGGGCGCCGCCTACCAGCGGTATAACGCCACCTTCCTGGCCTATACCCGGCAGCGGTTCAATCAGCGCGCCTCGTACCGGCCGGGAAATAACTTTTCGCTGGAGTTCAACGCGGAACAGTCGCATACGGATTTCACGCTTCCATTGAACCAGAGCGACACGCGCTCCGCGCAGTTGACGATGAACTGGTTGGCGCCCGGCGGTTGGTGGATGACGGCCCTTGTCGGCCGGCGGGTTTACAAGGACAGCCTGTCGCCCACGGAAACCGTGAACGAGGCGAAGCTTCAGGCGCGCTGGACTTACGGCAAATTAGCGATCAATTCGACCCTCACGCTCGGCGATCGGCTGCGGGGCGCGTCCGAAACCAACTTCTGGCGTATGGACGTGAACATCACGCGGCGATTCTGAGACGGATGATGCGCAACTTTCCGGTTTGGGTGATGACCCTGGTCATACTGCTGTTCACGAGTGGTTGCGGGACGCCGCCCTCCGTCGGCGTGTCGAATGAAGCTCCCGCCGAGTTGCTGGTCTGGCCCAGGCCGCCTGACGAACCCCGCGTCCGCTATGTCCGCAGCGTGTCCGGGCCCGAGGATTTCGGCATCGCGCGATCTTTTTTCCAGCGCCTGATTGATGTTTTTTCCGGCGGGGGCGCGGATCATTTCATCCGTCCCACGGGCGTGGCCGAGCGCGAGGGCGTGCTTTATGTCGCCGATCCGGGCGCGCGGGCGCTGTGGATACTCGATCCCGCGAAAAACCGATCAGTCAAAGTGGAGAAGGTCGGCGACGTGGCGTTGGTCTCGCCGGTGGCGGTCGCCGTGCGCCCCGACGGCGCGGTGTTTGTCGCGGACACCGGGCTGAAAAAAGTTTTTCTCCTGGACCGTGAGGGCAAGTTCACCCGCATCGCCGCCGAGGAAGGTCTAGCGCGGCCGGCGGGATTGGCCTATGACGCGGCGGGCCAGTGGCTTTACGTCGCCGACTCGGCCTATCATTGGATCGGCGTCTACGACCCGAACGGCGCCCTGATCCGGACCCGGGGCCAGCGCGGCGCACAGGATGGCGAGTTTAATTCTCCGACCCACCTCGCCTTGGACCGAACCGGCGTGCTGCTTGTGACGGACGCGCTCAATTTCCGGATCCAGGCCTTTGACCGCGAGGGCCGGTTTCTGTGGAAGCTGGGCCGCCATGGCGACGGCTCGGGCGATTTCGCGGCGCCCAAAGGGTTGGCGGCCGACAGCGAGGGGCATGTCTACGTCGTGGATGCCCTGTTCGACGCAGTGCAGATCTTCGAGCGCGACGGGAGCCTGCTGCTGGCGTTCGGCGGACAGGGAACCGGGGCAGGCCAGTTCTGGCTCCCGGGGGGCATCTTCATCAACGCCCAAGACAAAATCTATGTGGCCGATGCTTACAACCAGCGGGTACAGGTCTTGCAGCTTCTCGGTGGTCTCGGCATGAAGGAACAGGCCAACAAATGATCCCGGCGTTGGCGAATGATCCAGGACGATCGCGGCAAGTTGTTTGCCGCTTGGAGCAGTTCGGCGTGCCTGGCGTCGCCCTCGTCACGGCGTTGTTGCTGGCGCTTGCTGGTTTTCTGGCGCTGTCCCCGCCGGCAAAGGCCCAGACCGGGATCGCGAACACCAAACACAATCTCACGACGAAAGTGACGCCGCCGACGGGCGTCTGCATCTTCTGCCATACCCCGCATAATGCCAACCCCACGCGCGCGCTATGGAACCGGGCGCTGCCTGGCGTCACCTACCAGCTCTACGCCAGCACCACGCTCAAAGCGCAGCTTAGTCAGCCGACCGGCACCTCGCGCCTGTGCCTGTCCTGCCACGACGGCATATTGGCAATGGGCGACCTGCGTGTGCCGCCCCCCGGGGGGCCGCTCGCGCTCGGCCCGCTCACGGGCCCGACGGTGCTCGGCACCGACCTCTCGGACGATCATCCGATCTCCTTCGTTTACGACAGCGCGCTCGCGCTGAACCGCGGCGGGCTTGCCGATCCGCTCACCCTGCCCGCGGTCATCCGTCTGGAGAACGGGCAGCTCCAATGCACGAGCTGTCACGATCCCCACACCGACGAGCGAGCGAAGTTCCTGCGCATGGACAATCGTTACGGGGCGCTGTGCACCGCCTGCCATCGCCCGAACCACTGGAATGGTTCGACCCATGCCGTGTCGGCCGCCACCTGGAATGGCAGCGGAACCAATCCGTGGCCGGTCGGCGCCTACGCCACTGTCGCGGAAAACGCCTGCCTAAGCTGCCACCATCCGCACACTGCGGGCCATCCGCAACGTCTGCTGGCGCAGAGCGCGGAGCCGACGGTCTGCACCGTTTGCCACAACGGCGCGGTCGCCGCCAAGAACATCGAGACGGAGTTTCTGACGAAACCGTCCCGCCATCCCATCGAAAGCACTCAATGGACCCACGACCCCAAGGAAAATCCCCTGATCATGCAGCGGCACGTCGCCTGTATGGATTGCCATAATCCCCACGCCGTGACCGCTGCGCCGGGTACACCGCCGCTCGTTTCCGGACGGTTGCAAGGCGTGCCCGGCCTCACGCTCGGCGGCTCACCGATCGCCGAGTCGAGCTTCGTGTACGAGGTCTGCTTCAAATGCCACGGCGTGAACGAGCCGACGACACAAGGCATCGTGCGCCGGGACAGCACGCGCAACATCCGGCTCAAGATCGACCCAGCCAACCCGTCGTATCATCCGATCGCGGCCACGGGACGGAACACCACGATGGACGGTTTTGAGGCAGGGTACACGACCTCGACGATCATCACTTGCACGGGCTGCCACAACAACGACGACTGGACATCCACGGGAACGAGCCCGGCCGGACCGCACGGCTCGCGCTACGAGCCGATCCTGGAGCGGCGCTACGAGACCAACGACCCCACGACCGAGTCAATCACGGCCTATGCGATGTGTTACAAGTGCCACAATCGCGATTACCAGATCAACGATCGGGCGAACACCTTCAAGCACCAGAGGCACGTCGTCCGTGCGAACGCGCCCTGCGCGGTGTGCCATGACGCCCACGGCTCGCGCCAGAACGCGCATCTGATCAACTTCATGCTCCGGGATCGTACCGGCAAGACCGTCGTTACTGCCTCGAGCAGTGGCCGTCTCGAATACATTCAAACTGAGCCAGGGAAAGGCACTTGTTATCTCACCTGTCACGGGATCAATCACAACCCACGTAACTATTAAGAGCCGGCGCGCACCGCCTTTTTGATGAGTGCGGGCAGGGCGCAAAACGCCGTAACTAGGGCTGACCGGGCTGTCGTGGCGGCAGCGGGATCGGCTCGGGGATAAGTGTCCCGTGTGGACGCTGATGGTGGGAACCGTTACGCGAACAGCAGCGTGAGCACTTGCGGGTTACTGGAGCGTGAGCCCCCTCCACCAGCGTCTTGATGTCTTCGTCCGCGACCTGCGCATCGGGCGGCATTGGCACCTGGCCCAAATGCCCTGCCCGCCTTTCTTGAATCTGCTTTTCACCGGCGCTGCCGGCCCGGGTTTTCCGGCTCCCCCGCGCGCGCTCGCCGCAAGAAAATGGGGCTGACAGCGCGTCAGCCCCTTGACTCGTTTCCTACTTCCTTACTTGATGTGGCACGCCAGGCAGATGTAGCCAAGTCCCCCCGCCACGTTACTATTGCCCCCCAACTGGGCGCGCAAGAAAAGATCGGCCTTCGCAGACTTATTGTGGGGGTCGTGACAGGACGAGCACTCGATGCCGGTAGACCCCGCCAATGTCCCCGCAGTTATAACTCCCGCCACCTGTTTGAACATGCGGATGTTATTGACCGTAGGATCCCCTACGAATTCCGACGTCACAACCGCGGCGCCAGTCGTGACGCCGTTATAGGTACTCCCGCTTCCACCGAACGGGTACGGCATGGCCACCGGGTGGTTGCCTTTCATCTTGCCGCCGGATCCCACATTCATCGGGTCTGTGGGCCCGTGATAATGCGTCGTCATCTCCTCGCCTCCCACAAGAATAGTTGTTGGCTTACCTTCACCGAACCAGGCGATGTCGCCGACCGCCACGCTGCCGTCATGACAACTCAAGCATTTCGTCGTCGGTCCTGTGTAGGTGGCGGTCGTGATGCCAGGGAACCCGGTACCGCCTGTCGTGTAATTTTCGTCCCACGAAAATAGGGCGTTGGTGGATGCCGCATGGTTCCACAGCAGAAGCGTCGACAGCGCCTTGTGCGGGGTGTGGCAGAAAGTGCACAACCCGGTCGTAAACGCTTCCCCACCGGTTGTGGCGGTACCTCCCGAGAAATCGTGGTGTGTTCCGGCTAGTCCGTCGCCGGCGGCACCCCAGGCTACAGCGGGCGCCAACGCGAATATTGCCAACGCCAGGATTCTTGATTTGAGGTTCATCGTAGGTTTCCTCTCGTGACGAAAATGATTCTTAGCGCTGCTTTCAAATCGCGCGCGCGGCCATTTACGGCAACGCCCTAAACCTTTCACTGAGGTTAGGAGCAACGACCGTGCCCGTCGGGACTGCCAAACGGCGCGACAGGGATCCCGCTGCGCAAGCGACTGTGGGAAATGAGCTTTTATTTTCGCGGTCGAGGAAAATCCGCGCAGGCCTGTGAATGATTCTCATGCCCTTCGCATTTTTCCTCTGCCTTTCCGAATAATCGGAAAAAAAGACACTGAATTTCCGCAAACCTGGAGTTTTCCGGATCAGGAATTCAATTGCCCGGCCGTATTTGGTCTACAAGGTTGGACCAAGCTCGCGAATGATTGTCTATACGGATCCCGGCATGGTATTTGCGTCTATTCGCTCGAATTGCACTCGACAACTAAACTCGCTGGGAGACTGGGATGAAGATTCAAATTGCTGTTCTTGTAATCGCCGCCATGCCAATGCTCGCCGCGACTGCCGCCAACGCCGTGCTCGACGACGCGAAGGCGCAGGAGCTCCTGAAAAAAGGCGGCTGCGCGGCCTGCCACAGCGTCGATAAGAAAGGCATCGGCCCGGCATTCAAGGACGTGGCCGAGAAGCGAAAAGGCGAGGCGACCGCCGCGCTCGAGAAGGCGGTCCGCAGCGGCAGCAAGGGCGCCTACGGTTCCATGCCGATGCCGCCCACCGCACAGGACAAGATCAGCGACACCGATCTTCACGAACTGGTCGAGTGGATACTGAAAAAATAGTATTTCTAAGTTGAACGAGAGACCTGACCCATGGACGGATTTGCGTTCCTGATCCTGCTCGGATCGCTGGCGGTGGTGGCGGCGATTGCAATGATCGTCACACCCACGCGTGAATGTTCGCGCGAGCCGGACTGACGACTGTCAGCTGCCCGGGAAACTCTGGCGGATGAAGAGCACCACGCGCCGGATGTCCTCCTTGTTCAGAACACCCTCCCATGGCGCCATGGCCGATCCAGGGATCCCGCGCATGATTGTTTGGGCGAGATCGTGGTCGCTGATGGACGCCATCTCGCTGGTTCTGGTGAAATCGCGCGGAGGAGGCAGGAGTTGCTGGCCGAGCGCCGTACGGCCGTCGCCGCGTTCGCCGTGGCACGCAATGCAGTACTGTCGATAGATCTGCTCGCCCACGCGGACGTCCAGTCGGGCAGGTGTCATCCCTGCGGCCAGCGGCTGCACCAGCGTACGGATGTAGCGCATCACATCGATGATTTCCGCCGGAGCCAGGAGTTCTCCCCGGCCGCCCATGGCTGTCCCTGGCCGGCCGCGGTAAATCGCCATGTAGATGCGGCCATCGTCGAGTCGCGCCATCACGACGGGGTCCGCAAAATTGGGTGGCGGGGGATCGAGGACTTTTGCAACCTCGGTATTTGCTCGCCCGTCGATGCCGTGGCAGTACGCGCACTCCCTGTCGTAGATACGACGGCCGACCTCGAGGCTGAGCCGCTCGGCGGAGAGCGCCGGGGTTTTCCGGATCGAGGATAAGCCGTGGATATGGTCGATCACGTCGCCGATCTCGATCTCGGTGAGTACCTGTTTCCAGGCCGCCATCGCGGTACCTGGCTTCCCTTCCTTGATGGCGCGGTAGATCCGATCGACAGTCAGGCGCGCCATTTCGATTGGATCGGCGAAATTGCGCGGGCGCGGCTTTAGCATTCGGCCCACGGGTGTATCCGCCTGGCCGTCGTCACCGTGGCAAACAGCACAATTTTTTTCGTAGAGCGCTTTTCCCCGCTCGTGCGCGGAGAGGCGGGAGGGTTGGGCAGCAGGCGAGGTCGCCCACACGAGGCCGACCCCCAGCAACAACGTCGCGAGAAGGCGTCGCCCCATTCTTGACAGCGCGCGGCGCCTCGCGATCGGCATCTTAGTATTCCGTCCCCGACGTCGCGCTTCGTGCTGCTGGCGCGCATTTGGACCGGTGCATTTTCTGTCCCTCCGTACGGCCGGATCGTCCTGCAAAGTAAAATCAAGCCTCTGCTAGGTTAATAACTGCCATCCGGTCCCTATTGATCCATGTCAAGCAGAACTTGCCATCTCTTCCGCAGGATTTCGGTATTCGGCCAAAACGGTGGTTGGTGCTAAGGTGACAATTCGTGCGTTCCCAGGCGGGGATCGGTGATGCTTTGGTTCTGGCTGATCGCCGGGCTGCTCGTGATCGGTGTTCTCGGTCTGCTGCTGCGCCCGCTGCTGTCGCGCCGCGGGCGCACAGAGGTGTCGCGTAACGCGCTCAACACGGCGCTGTACGCCGACCAGTTGCGTGAACTTGAGGCCGACCTGCAATCGGGCGCGCTCGCCGCGAACGGGTATGAAGCCGCGCGCCGCGAGCTAAAGGCGCGGCTCCTGGCCGATGTCGGGCAGTCCGAGACACCGAAGACAGCGCGCGGCGGGCGCGGGGCGGCGATCGCGATCGGCGTGGCGATCCCGATCATCGCCGTGGGAATTTATTTCGCGGTCGGCAACCCCGGCGCACTGACTCCGCAGGCCGGGCGCGCGGGCGATGCCGCCCACGATTTGAACGCCCAGCAGATCCAGGCGATGGTGCAGCGGCTCGCGCAGCGCCTGCAGCGCGAGCCGGAGAACGTGGATGGCTGGATTCTGCTCGGCCGCTCCTACAGCGCCTTCGGCCGCTTCAAGGAATCCGCCGATGCTTATGCCAACGCAGTCAGGCTGCGACCGAGCGATGCGCAGCTACTCGCGGATTATGCCGATGCGCTCGGAATGGCGCTCGGGCGCAATCTCGCGGGCGAGCCCGAGAAGCTTATTGCGCGCGCGCTGCAGATCGATCCGCGCAACCTCAAGGCGCTCGCACTTTCCGGCACTGTCGCGTTCGAACGCAAGGATTACGCAGCGGCGGCCGGCTTCTGGGAGCGGATGCTGCCGCTCGTGTCCCCGGGTTCGGATGACGCGCGCTCGATTCGTGCGAATGTGGACGAGGCGCGCACGCTTTCCGGCGAGCGCGTGGCGGAAAAGGAGAGCGGCAAGGACCGGCCCGCGGCGCCGCCAAGCGCTTTGCGCGGCAGCGTGCGACTGGCTCCTGCGCTCGCTGCGAAGGCGGCCCCGAACGACACCGTATTCATCTTCGCGCGCGCCGCAGAGGGCCCGCCGATGCCGCTCGCGGTGCTGCGCAAGCAGGTGCGTGATCTGCCGGTCGCGTTCGCGCTCGACGATTCGATGGCGATGGCATCGGGCATGCGCCTCTCGGGTGTTCCGCGGGTCGTGGTGGGCGCGCGAATCTCGAAATCGGCCAGCGCCGCGGCGCAACCGGGCGATCTGCAGGGCCTGAGCGCGCCGGTGGCGAGCGACGCGAGCGGAGTGACGGTCGTCATCGACTCGGTGGTGCGCTGAGTCGGAACGCCGGCTCAGGGCAATCCGGCCGGCTCGACGCGGAAACCGCCGCCGATGGCCGACGCGCGCAGCCAGCGCACGTGCGGCGAGCCGAAAACTTCGACGCGGCGCAGACCCGGGATCGGCGTGTCGTCGCGGAACGTATGGGTGTCACCATGCACCAGCATGACTTTTCCGGGCAGCGCCTCGGCGATGCGTTGCAGCCGCTCGCGCAACGCAGCGTACCCGTCGCTCCCGCTGCGCGGCTTCCGAAACGGATTCGCCTGCATCATCACCACCAGCCCTTTGCTCCGGCGCGCCTGCAGTTCCGCCTCGTCGAGCCACGCGAACACCGCGCGCATGCGCTCCGCGTGCTCGGCATCCATGTCCGCGGTGCGGCCGAGATTGTTGTTGCTTCCCGGGACGTTGAGGCCTGCGAACACGACGCCATTGGCCTCCCAGCGCACGTTTTCGCAGGTCGCGCCGGGCTGCCGCTCGAGGCCGAGGGCGGGAATCGGGACGCAGAACAGGCTCCGCCACTTGGCAAGGCGCTCCAGCGGATCGAAGCCGCTGCGGTGGCAGTCGGTCCACTCGTTGTCGCCCGGCAGCAGCACGAACGGATGCTGGAAACGCTCGAACTGACGCTTGCGCGCATGCAGCCATTCATCGTCGCAGGGGCCGTCGCCGTCGGTGATGTCGCCGACGTGCACCACGAATGCAAGAGGCTCGGCATTCACGCGGTCAATGAGATCGTCGAGCAGGTTCGCCTGGGCCTGCGAGTAGGGCATGTCGCCCATCAGCGCGAATGAATACTCCGCCTGCGGCGGCGGCGAGGCGCACGCCGCGACCAGGCACAGCAGGGCAAGCGCCCTAGATCCCGTACGCCTTCCGCAGCAGCGAGAGGGGATGCGCTTTCTCCGCGTTCTTGCACTCCTCGCCCATGCCCTGCCGGATGTGGCGGCCGGCGATGGGGCAATCCGAGCTGATGGTATCGGGATCGTTACCCGCCATGGCGCGGAACACCGGGCGTCCGATCTTCATCGAGTTTTCGTAATACTCGCTCTTCACGCCCCAGGTGCCGTCATGACCCGCGCAGCGCTCGACGGTGTTCACCTGCGTCCCCGGCACCAGCTCCAGCATCTCGCGCGTCTTCTGGCCCATGTTCTGGACGCGCGAATGGCAGGGGATGTGGTAGGAAACCTTTCCCAGCGCCTGCCAGAAGTCTTTCTTCAGCAACCCGTCGCGATTTCTGAGCACGAAATACTCGAACGGATCGAACATGGCGTCCTGCACCGCCTTCACGTCGGCGTCGTCGGGAAACAGAAGTGGCAGCTCCTGCTTGAACATCAAGGTGCACGAAGGCACCGGTGTGAGGATCCCAAAACCGTCCCTCGCCAGCCTGGCGAGCGGCGCGATGTTCACGTCCTTCAGTCTTGCCACCGCATCGAGGTCGCCGAGTTCCAGCTTCGGCATGCCGCAGCAGGATTCCTTCTCGACGATCGCGTAGGGAATCTCGTTGTGCTCGAGGATGGCGAGCAGGTCGTGACCGATCCCGGGCTCGTTGTAGTTCACGTAACAGGTGGAGAAGATCGCGACTTTGCCCGGTGCATTCTTACCGTCCTTGACCGTGAACGGCCTTGATTGCGCCGCATGCCGGCGGAACGTGCGGCTCGCGTACTCGGGCAGTTCGCGGTCCCTGTGGACCTTGAGCACGCGCTCCATCGCGCCGCGCGCGGCCTTGTTCCTGTTCAGCGCGTTCACGCTCTGCACCACCACCGGAATCGTGGCGAGCTTGCCGAGCGCGTCCGTGGCAGTGAGCAGCTTGTCCCGCAGCGTGACCTTGCCCTGTTTGAACTTCACCGCCTTCGCGCGCAGCATCACGTGCGGAAAGTCCACGTTCCAGGGGTGCGGCGGCACGTACGGGCACTTGGTCATGTAGCACATGTCGCACAGGTAGCACTGGTCGACCACTTTGCGGAAATCCTGCTTGGCGACGCCGTCCACCTCCAGCGTCGGGCTCGCATCGATGAGATCGAACAGCGTCGGGAACGCGGTGCACAGATTGACGCAGCGCCGGCAACCGTGGCAGATGTCGAATATGCGCTCCTGCTCCTTGAAAAGCGCGCCCTCGTCGTAGAACGCGGCGCTCTTCCAGTCGAGCGGGTGGCGGGTTGGGGCCTCGAGACTTCCTTCGCGCATGGGGACATCCGTTGCGGCGGGCGCCACCAACATAGCGCCCGGGCGCCCATCGATCAAATCGATTTTCGCAATCCGATGAATGGCTTGAGTCTATCGGAGTGCAGGTCCTTGACGTACGTCAAGCATTCCCGCGCGCGCGCGCCTAGCATCGCTTGCATAAGGACGGAGGGACCTCATATCGACCTTTGAAAGGAGATGGCCATGGCAAACATTCAACGCTACGGCAGCATGTTCGAGGACTTCTTCGGCGATCTGAACAAGGGGTTCTGGATCAAGCCGTTCGCGTTTCCCGACGAGACCGAGCTCAAGATGAAGGTCGACGTCGAGGAGACCGACAAGGCTTTCACGGTGCACGCTGAAGTGCCCGGCGTGAAGAAGGAGGACATGAAGATCGACGTCAACGGCGACCAGGTTTCGATCCGGGCCGAGGTCAAGCGCGACAAGGAGAAAAAGGAAGGCGAAAAGCTCCTGCACAGCGAGCGCTACTACGGAATGGTATCGAGAAGCTTCTCGCTGCCGACCGATGTCGATGCGGAAGGCGCGATCGCCAGCTACAAGGACGGCGTGCTTGAGTTGACGTTGCCCAAGAAGGCGAGCTCGCAATCGCGACGCCTGTCGATCCAGTGATGTCGCGGGAGGCGGGCGCTCCGCCCGCCTCCGGGGCCGCCGCTTCGGCGGCGCCCGCTTGCTTTCACTGCGGCTTGCCGGTCGCCGAGGCGGGCCGTTGGCGCGCGCCCGTGTTGCGCGCGGTACGGTTTTTTTGCTGCGCCGGGTGCGAGGCGGTGGCGCGCACCATCGTTGCGGGCGGCTTCGAGAAGTACTATGAAACGAGAGAGCAGCCACGGGCCGGGGACGGCCCCGCGCCGCTGCCCGCCGAGCTTCCGTCCGCCGAACTGTACGACGACTCGCAGGCGCAGCGGCAGTTCGTTGCGTCCCTCGGCGAACACAGGTTCAGTGCAACCCTCATTCTCGACCGGATCCGTTGCGCCGCCTGCCTGTGGCTGAACGAGCAATGGCTGAGGAACCAGCCGGGCTTGCTGCGCGTCGACATCAACTACGCGACGCGGCGCGCGCAGATCGAGTGGGACGAGCGCACCACGAGGCTGTCGCGAATCGTCGAGGCGATCCGCGCGATCGGCTACGACGCCTACCCGTTCGATCCGCAGAGACAGGGGAGCCTGGATCGGAACGAGCGCCGCACGGCCCTGTGGCGGCTGTTCGTCGCCGGGTTCGGCGCCATGCAGGTGATGATGTACGCCGTCCCGGTGTACCTCGACGACGGCGGAACGCTGACTCCGGACGTCGCGCAGCTCATGCGCTGGGCCAGCTTCGCGCTTACGCTTCCGGTGCTGCTGTTTTCGTGCGGCCCGTTTTTCACCGCGGCGTGGAGCGATCTCAAGCTCGGGCGCATCGGCCTCGATACGCCGATCGCGCTCGGCATTGGCGTCGGATTCGCCGCCAGCGGCTGGGCGACCGTCACCGCATCCGGCGAGGTGTACTTCGATTCCATCTCGATGCTCGTATTCCTGCTGCTCGGCGCACGCTATGCGGAGATGATGGCGCGCCAGCGCGCTTCGCGCGGGCTGGACCGCCTGGCGCGGTGGATGCCTTCGTACGCGCTGCGCCTGAACGGGGAAACCACCGAGCGCATACCGGCGCACACGCTGGCAACGGGTGACCGGGTGGTGGTTCCGGCGGGCGAGCAGATCCCCGCGGACGGCGTGGTCGAACAGGGCGCCTCGAGCGCGGACGAATCGCTGCTCACCGGAGAGACGCTGCCGGTCGCAAAAAGCGCCGGGGCGCCGGTGGTAGGCGGCTCGGTCAACATCGAGCAGCCGCTGGTGATGCGGGTCACG
Source organism: uncultured Enterobacteriaceae bacterium (assembly GCA_964651335.1). Lineage (GTDB taxonomy): Bacteria > Pseudomonadota > Gammaproteobacteria > Burkholderiales > SG8-39 > 2-02-FULL-66-14. The sequence goes on along the minus strand of CAZYVT010000022.1, from coordinate 10,329 downwards.
AGGGCCGGCACCGAAACCGTCGCCGCGGCGATCGTGCGCCTGGTCGAGCGCGCCGCCGCCGCAAAGCCGCGGCTGGTGGCTGGCGCCGACCGTTTCGCGCGCTGGCTCACATGGGTCGTGCTCGCAGCCGCGGCGGTCGCGGTACTCGGGTGGAGCCAGGTCGCGCCGGAACGCGCGCTTTGGGTTGCGGTGGCGATCCTGGTCGTGACCTGCCCCTGCGCGCTGGCGCTCGCGGCGCCCATCGCCCTGACCGCCGCCGCGGCGCGGCTTCTCGAACGTGGCGTTGCGCAGACGCGGCCGGGCGCGCTGGAGTCGCTTGCGCGAGCGACCGACATCGTCCTCGACAAGACAGGGACACTGACCACCGGTCGTCTTGCGCTGGCGGGCACCGCCGTGCTCGGACGGCTCGATGAGCAGCACTGCATCGCGATTGCCCGGGCGCTCGAAGCGAGCAGCCGTCACCCGATCGCGCGCGCATTGTGCGACGGTCCTGCGGGCGCGAAACGCGGAGCGGCGATCGGTCCGTTGACCGAACTCACCAATTTCCCGGGGTACGGGATCGAGGCGAAAGTGGGCGGGCTGCGGATGCGGATCGGCAAAGAGACGTTCTGCCGTGAACTCGCGGGCGTTGCGCCTGTGCAAGGCGCGGTGACTTCACCTTCCCAAACGCCCGTTTTCCTCGCCGGCGACGACGGGTGGCTCGCCAGCTTCGTGCTGGAGGACGAACCGAGGCGCGATGCTTCGAGCGTCGTGGCTGCGCTGCGCCAGTCGGGGCTGGATGTGCACCTGTTGAGCGGCGACGACCCGTGCGCCGTGGAAAGCCTCGCACGCCGTCTGGGGATCGGGCGATTCACTGGCGGCGCGACGCCGCAGGACAAGTTCGCCTACGTGGAGCGGCTGCAGTCTGCGGGCAGGGTGGTCGCGATGGTCGGCGACGGGCTGAATGACGCGCCGGTGCTGGCGCGCGCCGACGTCTCGATCGCGATGGCGGGCGGCTCCGACATTGCCCAGCTGCAGTCCGACTTTGTGCTCCTCGGCGAACGGCTGCGTGCGATTCCGGAGGCGCTCGCGCGGGCGCGCAAGGCAATGCGGGTCATCCGGCAAAACTTCGGCTGGGCGTTGGCCTACAATGCGATTGCGCTGCCGCTTGCCGCAGCAGGCTTGGTGGGGCCATGGGAGGCGGCGATCGGCATGGCGGCGAGCTCCTTCATCGTGGTCCTCAATGCGCTGCGGCTCGCCGCGCATCCGGATCGCAAAGAATGGAAAGCCTCTACATCCTCGTTCCTCTCTCAGTCGCGCTCGTACTCCTGATCGGCTGGGTGTTCTGGCGCGCGCTCCAGGGCGGACAGTTCGACGACCTGGAGCGTCCCGCGTACTCGATCCTGGAGGATGACGACGTGAAGAAACCCGGCCTCGACGCGGGTCAAGGGAAAAATGACTGAGAAGTACGCTGGCGGGCCGGTCGACGTCCACGCCCATTTCTATCCCAAGGCGTTTCTCGATCTTCTCGCGCAGCGCGGCGCGGAACACGGTCTTGAGTGGAAGATGGTCGAGGGCAAAGGCCCGCAGTTCAAGGTCGGGTACCTCGCCACGGGCCCGGTCGGCCCGGCCTACGTGGATCTCGACGCGCGGCTTGCGGCGATGGATGCGCAGGGCGTCGAGGTGCACGCGCTGTCGCTCTCGCAGCCCATGGTGTACTGGGCCGGGCGCGAGCTCGGGCACGCGCTTTCCTCCACCTACAACGACGAGGTGGCGCGCGCGCACGAGCGGCATCCGCGCAGGCTGGTCGGCCTCGCTTCGCTGCCGATGCACGCGCCCGATCTCGCAGTGCGCGAGATCGAGCGTGCCGCAGCGCTGCCTGGCGTGCGCGGTTTCTACGCCGCGACGCGCGTGCTCGACAAGGAACTTTCCGACCCGGCGTTCTTCCCGGTCTACGAACGGATCGAAGCGCTCGGGCTGCCGCTCTTCCTGCACCCGGTGGTCGTCATCGGCGCGGAGCGTCTCGCGGCGTTCTACCTCACGAACCTGCTGGGCAATCCGTTCGAATCGGCGATCGCCGCGGCGCACCTCATTTTCGGCGGCGTGCTCGACCGCTTTCCGCGCCTGACCGTCGTGCTGCCGCACGCTGGAGGCGCGTTTCCCTGGCTCGTCGGCCGTCTCAACCGCGGCTGGGAAAAGCGCGCGGACCTGAAGAAAATTCAGCGCGCGCCGGTCGACTACCTGCGACGGTTCTACTACGACACCATCGGCTACTCGGATTCAGTGATCGAGTACCTGGTGCGCGTTGCAGGCGCCGATCGCGTGCTGATGGGCAGTGACTACTGCTTTCCCATCGCCTACGAGCAGCCGGTGCGCATCGTCACCGGAAACCCGGCACTCGACGACGCCGCGAAGCGCGCAATTCTCTCCGGGAACGCGCGCGGGCTGCTCAGGCTCGATCAGACGAGCTGAACCGCTACGCTGCCGAGCGCGCCGAAATCGGCGCGCAGCGTGTCGCCCTTGTTCGCCCACACCGGGCGGATGAACGAACCCGAGAGCGTGAAGTGACCGGGCTCCAGCGTGCGGCCGAAGCGGCCGACCTTGTTGGCGAGCCAGGCGATGCCCATCGCCGGATGCCCGAGCACCGCGGCGGAAACCCCGGACTCCTCGATCTCCGCGTTACGGTACATCAACCCCGGGACCCAGCGCAGGTCGAAGTCGGTGGGGCGGATCGGACGCCCGCCGACGATCACCGCGGCTGCCGCCCCGTTGTCGGCAACGGTATCGAAGATTTTGCGCGGGTTCTGCACCCGCGCATCGATCAGTTCGATGCACGGCACCACCCACTCGGTCGCGTTCATCACGTCGAGCAGCCCGACGCCGGGTCCCTTGAGTGGTTTACCGAGGATGAAGCCGAGCTCCATCTCGACTCGCGGAACACAGTAGTTGCCGTGCGGCAGCCTGGCGCCGTCGTCGAAGAACATGTTGTCGAGCAGGTGGCCGTAATCCGGCTCGTCGATCTGCGACGACTGCTGCATCGCCTTGGAGGTGAGCCCGACTTTGTGGCCGCGCACCCTCGCGCCTGCCGCCACCTTCGTCTGGATCACGATCTCCTGGATCGCGTACGAGTCTTCGATCGCGATGTCGGGCCAGGTCTTGGAAAGCTGAACGATCGGCTTGCGCTCGCGCTCGGCCTGCAACAGCATTTCGGCCGCCTTCCTGCGATCGGCATCTGACAGCATTGCTTCGGCTCCTCGGGTTGTATTAGAGCTTGACGCAGACGTTGCGCAGCTCGGTGTAGAACTCGAGCGAATGCACGCCGCCCTCGCGCCCGATGCCGGAATTCTTGGAGCCGCCGAACGGCGTGCGCAGGTCGCGCAGGAACCAGCTGTTCACCCAGATGATGCCGACGTCGATGCGGGAAGATACCCGATGCGCGCGGGCGAGGTTGGTGGTCCAGATCGTCGTCGCAAGGCCGTAGGGCGTGTCGTTCGCAAGCGCCACCGCCTCGTCTTCCTGGTCGAACGGGCGCAGGTGCGCGCAGGGCCCGAAGATTTCCTCGCGGATCACGGCCGAAGTCTCAGGCAGCCCGGTCCAGAGGGTGGGCTCGATCCACGATCCCGCCGCGAGATCGTTTTGCATTTTCGGTACGCCGCCGCCCGTGACGACGGTCGCGCCGTCCTCAACCGCCTTGCGGTAATACGAGAGCACCTTGTTGCGGTGTTCCTCGCTGATGAGCGGGCCGATGCCGGTGGTCTTCTCTTCCGGGCGCCCCGGACGCAGCGCCTCGGCCCTGGCCTTCAGCGCCTGCACGAAGCGCTCGAAGACAGGCCGCTCCACGTACACGCGTTCGGTGCCGAGGCACACCTGGCCGCAGTTGGCGAACACCGCGCGGCCGATTCCTTCCACCGCGGCCTCGAAATCGCAGTCGGCGAACACGATTCCGGCGTTCTTCCCGCCCAACTCGAAGGAGACCGCCCGCACGCCGTCCGCCGCCGCCTTCATGATGGCTTCGCCGGTCCGCGTCTCGCCGGTGAACGTGATCGCGTTCACGCCTTTATGCCGGGTGAGGAATTCCCCTGCGGAGCCGGGCCCGAAACCGTGCACCACGTTGTACACGCCCTTCGGAACGCCGACCTTGTTCATCACTTCGCCGAGCAGCGTCGCAGTGGAAGGCGTCTCCTCCGAGGGTTTGACCACGACCGTGTTGCCGCACGCGAGCGCCGGCCCTACCTTCCAGGTCATCAAGAGCAACGGCAGGTTCCACGGACAGATGATGCCGATCACGCCCTTCGGCGCCCGGATCGCATAATTGAGAGCGCCGGCGCCATCCGGCGTCGCCATCTGGAACGCTTCGGTCGGCACGCTCTTCACCACGTCGGCGAAGACCTTGAAATTGGCGGCGCCTCGCGGGATGTCGATGTGGCTCGCAAGGCTTACCGGCTTTCCGGTATCCGCGACTTCCGCCTGCAAAAAGTCATCGAAGCGGCGGTTGATCTCGTCCGCAACCGCATACAGCAACTCGCAGCGCTTCGCGAGGTCCAATCGTCCCCAGGGGCCGGCGAGCGCAGCACGCGCCGCGCGCACCGCCGCGTCCACCTCGGCCTCGCCTGCCTCCGAGACCACGCCGATCAGGCGTCCATCGGTCGGCGAATGATTCTCGAACGTCTTTCCCGTCGCAGAGCGCACGAATTCGCCGTCGATGAAATTGAGGATTTCGATTGCGGTGGCGCGTGGCAGCGCCTGTGCAAGTGCGCTCATGGGATTGCTCCTCCGGGAACCGGCATTGTGCAGCTTGGATGGGGAATCAAGCAACACTCGGGTATCCTTTTGCGATGCCCTCGACCATGTACGCGATGCGGTTGCACTCGCCGCGGCACGCGCTGGCGCGCGAGGCGCTCGCGCTTCCCGATCCCGGGGCGCGCCAGCTCCTCCTCAAAGTGCGCGCTTGCGGCGTGTGCCGGACCGATCTTCATGTGGTGGACGGCGAGCTGCCGCATCCGAAGCTGCCGCTCGTGCCCGGGCACGAGATCGTGGGCGAGGTCGCCGCCCGCGGCCCCGAAGCGGAGCGTTTCCGCCAGGGGGACCGCGTCGGTGTACCGTGGCTCGGCGGCACCTGCGGCAGATGCGAGTTCTGCACCTCCGGTCGCGAGAACCTCTGTGACGGTGCGCGCTTTACCGGATACGATCTGGACGGAGGCTATGCGGAGTACTGCGTCGCAGACGAGCGGTTCTGCTTCGCGATTCCGCAGCGCTACGGCGATCAGGAGGCGGCTCCGTTATTGTGCGCCGGATTGATCGGCTACCGCTCGCTCGCCATGGCAGGCGATGCGCAGCGGCTCGGGATCTATGGTTTTGGCGCTGCGGCGCACATCGTGGCGCAGGTCGCGAAGCATCAGGGGCGTCGGGTTTTCGCATTCACCAGACCCGGAGATGTCGAAGGGCAGGCGTTCGCGCGCCGCCACGGCGCGGACTGGGCAGGCGATTCCGGAGCGGCGCCGCCTGAAGCTCTCGACGCTGCGATCCTGTTTGCACCGGTAGGGGCGCTGGTGCCCGAAGCGCTCGCGCGCGTGCGCAAGGGCGGAATCGTCGTCTGCGGCGGAATCCACATGAGCGACATCCCGACATTTCGGTACGCACTGCTCTGGGGCGAGCGCCGGGTTCAGTCGGTCGCGAACCTGACGCGCGCCGACGGCGAGCAATTCATGCGGATCGCCGCCGGGATTGCATTGCGCACGGAAACTGTGCGTTACCCGCTCGACAAGGCGAATGAGGCGCTCGCCGCGCTTCGCGCGGGAACGCTTTCCGGCGCCGCCGTGCTCGTTCCCTGAGTCTCGCCGATTGATCTGCGTCAAACGCGGCGGAGAGTCCGCCGCTAGCATGGGCATTTCACTCAATGATCCCGGCTCTCCTCGATACCGACGTATCGGCACCCGTTCGACTCCCAAGCGGGAAAGTGCGGTGCAATCTGTGCTGCCTGCAGGAGTTCTGCGAACCCGGTTCGCTCACGCGGCACGAGATCGATTTCCTCAAGACCTTCGTCAAGAAGCAGGAATTGCGGCTCCGGCACGGCGAGCAGCTCTACCGGCAGGGCGACGAGTTTCGCGCGCTGTTCGCGGTGCACACTGGGTCGTTCAAGGTCTGCGTCGCCGCGGACGATGGTAAGGAGCGGGTCACCGGCTTCAGCTTTGCCGGTGACGTGATGGGGTTGGATGCGATCGATGCCGGCCGGCACGGCGACTATGCGGTCGCGCTCGAAGACGGCGGCGCGTGCCTGCTGCCCTGGGAGCGGCTCGAGGAGGCGGCCGCGCGGATGCCGCTGGTCCGGCGCCAGGTGATGCGAATGCTGTCGCGAGAGGTCCGGCGCGAGCAGGAATTGGGCACGATGCGCAGCCACCTTTCGGCCGAGCAGCGCTTCGCCGCGTTCCTGCTCAGCCTGTCGCGGCGATTCGCAAGCCGCGGCTTCGACGGCGAGCGTTTCCGGCTCACGATGTCGCGGCCGGACATCGGGAATTTTCTCGGCCTTACAGCAGAAACTGTGAGCAGGCTGTTTACGCGTTTTCGCGATGCGGAATTGATCCAGGTGCGGGCCCGTGAAGTGGAGCTGCTGCGCACCGACGCGTTGCGCGCGCTGATTCGCTCGAAAAACTGATCCCGCGCAGGATTGCCGGCGGTTCCTCGCGTTACTTTTCGCAGTGCACCAGATCTGGATTTGTCCGGCGGCGTCGTGACTTGCCGGGCTTGATCCAAGTCAACAGCCGAATCCCATAGGAAATTAGCATTTCGTCGACTGATCGCCACTCGGGGAGCCACTCGATGCACGCGGAGAACACCTACAACTACACCGTGGTCCGGCAGTTCGCGATCATGACCGTCGTCTGGGGCGTGGTCGGAATGCTGGTCGGCGTGCTCATCGCGGCGCAGTTGCTCTGGCCGGAGCTCAATTTCGAGATTGCCTGGCTTACCTACGGCCGCCTGCGTCCGCTGCACACCAACGCGGTGATCTTTGCCTTCGGCGGTTGCGCGCTGTTCGCGACCTCGTATTACGTCGTGCAGCGCACCTGCCACACGCGGCTGTTCTCCGATGCGCTGGCCTCGTTCACCTTCTGGGGCTGGCAGGCGGTGATCGTCCTCGCCGCGGTGACGCTGCCGCTCGGCTTCACCTCGGGCAAGGAATACGCCGAGCTCGAATGGCCGATCGACATCCTGATCGCACTGGTCTGGGTCGCCTACGCGGTGGTGTTTTTCGGCACCCTCTTCAAGCGCCGCATACCGCACATCTACGTCGCCAATTGGTTCTTCGGCGCCTTCATCCTCACGGTCGCGGTGCTGCACATCGTCAACAGCGCCGCGGTCCCGGTCACATTCTGGAAGTCCTATTCCGCCTACGCCGGGACGCAGGATGCGATGGTGCAGTGGTGGTACGGGCACAACGCAGTCGGCTTTTTCCTCACTGCCGGCTTCCTCGGAATGATGTACTACTTCATCCCGAAGCAGGCGGAGCGGCCGATCTATTCGTACCGCCTGTCGGTGGTGCATTTCTGGGCGCTGATCTTCACCTACATGTGGGCCGGCCCCCACCACCTGCATTACACCGCGCTGCCCGACTGGGCGCAGTCGCTCGGGATGGTGTTCTCGCTCATCCTGCTGGCGCCGTCCTGGGGCGGGATGATCAACGGCATCATGACGCTCTCCGGGGCGTGGCACAAACTGCGCACCGATCCGATCCTCAAGTTCCTAGTGGTGTCGCTGTCGTTCTACGGCATGTCCACCCTCGAGGGACCCATGATGTCGATCAAGACGGTGAACGCGCTCTCGCACTACACCGACTGGACCATCGGCCACGTGCACAGCGGCGCGCTCGGTTGGGTCGGGCTGGTGAGCATGGGCTGCATGTATCACCTCATCCCGCGCCTGTTCGGCCGCACCGAGATGTATTCGGTGCCCCTGATCAACGCCCACTTCTGGATCGCGACCGTCGGCATCGTGCTCTACATCGCGGCGATGTGGATCGCCGGCGTCATGCAGGGCCTGATGTGGCGCGCTGTGAGTGCCGACGGCACGCTCACCTACACCTTCGTCGAGAGCGTCAAGGCGACGTACCCGTTCTACGCCATTCGCCTCCTCGGCGGGCTGCTCTACTTCGCCGGCATGCTGCTCATGCTCTACAACGTCGTGAAGACCGTCGCCGGTGCCAAGGCGGTCGAGGCGGCGATTCCTGCGCCCGCCACGGCGCAAGCGCCTGCGCACGCCTGAGACCGAAGGAGAGAAAAAGATGCTTACCCATCACATGATCGAGCGCAACCAGGCGCTCATGATCGTCCTGATCGTGCTGCTGATCGCGGTCGGCGGCCTGGTCGAGATCGTGCCTCTCTCGTTCCAGAAGTCGGTCACCGAACCGGTCGCGGGCCTGAAGCCTTACGCGCCGCTCGAGCTCACCGGGCGCGACGTCTACATCCGCGAAGGCTGCTACAACTGCCACTCGCAGATGGTGCGGCCGTTCCGCGCCGAAGTGGAGCGTTACGGGCATTACTCTGTGGCGGGCGAGTTCGTCTACGACCACCCCTTCCAGTGGGGCTCGAAGCGCACCGGTCCCGACCTGCATCGCGTCGGCGGGCGCTACTCGGACGAGTGGCATCGGCTGCACCTGCTCAACCCGAGGAGCGTGGTGCCGGAATCGAACATGCCTTCCTACCCGTGGCTTGCGCGCACCGCGGCCAACGCCGAGGACATCGAGGCCAAGATGCGCGCCCTGCGTATGGTGGGCGTGCCGTACAAGGATGACGAGATCGCCGCGGCAAGAGGCGGACTCAAGGACAAGACCGAGATGGATGCACTGGTCGCCTACCTCCAGGTGCTCGGCACCGCCGTCAAACCGAAACAGTGACCGCCATGGACATCAATCTGCTGAGAAGCCTGATCATGGTCGCCGCGCTGGCGGCGTTCCTGGGCATCGTCTGGTGGGCGTACGGGTCGGCGCGCAAAGCCCGCTTCGAGCGCGACGCGCTGCTGCCGTTCAGCGACGAGGAACAGCAAAAGGGAGCGCCGCGATGAACCAGTTCGTGAACGAATTCTGGAGCGTGTACATCGGCGTGATCTCGGCCGTGTCGATCGTCGCCTGCGCCGTGTTTCTCAAGATGCAAAGCGCACGCAAGTCGGTCGAACCCGACACTACGGGGCACATCTGGGACGAGAACCTCCAGGAATACAACAACCCCATGCCGCGCTGGTGGGCATGGACGTTCTACCTGACGGTGTTCTTCTCGCTCGGGTATCTGGTGCTGTATCCGGGGCTCGGCAGCTATGCCGGGTTGCTTGGCTGGACCCAGCTCACTCAGCTCGAGGACGAGACCAAGGCGGCGAACACGCAGTTCGGCCCCATCTACGACAAGTTCGCGAAGCTGGACGTGGCCGAAGTGGCCAAGAGCCCGGAGGCGCTGGCGATCGGGCAGAAGCTGTTCCTGAACAACTGCGCGCAGTGCCACGCGTCGGATGCCGGCGGAAGCCGCGGCTTTCCCAATCTCACGGACAAGGATTGGCTGTGGGGCGGAACGCCCGAGGCGATCAAGACCTCGATCGCCGAAGGCCGCACGGGCGTCATGCCGCCCTTCGGTCCGGCACTGGGCGAATCGGGAACGAAAGACGTCGCTCACTATGTCATGTCGCTATCCGGATCGGCTCATGACTCCATCAGGAAAGCGCGCGGAGAACCTCTTTTCAAAACCAGTTGCGCCGCCTGCCACGGTGCCGACGGCAAGGGCAATCAGCAGCTCGGCGCTCCGAACCTTACCGACAGGATCTGGCTGCGCGGCTCGGGCGAGGCGGCGATCGTCGAGCAGGTGACCAGGGGCAGCAGCAACCAGATGCCGGCGCACAAGGACATTCTGTCGCCGGCCAAGATTCACTTGCTCACGGCGTACGTCTATTCGTTGTCACAGCCTGGAAAGTGAACATGAGTGAAGCACCGCTCGCCGGCAGCGCAGTCGTCGAGATGGCGCTCTACGCGGCGGACAAGAAAGTCTATCCGCGCGCGGTCAGCGGCTGGTTTGCCGCCTGGCGCTGGGGACTGGTGTGGGCGACGCAGCTGGTCTTTTACGGCGGCGCCTGGCTGGCCTGGAACGACCGGCAGGCGATTCTGTTCGACATCGTCCACCGCAAGTTCTACATCTTCGGCCTGGTGTTCTGGCCGCAGGACATCATCTACCTCACGGTCCTGCTGATCATTGCGGCGCTCTCGCTGTTCCTGTTCACCGCGGTCGCGGGGCGGCTGTGGTGCGGTTACGCCTGCCCGCAGACCGTGTACACGGAGATCTTCCTGTGGGTGGAGCGCGTCATCGAGGGCGACCGCAA